>CAWBAG010000007.1:0-26812 GCA_963786705.1 uncultured Gammaproteobacteria bacterium
GTACCGGCAAGACCTATACCCTGACCAGCGGCTATCTCGTGCCTCTTGGAAGATGGCCACGACCCAGAGCGAATGGCGGCCATCACCTTCACCGTCAAGGCAGCGGGGATGAGGTGCGTGGAACGTCGCCAAAGTTGGCCGGACCGGCCGGGAGCGGGTATTGGTGGGGAGCACCTTCCACCAGTTTTGTCTCGACTGGCTGCGCCGCAGCTCACCCAGCCTCGCGGTGGTCGGCCCGGAGAGCCGCGAGCGGCTCCTCAAGCGCCTCTTTCCGAGGTTGGGCGCAGGGAGCGCACCCTCCTGGCCGAGGAGCTCGCCGATCATTTTCGCTTGCACGCCAAAGAGGCGGCCGCCGGCATCCAACCCTATCTGGATGAACTGCAGCGGCTGGATGCCCTCGACCTGGATGCCGTCATCCCGGAATTCGTCCGCGGGCTAAGGCGGATGCCGCTTTGCAGCGGCAGGTCTTGGGCTCGCTGGAGCACCTCTTTGTGGACGAGTTCCAGGACCTGACGCGAGCCAGTTCGAACTGGTGCGGCTTGGCTTAGGCCTGCCGGTCTTCGCCATCGGCGATCCGGACCAGGCCATCTACGGCTTTCGGGGGAGCGACCCGGAGTTTTTCTTTCGCTTTGCCAAGTTGCCCGGCTGCGAGCAGGTGTCCCTGACCCGCAACTATCGCTGCCCCGCTGCAATCATCGCGGCAGCTACGGCGCTTATCTCTCACAATAGTAGGCACAACAGCCGGCCGAGCGGTCTGCAGCTTGTTGCCGAAACCGGCCGGCAGGATCATCGAACTGTACAGTGCACCGTCACCGGCGGCTGAGGCCGAATTCATCGTCCGCCGTATCGAGGAGTTGATGGGCGGCATCGAAAGCTTTTCCATCAATTCAGGCCGGGGCGGCGACGGCGAGTCAGGACCGGGGCTCAGTTTCGGGGACATGGCCGTGCTCTTTCGGCTCGGCAGGCAGGTCGAAGAGATCGCCGCCGCCCTGGAACGGCGCGGCATCCCCTGTCAACAGGTGGGGACAACGCCGTTCTACCTGGCTCCGGGCCTGCGGCCCGTCTATTATTTCGTGCAGGCCGCCGCCGATTCGGAGGTGATGGCCGACTGGCTCCAGCTTGCCGGCGGTCTGCCGGGGATCGGGAACGCCACGATCGAACGGATGGAGGCGGCAGGTTCCCCCTGACGGGTGATTTCTGGGCCTGCCGCGATCTCCCCGGGCTGCCGCAGGCAGCCGGGCGGGGCACTGACGGAGCTTGACCAAGTCCTTGCGCGTTTTCGGGAGGCAGTCGCCCGCAGCGGGCTCGCCGCTGCCCTGGCCGGGACGCTGCCGTATCTCAGCGTCGGCTCGGAACTGGTCGGTGCCAAACGGCTCCTCGATCTGGCCGGCAGCTTCGGCGGCGACCTGGCGGCCTTTAGCCGCCATCTGCGCCGCTACGCCGATACCTCGGTGTACGACGAGCGCGCCGCCGAGGCCGTGGCCCTGATGGTCGCTGCACAGCGCCAAGGGGTTGGAGTTTCCGGTTGTCTTTTCTGCCGGCGCGGAAGAGGGGCTTCTTCCTTGTTCGCTCTGGAACGCAGTGAATATGGAAGAAGAGCGGCGGCTCTTTTACGTCGGCATCACCCGCGCCAGCGAGCGGCTGCTCCTGACCGCCTCCGAGAACCGTCCCTGGGCCGGTCCTTCGCCCCGCCGGCTTTCCCGCTTCATCGGCGAGATCCCGGCGCACCTGCTGTCGGCTGCCGCTGCCGTTCCGTTTAGAAAGGCGAACGGGCGGAAGAGTTCGGAGCAGATGGAGCTGTTTTAGCTGCAAGCCGGGGGAATGCCGCCACCTCTCCCCAGGCAGGCCGATAGAAAGCGCGGCCGTTGTGTCCGGACCTTTCATAAGGAATGGGTCGCTTGCGTATGAGTGTCAAAAGAATCGCTATTATTCAGTCCAATTATATCCCGTGGAAAGGATATTTCGATATTATAAATATGGTCGACGGTAATTCATTCTCCTGGACGATGTTCAGTATACCAGGAGGGATTGGCGCAATCGCAATAAGATCAAACACCTGAGGGTACGCGTTGGTTGACGATCCCGGTTGTGGTCCAGGGGCGGTTTTTACAGAAGATCAGGGACGTGCGGGTCGCGGATATGGCCTGGAGCAAACGGCATTGGACGATCCTGGAGCAGGCTTACCGCCTGGCGCCTTATTTTCGGGATTTGAAAAATGCGTTCGAGCCGTTGTACCTGGATACGACCGAGAGTTACCTGAGCGAGATCAATTTCAAGTTCATCACCGCAATAAATCGGGTCCTGGGCATAACAACGCCTGTTTCCCGGTCGGACCTGCGCGAGGAGCACGCGGATCGATCCCGGCGTCTGCTCGCCCTTTGCCGTCGGGCTGGTGCCGGAGAGTATTTGTCGGGGAAGGCGGCTGTAGGGTACCTGGATACGGACCTTTCGGGGAGCAGGGGATCCGGGTCAGTCGGACTTGATTATTCCGGTTATCCGGAATATCGCCAGCAGTCCGCTCCGTTTGATCATCATGTGAGCATCCTGCATCTGCTTTTTAACGAAGGGCCCGGCCCTGCAGATGAAAAGTTTTCTTTCAGCGCGTGGTAGCCGTGGCGGGAAACATGCCGTATAAGGACTCTATTGATATGCCCTTGGCCGGGGTCGGCGATGCTCCGGCTTGCGATTAGCTCCTTAACGGTCATAGCGGTTATAGCTTGCGGAAGACGTTCCTGTTGACCGTGGACATCGTTTTTGGTTATGCTCCATCCTTCATGCGGGAATTTGCCGGGATTCTCCTGGTGGCAACATTCGCACTGGCCGTGACAGGCGGGATCTTCGCTGGTTGGACTTTTTGACCGTACAGACCGGGGGTGTCGTGAATGGAAGATTTGGTGATCTATGGAACGGGCTTTCTGGACGCGGTCAAACTTGTGGACGCGATCAATCGTCGGCAGCCGACGTACCGGATCATGGGGTTTCTCAACGATCTTCCTGCCTAGTGGAAGAAGACCTTTATGGGATATCCCGTCCTGGGGGGAAAGAGGTCAGACCGCTGCCTGGCGGCTGAGAAAGATGTCGTTTTCTGTAACAATATCACTTCCAGCATAAGAAACCACAGGTTGATCGCCGGGGTTCTGGAGAAGGCGGAGGGCGCCCGGGTGACGAGCCTTATTCACCCGGGGGTCGATATGAACCATGTGCTTTGCGGCCCCGGGGCGATCATTTGCGACGGGTGCGTTATCGGCGCAAATGTCCGGATCGGGAGATTCTTTACGTGTCGGCTTCGGGCGCTGATCACCCATGATGTGACCATCGGGGATTTTGTCTTTGTCGGCCCCGCGGCGGCCTGTACCGGATGTACCGTCCTGGAGGACGGCTGTTTCATCGGGGCCGGAGCGATCGTGCTCTGCAGGGGCCCGTATCGGGGCTGGTTCTGTCGTGGGCGCGGGCAGCCTGGTCCTGAAAGATGTTCCCCCGGGGAAACTGGTTGTTGGCTCTCCGGCCTGGGTCGTCAGGGAAGTGGGGGAGGATGAGAAGATCGCGTAAAGGGGGGGGCCGTGCGGGTGTCCGTATCCAGCCGGTCGCCGACGAGGAGGCAGTCCGCGGCTTTAAGCCCCATTGCCTCCAGGGCCGCCTGTGCTGTGATGGGCGGGGGGTTCCCCACGACCACTTCCACCTTTTTTCGGGTCACCGCCTCCAGGGCGGCGATAATGCCGGCGCTGTCCGGGCAGTTCGCCCTTCCACGGGGCAGGTCCGGTCAGAGTGGGTGACGAGCTTTCGCGTGGGAAAACGGCCACGACGCACTGGGGATCTGTGAGCGAGTTTAGGCGCCGGTACCCCCGGGTTCTTCTCATACCGGAGCGACTGATTACGGACGAGAGGGGGACCTGTTCTGTTCGGGCGGTATGACTGCCGGGATGGAATGGCCATCTATCTTGTGGATGCCGCCGTAGCGCGCGTCGTTGTGGATGAAGCCGTCGCCGTCCCTGACGCCGACCGTCGGGTCGCCGATCCAGTTCTTGACGATGAAGCGAATGGGGTAGAAGCAACAAGCCGCGAACGCAATGATGCCGTGCGGGGCGATCATCGCGAGGTCGCCTTGCGCCGTGTAGATGCCGGTCACGAGGTCGCCCCACTTTGCGCCGGGGGCGGCGCCCATCTGGTTCACCATCGTGAAGGCCTCGGACAGCGCGGCGTTGATCAACCCGCGCACGTGGTGCACCTGGTGCGGGTCGATGCCCTTCGCGAGCGCAGCTTCCTCCATCGGCGACCGTGCGGTCATGCCGTGGTATCGCATGATCTCCGGGTCCGGCCCGAGGAACAGCGTGTTGTCGGCGAGGAACTTGTCGCGTAGCGCCTGGTCTTCGGCGGCTGTTGCTTCGTTCATGGGCTTGTCCGTTGCGTTACTTGCGAATGAACCACACCCCGCCCTGCGCGGCGGCGTGGTACGTCCAGCCGGGCTCGACGAGGTAGGTGGTGGCGCGGGTCGTGATGATGGCTGGTCCCTCGATGACCGTCCCCTCGGCGAGGGCGCTTTCGTCGTAGACCAGCGTGTCGAGGGCCGTCTCGCAGCCGACGTAGTGGCAGGCGCGCCGGCTGGCGGGCTCCGGCGGCGGCCGCGGCGTGTCCGACACGTTGAGCCGCGCGAACTGTACGGTCGGTTGCTCGACGTACGAGCACACGCGGATCGTGTTGATGCGCACGCCTGCCTCGGGCGACTGGCTGCCTTCCCCGAACCGTTCGCCGTACCGCTGGTGAAACTGCTCGATCAGCGCCAGGACGTCCTTCTGCGCGTGCAGGCGCTGTCGGTCGGTGACGACCGCGGTCTGCACGCGCTGGTTGCCGTAGCGCATGTCGAGCTCCAGCCGATACCGGATGCTCTCCGGGTCCATGTCCTGGCGCAGGAGGTCTTCGCGGCCGCGCCGTTCGAGTTCCTCGACGTTACGGTTGAAGGATTCGTAGTCGTTGAAGAACGACTTGGTGTTCGGGTTGAAGAGCACGGTCCAGGTGCTCATCTCGTGGATGTGCATCTGATTGACGTTGCCGGCGCCGCAGGCCGAAAACGTCGACGAGAACGGCGGCGCGAGAATGCGGTTGATGCCGAGTGCATTCGCGATGCCGCAAGCATGCAACGGGCCGTTGCCGCCGTAGGCCAGGGTCGTGAAGTCCCTCGGCTCGTACCCGCGCGTGCGCAGCTCGGTCGCGATGCCGTTCGCCATGTTCGCGTCGACCTGGCGCTTGATGAGGCGCGCCACCTCGATCACGTTCATGTCGAGCTCGTCGCAGAGGTGCTCCTCGACCGCCTGGCGCGCGCGCTTCGGATTGAGCGGGATGCGGCCATTCGCGTAATTCTTCGGATCGAGATAACCGAGCAGCAGGTCGGCATCGGTCACGGTCGGCAACAGGCCGCCGCGGTCGTAGCAGGCCGGCCCGGGGTCGGAGCCTGCCGACTTCGGCCCGATCTCGATGGTCTTGTACATGCGCTCGTAGCGCGCGATCGAGCCGCCCCCGGCCCCGAGCGTGACCAGGTGCACCATCGGCACGCTGACCAGCCAGCGGTCGATGACCGGGTTGAAGTCGTAATACTTGACACCGCCCTGGACGACGATGCCGATGTCGAAGCTCGTGCCGCCCATGTCGGTCGCGACGACGTTGCCGAGCTCCGCCTGGGTCGCGAGGTGCTCGCTCGCGGCGATGCCCGAGACCGGGCCCGAATGCACGGTCTGCAGCGCATCCGTCGAATTGAGCTGAGCCATGCCGCCGGAGTTGTGGTTCACGAGCATCGGCTTGCCGTAACCCTGCGCGCGCAGGTTGAGTTCGAGCGTGCCGAGGCCGTAGTACATCGTCTGGTGCAGGAACGCGTCGATGATCGTCGACGTCCCGCGCGCGTACTCGCCCTTGCGTCCGGCCACCTGGTGCGACAGCAGGATCGGGATCGCGCCCATCAGGTGGGCCGGGTATTCCTCGAGGAAGATCTCGCGCACACGCAGCTCGTGCGCGGGATTCACGACGCTGTTGGTGAACATCACGACGAGCGCTTCGGCGCCCATGTCCACGAGCTCGCGGATTCGCAGCCGCACGTCGCTCTCGTCGAGGCGCCAGAACACCTTGCCGAGATAGTCGACCCGTTCGCGCACCTCCCGGATCATCGGGATCGGCACGATCGGCGGCGGTCGCCGCGCGTTCGGGATGTCCATCTGCTCGATCTCGGGCAGGCCTTCGCCGTAACCGCGGGCGCGCGACAGCGGGATCGTGTGCTTGAAGCCCGCAGTGACCAGCAGGCCGATGCGTGGCCCCTTGCGCTCGATCAGCGCATTCGTGCCGAGAGTCGTCGCATAACGCACCGAATCGACCTGCGAGAGCAGCGTGTCGGCCTGCACGCCCAGCTGTCCGCAGGCATCCGCGAGCGACTCGTTGAATCCGAGCGCGAGGTTGTGGTGGGTCGTCAGGGCCTTGCCTTCGACGTAGCGGCCGCTCCAGGCGACGAAGCAGTCGGTGAAGGTGCCGCCGATGTCAACGGAAACTCGTTTCATCGCGGGCCCCTCAGCGCTTGTGGCCGTGCTGGTGATCGGCGTGCAGTGCGCGCAGGTTCTGCACTTTCTCGAGTGCGAGATCGGGGCCGACCGGCGGCTCGAGCACCTCCTTGCGGTCCCGCCACTGCACTTTCAGCGCATCGATGTCGAACTCGATGTCGCGCAGCGGCGGATGCCCGGGCGGCAGGTACTCGACCTCGACCATCGTGCCGCAGTTCGGACAGTAGTACTCGAGGATGCGGCACCAGGCCGGGTCCGGCGAGTACGTGCGGTCGTACTTCGCCGGATCGAGCAGCGGCTTGTGGATCTCGCGCGGATCGCGGTCGTACACCAGCAACCCGCGCTTGTAGTTGTCGCGCGCGTTGCCGAGCCCATGGTTGCAGCGGCGGCATTCCCAGGTCTCGGCGTCGAGATCGATGCGCAGATACTCCGTGACGAGCACCTTCATCGTGAACCTCCAGGTGTGCGGATCAGCAGGATGTCGCCCGCGTCGTTGATCTCGAAGCTCCAGCCCGCGTCGATCCGGCAGGTAAAGAACGCCTCTTCGAGCACCGCCGGACCGGTGCCCGTCGCGCCGACCGGTTGCTCCTCGACGCGGTACAATGGCAGGTCGTGGCGCTGCCCGCGCACGAGCACGTTGCGCGTTCCGGCACCGACGGCTGGGCGCGTGGCCTGGCCGAAGCGGCCGTTGATCGAGGCGTGCGCTACCGGCTTGATCACGGTGAGCGACAGCGACAACTCGGCGCCGGCCGGCAACCCATCTGGCAGCTTGCCATTGCCGAGGGCGACCGACTGCTCGCCCGACCGGCTTGCCACGTTCAGGGTCTCCTCGATGCGACACTCCTCGAGCGTCGCGCCCTCCGCGAACATGCCGCGCGTGGCGCGCTCGAGCAGCAGTTCCCGGCACGCCGCGAGGCTGTCCGTGTCGTTCGTCGCGAGCGCCGCCGCAAACTCGTGGCCGATGTCCGAGAACCCGATGCCGTAGGCGGAGAACACCGCGGCCAGGCCAGGAATCACGACGCGCTCGATGCCGGCCACCTCTGCCACGCGGCAGACCGCGAATGGGCCGGCGCCGCCGAAGGCCGCCAGGACGGTCTGCGGCGTCATGTCGCGGTCGAACTGGCGCAGGCTGTCGACGACCTTGCCGACCCAGGCGCGTTCCATGGCCTCCACGGACTGGTCCAGGGTCAGCCCGAGCGGTTGCGCGATCTTCTCCGTGACCGCGCTGCGCGCGCGCTCGACGTCGATCCTGAGTTCCCCGCCGAAATAGGACGCGGGATCGAGCAGGCCGGCCAGCAGGAAGGCGTCGGTCATGGTCGCCTCGCGGCCGCCGAGCCCGAAACATGCCGGCCCCGGTGCGCTGCCCACGCTGTCGGGACCGACGCGGATCGCGCCGTCCACTACCCGGATGATCGAACTGCCGCCGACGCCGGCGCTGACCACGTCGCAGAGCGGCAGAGACGTCACCACACCTTCGATCGTGCCGCGCCGTTTCGCCCGCACGACCTCGTTCTCCACGAGCCCGATGTCCGTGGTCGTGCCGCCGATGTCCATGGAGAGGAGGCGCTGGAAACCGTAGTGCCCGGCCAGCGCTTTCGCGCCTTCCATCCCACCGCGCGGGCCGGAGCTGTAAGTCTTCACGGCGACGGTCTTCGCGACGCGCGCGGAGTGCCCGTCGTTGCGGAAGATCAGCAGCGGGTTCCGCGTGCGGAAATCGCGCAGCTTGTGCTCGGCCGTGTAGAGAAAGCGCTCCATCGCCGGGTGCAGGAATGCGTTGAATAGAGCGGTCCAGGCGCGGCGCGAATCGTCGGCGTCGTCCACGAGCTCGTGCGCGTAGAGGATCGGCAGCGCGCCGAGCAGGTGCGGTGGAAACGTGCGCAGCAGCTTGCGCTTGACCTGGACTTCCGCGGCTGCCCGGTCGGGTCCGCCGAATACGACGACCACACGGTTCGCACCGTCGGACGCCAGGGCGTTGACGGCCTGCACGGCCGCGCTTTCGAGCGCCTCGCCCGCGAGCGAGGCATCGAGGACTCGCGCGCGCCGGCCGACGAGCGCCGCGAACAGTTCCTGTGCGTGCGCGTCGCGCAGGAGGGTGGCCGGCTGCAAGCCGCCGCCGAGGATCAATCCGAGGCGCGGCCCCTTGCGTTCGACGAGTGCATTGGTGCCCTGCGTCGTGGAATAGCGGATGTAATTGGTCGACAGCAGCAGCGCCAGCACGTCCTCCTTGCCGTAGATCGCCCGCGAGGCCTTCTTGAGCCCCTCGAACAGGCACTGCGACAGGTCGTGCGGCGTCGTGATCGTCTTGGTGCGATAGACGCGCGCGCCGTCGATCACGCAGATGTCGGTCAGCGTGCCGCCATTGTCGATGTTGATCAGCTTGCCGGACTCAGGTGACGTCGTGGTCACGTGCACTCCTCTCTCATGCGATCGCTCAACCCGCGCCGAGCCGCATCAGGGCGGCGCTGGTCAGGTATTTGTCGTAGATGCCCGCGTCGTTGACGCTGGTCGTGTGGCCGCCCGCGATCGTGCGCACCTGTTCCAGCCGCGTCATGCGGCCCGACTGGATGTCGAACACGTGGACGTGGGTCCACGACCAGTAGGGATGCGCGCCGTCCATGAACGACTTGCCGTCGCGTTCGTACAGCGAGTAGGCCCCGTCGAACGACCGGTACGGCTCGCCCCGGCGGTCGTAGGAAACCATGCCGATCGGCAACAGGGTCCGCGCATCGAACCAGACGCGCTTCCTGCTGACCGGAGCGCGCGGAAACCGCACCGGCTCCGCCTCGACGATGACGGCCTCCGGCACGAGTTCCACCGTCGTGTCGAAGAACGTGCTGCCCAGCGGTCCGCCGTGGGTCGCGTGCTGCCAGTTCGGATGCGCCGGGTTCCATCCGCCCGACACCGCTGCCAGCATGGGTCCGCGGCCGGTGATCCGATAGTTGCCCCAGGTGTGCAGCGGGTCGCCGGCGGCCCAGGCGTCCGACAGGTACAAGGTCGAGCCCGGAATCAACGGTTCGAAGCGCTGGTCGGTCGGAAACTGGCGAATGCGCCGGAACGCCGGCAGGTAGCCGTACAGTTCCGGCATCGTCGATTGATCGTAATGCCAGACGTTCAGGAACGAAGTGCCCTTGACCGCTTCCGGGGCGCTGAAGAACACGGTTTGGTAGCGAAGCTTCGTCTCGTGTCCCGGCCAGTAGGGCTTCGGCTCGAGGCAGATGCGCGCCACGGCCGACAGCTCGGCCCAGCCCGACTGGTACTCGAACTGGACGTGCCCTTCTGGCGACAAGTCGCACTCGCGGGTGCAGTAGAACGACGCGTCGTGCCGGCCCCAGCTCAGGGTCAGTCCGGCAAAGTACTCGACGGCCGACTGCGGGGATGGGAACGGCGATCCGCCGATCCACGGCTTGCCCTCGAGCGTCACGACGTTGCCGCGTGCGTCGAAGCGGGCCTGCCCGCGATTCCGCAGCGTCGCTTCCACGTATTCCCAGGGACTCAAGCGCAGCACGTCCGTGGTCGTCGGCGCGACGCGCAGGCGTCGTCCCATGCGAGCGACCTGCTCGTAGCGGATCGTGTCCAGCAGGTCGCGCACGTGCTCGACGTTGCCCGCATCGATCACGTCTCCTGCCTTGATCCGTCCTTTCGTGTACGCATCGAGCGACAGCAGCTCGTCCGGATACGCCCGCGCGACGTCGCCCGTCTCCGCGATGGCGTCCCACAGCGGCATCAGCAAGCCTGCGCCCGCGACGCCGCGCGCCAGTTTCCCCAGGAACTGGCGTCGGCTCGGGCGTGACGGCACGGGGCGTCTTTGCACGGTGGTTGTTCATCGAACTCGGCTGCGGTCCCGGGCGTGTCGCGTCAGAACTGCATGCCGATCCGGACGACGAACTCGTCCGCGTAGTCGACCGTGCTGAGCGCGTTGTCGTTCGGATTGCCCCCGATGGTGCCGTTCAGGTAGTTGTAGAACGCCTCCACGGTGAAGGTGCCGTTCGGCTTCCAGCGCACCGCCGGTTGCACGAGGAGGCCGCCGCCGAGGTCATACAGGATCGCGAGGTCGGCGCGCCAGATCAGGTTCTCGAACGGCTGCTGCAGCGCGATAGCGAGCGCCGTGTAGCCGCCGCTCTTGCCCGTCGGCACGTGGTTCACGGTGCCGCTGTAGCCGCCGAGGTAGCGGCCGAAGAGGTCGCTCTCCGTCCTGTGCAGGACCTGGCCGACCATGTAGGTCGCCGGCAGGTCCGACGAGAAGCGCTGGTACTTCTCGAGCACGAGCGCGGCGACCAGTTCGTCCTTGGTCAGGAATTCCTTCTCGAGCCCAGGGCTCGTGAACACGCGGTCCGGCGTGTACATGGCCTCGAAGTTCAGGATCAGCTGGTCGGTGAACGAACCCGGTTCACCGCTGAACACGTAGCTCACGCCGGCGCCGACGTTGGTCTCGAGGTCGAACTCGCGTTCGAGGTGACCGCGCAGGCCCGCGTTGTTGGTGCCGACGAGCGCACCGCCGGCCAACTGGAAGAACAGGTCGAGTTCCTGGCGCGCGAGAGTGTAGTTGGGCACCTCGAACGCGTTGAGCAGGCCGGTCCAGGGCTGGAAATCGCGAATCGCCGAGTTGAGCCCCGCCACGCCGTCGAGGCGCGAACGACCGGCGTAATCGAACCACTCCGCGGACGACCAGACACCGGTCGAGTCGACTTCGAAGGGGGTGTTGGCCAGCACGGCGCCCGAACCCACGAGGCCAGGGATGTCTCGATTGACGCCGGATGCAGTCCACCGGTACACGCCGTCCGGGTTGTAGCGCCGCGCCACGACACCCTGCAGCCCGAAGTCGCCGATCTGTCCCTTCAGGCGCAGGCCGAAGTCGAGCCGGTCGTCGTAGTCGTCGTAGCGATCGTGGATCGTGAACTGCGACGCGATCGCGTTGTAGGGATTGTTCGGGTTGGGCAGCACGCTCGGGCGGAACTGCGACACGTAACTGTCGAACAGCCACTGCCCGCTGAACTGGTACGTCGTGCGCAACGCGAGTGTCGGAATGCGCTTGTCCGAGAATTCCTCCGGCACGTAGTCGAGCACCGAGTGACGGCGCAGGTCGAGGCCGTCGGGAATGTCGAGCACGCGGAAGAAGATCGCCTGGCCCCACGCAATCTGCTGGTTGCCGACGCGCACGTCGAGCGGGCCCTTGTTGTACTCGAGGAACAACGCCGGGAAATAGACCTGGTAGTTTTCCCCGGTCCACTCGAGCGGGCTCGAGTTGCTCTTGCCCTCGACTTCGTAGTCGAAATAATTGGGCTGTCCGTATAGCGCGCCGACGGCGTTGCTGCCGACCTTGTCCGGGTCGAACTCGTCGTACCAGCCCGGGTCGAACAGCGCGTGCAGCTTGGCGATCGCGGTCCAGCTCTCCGAGAACTTCAGCGTCGCCTCGAACTGGCCGCGGAACAACTGCATGTTCAAGCTCGGGTCGTCCGGCTGGCCATTGCGTGTGGTCGTGTCCGCGAAGAAACCGATCAGGCTGCTGTCGCGGGCGACGGTCTTGCCGTTGTAGACGTTGCCGCGCTGATTGAGCGGATTGGCTTCGCCTGTCGAGAACGCCGTCTCGGAGCGCACCATGCCGCTGAACGAAAAGTCCATGCCGGACCCGCTGCTGGCAGTCGATTCTTCAGTGGCGTCCTGGGCGATCGCGCACTGGGCAGCCGCCGTCCCCAGGATTGCGATCACGCAGCCAGCCAACTTGGCATTACGATTCATGTTCGAGCCCCCTCATTGAACCTGCAGTCATGACGCGGACCGACGCCTTCTCATTGTTCGATCCGCACGATCCGTCCTGAATGGCCGACGACCAGGACGCTCTGTTCAGCGCCGGCGCCGGTGACGCTCACGCCCGAGTACCAGGCGGAGCTGAAATCACCAGATTCGATTCGCTGCCACGCGAGGCCGTCCGCGCTGGCCAGCATGTCGCGCATCGCCGTCACGACGACGTTGCCCCCCGGCCCGGACCGCACCCCGAGAAGATTGGCCGTGCTGCCGGATGCAACGGCACTCCAGAGTGCGCCGCCATCCGTCGTGCGCAGGATGGTCCCGCCCTGCCCCACTGCGTAGCCGACGCCGTCCGCACGCAAGTCGAGCGCGAAGATCGAGGCTTCGCCCTTGTGCAGGACGGCCCAGGTTGCGCCCGCATCGGTGGACCGAAGGATCAGGCCGAATTCCCCGGCCACGGTGATTGCCCCGTCGGCTGCAACCTCGACGTCGTAAAGATGCGGTTCCATGCCCTGGTCCGAATAGCCTTCGGCCCAGGCGGGAGCCACGGACGTCCAGGTGGCGCCGCCGTCGCGCGAGAGCAGGATCTTGCCGAACGATCCGACCGCAGCGGCCGTGCCCGTGGCATTGAAGCTGACGGCGAACAGGCGCTCCTCGGTGCCGCTCGCCACTTCCTGCCACTTGCCGTTCGCGTCGCGCACGATGATCAGTCCCGACTGCCCGACCGCCAGGGTGCGCCCGGATCCGATCGCCACGCCGAGCAGGCATTTCTCCGTCGGTGCCGGCGTGACGGCTTGCCACGACTTGCCCCCGTCCTGCGACAGCATCATCTGCCCCATGGCGCCGACGGCGATGCCCGATGCGCCGTCGAAATCCACCGAGAACAGCGCCGAGTGCGCGGTGCCGGTCACGACGGGCACGCTGGTGGCGCCCGTCGCCGACGGCACGCCGCCGCTGCCCGCAGCCAGCAGCGTGCCGCCCAGGACCAGCGCGCTCCACCTGAGACGCACGCGCATGTCAGGCCGACCCGAGTCTCTGGATGGCCTGCACGGTCAGGTACTTGTTGTAGACGTCCACGCCGCCCGTGTCGTAGGTGCTCTTGTACCCGCCCTTCACTTCCTTCGCCTGCACGAACCGGCTCATGCGGTTCGACTGGATGTCGTGGCTGTGCACGCCAACCCAGGACCACTGCGCGTGGGTGCCGTCCTTCACGGTCAGTTTCTCGTTCGAGTACTGCGCGTACATCGGCTCGAAGGACTTCCAGATCTCGCCGCGCCGGTCGAACGTGTTGTAGGCCACGTACATGCCGTTGCGGACGTCGATCCAGATGCGCTTCTTGCTGACGGGCGCGCGCGGGTAGCCGGTCGGCTCGGCGTCGAGCACGATGCACTCGGGGACCAGCTCGGCCCAGGTGTCGAAGAACGTCTGGTTCTTCGGGCCTCCGTGCACCGGGCGCTCGTAGTTGTCCATGGCGCCGCCGCGGCCGCCCATGAAATTGCGGCCGCCAATGATGCCGAGCATGGGCTTGCGCCCGATGATCTTGTAATTACCCCAGGTGAGCATCGGGTCGCCGGCCGCCCACGCATCCGACAGGAAGAGCGTGATACCGGGCACCAGGGGCTCGAAGCGCTGGTTGGTCGGGAACTGGCGGACGCGTCGGAATGCCGGCAGGTAGCCCTGCAGGTCCGGGAACTTGCGCTGGTCGTAGCTCCAGGTATTGAGGAACGCGGTACCGGCAGTGTCCTGGGGCGACGTGAACCAGACCGACTGGTAGCGCAGCAGGTCGCTCTTGTTGTTCCAGATCGTGCCGTCGCTGCGCGCGGTCGTGTTGAGTTCCGCCCAGACGAAATCGTACTGGTAACCCACGCTGCCGTCCGGGGCGATGTCCCAGTCGCGCACCGCATACTGCGAATAGCTGTGCCGGCCCCAGGCGAGCGTCAGGTTTGCCATCGCCTCGACGCCGCTCTGCGGATCGGGGAACGGGTTGCCGCCGTTCCACGGCGTGCCCTTGTTCGTGACGACGTTGCCGTCGGCGTCGAACTTGGCCGTGCCCTTGTTGCGCAGCGTCGCCTCGAGGTACTCGTGCGGGAACAGCTTCGTGACGTCCTTGGTCGAGTCGATGATGTTGATGCGCCGCCCCATCGTCTTGACCTGCTGGTAGGTGATGGGATCGAGCAGGTCCTTGACGGTTTCCACGTTCGAGGCGTTGACCACGTCGCCGGGTTTGATCTTGCCTTTGGTGAACGCCTCGATGTGCAGCAACTCGTCGGGATAGGCCTTGCTGACATCGTCCGCCGACTTCGCGATCATCGGCATCAGCGGCGCCAGCACGCCCGCCGCGGCGCCGACAGCGGTCTTTTGCAGCAGCGCGCGCCGCCCGTAATCAAAGTCGAATTTCTTGATCCACATGACGACCTCCTCGCCAACGATTCACCGCAGAAATGCACCGCCCGAAGGCTGCGGCGCCGCCATTCTCATCTCGCGACCGCAAGCGCCTCGTCCGCCAGGACATACGCCGACAGGTCCACGCCCTCGCCGACCAGCAAGTCGCTGCGGCCCACGAAGCGCGGCTTGACGAACCAGACCAGCAGCGGCAGGACCACGAGCGCCAGCACCATGTTGATCAGCATGATCAGCACGAGCAGCAGGCCCATGTCCGCCATGAACTTGAGCCCCGACAGGAAATACCAGGGCAGGATGCCCACCAGCATGATCGAAGCCGTGAACATGATCGCCTTGCCGGTAGTCGTGAGCGCCGCCGTGATCGTCAGGCCCCAATCCTGCCCGTGTGCGTGGTGCTCCTCGCAGATGCGCGAGAGCAGGTAGATGCCGTAGTCGATGCCCACGCCGACGCCGATCGAGGCCACGAGCAGCGAGTTGATGTCCAGCCCCACGCCCATCAGGTGCAACGACGCGCCGAGCACGATGTTGGCCATGTTGACCGGCACCAGCAGGATCAGGCCGGCCACGATCGAGCGATAGGCGATGCTGCAGCCGATCAGGATCACGAGGTTCAGGAACCCCAGGATCACCCAGTGGAAGCGCTGGACCACGTCGTTCATCGCGTTCTGCAGCGCGATGGTGCCGGTGCCGAGGCGCACGCGGAAGCTCTTGTGATCCTCGCCCACGACGGCCAGGGCCGCGCGGGCCTGCGCGAGGGCCGTGTTGACCGTCTGCTGCTTGTTGTTCTCGTACCAGAGCGACACCGTGCCGTTCTGCTGCTCGAAGTCGATCACGTGCGAATAGGCTTTCGGGCTGCTGCCGAGCATGACCGCCGAGGCGGCCGCGTTGACGGCCTGGTCCGTGCCGTCCAGCGGCAGCCATTTCGGGTTGCCGCCCGAGAACAGCCGGTTCGCCTCCATCAGGTAGTCGCCGAACGACAGCGTGGCGCGCGGCGGTTGTTCCTTCTGCTCAATGAGCGCCTGCACTTTCTGCATGGTAAGGATGGTGTCGGCCTGCCGCATGACCCGGTCGGGGTCCTGCTGGTTCTTCGCCTCGAACACGATCTCGAGCGTGTTGACGCCTGGAAAATTGCGGTTGATCTCCGCCACGCCGCGGTTGTACTCGGAGACCGGCCACAGCAGGTTGCTGCCCTCGACGGGATTGCCGATTTCAAGGTGCGACAGGTGGTAGAGCGCGAACGCCAGGCCGGCAACGACAATGGCGCCGGTGATCCGCGCGGGTTTGCCATGAGTGATGCCGGCGATCTTCGACAGCAGCTGCCGCGCCAGCCTGTGTGAACCGGACTGCGTCTCGACACCGACCAGCCGCTCGATGTTCTTCGGCGCCGGCAGCGCCGCCAGCAGCAGCGAGATCAGCACGACACCGGTCGGGATCAGCCACACGGCCCAGAAACCGCAGAAGAGCGCGAAGCGCTGCATGGCCGGGATCGGCGCGATGGCGATGAGGAAGATCGCCACGATGTCGGTGAAGATACCGAGCACGCTCGGCGCCATCATCACGCCCATCGTGATCTCGGCGGCCTTCACCCTGTCCTTGACGTGCGCGTAGACCTCGTAATAGCGCTCCGTGAACTGCACGCAATGCGAGAACGAACGGGCCACGAGCAGCAACGGCACGATCATCAACAGCGGCTCGATCGGCGACTTCAACCAGCCGACGAAGCCGAAGCCCCAGATCGCGGCCACGGAGCTCATGACGATCGGTGTGACGACCCCGACCACGTTGCGCATGTAGAGCGCTAGCGCGAGGACCAGCGCCGCAAGCGTCACGGCGAATATGCCGACCATCTGGGATTCGTATTCGTACACCCAGCCGGTCAGGGCGGGCTGGCCGGCCAGGTGGATGTCGTGCGCGTCGTCGCGCGCCTTCTTGACCAGCCCCTGCACGTACTGGAAGGCCTCGCCGTAGTCGAGGCGCTGCTCGATGAAGGTCGCGTTGATCAGCGTCGAACTGTTGTCCCCGGAGATCAGGAACGCACGCGCGCCGGGGCTCTTGTCGACGCGGCTGCGGAACTCGGCAATCTCCCCGGGCGTCGCGGGCACGCGGTCTTCCATCAGCGGCCGCATGTCGACGCCGTTCGCGGTCGCCTCCGCATAGCGCGCCTTTTCGGTCGCGATCGAGAGGATCTGGTCGTGATCGACGCCCGGAGCGAGGTCGATGTCGCGCGTCAGCTGCCAGACCTTGTCGAGCGTCGCCGCGTTATAGATGTCGCCGCCGCGATGCTTCACCATCACGGTGACGGTGAGCGGATTGCCGAAGTTCGGATGGTCCTTGTAGACCTGCACGAACGGGTCGTCGGTCGGCAACAGGTCGGAGAAGATCGTCTTGATCTCGACATTGCGTATGCCGAGCGCAAACACGGCCGTGATGATCACGAACGCGACCATGCAGGGACCGCGATGGCGCATGACCCAGCGGGCGAACCGGAAACGGAGCGAATACACTCAGTCGCCCGTCACGGTCGTGACTTTCCGACCCGTGCCAGTCGCGCCTGCTGCGATCGACGATCCCATCCGACTCCCCCGACTCGATTTGGTCAGGGCGGACTCTACGTACGCGGACCCGCCGATTGCCTACTCGAACGGGTAGTTTCGCGAATGATTTTCGTGCTGCACTGCGGTAGACGGCAGCAGCCAGCGCAGCCGCAATGGCGCCTCACACGAGACCGAGTTGTCGTGCCGCGGAGATCGCCTGCAGGCGGCTGCTCACCGCGAGCTTGGCGTAGATGTTCTTGAGGTGGAACTTCACGGTGTTCTCCGACACGAACAGGCGGCCCGCGATTTCCCGGTTGGATATGCCGTTTGCGAGGAACACGAGGATCTCGTTCTCGCGCTCGGACAAGGGCTCGAGCAAGGTGCGTGCCGCCGCCGGCAGCGCGCGGCTCAGGTCCGTGCCCGACGCCTCGAGCAACTGCTCGATGAATGCGCGATGCTCGTCGGCATCGGCATCGTCGCGGCCGGCGCGATGGAAGATGCCCTGGTACTCCTCCCGCAGCAGCCGCACGATGCCCTCCCCCTCGTCGAGGAAACTGCGCACATAGCAACCGGTGCCGCCGAGCAGCAGCGCCTTGCGCAGACTGCGGTGCGCCGCGTTGTGGGCGCCTTCGCGCTGTCGCAGCAGCGCCTCGAGCAGGTGCAGTTTCATGCGTCGATAGGTGCGGGCAGGCTGCCGGGCGAACTCGTGCGTGAGCAGGCTGCCGGCATGGGCCAGTTCGCCGGCGTGAATCGCAAGACGGATACGGCCGAGCGACTCGCCGCCCAGGTCCTCCGCGAGCGAGATCCAGGACGCGGGCAGCGCGGCTTCGGGCGCAGGAATGTGCGCTGCGATGGTCTTCGCGCGCTCGATGTCCCCTGCCGCCAAAGCGCGCCGCACGCGCTCCCAGTCGGCGACGCCGATCATGCGTGACCAGCCACTGTCGTGGCCGATGCGCTCGATCTCGTCCAGGACCTCGAGTGCCTGGTCCGGCCGGCCGCGCACGTCATGCGTTCGCGCCATCGACACGAGCGCGACGGCGATGAAGTCGAGGATCACGGAACCCGAGATGTCCTCGTGGTACTGGCCGCAGATCGACTCGACGCCGTTCAGGTCGTTCGACTCGTACAAAGCCCAGATGTGGCACGAGGCGAGTGCCGCCGACGCGAACGACCGGTCGAGGTGGGCACCGGGTTCGGTCATTTCACGCTTGAAGCGCTCGAGTGCCTCGCGCAGCTGTCCCTGCAGGAGGTTGCAGATCCCCGAGATCGCAGCGGTGTACCCACCGCTGAACGTGGCGCCGCCGCGGTCGTTGAACGAGCGCGCGAGCGCAAGGGACTTGCGCGCTGCCTCGAAATCGCCCACGGCGACCTCGCGGAAGGCCACGACGTTTGCCGCCGCGCCCAGTTCGAACGCCGGAAAGCCGTCGTCGGCCCGTTCACGCAGCCGGCACACGTCGATGCTGGCGGACGCGCGGGGGATGTCATCCTCGAAAACCTGCGCCATTGCGAGCAGCAGCGCAGGATCTGCCGCAGGGGCGGTCGCACCCACTGGCACGTAGCGGCGCAAGTGCTCGAGCACGGGCCGCAGTTTCTGGTGCCGGCGCAGGAACATGAGCGCGTAGGCGACCTTGATCGCGAGTTCGGGCCGGGCGACGACGTGTTCGAGTGGCACCAGGTCGAACCAGCGCTCCACGGTCATCAAATGGGCGCTGACCGTCAGCGGTGCGGCCCAGACGTTGAGCGTGTCCGCTGCAAGCGCATAGTCGCCGCACGCGAGCGCGTGATGCACGGTCTCCTCGTACTGTTGCTGCGCCAGGTGCCACTGGGCCGCGCGCGCGTGCACCTCCCGCGCTTGCGCTTCGGACTTGCGGCAGAAGCTCTCCGCGAGGATCGTCGAGAAGAGCCCGTGATACTTGAACCAGCGACCCTCGGCGTCGAGGCTCCGCACGAACAACCCCGAACGTTCCAGTTCCTGCAGGACCGCCTGCGAGTCCTGCCGCCCGGTGACGACGTTGCAGAGCGGCGCGGTCAGTCGCGTCAGCAGCGAGGTGCGCAGCAGGAACGCCTGCGTGCGAGCCGGCTGCAGCGCGAGCACGTTGTCCGCGAGATACTCGGCCAGCTGCCGCGGACTGTGACTGCCCAGGTCGTCCAGGGAACTGCGCACCTCGGGACTCACCAGCGTGAGGCGATAGAGCTGCAGCGCGGCCGGCCAGCCTTCCGTGCGGCGATAGATCGTCTCGATCTCCTCGCCGCTCACGCTCAGTTCCTTGGAGGCCGCGAAGAACTCGTCGACCTCCCGCGGCGAGAAGCGCAGGTCGTCCGCCTTGATGACGAGCGCCACGTTGTTGACCAGCAACTTGGCGAGACCTACGTCCGGCAACGAGCGGGAGCCGACGAAAATCCGCACGTTGTCCGGCAGGCGCTCGAACAGGTCGCGGAAGAACGTCAGGTTGGTGCGATTGCGCAGCGTCTGGAACTCGTCGAGAAACACCGCGGCCGGGCGTTGCAGGCGCGAGAAACGATCGAGCACCCAGTCGGCGCGGCGCCGCCGGCGAGCGGCGGCCGCGTCCTCGTCTCCTCGTGAACGCTCGGTGCGTTCGTGGCAGAGCATGTCCACGAGCGCCTGGATGTGGATCGCGAATCGCCGCGGGTCGTTGTCCGCGTCGTCGAACGTGAGCCAGGCCGTCTGCCAGCCGTAATCCTCGTGCAGCGTCTTGATCTGCTGCAGCGTCGTCGACTTGCCGTGGCCCGCAGGTCCCTGCAGCAGGATGACCCGGACGCTGCGGTCGCCGACGATGCGCTCGAGGATCGCCCCGCGCGCGATCGCACCCGGGTACGGCGCTGGCGCGAAGAACTTGTGCGCGCTCACGTCGTTCGGCAATCCCGCGTCACCCCGGCCACCGGTCGGCGCGCGCGGCGAACTACCGGCGAGTTCCCGCACCCGCTCCGCCTCGATCTCGGTGGGCGATACCCTCAACATGTCGTGCTGCGCATGGAAGGCGGATTAGGAGGCCAAAGCGCCTCGCGCCACAAGTGGCAGGCGACTCCGGCTGCCGCGTCAGCCCGAGATCACGTCCTTCCAGTCGGGGTGACGGTCGAACTGCGACTTGGCATACGGGCAGAGCGGGATGATGCGAAAGCCGTCGCGCCGGGCCTCCTCCACGGCCCGCGCCACCAGGGCCTGGCCGACGCCGCGGCCGCGCAGCGCGTCCGGTACCGAGGTGTGATCGATGATGATCAGCACCGGCGACGCACGCGAAAAGGTCATTTCGGCCTCGTGCCCGTCCACGTTGGTCGTCCAGCGGCCACCAGAGCTGCGATCTTCACGGCGGATGTCGAAATCCATGGCAACCTCGGCTTGGCGCGAAAGACCCCGGTACCGGCAACGATACCGCACGTCGGTCCGTGCGCGCCCGGCCGTGCTCAGAACCAGTTGAAATTGAAGCTGATGCTGACCCGGTCGGAAGCGGCGGGATTCCGCGGCACCTCGTGGCGCAGCCAGCTCTCGAACAGCACCACGGTGCCGGCCGCGACCGGGAGCGTCACCCAGGGCCGATTCTCCGGGCGGCCGCCAGGCCGGCGTGGCGGCGCGGCCATGAACCTGTCGAGCCGCGGGTCCTCGAGCTTCAGGCCCGGCGCGCCCTGCGGCGTGCGGACATGGTACGTGCCACTGATCGTCGACACCGGGTGCAGGTGCAGGCCGTGCGTGACGCCACGGGGCATGATGTTGATCCAGCAGTCGGTCATCGCGAGCTTGCGTCGGTGCAGGTCGTATTCCAGCGATCCTGCGTATGCCGTCACGTGGCGCTGCAGTTTGCGCTCGAGCGACGCGAACGTCGGCGATAGCGTCTGCATGCGGCTCAACGAACCGTGGGACGTGTAGTCGAGCGTCGGTAACAGGGCGCGAACCGGCATGGCGAACTCAGTACGTGCTGCCTGCCGGCGGCGGCGACTGCGGCAGGGAGAAGTCGCCCTGGGCCTTGAACCGCTGTGTGTTGAACGGCGTCCCGCTCAACTTGCCGTGCAGCGAATACGTGATCCTGTCGACCGGCTGGCCGTCGACCATTCCCATGACCTGGCGCACCATTCTCAGCATCGACACGGTGACAGGGACGCCGATCACGCTCTCACCGAAGCGCGGCACGGTGCCGCTCGCGTCGCTCACGCCGCTCGCGAAGGACTTGCCCTGCACGTCGAGATTGAGCGACACGCCGTCGTACTCGACAGGCGCATCGTTGGGGTTCTGCACGCGCAGCTTCACGAGCAGGCGCAGTTCGAGTCCCTCGCCCTGCAACGGTTCGATGCCCGCCACGGTGACCTGCAGCGGGTCGCGGTCCGGCAGCGTCGCACATGCACCCAGGTCGATGACGGCGAGCGCGACGAGCCCCTGGACGAGTAATCGACGGAGCATGCACATGGACTCCGGTAGCGGGCGCGTGGCGGGTGCTTGCATGGTGTCAGTTGCCCGCCGCGCGCACTGCCGTGATGCGTTCTCCATCGTTTGCAAGCAGCACGAGCGCGCCCTCCGGCGTGACCTGGAAGCGCGCCACCTTGCGCAGCACGGCCAGGAACCTGTCCTCCAGTTCCATCGCCGGACCCACGCAAGCCATCATCGTCGACGCGGCATTGGTGATCGCCAGTCCTTCGCCCGTCAGGCTGTACCTTCCGGCGTAGCGGTTGCAGAAGGACCGGCCCCCGATGCTGCCGTCCGTGCCGAAGGTAATCGTGCCCTGTATCCCCGGCGTCACATCCACGCCATTGACGTTCCGGACCTGCCACTCGCCTTGTTGCAGCAAAGCGGCGGGCTCCCCACCGCAACCGTGCAGCACGGGCGCAATGCCGGCCCGGACGACTTCGACGGTCAGCGGATACGGCATGCCGGTCATCGTGTCGGTGCAATGCTGGTCGAAGGCGCGCACCGTCACGTCACCCGCCACGTACTGCGTGACGCCGTCGATGCGCGACGCGGCCGGCGCGCCGTGGACCGAACGCGCCTGTTCCTCCTGCAGCGTCAGCGTGAGCAGGTCGGGCCGGATTTCGACGAGCCAGCCGGGTTCGTTGCCGCGCGCCCGCAACACGTCCGCCTCGGCGAACGGCGACTGGGTCACTGCGCGCAGGTTCAGCAGTCCGACGTCGAGCGCAGCGGCACTCACGTCGATCGGGACCGAGTCGCTCGCCCAGCGTGCGCCCGCGCCTGCAATGATCCCGCCGCGCACGGCATAGGTGTGCCCCGGCTGCAGTTTCGCACGGTCGACCTGGAGCGAGAACGGGACGGGTACCTGCCCGCCTTCCAGCGGGATCCGCTGCTCGGTCGCGACTCCCGCTGCGGGCGGCGAGGCTGCGTCGCGCAGTTCAACCACGACGATACTGCCGGGCGTGAGGGCAATGCGTTCCCGATAGCCGACGGAACCGGTGATCGTCAGGGTGCCGGTCGCCTGCGGGCCGGCTCGTGCGGCACCGGCCGGCGCGGCCTCGCTGGTCGAGGGTCCCGCGGCACACCCAGCGACGAACGGTGCCGCGGCGCACATGGCGGCCAGGACGAAGCTCAGGTTCACCTGGACCCGCTTCAGGTCTTCCTGAAAATCCCGAGCGCGCGCAGGATGAAGATCAGCAGGACGGCGCCCACGACCGCGACGACGAACCGCAGGATGCCGCCCGCCGGCGCGATGCCGAGCAGCCCTGCGACCCAGAAGCCAAGCGCCGAGCCCACGACGCCCACGAGCACGTTTGCGATCAGGCCCATCTGCGCGTCGGTCTTCATGAGGATGCTGGCGAGCCAGCCGACGATGCCGCCAATGATCAAAGAGATGATGAAACCCATTGCCCTGCTCCTTGCTGGAACTGGCGCCTTCGGAAGAATGCGCCTTGCACGGGGCAGACGGTAACAGAGGCAGCCCCGGCGGCGCCACCGGCTTCCCGACGCACGACCGCGCGCCGGGAAGCACCGGGCTCAAACGTTGACCATGACCTTGAAGCCACCCCAGAACATGCGCTTGCCGTCGAACGGCATGGCCTTCGGATCCATCATCGATGCGAGGCGAGGGTCCTTCATGACCTTGGCATTGATGCGGTCGCGCTGCCTGCGCGACTTGTAGACGATCCACGAGAACACGACGACTTCGTCCGGCTTCAGCTTCACGCTCTGCGGAAACGACGTGTGCTTGCCGGGCTTGACGTCGTCGGCCACGCACTCGACGTAGTCGAGTGCGCCGTGTTCACGCCAGACCTTGCCGGCCTTGCGCGCCAGCTTCCGGTACACATCGATCTTCTTGCGCGGCACCGGAACGACGAATCCGTCGACGTAATTGGCCATGATACTTGCCTCCTGCAGCCGCCGCGGTCGCGGCGAGAGGCGCAACCCTCGCGCGGCCCGGGCCGAAACGCAAGTCCCCTTCCTGGCCTGTCGCCAGAACGTGCGTGCGATCGGTCGAATCGGCTCCATGATGACGGGAGTCAGCGGCGGCACGGGCGCCGTCAGTACCTTGGGACCGGCGAAGCTCGCCGTGATCGATTCGTCCGCGAGCGCGCGGACGTTGTCGGCACGCACCTTGTCCGCGGTGGGACACCCTGGTTCAAACCGGATCATCACCGGGGCCTCGTCCGGCGTCGGCGAGGCTGCGGCACGCGCGTTTGCCAAGGCGGGCGCGTGCGTCGTCCTGGCTGCTCGCTCCGCGGAGAAGATCTCCGAACTTGCGAATTCGCTGGGCGGACTCGGGGTGCCGATCGACGTCAGCCGGATCGATGACCTGCGGAGGCTCGTCGATGAGACGGTCGCGACCTGCGGACGCATCGACGTCGTGGTCAACAATGCCGCCGCGAATGCGCGGCGCACCCTCGACAAACTCGGCCCCTTGCCATCGAATCGGACATCGACGCCTACCTGGAGGCACCGCTGCTGTAGACGTGCTTGGCCCTCCCCCCACCTGCGTCCGACCAATAGGGTCGTCGTCAACTTCGCCTCCATCGCCGGCCATATGCTGTTGCTACACGAAGCGCCCTACCGTGCGTCGAAGTGAGGGCTTCGTGTCTTCACGTTTGCGGCCGGGAGGAATTGTGCGATGCCGGGGTGGCGGTTTGCGTGGTCTCGCACGGTCCCGTTCCGACTTCCTTCGTGCTCAACGATCTCGACCACGTTCCGGACCTGGTGTTCTCGCAGCCAATCCCTCACGGCCGAGGAAGTCGCGGACGCCATCGTGGCCGCGCCATCGATCGGCGGCGCGAACGTGCGCTGCCGCGCTCAACGCTGATGCTGTCCAAGCTCGCCGCGACAAGGCGCGCGTTGCGTCGCGTGGCTGCGATCGAGGCGAGGTGCCGGTCTGTCTGGTGGGACCCGTAGATCGACGCCGGACGGCAGTTCGACGACCAGATCGAGGCGGAGTGCAAGGCCGCCAGGGCCGTGCTGGTGGTCTGGGCGCCAACCTCGGTGTCATCGCGTTGGGTTCGCGGCGAAGCGCGCGAGTCGGCGGACCGCGGCACACTGGTTCCGGTGCGCTTTGTCGCACTTGGCCTGGATCCCGACTCTTGCGAGGTCGCCAGAGCCGCTGTGTATTTGAGATTCCAGCAGAAGCGACTTCAGGACGCTTTCAGCCACTTCGGGAAGGCGCTGGCACTCATGGAGACGGATGTCAGTTCCACCAACGCCCTGACCACTCACCTGAAAGATGTGGACGGGGCAATCGAACTGCTGGGTCTGCTGTTCGAGAAAATTTCGATTGACCTGCTGGATCACGCCAATGTCGACCCGGACTTTGATTCCCTCCGCGATAATCCGCATTTCAAAGCCAGTGGCGCGCACGCCGCACGTGCGGTCCACGATCGCTCAGTCGCCCGCCTGCGCATACGCGCGCACCAGCTCCTGCAGGAATCGCCTCGCGTCCAGGAGCGACTTGACCCGGATGTGCTCGTTGAGCCCGTGCGCGCCGCTGCCCCGGGCGTCCTGGAATATCCCCGACACACCGTATGTCGGAATGCCGGCCGCATTCAGGTAGCGGCCGTCCGTCGCCCCCGTCGACATCGTCGGCACGATGCGGGCATCCGGCCAATACACGCGCGCGAGTTTCCGGATCGGCGTCATGATCGCGGGCGTCAGCGGCGGCACCGGTGCCGTGAGGCCCCGCTCACCGGCCGTGGTCACCGAGATCGCCTCGTCCTGGAGCACGCGGACGAGTTCATCCGCACCTGCTCGACTGGCACGCCCGGCAGGATGCGACAGTTCACGTTGACGCGCGCGCGTTGCGGCAACGCGTTCGGCGCGTGACCGCCGAGAAACTCCGTCGCGACGCACGTCGTGCGCAACATGCCGTTCCAGGTCGGATTCGCGGTCCAGAGCCGCGCCGCAGCCGCCCCGTCGCCCGGATCTGCGACGATCGCGCGCATGTCGCTCGCAATGTCGGGAGGCGACAGTTCCGCCTGCGCCAGGAAATAGTTGCGCGTGGTTTCGTTCAGGCTGACCGGAAACTGGTGGGCCGAGAGCCGGGACACTGCCGCGGACATGCGGTCGATTGCATTGTCCCGCGTGGGGCGCGAACTGTGCCCGCCTGCCTGCGTGATCTCGAGTGTGAAGTCCTGGTAGACCTTCTCGCCGGCCTGCACGTCCAGGCTGACGGGGCGGCCTGCCGCGTCGAGCAGGCCACCTGCACCTTCGTTCAGCACGAATTGCGCGCGCATCAGTTCCGGATGCGTCTGCAGCAACCAGCTCACCCCGTTGAACGTGTTCGGGGTTTCCTCGCCGCAGGTCAGCGCGAGCGTGACACCGCGTCGCGGCACGTAACGAGCCTGCTGCCAGCCGACCAGGAGGTCCGTGAAGATCGCGGCCATCGCCTTGTCGTCGCTCGCGCCGCGAGCATAGAAAAAGCCGTCTTCCTCGACGAGCGTGAACGGGTCGCGATCCCAGTCGTCCCGTCGAGCCTCGACGACGTCGATGTGCGCGAGCAGCATGATCGGTACGAGCTTCGCGTCGCGCCCCGGCAGCCTTGCGATGAGCGAGCCGCTCTTCGGGCGGTCGGCCGGTGCCAGGACCTGCATCGCTGGGGCTGGCATGCCGGCAGACTGCAGGCGCCGTGCCATCGCCTCCGCGGCAATCGTGCAACTGCCGTCCGACAGCGTCGTGTCGATTTCGACGAGTTCCTCGTACAACTCGCGAAACGGACCCTCGCTCGCGGCGTCCGATCCCGTCGCGGCGCCGGCGCCCGGCAGGCCGCCAACGCACCACGCCATCGCCAGCAGCACGCCGAACCGTGATATCGACCCACGCTGCCCAGGCCGGCTCATCGGCGCGGATCCGTGCGGGATCGCAGGATGGCCGACAAGCGGTCGTCGGTGCCTTCGATGCGCTCGAGCCGCGGATAGCGCAAGCCGCCGTGGTAGTCGAGCGACACCGTGCGGTAGACATCGTCATTCCTGAGCAACAAGTCGATCTCCTGTCGTTGGTCCACGTGTGCCGCCTTGATGGCCTCCCGCAGGACCGGTGCGGTGTAGGCGCGCCCATTGACGGCGACCAGCGTCATGCCGGGCGCCACGCCTGCCGCAAATGCGGGGCTGTCCCAGAACACTTCGACGACCTTGTCTTCCTTGCCGACAGCGACGCCGAGCGAG
>CAWBAG010000008.1:0-104306 GCA_963786705.1 uncultured Gammaproteobacteria bacterium
GCACGGACTCCGAGGACGAGGTGTGCCTGCTCGGACTGCTTCGTGTGGAGGAGGACGGGCGATCCGTCCGGCGGCAGGTCGACTGCCATGGGCGAGCCCGTCTCCCTCGGCTCGCAGGTCACCGAGCAGCTCCTCGAGCCGGTCGCCGAGGCCGTCGCCGATCCTTCCTCCGACCCCGACCACGATCCGCTCCGGGACGTACCAGGAGTCGAGGTAGCTCGTGAACGTCTCGCGCGTCGCGCCCTCGATGGTCTCGCGCGTGCCGAGGATGTCCCAGCCGAGAGGTTGGTCGGCGAAGAGCAGCCGGTCGTAGACGTTGCCGACGTATCGCTGCGGCGTGTCCAGGTAGACGTTCATCTCCTCGAGGATCACGCCCTTCTCCTTCTCGATCTCGGCCGGGTCGAAACGCGAGTTGCGGAGCATGTCGACGAGCACGTCCAGCGAGATGTCTCGTGTCTCCGCCGAGCTCTTGACGTAGTAGCCGGTGATCTCCTTGCCGGTGAAGGCGTTGAACTCGCCACCGATCGCGTCGATCTCCGTCGAGATCGTGCGCGCCGTCGGGCGGCGCTCCGTCCCCTTGAAGAACATGTGCTCGGCGAAGTGCGCGATGCCCTTCGACGCCTCGGTCTCGTAGCGCGATCCGGCGGCGAGCATCACGAAGCATGCGACCGACGGCACCTGGGGCATCGGTGCGGTCAGGACGCGGATGCCGTTCGCCAGCGTCGTCTTCTCGAAGACTGCCACCGGGTTCGATGGTATAGACAGGCCTCATGCCCGGGCAGTTGACTCGAAAGGCCATCGCGATCGCAGCCGGAGTGGCTTCGCCAGGTGCCCGAACGGGTCGGCGATCGGCGGCTTCCCGCCGAGCTCGCGTTCTCTTCACGGGGTGCGGCACGTCGTTCCACGCCGCGCTCGCGTGCGGGACGCGCTGCGCCGGCGCTCGAGGTCGTGCTCGGGAACGCGCCGGAGGCGGACGTCCTCGTCGCCTTCAGCCACGAGGGCGAGACGCTCCTGACGCGCGAGGCCGTCGAGGCGTTCGCCGGCGAGACGTGGTTGATCACGGCTGTCGAGGACGGTGCCATCGCGCGCGTGGCAGACAACGTCGTGGTCGCCACTCCCGAGGTCGAGGAGAGCTACTGCCACACGGTCAGCTACACGTGCGCCATCGCGGTGGTGCGGGCGCTTCTCGGCGAGGACGTGAGCGGCCTCGCGGATGCGGTCGAGCGCGAGCTCGACGCGGATCCGCTCGGCGTTTCGGAGCACGACCGATTCGTCGTGGCCGGAGCCGGGCGCGACGGCGCGACCGCGCTCGAGGCCGTGCTGAAGCTTCGCGAGGGAGCCAGGATCGCTGCGGAGGCGCACCACACGGAGCAGCTCCTCCACGGCCACCTCGCTGCCATCGACGCGTCGGTGCGGTGCTTCGTCCTCGAGGGAGAGGGTCGTGCCGCCGAGCGTGCCGTCGACGCGATGCACGCGCTGGCCGAGATCGGCTGTGAGGCGCAACTCGTGCCCGACCAGCCACCCCGTGGTCGACATCGTCCGCTTCCAGCGTCTGACCTGCGATCTCGCCGAGTCGCGGGGCATCGACCCCGATCTCATCCGCTGGGACGAGGAGCCCTGGGATCGGGCTCGCAAGGCCTACGGCTAGCGCCTGTCCTCGAGCCGATAGACGAACCGCAGCGCCTGCCAGCGCTCGTCGATCGAGCAGCGCGGCCCTCCTCGACGAGCCGGCTGCGCCCCCACGGGAAACGTTGCTGGCTAGTGTCCGCCCGCCCCTCAACGACGTAGAAAACCCCGAGCGGGACATCCGCGAAGTACGGATGCGACTAGGCGCTGAACGGGTCGATCGTTGATCTGCGATCGACGATCAACCCAAAGGAGTCGGGCGATGAACTGCTTCGAATGTGCAAAAGCGAACGACATCGTGCCGGCGGTTGGTCTCTGCCAGCACTGCAGTGTCGGGCTTTGCCTCGATCACTTGATCGAGGCGAGTGAGTACCGGGTCGGAGCCACGACCTTCGGTTGTCCGCACACGATCCCGCACGTGAAGTCGCTGCGCGGCGTTCCGGCCGGCATCGCCGCTGCCCGCCGCCACCACTCCGCGGCCGCCCGATGAGCGCCACCGCGGATGCTCCATCGATCGTTGGGCGCGATGAGCAGCTGGCCTTGCTCGCCAAAGCGCTGGGCCACCCAGCCCGTGTTCGGATTCTGCGCCTGCTTCTCGCGCGGGATGCTTGCTACTGCGGGCAGCTCGTCGACGAGCTGCCCCTTGCCCAGGCGACCGTTTCGCAGCACCTGAAGATGCTCAAGGATGCTGGTTTGGTCATCGGCGAGATCGAAGGGCTGCGTACGTGCTACTGGCCAGGTCGCGAGCGGCTCGCCGAGCTGCACGCGCTCACCGGGGACCTACTCGCTGAGGCGGTGGAGATACACGGCGATGAGTGCGACTGAGACCACGACTCATCGATCTCCCGCGGCGGGACCGCCTCCCTCCGAGGCGACGGTACTCACCAAGCTCTCGAGGCTCGACCGCTTCCTTCCGCTCTGGATCGGGCTCGCGATGGCAGGCGGGCTCGTCCTCGGCGCGCTCGTTCCCGGGTTGAACGACCAGCTCGACCGGCTGCAGGTGGGGACGGTGTCGCTGCCGATTGCCGCGGGGCTGCTGCTGATGATGTATCCGGTTCTCGCGAAGGTCCGGTACGAGGACATCGGTCGGATGAGCGACGACGGGGTCGGCAACTGGCGTTTCTTCGGCACCGCGCTCTTCCTGTCATGGGTCGTCGGACCGGCGCTGATGTTCGCGCTCGCCTGGATCTTCCTCGCCGACCAGCCGGCCTACCGGACGGGGGTGATCATCGTCGGGCTCGCGCGTTGCATCGCGATGGTGCTCGTGTGGAATGACATCGCGCTCGGCGACCGCGAGCGGGCGGCGGTACTCGTCGTCTTCAACGCGCTCTTCCAGGTGGTCGCGTACGCGCTCCTCGGCTACTTCTACTTGACGACCCTTCCCGGGTGGCTCGGCTTCAACACCCAGGGCTTCGAGGTCGGGATCTGGGAGGTCGCCCGGACGGTGCTGATCTTCCTCGGCATACCGCTCGCGGCGGGATTCCTTACGCGCCGGATCGGCATCCGTCGGCGCGGCCGCGATTGGTACGAGCAGCGCTTCATCCCGCGGATCGCCCCCTTGACGCTCTACGGGCTGCTGTTCACGATCGTGCTGCTGTTTGCGATCCAGGGCGATGAGATCACCGCCGCGCCGTTCGACGTCGCCTTGATTGCCGTGCCTCTGCTCGTCTACTTCGGTCTCATGTGGGTCGCCGGCTTCGCGTCCGGCCGCGTGCTGGGCTTCCCCTACCCGCAGACGGCCGCCCTCTCCTTCACTGTCGCCTCGAACGACTTCGAGCTCGCGATTGCGGTCGCAGTTGGTGTGTTCGGCGCCACCTCCGGCCAAGCCCTCGCGGGGGTCGTTGGCCCGCTCATCGAGGTACCGGTCCTCGTGGGCCTCGTCTACGTCGCTCTCTGGCTGCGCCACCGCCTCTTCTGGCCGGAAGCGCGCCGACGCGAAGGCACAGTTGCCCCACCGCCCGCGGCCTCGGTCGCCGGCACAGGCGGCTGAGTCGACTGAACCTTCGTCGTGTGGGGTCAGGCGCGCCAGCGATTGCGCCCGTGGAAAGTCGGTATTGATCCGCAGCCGCTCGGCAGCGCACCCCGATGGCGCCGTATGAGGGGCGGCGGATTCTCCAGATAGAGGTCTACCTCAAGGACGGTGAGGGCAGTGAGGGTGCTTACGGTGTACGCCCATCCCAATCCGACCTCGTTCTGTCATGCGGTGCTCGAGCAGTTCACCCGAGGTCTCGAGGACGCGGGGCACGAGAGCGAGGTCGTCGATCTCTATGCGATCAAGTTCAACCCGGTCTTCGGCACGCGATGACTACTCCTTCTTCGCGCACGAGTCGGTCCCGCGCGAGCTGTGGAACGAGAGTGAGCTGAGAGACGGCATGGTCGCGCATAGCGGCGGGCCGCTTCGAAGGCGGGTCGCCAGGCGATGGCTGCGCGACAAGGATCTAGCCGAGCTCCTGGAGCTGGTCGCGAAGCAACGGCCGAAGGACGTGCTCGCGCAGCAGGAGAAGGTCGCAGCTGCCGACGGGCTGGCCTTCATCGCGCCGATCTACTGGATGAACTTCCCGGCCATGCTGCGCGGCTGGGTCGAGCGCGTATTCACTTACGGCTTCGTCTACACGATGAGCTGCAGACGGCTGGCTCCACGGAGATCTCAGCGGACGGCATGCCACTGCTGAAGCACAAGAAAGCGCTGATCATGACCCCGACCTTCTTCCGCGAGAGCGACTACCGGGAGTCAGGCTGCGGTGCTGCGATCGAACGGCTCGTCGACGACTTCGGCTTCCGCTACCCAGGGATCGAGACGGTCGAGCACGTCTACTTCTACGCGGTCATGGCCGTCGACGACGCCACTCGACGCGCCTACCTGCAACAGGCCTACCGCCTCGGGCACGAGTTCGAGTCCGGGCTCGTGACCGCAGCGGGTTCAAGGCAAGAGGCGTCCCTCGCGGCTTCGGGTGCAGCGGCGGCGAGCACGGAGGAGCGATGACCGCGCCCACGGAAGCAAGGAGGTGTGAAGGATGAAGAAGCTACTGATCGGTGCTGGGCTCGTCATCGGGGGCGGACTGCTCGCCAGACGGTGCGCCTCGAGCTGTCGCAGCTTCGACTTCGAGAAGATGATCGAGCGGATGCCGGAAACATCCCCACGCAAGTGGATGTTTCGCAACATCAGCGCGATCCGTGAGAGTACGGACCGGATCCTCGAGCTGCTCGAGAGTGAGCGGGCTTCCGCTTCCGCCGAACGGACGCGCGCGGCGGTGTAGGCAGTCATGGCCGTCTTCCTGGCCTACGTCGATGCGGTGCCGGGCAGGTTGTATCCGCTTGTGCCGACGCTCGCGGAGCTCGCGGGTCGCGGCCATCGAGTCGCGGTCCGATGCGGGATCGACGACGTCGAGCGTATGCGTGCGGCCGGACTCGATGCGCGTCCGCTCAGGCGCGAGATCGAGCGCTTCGAGCCCGACGACTGGCGGGCACGAACCCGCTTCGGTGCCCTCAGCTCAGGGCTCGGCCAATTCGGCGAGCGGGCGCCCTTCCAGCTCCGAGACCTGCAGCAGGCCATCGAGGCCGAGCGGCCCGATGCCCTGTTCGTCGACGAGGGAGCCTGGGGCGCCGCTGTCGCCGCCGAGGCGTCGAGGCTGCCCTGGGCGTTCTCCATCGTGTCGCCCGTTCCACTGCCGTCGGTCGACGCGCCCCCGTTCGGGCTCGGGCTGGCTCCTCGCCGCGACCTCATCGGCCGCCTGCGCGACCGTGTGGCGAAGCGGCTCACGCTCGGAACGCTCGAGCGAATCATCGCCTCGCACGTGAACCCACTCCGTGCGGAGCTCGGCCTGCGGCCGGTGCGGACAATCGACGACGTGTACCTCGCGGCCACGGTCGTGCTCGCCTACACGGCAGAGCCGTTCGAGTACCCACGCTCGGATTGGCCGGCGAAGCTTCGCCTCGTCGGGCCGGGGCTGTGGGAGCCGGAGGCCGAGGCGCCCGCGTGGCTCGAGGAGCTGCAGTACCCGCTGGTCGTGGTCACCTGCTCGACGCTCTTTCAGAACGACCGCCGCCTGATCGAGGTCGTGAACGAGGCGCTTGCGGCCGAGCCATACGAGGTGGTCGTCACGACGGCCGATGTCGACCCCACAGGACTGAGGACGCCTGCCAACGTTCGACTCGAACGCTTCCTCCCCCACACGCCGCTGCTCGAACGAGCAGCCTGTGTCGTCTGCCACGCGGGCATGGGTATCACGCAGAAGGCGCTGGCGCACGGCGTTCCGGTGGTCGCAGTGCCGTTCGGGCGGGATCAGCCCGAGGTTGCCCGTCGCGTCGAGGTGGCACGCGCTGGCGTCCGGTTGCCGGCGCGCAAGCTCAGCGCCGATCGACTTCGAGGCGCCGTCCGGCATGCCGTCGAGCTTCGCCCGGGCGCGGAGCGCATCGCTGCCGCGTTCGCTGCTGCGGGCGGCCCGGTAGCCGCTGCGGACGCGATGGAACGCCTCACGGGCGTCGAGCCGCGCGTCGGCACTGCATCGACCGTCTCGCGGTAGGCGCGGATGTTGTGGCGCGCCGGCGAGGCGCGCGATGAAGCGTGCCTCCGTGGCGCAATACGATCGCGGTTCCGGACGGAAGCGTGATCGGAGCTCTCACGACGAGAGCGCGCGTACGCTAGCCCTCGTGGAGCGGCACGTGGACGGGCGCGAGATCGTCGAGGTCTCGGACCGTGCCGCGTGGCGGCGGTGGCTGGCCGAGCGGCACCAGCAGCGCGACGCGATCTGGCTCGTCTTCCACAAGAAGACGAGCGACGGGACGAGCCCGAGCTACGAGGAGGCCGTCGAGGAGGCGCTGTGCTTCGGCTGGATCGACAGCACGGTGAACCGGCTTGACGAGCGGCGCAGCCTGCAGCTCTTCGCGCCGCGCAAGCCACGGAGTACATGGTCGGCGTCGAACAAGGAACGTGTGGCGCGGCTCGAGCGCGAGGGGCTGCTCGCCCCGGCCGGGATCGCCGCGATCGAAGTCGCGAAGGAGAACGGCTCGTGGAGCGCGCTCGACGCGGTGGAGCGACTCGAGGAGCCGGCAGATCTCGCCGCTGCCCTCGACGCGGACGCCGCGGCCCGCGAGAACTGGAACAGCTTCAGCCCGTCCTCGCGCAAGGGGATCCTCTGGTGGGTCGTGAGCGCGAAGCGCCCGGAGACGCGCGCGAAGCGGATCGAGCAGACCGTCCGCATGGCGGCGAAGGGGCTGCGCGCACAGTTCGATCGCGACGCCCGAGGACCTCTTCGACAAGGTCGTGGACGTCAATTTCAAGGGCCCGTTCCGGCTGTCGGCCCTGGTCGGTGCGCGCATGGTCAAGGCCGGGTCCGGCAGCATCATCAACGTGACGAGCACCGGCGCGATCCGCCCGCTGCCGCAGTTCGGGCCGTATGCCGGCGCGAAAGGGGCGCTGAACATACTGACCAGGGCGCACGCGCTCGAGTTCGGCCCTGCCGTGCGCGTCAACGCCATCATGGCCGGGCCTTTCTGGACGGACGTGTCGAAGGGCTGGCGCGAAGAGCTCGACAAGACTTCCGACTCCGCCGTCCGCCGCATCGGGCGCCCGCACGAGGCCGTGACCACGGCCCTGTACCTGGCGAGCGCTCATTCGTCGTATACGACCGGGGCCGTCATCGAGCTCTCCGGCGGCATACGCTGACGCAGTTCCCCGCATCACACGACAACGGATCACGCCCATGACCACGGCCGGCAGGAAATATCTCGGTGACACCGTCGAGGTGAAGGAAGGACACGGTTTCGACGTCGCGCGCCTGGAGGCGTTTCTCTACGGCAGCGTCGCGGGCTTCGCGGGACCGGTCACCGTCAAGCAGTTCGAGGCGGGCCAGTCGAACCTCACCTACCTCGTCACGACGCCGGGCCGCACGTACGTGCTGCGACGCAAGCCGCCCGGCAAGCTGCTCAAGTCCGCGCACGCCGTGGACCGCGAGTTTCGCGTGATGCGCGCGCTCGGCTCGACGGGCTTTCCCGTGCCGGAAGCGCTCGTGCTGTCGGACGACCCGACGATCGTCGGCACGATGTTCTACGTGATGTCGCACGTGCCGGGCCGCGTGTTCATGGACTGCTCGATGCCGGACCTGGCCCCGGCGCAGCGCGCCGCGATGTTCGATTCGGTCAACGCGACGCTGGCCGCGCTGCACAGCGTCGACTACGTCGCGCTCGGGCTCGAGGACTTCGGCCGGCCCGGCAACTACTTCGCGCGCCAGATCACGCGCTGGTCGCAGCAGTACGAGGCGTCCCGGACCGAGGACATTCCCGAGATGGACAAGGTCATGGCGTGGCTGCCGGGCGCGATCCCGCCCGACGAGACCTCACGGCTGATCCACGGCGACTTCTCGTTCCACAACGCGCTGGCGCACCCGTCCGAGCCACGCGTGGCGGCGGTGCTCGACTGGGAACTCTCGACGATCGGCCATCCGTTCGGCGACCTCATGTACCACATGATGGAGTGGTACCGCCCCGGCGACACCGACCTGCGCGGCTCGCTCGCGGAGCGCGACCTGCAGGCGCTCGGCATCCCGGCGTTCGATGCCTACCTCGAGCGCTATTGCGAACGCACCGGGATGGCGGTGCCCGAAAACGTCGGGTTCTACCGCGCCTACAACCTGTTCCGCGTCGCCGCGATCAAGCAGGGCATCGCGGGCCGCGCACGCGACGGCACCGTCGTCTCGGCGGACGCAGACGTGATGGCCGCCGACGTCGTGCCGCTCGCGCGCGCCGCCTGGCGCGAGGCGCAGCAGGCGGGGGCCGTTTGAGCAGCGCAGGCGCAAGCGAGGCCGTTATGACCGGCGTCACGGCCACGCGTCGCTGGGTCATCGCTGCGCGCCCGCTCGGGCGCGAACTGCTCGACCTCCGATTTCCGGCTCGAGGAGTGCGCGGTCGAGCGTCCGGGGGAGGGCGAGGTGCTTGTGCGCACGACGCACCTGAGCTTCGATCCGGCGCTGAAGGGCTGGATGGAGAACGTCGCGTCCTATGCGAACCCCACGGAGATCGGCGGCCTGATGCCGGGCGACGGTGCGGGCGAGGTCGTCGAGTCGCGCGCGCCGGGCCTGCCGGCCGGGTCGCTCGTAACGGGTCCGCTCGGCTGGACCGAGCATCGCGTGCTGCCGGCCAGCCAGTTGCGGAAGGTGCCGGAAGGACTCGCGCCGACGGCCGCGCTCGGTACCGCGGGCATGACCGGACTCACGGCGTACATGGGTCTGCTGCACGTCGGCAAGGTGCGCCCCGGCGACGTCGTCGTCGTCACCGGCGCCGCCGGCGCGGTCGGTTCGACGGTCGGCCAGATCGCGAAGATCGCGGGTTGCAGGGTCATCGGCATCGCGGGCGGCGCCGCCAAGTGCGACGCGCTGGTGCGGCAACTCGGCTTCGACGCCGCGATCGACTACAAGGCCGAGAAGGTGCGCTCGCGCCTGCGCGAGCTGGCGCCGGGTGGCATCGACGTCGTGTTCGACAACATCGGCGGCCCGATCCTGAACGACCTGCTGGCGCGCCTCGCGTTCGGCGCGCGGGTCGTGATCTGCGGCGCGATATCGCGCTACAACGACGATCCCCGCAGCGCCCAGCAGACCGGTCCGCAGAACTATTTCAACGTCGTGTTCACGAACGCGACGATCCAGGGGTTTCTCGTCATGCACTACGAGCAGCATTATCCTGCGGCCTACCGCCGGCTCGAAGCGTGGGTGCGCGCGGGGCGCCTCGCGCCTTTCGATGACGTCGTGCACGGCTTCGAGAACGCGCCGCGCGCGCTGATGCGCATTTTCACCGGCGCCAATGTCGGCAAGCAGCTGCTGCAACTCTGAGAGGAGGACGCGATTCATGAAGATAATGCCTGGCTCGCGCTGGAAGAGCGCCGTCTGCGACACCGAGGTCGTGGTCGTCAAGGCGCCGAAATCGGAAGCGCAACTGCAATGTGGCGGCGCCGGCATGCTCGGCATGAATGCCGAGCGGCCGGCCGGCGGCGAGTGTGCCGCGGACCACGCGGCCGGCAGCCTGCTCGGCAAGCGCTATGCGGACGAAGCCGCGGGTCTCGAGGTGCTCTGCACGAAGGGCGGGCAGGGTTCGCTCGCGGTCGACGGCCGCGCGCTTGTCGCTGCGCAACACCGTCCAGCTGCCCTCGTCGGACTGACCTGCGATGCACACCGCGCTGCTGCTCGAGATGGCGGGCGAAGGCATCGGCGAACGCGTCGCCGTCGGCTCGCGGGCCGGTGGCGTGACCTTCGGCGCAGCTGCTCGCGGGGCGCGAGCGGCCGCCGCGTGGCTGCAGGACCGGCCGGCCGCGGACACGGTCGCGTACGTCGGCCTGAATTCGGCTGCGTTTCCGCTGGCGCTCTTGCGGCGGCGCTTGCAGGCAAGCCGTTCGCACCGCTCAACTACCGCCTGCCCGACGCCGACCTGCGCCGGATCCTCGCGCGCACCGCGCCGGGCATCGCGATCGTCGACGACGACATCGTGCCCGCGTCGCCGGCATCGACGGCGTCAGCTCGTCTCGCGGACGCGCGTTCCGAGGCCGACGCCGGCCGCGACGCGCCGGCGCGACAGCGGTGCCGGCCGCCGCCGACGCCGACGACATCGCCGTCCTGCTGTTCACGAGCGGCACGACCGGCGAGCCGAAGGCGGCGGTGCTGCGGCACCGGCACCTGACGTCGTACGTCATCGTCGACGCGTCGAGTTCATGGGCGCGGACGAGGACGAGGCCGCGCTCGTCAGCGTGCCGCCGTACCACATCGCCGGCGATGTCGGCGGTGCTCACGTCCGCCTACGTCGGGCGGCGCATCGTGCACCTGCCGCAGTTCACGCCGGAGGAGTGGGTCGCGCTCGCGCGCGACGAGGCGCGTCACCCACGCGATGGTCGTGCCGACGATGCTCGGGCGCGATCCTCGACGTGCTCGAGGCGCGAGGGCGAGCGCCTGCCCGCACCTGCGCCACCTCTCCTACGGCGGCGGCCGCGATGCCCGTGCCGCGTCGATCGAGCGGGCGCTGCGCCTGCTGCCGCACGTCGACTTCGTCAACGCGTACGGGCTCACCGAGACCAGCTCGACGATCGCCGTGCTCGCGCCCGACGACCACCGCGCCGCGCTGGCGAGCGACGACCCGCGGTGCGCGCGCCGGCTCGGCTCGGTCGGGCGGCCGCTGCCGACGATCGAGGTCGAGATCCGCGACGCGAGCGGCCAGCCCGTCGCGGCCGGGCGAGCCGGCGAGATCTGGGTGCGCGGCGAGCAGGTGTCGGGCGAGTACCTCGGCCGCCGGCGTCCTCGACGACGACGGCTGGTTCCCGACCAGGGACGCCGGCTGGCTCGACGCCGACGGCTTCCTGTATCTCGAGGGCCGGCTCGACGACGTGATCGTGCGCGGCGGCGAGAACCTCTCGCCGGGCGAGATCGAGGACGTGCTGCTGCGCGCATCCCGCGGTCGCCGACGTCGCCGTCGTCGGCCTGCCCGACGACGAGTGGGGCGAGACGCGTCGCCGCGGTCGTCGTGTCGCGAGGCGCGACGCCCGACCGAGGACGAGCTGCGGCCTGGGTGCGCGAGCGCCTGCGCTCGACCAAGACGCCGCAGGACATCGTCTTCCGCGATGCATTGCCCTACAACGAGACGGGCAAGCTGTTGCGCCGTGCGTTGAAGCAGGAACTCGCGGCGACTGCCGTCGCGCCCGGACCGGGCTGACGGCATGGGGGCGGTTCCCGCTCCGCTGGCGAACTCACCGCGGGACGGCGAGGTGCTGGTCGTGGTCGACGCGTCCACGGCAACCGCCGCGCCGGCCGCAGGCGGCGAGGTCGTCACGCTAGGCGCGGATCGCAGCGGTGACCTGCCGCAACTCGATGCGACGCAGTTCGACCTGCTGCTGACCGTCGTGCCGCGCGCGCCGCGACCCTGGGTGAGTGTCGCCGCTGCGCAGATGGACGCGACGATCGGCTCGCTGCGCCTGCGTGCCGGGCAACAGCCGCTCGCGAGCCGCGTCTTGTCGCGACTGCTGCGGATCACCGAGCACCTGCCCTTCGACGACGCGCTCTACGTCGAGTCGCTCGCGTATTCCACGTTGCTCGGCGGGCCGGACTTCGCGGCGTGGCGCGCGGCGCGTGCACGGCCCCTGGCGGCGACCGAGGTGCCGGCGCCGCGGGTCAAGCTCGAGCGCCGGCAGGACGCCCTGCTGCTGTGCCTGTCGCGGCCGGCCAGGCGCAATGCCTTCGACGCACGCATGCGTGACGAACTCGTCGAGGCACTGCAGTTCGCGCTCGACGATCCGTCCGCGCCCGAGGTCATCCTGGCCGGAGCGGGCCCGGCGTTCAGCAGCGGCGGCGACCTCGATGAGTTCGGCACGGCGCCGGACGTCGCGACCGCGCACGCGATCCGGACGCTGCAGTCGCCCGCGCGCCTCGTGCACCGGTTGCGCGGGCGCGTGACTGCGCAACTGCACGGGGCCTGCGTCGGCGCCGGCATCGAGGTGCCGGCCGCGGCCGGACAGGTGCACGCCGCCCCGGACAGCTGGTTCCGCCTGCCCGAACTCGGCATGGGCCTGATCCCTGGAGCCGGCGGCACGGCGACGATTCCGCGTCGCATCGGCCGCCAGCGCACGCTCTACATGGCGCTCACGGGCGAGCCGGTCGATGCGCGCACTGCGCTGCAATGGGGACTCATCGACGCGATCGCGGCGCGGCCGGCATGAACGCAGTGCCGACATTACTTGCGGCGATCGATACGGCACCGGCGGTCGCCTGGGCCGAGTCGGGGCTCATGGCGCTCAGCGGCCCGCGCGAGGGCGCGCCGGTCGTGCCGGCGTTCGACGCGATGTCGCGGATCGAGATGCTGCTGGAGGACGTCGCGCGTCGCAGCGCCAGGTTCCTGTCCGCCGTGCGTCTCGACACACGCGTGCTAACCGAGCGCGCTTCCCTGCAGCGCAGTTCACGCGGCGGGCAGCACTCCTGCAATCGTGCGTGCCGGCTCATCGAGGCCCGCGATGGCTGGGTCGCCGTCAACCTGCCGCGACCGGTGGACCTCGACGCCATTCCGGCCCTGACGCGATGCGCCGGAGGCGAGGAACCCTGGGCCGCGATTACGCGCGCGGCCCGCACACTCGATGCCGCGGAACTCGTCGCGCGCGGCGAGATGCTGGGCGTCGCTGTCGCGGCGGTGCCTGCACCGGGACACGGCCGGCCGGCCGCCGCGATGCGCCACCGCCTGCAACGCTACGCGCCCGCCGCGCCCGCGAGCCGCGACTATCGTGCGACGCCGCCACTCGTGATCGACCTCTCGGCGCTGTGGGCGGGGCCGCTCTGCGGCCACGTGCTGGCCGAGGCGGGCGCGCGCGTGATCAAGGTCGAGAGCGTGGCGCGCCCGGACAGCATCCGCGCGTCGTCGCCCGAGCTGTTCGACCTGCTGCACGGTCGCAAGCAGTCCGTGGCCCTCGATTTCAGGGATGCGGCCGAGCGCCGCCGGCTTGCCCGGCTGCTCGAGCGTGCCGACGTGGTCATCACCAGCGCCCGGGCGCGCGCTTTCGAACAACTGGACCTGGCGCCCGCGACCGTGATGCGCGCAAATCCCGGGCTGACCTGGGTCGCCATCACCGGCCACGGGTACCTGGGCGAATCGCGCCAGCGGGTCGGCTTCGGCGACGACGCGGCCGCGGCTGGTGGCCTGCTGGCCTGGTCCCGCGACGCGCGGCCGTGTTTCCTCGGCGATGCGTTCGCGGATCCCCTGGCCGGACTCGCCGCTGCCGCGGCCGCGCTCGACGGGCTGGAGTCGGGCGGCGGCATGCTCGCCGACGTGAGCCTCGCGGGAGTCGCCGCGTGGGTGGCCGCCGCGCGGCCGCTCGGTCTCGAGGAGCGCGGCAACGTCGCGCAGCGCGACGGGCAGTGGCACTGGCACGGCGGCGATCGTGCCGTACGCGTGGCCGCGCCGCGCGCGCGCCTGAACGCGCACCGTGCCGCCGCGTTCGGCGAGCACACCGCGAGCGTGCTGCGCGAGCTGACGCATGAATGAACATCGGCACCTGACGTAACGAGAGACACCATGATCGAAGCAAACACGCCAGTCATCGTCGGAGTCGGCCAGATCACCGAGCGGCTCGAGTCGCCCGACTACCGCGGCTTGTCCAACGTGGAGCTGGCCGTCGAATCGGCGCGGCGCGCATTCGCGGATGCGGGCGGGCTCGAACGGCTCGCGTCGCAGGTGGACACGGTCGTGGGACTGCGCACGTTCGAGGACTCGACGCCGCGTTACGCGACGCCGTTCGGCAAGTCCAACAATTACCCGCACTCCGTGGCGCGCCGGCTCGGCATCGCGCCGAAGCACGCGATCTGGGCGACGGCGGGCGGGGACTCGCCGCAGGTGATGGTGAGCGAACTCTGCGAGCGCATCGCGGCCGGTGACACGCGCGTCGGCCTCATCGTCGGTTCCGAGGCGATCTCGACGTCGAAGCACCTCGCGGCCCAGGGCAAGCAGGTGAACTGGGCCGAGGACATCGACGCGCCGGTCGAGAATCGCGGCATCGGCCTCAAGGGCCTCTTCACGCGCTACACCCGGCAGCACAAGATCGTGGGCGGCCCGGACGGCTACGCGCTGCTCGAGAACGCGCGCCGTGCGCGGCTCGGCATGTCGCGCGAGGACCATGCGCGCCAGATGGGGCAGCTCTTCGCGCCGTTCAGCCGCGTCGCGGCGGCGAACCCGTATTCGACCGCGCCGGTCGCCTACACGCCGGAAGAACTGGTCACGGTCACCGAGCGCAATCGCGTGATCGCGGCGCCCTACACGCGCCTGCTCGTCGCGCGCGACCAGGTCAACCAGTCGGCGGCGCTGTTGCTGATGTCGGTCGCCGCGGCGCGTGAGCTCGGCGTGCCGGAAGACAAGTGGGTCTACCTGCACGGTTATGCCAAGGCGTCCGAGCGCGAACTCCTGAAGCGCGCCGATCTAGGCGCGGCGCCGGGTGCGCAGGCTGCCGTGCGGGCGGCGCTCGAGGCGGCGGGCATCGGCGTCGGGGACCTCGCCTGCATCGACCTCTACAGCTGCTTCCCGATCGCGGTCGCGAACGTCAGCGACGCGCTCGGCGTGGCAGCCGACGATCCCCGGGGCCTGACGGTCACGGGCGGCCTGCCGTATTTCGGCGGGCCCGGCAACACCTACTCGACGCACGCGATCGCGACGATGGTCGAGAAGCTGCGTGCGCGGCCCGGCACGTTCGGATTGATCGGCGCGAATGGCGGCGTGCTGTCGAAGTACGCGGCGGGCGTGTACTCCACGACGCCGCGCGCGTTCCGCAAGTGCAGCAGCGACGCGCTGCAGGCCGCGGTCGACGCGCTGCCCGCGCCCGACCACCTACGATGCGGACGGGCCGGCCACCATCGAGACTTATACAATCGTCTACGGCAAGACCGGGCCGTCCTACGCGGTGGTCGTCGGCCGGCTCGCGACGACGGGCCAGCGCTTCCTCGCCAACACGCAGGACGGCGACGACGCGACGCTGCAGCAGATGCTCGACGCCGACCCGATCGGCCGCGCGATCACCGTGCGCTCGTTCGGCTTCGGCAACCGGTTCACGTTCTCCCCGGAGCGCATGGCCGCGCTCTTCCCGGCGCGCGAGCGCCGCATCCGCGACGACTTCGAGTACATCAGGGCCGAACGCCGCGGCCACGTGCTCGAGATCACGATCAATCGCCCGGAGGCGCGCAACTCCCTGCACTCGCCGGCCCACGAGGAACTCGACGAGGCGTTCGACGCGTTCTTCGCGGACCCGGAACTCTGGGTCGCGATCCTGACCGGGGCGGGCACCGAGGCGTTCTGCGCGGGCAACGACCTGAAGTGGGGGCTCAAGAATGTCGTCTACCTGCCCAAGAACGGCTTCGCCGGGCTCACGACGCGCGGCAATCGCCCGAAGCCGATCATCGCAGCCGTGAACGGCTTCGCGATGGGAGGCGGCATGGAGATCTGCCTCGCCTCCGATCTCGTCGTCGCTGACGCGACCGCCAAGTTCGCGCTGAGCGAGGTCAAGGTCGGCGTGGTCGCCGGCGCCGGTGGACTGATCCGGTTGCCGCGCCGCATTCCGAAGATGGTCGCCAACGAGCTGATCCTCACCGGCCGCCGCATCGGCCCGGACGAGGCGAAGAGCCTCGGCCTCGTCAGCCGCATCACGCCCGCCGGCGAGGCGCTCGAGGGGGCGCGCGCACTCGCGAACGAGATCCTGGACGGGTCGCCGACTTCGGTGCGGCTGTCGCTCTGGATCATGCGCGACACGGAGAAGATGCCGGACGAGCTGGAGGCGGCGCGCTGGCGCCATCCCGCACTCGACGAGCTGATGACCAGCGAGGACATGATCGAGGGGTCGCTCGCGTTCGGGCAGAAGCGCAAGCCGCAGTGGAAGAACCGCTGACGCCGCGGCGTCGCGCCGACGCGCGTCAGTCGTCGATGAACAAGACGGATTGCGCGACCAGCTGCCCGATCTCGGCCGCGCTGAATCCCAGGCCCGCGAGCACCTCGCGAGCGTCCGCGCCCAGCCGCGGCGCGGGGCGATCGGGAAGCTCGGGTGCGCCGTGCACGCGGAACGGCGAGCGCGCGTCGCGCAGCCGGCCTTCGGTCGGGTGTTCGAATTCGCGGAAGAAGCCGGTCGCGACGAGATGCGGGTCGTGCAGCAGGTCCTGCACGCGGTTGACCGGCGCGCACGGGATATCGCGGGACCGCAATGCATCGAGCCACTCGGCATTGGTGCGGGAAGGCGCTGCCGCGGCGAGCTGCGCGTAGAGTGCGTCGACGTGCTGGCTGCGCAGCACGGGGTCCTGCACCGTCGCGGAGTGCGCCTGCTCCGGCTGGCCGATCAATTCGAAGAACGCCGTCCAGTGCGCGGTGTTGTAGGGCAGGATCGCAATGTAGCCATCGCGCGTGCGGAACGGACGGCGATTCGGAGCCGCGAGCCGGTCATAGCCCGTCGGGCCGAGGGGCGGCACGAACGATTCGCCGCCGAGCTGCTCGGACATCAGGAACGACACCGTGCTCTCGAACATCGGCGCCTCGATGCAGCAACCCCGGCCCGTGCGCGCGCGTTGCGCGATGCCGGCCGCGAACGCGTACACGAGCCCGGGGCTGAGTGCCGCAAGCGCCTCGTATGCCAGTCCCAGTTGCGCCGCGGCCTTCGGCCTCATGTTGTGCACGACCACGTCCGCGCCCTGCACGAGCCTCGCGAGCACGGCGCGCGCCTCGGGACGTTTCAGGTCGATCGCGAGCGAGCGCTTGTTGCGGTTGAAGTTGAGGAAGCCGGCGCCCATCGAGCGCGAACGCCCCGGGCGCACGGTGCGGAAGAGGTCGCCCTGCAGGGGCTCGATCTTGACGACGTCCGCGCCGAGGTCCGCGAGCGTCTGCGTCGCGTACGGCCCGAGCACGATCGTCGTGAAATCGAGGATCCTCGTTCCCTGCAGCAGTGGCAGCATCGTTGCTTCGCTCGCGGACCGCGTGAGTGCGGCGCGCAGGATAAGCGGCGCGCACTGCCATTCCAATGCGGGCAGGACCGCGCGCCGCGCCAGCGGCGATTTCTGTTGTTGCACTGCCGCATCACTGCGCGGGACCGGCAAGCGCCGCGCGGTCCTGGCCCGGTGCCGGATCGCGCGAGCCGAAAACACCTGCAAATGCCGATAGAAACGGTCGTCGCGCGGCGGGCGCCGCACGGCCGCAAGCGGTCCGGGCGGTGCGGTCTTGCGCGTGGCCTGTTGTGTCACGGAAACAACACAAATTTGGGAATTGACCAAATAAGCGCATGGTTGTAATACTTCGCACTAATCCGGGTCCGGCCCGGCCGCTCGTGTCGCAACAGACCGATTTCCTACAGCAGGGGGAAAAGTGAAAGATCAATCGTTGAAGCGCGTGATCGCGCGAGTGCTTGCACTGTCCGTGGCCGGCCTGGGCTCAGGTGCTTCGTGGGCGCAGGAAGAACCAGCCCCGCCCGCAGCGCAGGAAGCAGCCGCTCCAGCGGCGCAGGAGGACGAGCTGCTCGCTGAGGGCACGTCGGGGGGACTCGAGGAAGTCATCGTGCAGGCGCAGCGCCGCACCGAATCGCTGCAGGAAGTGCCGCTGTCGATCGCGGCCTTCACCGGCGACGAACTCGTGAAGGTCGCACCCGTGACGCTCGAGGACTTGAACGGCCTGATCCCGAACGTCAAGCTGGAACACGTCGGCCTCTTCCGCGGCGCCGCGGCGTTCTCGATGCGCGGCATCGGCACGTCGGGCATCGAGAGCTTCAACGACCCGGCCGTGGCGGTGTTCATCAATGGCGTCTACCAGGCGCGCAACGCCGTCGCGCTCAGCAGCACGCTCGACATCGAAGCGGTCGAAGTCATGCGCGGACCGCAGGGCACGATCTACGGGCGCAACGCCTACGCCGGCGCGATCTCGCTGCGCACCAAGCGCCCGGAAATGAACGAGTTCAGCGGCTATGGGCGCCTCAACCTGGCCAACTTCAACCAGATCGACGCGGACATCGTCACCAACCTGCCGCTCATCGACGACAAGCTGGCCGCGCGCATCGCCGCGCGATCGCACCAGATGGACGGTTACTACCGCAACAACGGCATCGTCAACGCCGCCGGGACGGTCGACCAGAACCTGAAGGGCGACCGGATCATGGGTGAGAAGAACACCTACATCCGCCCGAGCCTGCTCTGGACGCCGACCGACAACATCGACATCACGCTGTTCGGCGAGATCTTCAAGGACCGCAGCGAAGCCGGCGTCGCGATCAACCAGACCTACGATCCGGAAGCCGTCAACAACGCGAACTGCGGTTCGGTCGGCCCGGCCGACGGCCCGGTACCTCCGGGTACGGGCATCAACTGCCCGATCAGCACGTGGGAAGTTCTCGGCTACCCGGGCAAGGACCCGTGGGGCGACGACAGCGACGACATCGACGGCGATGGTTCGAATCCGTGGGTGGTCGGCCAGAGCCTGCGCGGCCGGCCGCAGGACGTCGATTCGTACAACCTGACGCTCGAGTCGAACTTCCACACCGATCTGGGCACGTACACGCTGACGCTCAACTACGGCGACGTCACGGAAGAGATCTGGTCCGACACCGACGGCGAGAACGTCAACCTGTTCAGCTCCGCGCGCTGGCAGGACTACGAGACGTACTCGATGGAAGCCCACTACGTCTCGGACTTCTCGGACTCGATCGACCTGGTGGCCGGCCTGTTCTATTTCTACGACAAGTACCAGACGGGCCAGATCACGTTTCCGGCCGCCAACCCGGCAGGCAACCCGATCTTCGACACGAACATGCCCAACCTGACCTACGGCACCAACGGCGCGAGCCGCACGTCGTGGGCGGCCTACGCACAGGCCGAATGGCACTTCACCGACGCGTGGTCCGCCGTCTTCGGCGGCCGCTATTCGTACGAGAAGAAGTACGACGCATTCGGCCAGCCGATCACCTCGATCGCGACGACCGGGGTGCCGCCGGGCAGCGACTATTCCAAGTATCCGGTCGGTCCCAATGGCCCGTACTTCGAGGGCCTCGACGACAACTGGGACAACTTCGCACCGCGCGTCGGCGTGAACTACAAGCCTAACTCCGACCTGTTCCTGTTCGGGTTCTGGCAACGCGCGTTCAAGTCGGGCGGCTTCAACATGAACGCCAACGTGGCGGAGGTGTTCTTCCTGCCGTACGGTCCGGAGCAGGTCGACAACTACGAGGTCGGCTTCAAGAGCGAGTGGATGGACAACCGCCTGCGGTTCAACGGCAACATCTTCTACGCCGAGTACGCGGACGTGCAGCGCAACATCCTGCGGCCGGCGGCCACGGGTTCCGGCGTGATCACGTTCACGGACAACGCGGCCGACATCGAGAGCTACGGCGCGGAGTTGGAGGTGGCCTTCATACCGATCGACGACCTCCAGCTCTACGCCAACCTCGGCTACATACACGCGGAGTACACCGACTTCTGCGCCGAACTGGACGGGGCCGAGACCACGACCACGCCGCAGAGCGGGCGGCCGGTGTGCGGCGAGACGACGACGATCGCCACGACGTCGCCGTTCCGCTACCTCGTCGAGACGGACTGGACCAACCTGAAGCCGGTGCGCGCGCCCGAGATCGACGCGACCCTCGGCGTGACCAAGGACTTCGTCTTTGGCGATGCCGGCCGGCTGGTCGTCGATGCGAACTGGAACTACACCAGCGAGCTCGAGACCGACCTGCTGAACCGCCCGCGGTCCGATCGCGCGCCGCTCGACGTGCTGAACGCGAGCATGACGTGGCGTCCGGACAGCGATCGCTACAGCGTCACGCTCTGGGGCAAGAACATCACCGACAACGTCGAGCGCCTGAACGTGGCGATGGTGGCGAACCTGTTCGCTTTCGCGAACGGCACGATGCCGCGGACCTACGGCGTGACCATCCAGTCGAACTTCTGAGGTCGCGCTGCAACTGAACGGGCGCCGGGCCCGGGGCGCGCCTGCGGTGACGCAGGCGCGCCTTTTCATGCCGGGGCAACACCCATGCTGAGCCGGCCGCGGGCGTGGCTCGTCGTGGCGACACTGGTCGTCGCAGCCACGGTTTCCTACGTCGATCTGCAGATCGTCGCGGTGCTGGTCGCGCCCATCCGGGCGAGCCTGGACATTTCCGACAGCCGTGTCGGCCTGTTGTACGGTGTGTTCGCCGTGTTCTATGCGCTCGCGGGCGTGCCCGTCGCGCGCCTGTCGGACCGCACGAGCCGCACCCGGCTCATCGCCGCGGGCATCTGCCTGTGGAGCGTGATGACGGTGCTGTGCGGCCTGGCGGGGTCGTTCACCGAGCTGCTGCTCGCGCGCATCGGCATGGGAATCGGCATGGCCGTGCTCACGCCGGCGGCCACGTCGTTGATCGCGGACTGCTTTCCGCGCGAGCGCACCGCGCTCGCCGTCAGCGTGTTCCAGACCGGTTCGGTGATCGGGTCGGGGCTCGCGTTCGTGATCGGCGGCGCCCTGCTGGTCTTCGTGCAGCATGCGGGAGCGCTGCAGTTGCCGGGTCTCAGCGGCCTGCAGGACTGGCAGCAGGTGCTGGTCTGGTGCGGCCTGCCCGGACTCGTGCTGGCTCCGTTCGTGCTGGCATTGCCGGAGCCGACGCGCGTGTACATGACCGCACGCGGGCGTGCGCAAACGCCCTGGGCGGACGTTCGCGCCTTCTACCGCCGCAACGCTGCGACACTCGCACTGCACCACGCGGGTTTCCTCTGCCTCGCGCTGATGGGTTTCGGCTTCGTCTTCTGGACGGTGACCTTTTTCACGCGCGTCCACGGATTGCCCGCCGCGACGGCCGCCCAGGCATTCGGCTGGATCTACCTGGTCGCGGGGTCGCTCGGTTCCCTGGCCGCGCCGTTGCTCGCGACGCGACTGTCCCGGTTCGGTCGCGGCGACGCCAATATCGTCGCCGCCATGGCCGGCGGGGCCGGCGCGATGGTCGCGATCGTCGCGACGCAGGCGATGCCGGACGCATCCTGGGCGCTCGCCTGCTACGTGCCGGCGATGTTCTGCGTCACGTCACCCTTCGGCCTCGCCTACGGCTCGTTGCCCGTGATCACTCCGCCGCCGATGCGGGCGGTGGTCACGAGCGTGTTCATGTTCACGGTCAATCTCGGCATGCTGCTCGGTCCGCCCATCACCGGCTTTCTCAACGAAAGCGTGTTTCCCGGCGCGCGCGGCGTGCGCCTTTCGCTGCTGACGCTCACGGTCGCGTGCGGCGTCGCGGGCCTGGCGCTGCTGGCGCTTGCGCGCGGGCCGTACGCGCGCAGCCTCGCGGCGGCGGACGAGCACGCGGCCACGAGTTGACCGCCGGCGGCTGGCCCGGCGGGTCAGACCCAGGTCACGAGCCCGTCGAGCGCCTCGACCCGGCTGCCGTCGACGAGCAGGGGATTGATCTCGAGCGAAGCGAGCTCCGCGCCGAGACTGAGTGCCGCGTGGCCGATGCCGACGATCGCGTCGGCGACCGCAACGAGGTCGGCGGCCGGTGCGCCGCGAAAGCCCTGCAGGATCTTCGCGGCCCGCAGGCCCTGCAACATCTCGATTACGTCGGCGCGGTCGACGGGCAGTACGCGCACCGCCGTGTCGCGCAGCGCCTCGACCCAGATGCCGCCGACGCCGACGGCCAGGACCGTGCCCCAATCCGCGTCGCGCGCGGTACCTGCGAACAGCTCGATGCCGCGTTCGCGCATGGGGCTCACGAGCACGCCGTCCAGTCGTGCCTCGGGCGCAGCCCGGCGCACCGACGCCATGATCTCGTCGAATGCCTGCGTCACGGCCGCGTCGCCCTCGACGCGCAGCTTCACGCCGCCGACTTCGGTCTTGTGCGCGATGTCCGGCGACGCGATCTTGAGCGCGACGCGGCCGCCGACCGCGCGCGCGTGGGCCGCAGCTTCGGCCGCGGATTTCGCGACGATCGACGGAATGACGGGGACGCCGCAGCTCGCGAGGAACTCGAGCACGTCCCACTCCGACGCGCGCGAGCGATCGAGCGTCTTCGTGCCCGTCGCGGCAGCGCGCGCTGAGCGCGAGCGGCGCTGGCGGCGCTGCGTCGACCACCAGATCGCCTGGCCGGCAGCGCGCACGGCGTGATCGAGGCCGCCCGTGACCCCGGGAATCCGGCACTCCGCGATGATCTGCCGGCTCACGTCGGTGATCGGCTTGATCGTCTGCACCGCGAGCAGGCCCGGGCTGGTGCCCGCACGCAGGCCGTTGCCGACGGCCGCAAGCATCGTGCGCGGCGGCGTGTTCACGCCTTCGACGTTCGGCAGGTTGAGCACCGCGAGCGTCACGGCCACGCCTGGATCGCGGCCGACGATCGCGAGCGCGTTCTCGAAGATCGACACGTCCCGGACTGCCGCACCCGTGATGTCGAGCGGATTCAGCGTCGCGGCAAAGCCCGGCAATGCCCCGCGCAAGGCCTCGACCGTCTCCGGGGCGAACGGGTGCAGCGGCACGCCGGCCGCCTCGGCGATGTCGCCAATCAGCGTGCAGGCGCCGCCCGAGATGGACGCGACCCCGAGGCCACCCGGCCGCAGCTCGCCCGTCTGCGCGAGGAATGCGCCCGTGATCACGAGGTCTTCGATCGTCCGTACGCGAATGACGCCGTGCTGGGCACAGATCGCCGAGAAGACGCGGTCGTCCCCGACGAGCGAGCCGGTGTGGGCCTGCGCGACACTCGCCGAGATCTCGCTCGCACCGACCTTGCAGACCACGATCGGCTTGCCGCGTTCGAGCGCGCGCCCGGCGGCGCTGATGAACCGCGCCGGGTTGCGCACGGTTTCCAGGAACGCCAGGATCACCTGCGTGCCGGGGTCGTCGACCAGGTAGTCGATCACGTCCGCGCTCGAGACCTGCGCTTCGTTGCCCGTGGCCGTGAAGAAACTCACGGCGATGCCCTGCTGCTGCGTGAATTCCAGGATCTCGACGGTCGTCGCGCCGCTCTGCGACACGATGCCGATCCTGCCGTCCGGCAGCACGTGTCCGCGCGGATTGATCGACGTGAGCGCCGCGCCCGCGCTCAGGTTCGCGAAACCCATGCAGTTGGGTCCGAGCATGCGGATGCCGTGCCGGTCGGCTCGCGCCACGAGGTCCCGTTCCAGCTGCTTGCCCTCGGGGCCGGTCTCGCCGTAGCCGGACGCCAGCACGACGACGTTGCGGATGCCGGCGCGCGCGACGTCGTCGAGCGCGTCCGGGATGCCGTCCTGCGGCACGCACAGGTACGCCGCGTCCACCTTGTCGGGGATCGACTCGCAGGACGTGAAGCCCTTCATGCCGAATGCGTCGGCGCCGGTCCTGTTGACCGCGTACATGGGGCTGCGCACGCCGTACGCCTCCATGCTGCTGACGATGACGCGGGTCCAGGCCGACTTTTCCGAGGCGCCGACGATCGCGACCGAACGCGGCTGGAAGAGTGTCGTGAGCGGGTGAGCAGTGGTGCCGGTCATGATGCGTTCCCCCGGTGCATGCCAGTCAGTCCTCGAGCGTCGCGGACAGGCACGCCGCGGCATCCGCAAATTCCTCCATGAACTCCAGCACGACGCTGCGCGTGGATTTCACCTCGTCGAGCAGGCCGACGCCCTGGCCGACGAAGTACGTCGCGAGTTCGCGCGCCTGCGCGTGGCCCTTGTTCGCCTCGGCATCCGCGCGCCGCAGCGACGGGTCGCTCAGGAAGATCTGGAAGGGCATCGGCAGGGGACCGGGACTGTCCGGCCTGGCCCACGCGTCGGTCCACGCCGAGCGCAACTGCCGTGCCGGCTTGCCGGTGCGGCTCTTCGAGCGGACGGTGTCGCGCGAGGTAGCGGCCGCGAGCTTCTCCTTCAGCACGGCGGACACCTCGGATTCCGTCGTCATGAGCCAGACGGAGCCGGTCCACGCGCCGGCGGCGCCGAGCGCCATCATCGCAGCCATCTGCCGGCCGGTGACGATGCCGCCGGCCGCCAGCACCGGAACGTCGCGGATCGGCTTGATCGCGCGCAGCACTTCGGGCACCAGCACGAGCGTCGACACCTCCCCGCAATGGCCGCCGGCTTCGGTGCCCTGCGCGATCAGCACGTCCACGCCCGCCTGCACCTGGCGCACGGCGTGTTCCCTGGCCCCGATCAACGCGGCGACCGGCACCCCGGCCGCATGTGCGCGGTCGATCATTTTCTGCGGCGGCACGCCGAGCGCGTTCGCGATCAGCCGGATCGGATGCGCGAACGCGACGTCGAGCAGGCGATCGGTGGCCTCGGGCAGGATGTTGACGCGGCGGCTCATGAAGACCGGATCGTCGTAGTCGACCGTGATGCCGTGCTGCGCCATGACGTCGCGCGCGAACCGCTTGTGGGCGGCCGGCAACTGCGCGCGCAGCGCATCCTCGCCGATGCTGCCGTCGCTGCCGGCCATGTTCTCCGGGATCAGCACGTCGAGGCCGTAAGGGCGGCCGGCGACGTGCTCGTCGATCCACTTCAGCTCGAGGTCGAGCTGCTCGGGTGTATGGCTGCTGGCGCCGAGCACGCCGAAGCCGCCCGCGTTGGTGACCGCGGCGACGACGTCGCGGCAATGGCTGAACGCGAGCAGCGGAAACTCGATTCCCAGCATCTCGCAGAGCGCGTTCTTCACGGTGCTTCCCCCGGGGCCCACCCGGCGGCGGATGGAAAGGATGCAATCATTCGAAAAAGTCGCATAATTAGCAAGACCCTTCGCGACGGGGCAGCCGCGCCGCGCCCGGGTTATCGTGGCTGGAACGGGGGACTTCCCATGACCTATACGACCATCCGTACGGACGAGGACGACGGCGTCCTGACCGTCACGCTGAATCGTCCCGACAAGCTGAATGCGTTCACGCTGGTCATGGCAGACGAACTGATCGACGCCTTCGGCCGGGCGAGCGCCGACGATGCGGTGCGGGCGGTCATCGTCACCGGAGCGGGCCGTGGCTTCTGCGCGGGCATGGACCTGAACGCAGGCAACGCCGTGAACCTCGAGCTCGAGCCCACGCTCGCGGACATGTACGAGAAGCTCGACGACCCGACGTTCGCCCGCGAGGTCCGCGATGGGGGCGGCCGGGTGGTGCTCGCGATCTACGAGTGCCTGAAGCCGGTCATCGGCGCCATCAACGGCGTCGCGGTCGGCATCGGCGCCACGATGACCTTGCCGATGGACGTCCGGCTGGCCGCCGAGGGCGCGCGCATCGGCTTCATCTTCGGCCGCATCGGACTGGTGCCCGAGGCGTGCTCGACGTGGTTCCTGCCGCGCATCGTCGGCATGAGCCAGGCGCTCGACTGGACGTACTCGGCGGAAATCGTCGACGCGGAGGCGGCGCGTGCAGCCGGGCTCCTGAAGGCGGTCGTGCCGGCGGCGCAGCTGCTCGAGACGGCACGCGCGCTCGCCGACCGCTACACGCGGGACCGTTCGGCGGTCGGCACGGCGCTCACGCGCCAGATGATGTACCGCAACAGCGCGCAGCCACATCCGATCGAGGCGCACCGCACCGATTCGCTCGCGATCTTTCACCAGATGGGCGGCGATGGTAAGGAAGGCGTCGCGGCGTTCCTCGAGAAGCGGCCGCCGAACTTTCCAAGCCGGGTGTCGCGGGACATGCCGGCGTTCTTCCAGCCCTGGCTGCATGGCCGGAAATAACCAGGAGGCGGCACGATGGGACCGTTGCAGGGTCTGAAAATAATCGAACTGGCCGGCATCGGACCAGCGCCGTTCTGCGCGATGATGCTGGCCGACATGGGCGCCGACGTGGTTCGCGTCGAGCGTGCGTCGGCGCGGCCCGGCGAACCCGATCCGGTCGACCCGTTGCTGCGCAACCGGCGGTCGATCGCGCTCAACCTGAAGCACCCGGCCGGCACCGAGACCCTGCTCAAGCTCATCGACGGCGCGGACGCGCTGATCGAGGGCTATCGCCCCGGCGTTGCCGAACGCCTCGGCGTCGGGCCCGAGACCTGCCTCGCGCGCAACCCGCGGCTCGTGTACGGGCGCATGACGGGATGGGGCCAGACCGGGCCGCTCGCGCATGCGGCGGGCCACGACATCAACTACATCGCGCTGACGGGCGCGTTGCACATGATCGGCGAGCCGGGCGGGCGCCCCGTGGCGCCGCTGAACCTCGTCGGTGATTTCGGCGGCGGCGGCATGTTCCTGCTCGCCGGCGTGCTGGCGGCGCTGCTCGAGGCCAGGGTTTCGGGACGCGGCCAGGTCGTCGATGCGGCGATGGTCGACGGTACCGTCGCGTTGCTCGGGATGTTCTACGGGTTTCGCGCGATGGGCGAGTTTCACGACGCCACCGGCGAGGAAATGCTGGCGGGTGCCGCGCCGTACTACGGGACGTACCAGACGAAGGACGGGCGCTATGTCGCGCTCGGTTCGATCGAGCCGCAGTTCTACGCGCTGCTGATCGAGAAGCTCGGGCTCGACAAGCGCTTCCTGAAGGCGGGCTTTCCCGCCGGCCGCGAGGACTGGGCCGAAACTCGCGCCGCCATCGCGGCCGCCGTGAAAACCAGGACCCGCGACGAATGGACCGCCATCATGGAGGGCAGCGATGCGTGTTTCGCGCCGGTGCTGAGCATGGCCGAAGCCGCGCAGCATCCGCACAATCGCGCACGTGGCACGTTCGTGACGGTGAACGGCGTCGAGCAGAACGCGCCGGCCCCGCGGTTCGGCCGTACGGCCACGGGTCACGTCGCGGCTCCGCGTCGCGCCGGCGCCGACACCGAAGCGGTGCTCGCGCAGGCGGGCTACTCGGCCGAGCAGGTCGCGCAACTGCGCGCGGCGGGCGGCTTCTCCTAGTGCGCACCGGTTCCCGTCACGGCCGACACGGGGACCACCCTTGATGAAACGCGACCGCTGCATCGTTGCGATGCTGGCTGCGCTCGCGCTGCACGAGGTGGCTTGCGGCGCGTCGACGGGGCCCGGCATCGAACTGCAGGTCGGGCCCGGGGACACGTACCCCGAGTCGCGTCATGACTTCGCGGGCGACGTGGTCGGCATCGGCGACGTCACGTATGCAACGCGTTTCGGATTCCGCCCGCTGGCACTCGATCTCTACCTGCCGCCTCCGGACGCGGGCGACGGGCCAGCGCGGCCGCTGCTGGTCTACGTGCATGGCGGCGCCTGGGTCACCGGCACCAGGCGCACCGGCGGCGCCGTGGCCGATTTCCCGTCGGTGCTCGCGGCGGTGGCGGCGCGCGGCTACGTCGTCGCGGCCATCGAATACCGGCTGCGCAACGAAGCGCGTTTTCCGGCCGCGATCCAGGACGTCAAGGATGCGCTCAGGTTCCTGCGCCGCAACGCCAGTCGTTTCGGGCTCGATCCCGCGCGCGTCGGGATCTTCGGCGGCTCGGCGGGCGGACACCTGTCCGCGCTCGCTGCGACGAGTTGCGGTGTCGCGGCGCTCGAGGCCGACCCGGGCGAGCAACCACCGAACGCGCCGATGCCAGTGCGCGTGCCCGGGCACGACTGCGTCCAGGCCGCGGTGTCCTGGTTCGGCGTGCACGATTTCACGACGGTGCCGACGCCGCCCGGGCAGACGGGCCCCGCGCCGTTCCTCGGCTGCCCGACGCGACTCTGCCCGCAGGCGACCCTGCAGTTCGCGAGCCCCGTGACCTACGTCGATCCGGCCGACCCGCCGATGCTGCTGATTCACGGCACGGCGGACACGCTCGTCTCGATGTCCCAGACCGTGGAGTTCAGGGACCGGCTCATGGCGGCACACGTGCCCGTGCAGGCCGTCTTCCTCCCCGGCGTCGATCACGGTTTCGTCGGCCGGACCGACGCCGAGACGGCGGCTGCGAACACCGAAGCGCTGCGATTGACGCTGGAATTCTTCGACCGGAACCTCCGCACCCGGGCGCCCTGAGTGCGCGTTGCGGTGCAGGATCCACCGGGTCGACTGGCAGACAGGCTAATGAGTGCAACTATGCGCATGGTATGGCATCCTCGGCGTCGCGCCGGCAACCTCGCAGCCACGGGGTTGTCAAAGATCCGATGTGAAGCGCCGGGCGCGTGGCCCGGCGAGACCAGAGGCTGTTCATGTCCATCACGCTGAACGTCAACGGCGTCGAGCGCCGCGTCGAGTCCCCGCCGGAGACGCCGTTGCTCTGGGTGCTGCGCGACGAGTTGCAGCTGACGGGCACGAAATACGGTTGCGGCATGGCGCAGTGCGGCGCCTGCACCGTGCACGCGGACGGCGCGCCCATTCGGTCATGCGTGATGCCCGTGAGCGCGATCGGCAGCCTCAAGATCACGACGATCGAAGGTCTCGGCGGCGACCACCCGGTGCAGCGCGCCTGGGTCAGGCACAGCGTGCCGCAGTGCGGGTACTGCCAGTCGGGGCAGATCATGTCGGCCGTCGCGTTGCTCGCGGGGACGCCGAAGCCGAGCGACACGGAGATCACTGCTGCGATGACGGGCAACATCTGCCGGTGCGGCACCTACCAGCGTATCCGCGCCGCAATCAAGGACGCGGCGGGCACATGAGCGGGAGCGTGCCATGAGAGTGGTGCTGGACGTGCCGGCAACCTCGCTCACGCGCCGCGAATTCCTGCTAAGTGCCACCCTGGCAGGGGGGTGCCTGCTGATCGGCAGCGTGCCGCGCAGTGCGGGCGCGGCCGACGAGGTCATGCCGGCGCTAGGTGAATTCGGCCCGTTCATCCGCATCGCGCCGGACGGCGCCGTCACCGTGGTGTCGAAGCATGTCGAGTTCGGCCAGGGCGCGCAGAGCGGCCTGGCCGCAATCGTGGCCGAGGAACTCGATGCCGACTGGGATCGCGTGAAGGTGGTCGCGGCGCCGGCCGACCTGAAGCGATACGCGCACAGCACGCTCAAGGTCCTGCAGATCACCGGCGGCTCGTCGTCGATCAGCAATTCGTGGCTGCAATTGCGTCAGGCGGGCGCTGGTGCGCGCGCGATGTTCGTGGCCGCCGCGGCCCGCTCGTGGGGCGTGCCGCCCGCGGAGATCACGGTCGCCAACGGGATCGTCGCCCACGCGGGTTCGGGCCGCAGCGCTGGTTTCGGGGAACTGCTCGAGGGCGCCGCGCGCGAGTCGCCGCCGGCCGAGCCAAAGCTCAAGGATCCGTCGCGCTTCACGCTGCTTGGCACGGAGCGTGTGCGGCGGCTCGATACCCTGGACAAGACCACGGGGGCCACGCGCTTCACGATCGACATGCACCTGCCGGGCATGCTGACCGCGCTCGTCGCCTATCCGCCGCGTTTCGGCGGCAAGGTGAAGTCATTCGACGCGACGGCGGCCAAGGCGCTGCCCGGCGTCGTCGACGTCTTCGCGATTCCGTCCGGCGTCGCCGTCGCGGCGAACGGCTTCCATGCAGCGAAGCTGGGCCGCGACGCGTTGCGTGTCGAATGGGACGACAGCCAGGCCGAGATGCGCTCGTCGGCTGAAATCCACGCGGAATACCGCGACATCGCGGCCGGCGGGAAGGCCGCGGCATGGACGCCTTTCGAGCAGCGCGGCGATGCACTCGCGGAGCTCGCCCGGCCCGGCAAGACGATCGAATTCACGTATGACCAGCCGTACGTCGCGCACGCGACGATGGAACCGATGGACTGCGTCGCGCAAGTCGACGGCGCGCGCTGCAAGTTGTCGCACGGCGCGCAGAGTCCGACGGTCGACCAGATCAATGCGGCGAAAATCGTCGGCTGCAGGCCGGATGAAGTTGAAATCGAGACGCTGCCCGCCGGAGGCAGCTTCGGCCGGCGCTCGGCCGCGTCGTGCGATTACGTCAAGGATGCGGTGCACATCGCGCAACACATCGGAGGCTTTCGTCCGGTGAAGCTGGTGCGCACCCGCGAGGACGACATGGGCTGCGGCAATTACCGTGCGCTCACGCATCACCTGCTCAGGATCCGCGTCGGGGCCGACGGCTATCCCACGACGTGGGTGCATCGACTCGTGAGCGCGTCGCTGACCGCGGGCACTGTGCTCGAACGCGGCCCGGCGGCCAACGGCGTCGAGGGCACGGTCGTCGAAGGCGTGCAGGGTTCGCCGTATTTTCGGGCGATCCCGGCGGTCCATGCCGAGGTCTCCTATCCGCGCTCGATCGTGCCGGTGACCTGGCTGAGGTCCGTCGGAGCTGCGCACACTGCGATGGTGATGGAACACAGCATCGGCCGTCTCGCCTGGCGCGCGAAGATCGATCCGGTCGTCTATCGCCGTACGTTGTATCGACGTGCGGAAGCGACGAAGCCGCTCGCGGTACTTGAACTCGCGGCGGAGAAGGCCGGTTGGGGCAAGCCATTGGAGCGTGGGTGGGCGCGAGGCCTGGCCGTGCACGAATGTTTCGGCACCGCAGTGGCCAACGTCGCCGAGGTGGCGCTCGTCGACGGACAGCCGAAGGTGCGCCGCGTGGTCTGCGCCGTGCACTGTGGATTCGCCGTGTCGCCGGACCAGGTCAGGGCGCAGATGGAAGGCGGCATCAACTATGGACTCTCGTACTACCTGTACGGCGAGGTCAGGCTCGATCATGGCCTCGTCCAAAGCCGCAATTTCGACACCTATCGCGTGTTGCGCATGGACGAGGCGCCGCAGATCGAGGTGTACATCGTGCCGTCGACCGATTCGCCGACTGGCACCGGCGAACCCGGCACCCCGGTCATCGGGCCCGCCATCGCCAACGCACTGATCACGTTGACCGGACGCGCGACGACCTCGTTGCCCTTCGTCAAGGCCTGAATCACCGTCACGACGCACGCACGACTCGCAGGGGGAAAGATGCTCATCGGCCATCAAGCGCGTGCAGCGCTCGCGGTTTCGTTGCTCGGCTGGTTCGCGACTTCAGCGACGGGCGCACCCGCCGCGCTGACCGCCACCGACCGCATCCGCGCGAACGAGACCGACGGCGCCGACTGGGCTGCCTACGGGCGTACGTTCAGCGAGGCGCACTACAGCCCCCTCAAGCAGATCGACGACCGGAACGTCGCGCGGCTCGGCCTCGCGTGGTCGTACGACCTGCCCGTGGTGTCGAGCGTGTTCAGTGCGCCGCTGGCCGTCGACGGCGTGCTCTATTTTGCGATCGGTCACAGCGTCGTCCACGCCATGGACGCGCGCACCGGCAAGCTGCTTTGGGTCTACGACCCCGAGGTCTACAAGGTCGGCGGGACCAAGATGCGTGGCGGCTGGGGCATCCGCGGCATCGCCTATTCCGACGGCCGGGTATTCACCGGCACGCTCGACGGACGGTTGATCGCGCTCGATGGCAGGACCGGCGCGCTCGAGTGGACCGCGCAGACGGTCGAGCGCGACGACGGGCGTTACATCACCGGGGCGCCCTGGGTGTTCGAAGGCAAGGTCGTGATCGGTCACGGCGGCGCCGATTTCGGCGGCGTCCGCGGCTACGTCACGGCGTACGACGCGGCGAGCGGCAAGCAGCTGTGGCGGTTCTACACGGTGCCCGGCGACCCGAAGCTGGGCTTCGAGGACGACGCCATGGCCATGGCCGCGAAGACGTGGCACGGGGAGTGGTGGAAGTACGGCGGTGGCGGCACGGCCTGGCACGCCATGGCCTACGACCCGAAGTACCGGAGGCTCTACATCGGCACGGGCAACGGCTCGCCCTGGAACCAGAAAATCCGCAGTCCCGGCGGCGGCGACAACCTGTTCCTCTGCTCGATCATCGCGCTCGATGCCGACACGGGCAAGTACGTGTGGCACTACCAGGTGAATCCCGGCGAGACCTGGGACTACAACGCCGCGATGGACATCGAGCTGGCCGAGCTCGAGATCGGCGGCAAGCGCCGCTCCGTGCTGCTGCACGCGCCGAAGAACGGTTTCTTCTACGTCATCGATCGCGCAGACGGCAAGCTGGTCTCGGCCGGGCAGTTCGCGCCGCAGAACTGGGCCGAGCGCATCGACGCGGCGACGGGCCGCCCGGTGGAGAAACCCGACGCGCGCTTCCCCGACGGCAAGCCCGTGTTCGTGTATCCCGGCCCGGTCGGCGCGCACACGGTGCAGGCCATGTCGTTCAACCCCGTCACCGGGCTGGTCTACATCCCGACCACCGACCTCGGCTTCGTCTACAGCGACCCCGAGGGACCGCTCGCGGGCTGGCAGCACAAGCCGGGCATGGTCATCAGCAACGGCATCGGCAAGGCGCCGCCGACGATGCAGATCCCCCCGGGAAAGAACTGGCTGCAGGCGTGGGATCCGGTCGCGCAGAAGAGCGTGTGGTCGATCCCGATGACGGGTTACCTGAACGGCGGCACGGCCACGACGGCCGGCAACCTCGTCTTCCAGGGCCGCGCGGACGGCACCTTCAATGCCTACGCGGCCGACACCGGGCGCACATTGTGGACGTTCGATGCGCAGGCAGGTGTCGTGGCGCAGCCGATCACCTATGCCGCCGGCGGCCGGCAGTACGTGACCGTGCTCGCGGGCTGGCGTGGCGGCGGTCCGAACGGTTCCGGCAAGGAATGGGACTACTACACGCAGAAGCGGCGCGTGCTCACCTTCGCGCTCGACGGCCAGGCAAAGTTGCCGCCGCCCGATCCGGTGGTGCGGCCGTTCGTGGACGACCCGGCGTTCGCCATCGATGCGACGAAGGCCGAATCCGGCCGCGAAACATTCGCCGCGCACTGCAACATATGCCACGGTCCCAACGCGCTCTCGGGCGGTGCGGCGCCGGACCTGCGCAAGGCGGCGGTGCCGCTGTCGCTCGAGGCGCTGACGGCGGTCGTGCACGGCGGCGCGCTGCTGCCGCGCGGCATGCCGCAGTTCGCCGAGTTCTCACCCGCGCAGATCGAAGGCCTGCAGCATTACATCCGCCAGCGCGCGCGCGAGTCGATCGCCGCGCAGGCGGCGGGCAGCAACGAGGCCAAGGACGCCGCTGGCGTCATCCGCTGATGCACACGAACCGAATACGCACAGGAATCCGAACGATGCGCACCGCAACGATGCTGGCTGGCGGGCTCTTCGCACTGACGCTCGCGGCGGGCGCCTCGCCCGCGACGCAGGCCGCCGTGAACAATCGTTCGCTCGCGAACGAGCAGGACGGTCGCAACTGGGCCTCCTCGGGCCGCACGTTCAGCGAGAACCACTACAGCCCGCTCAAGCAGGTCGACTCCGGCAACGTCGGCCGGCTCGGCCTCGCGTGGTCGTACGACCTGCCGCGCGTCTCGAGTGTCTTCGCGGCGCCGCTCGCGGTCGACGGCGTGCTCTATTTCGCGATCGGCTACAGCGTCGTGCACGCGCTCGACGCCAGGACCGGCCAGTTGCTCTGGAAATACGACCCCGAGGTCTACAAGGTCGCCGGCCACAAGCTGCAGATGGGCTGGGGCATCCGCGGCATCGCGTTCTGGGAAGGCAAGGTCTACACCGCGACCCAGGAAGGCCGGCTGATCGCGCTCGACGCGAAGACGGGCAAGCCGCTCTGGAGCGTGCAGACCATTCCGCACGAAGACGCCCGCTACATCACGGGCGCACCGTGGGTGTTCAACGGCAAGGTCGTGATCGGCTTCGGCGGCGGCGACTTCGGCATGGTGCGCGGGTACGTGACCGCGTACGACGCGAACACCGGCAAGCAGCTCTGGCGCTTCTACACGGTGCCCGGCAATCCGGCCGACGGTTTCGAGGACGAGGCGATGGCCATGGCCGCGAAGACGTGGACCGGGCAATGGTGGCGCTTCGGCGGCGCGGGCGGCACGGTCTGGAACGCGATGGCCTACGACCCGAAGTACAACCGGCTCTATTTCGGCACGGGCAACGGCTCGCCCTGGAACCAGAAGATCCGCAGCCCCGGCGGCGGCGACAACCTGTTCCTGTGCTCGATCGTCGCGCTCGATGCCGACACGGGCAAGTACGCCTGGCACTACCAGGTCAATCCCGGCGAGACCTGGGACTACAACGCCGCGATGGACATCCACCTCGCAGACCTCACGATCGGCGGCAGCAAGCATTCGGTGCTGATGCAGGCGCCGAAGAACGGCTTCTACTACGTGATCGACCGCGAGAACGGCAAGCTGCTGTCGGCCGAGAAGTTCGCGCCCGCGAACTGGGCCGAGCGCATCGACGTGGCGACGGGCCGCCCGGTCGAGAATCCCGACGCGCGCTTCAAGAACGGCCCGTTCGCAATGTGGCCCGGTCCCGTCGGCGCGCACAGTGTCCAGCCGATGGCCTACAGCCCGCAGACCGGGCTCGCCTACATCCCGACGACCGAGTACTCGACGGTCTACGCGGATGCGCCCGACCTCGCGACCTGGGCGCCCAAGCAAGGCAACGTCAACAACAACGGCCTCGGCCCGCCGCCCGCCGGCGCGATACTGCCGCCGCTGCCGAAGAACGTCGGCTACCTGCAGGCCTGGGATCCGGTGCGGCAGGCGCAGGTCTGGAAGGTTCCGCAGGTCGGCTTCGTCAACGGCGGCGTGGCGGCGACGGGCGGCAACCTCGTGTTCCAGGGCCAGGCGACCGGCGAGTTCCGCGCCTATGCGGCGGACACGGGCAAGGTGTTGTGGGAGTTCGACGCGCAGACGGGCATCATCGCCAACCCGATCACGTACGAAGTCGACGGCAAGCAATACGTGACGGTGATCGCCGGCTGGCGCGGCATGGGCGGCCCGAGCGGCGCCAGGCCGGATTGGGACTACTACACGCAGCCGCGGCGCGTGCTGACTTTCGCGCTCGACGGGCGGGCAAAGCTGCCGCCGGCGGACAAGACGGTGCGGCCATACGTGGACGACGCGGCCTTCGTCGTCGACCCCGCGAAGGCAGACCTCGGCAAGCGCACGTTCAATGCGCATTGCTTCCTCTGCCACGGCTACAACCTGGTCTCCGGCGGCGCCGCACCGGACCTGCGCAAGTCCGCCGTACCGCTGTCGAAAGAGGCGCTCACGTCTGTAGTGCACGACGGCGTGCTGCAGGTCAACGGCATGCCCGCGTTCGCCTACCTGGTGCCGGAGCAGATCGAGGGCATCCAGCACTACGTGCGGCTGCGCGCCCGCGAATCGATCGCGGCGCAGGCCGCGCCGCCGGCAAAATAGCGGACGCCGCACCGCGCCCCGGCACGCGGCGGGGGCAGCGAAACCGTCACCCCGGCCCGCTCCCGCACCAGCGGGAGCCGGCGCGGGCGCGCGATCAGCGGCCCGCCTGGAAGTCCGCGAGCATCGCGTAGAGCGGGTCGTCCGGCTTGCGCGCGCTCAGTTGCTCGGGCGCCGCCTTGTAGATGAAATCGTCGGTCGGCGCGAGCGTCTGCGACCAGTCGTGCAGGCCGCGGCGGTGCGCGATCTTCCAGGCGCCGTCGCGCCGCTCGAACCGGTCGAGATAGCGGCCCTTGAGGTACCAGTATTCCTCGCCGTCGCCGGTCTTCTTGTCGCGGCGATGGTGCGAGAGGAACTGGCACTCCGACAGCGCCCGGTCGCCCTGGATCACCACGAGCGGGTTGCCGATCATGTGCGAGGCGCCCTTGAGGCTCGCGGTCGCCTTGAGGCCGGCCGTGAGGAAGTCCTGCGACTTGCCCTTGAACCCGCCGTGCTGGTGGGTCGACTCGGGCCAGAAGCACGACCGCAGCAGGTCCTCGTCGCGCCGATCGAAGCCGCGGCAATACGAATAGAGGACGTCGATGATCTGCTGGCGCGAGACGAGCTCATCCAGGATCTGCTGGTGCTTCTTTTCCATTTCCTTGCGCGAATCCGCGCCTCGTGCGGTGGGTGAGAGCGCGGCCATGCCCGCGAGCCCGAGCGGCACTGCGAGCAGCGCCCGCAGTGCCGAGCGCCGTGGTGTCTTGTCTTCCAAGGTCTCCTCCTGATCGGCAGACGAACGGACCGCTGCGGCCCGGTTCACGTCCGGTCATCCGTCCTGCCCCGCGATGCCGCACCAATCGGGCGTTTTCGCGGGTCCGGTCCACCGGACACAATTGTTGCGCTGCAGCACACTGATTCGACAGTGTGTTTTTCAAGCCATCGCATCGTTGACTAAATCGGCGCATAGATGCAATAGTTAGCATCAATTATCGGCAGCGGCGCTGCCGGGTCATCCATCGACGCCGGCCGGGGCATCCTGCTCCCGCCATGTCGGTCAGCGACGGGGGAATCGCACAATGGTCGCCATCGTCGGTGTCGGCGAGACCGAATTCAAGCGCGGCAATCCGCGCGGCCTCGACGCGCTCTGCATCGAAGCGGGTCGCCGGGCAATCGCGGATGCCGGGCTCGAACCGTCCGCGATCGACGGCTTCGTCACCTGCGTCAAGCAACCGCCGCTGGACGAAATCGCGGTCGGCGTCGGCGCGAAGCAGCGCCGCTACAGCAACATCAACGCGTACACGCCGGGTGCGGGCCCCGTGGCCGCGATCGTGGAGGCGCGGCTCGCGATCGAGGCGGGACTCGCATCCGCAGTGCTGGTGACCTACGGCTGCCACACGTCGGCGCCGGGCGGTCCGTACGCGTTTCATGCCGAGGATCCCCTGAAGGCCGACCTCGAGATGCCCGTGGGTTATTACGGGCAGCCGCTGTACTTCGCCGCGTTGGCGCAGCGGTACCAGCACGAATTCGGCCTGGAGCCCGAGCAACTCGGTTCGCTCGCCGTGGCGCAGCGCGAATGGGCGAGCCGCACGCCGGGTGCCCAGAGGCCGCAACGCATCACGATGCAGGACTATCTCGCGTCGCCGCTCATCGCCGAGCCGCTGCACAACCTCGACTGCTGCCTGATCACGGACGGCGCCGGCGCGTTCGTGGTCACGAGCGTCGAGCGCGCGCGCGACCTGCCGCACAAGCCCGCCGTGGTGGCGGGCGTGGCCGCCGGATCGAACCCGTGGACGCTGACCGAGATGTTCACGCAGAGCCCGGACTTCCTGAACCTCGGGCCCGGAGCGGCCGGCGAATCGGCGTTCCGCCAGGCCGGGGTATCGCACGCCGACGTCGATTTCGCCGAGATCTACGATTGCTTCACGATCTCCATCGTGCTGCAGCTCGAGAGCCTCGGCTTCTGCAAGCGGGGCGAGGGCGGGCGTTTCGTTGCCAACGGGCGCACCGGGCCCGGCGGCGAGTTTCCGGTCAACACGCACGGCGGGCACCTGTCGCACGCCTACATCCCGGGCATCACCCACGTGATCGAAGCCGTGCGGCAGATTCGCGGCACGCGCGGCGAGGCGCAGGTGCAGGACGCCGAGATCGGCGTCGTGTCCACGTTCGGGGGACCCGACCACGCGACCCTGGTCGTCGCGGCGGACCGGCGATGAACGCGACGCTGCGCCTGCCGCACACGGCACCGCGATTCGACACGCCCATCGTGCGGCCGTTCTGGGATGCGCTCGACAAGGGCGAGCTGCAGCTGCCCGCCTGTTCGCAGTGCGGCACGTGGCAGTGGTATCCCTTCGAGTTCCTCAAGTGCCATCCGGACGCGCACCACGAGTGGCGAGCCGTGCCGCAGACCGGCACGGTCTTCACATTCACGACGGTGCGGCGCAGTCTCATGCCGGACGGCGACCAGGCCGTCGTGCCTTACGTGTCGGCGCTCGTCGAACTCGACGGTGTCGCGGGCGTACGGCTCGCGACGCTGCTCGTGAACCTGGGCGAGCGTTCGCCGCGCATCGGCATGCGGGTCCGCCTGGCGCCGGTGCGGGCGACCGAAGTGAACCTGCCCGTCTTCGAGCCCTGCGACTGAACCTGCTCCGCAACGCTCACGGCCCCGCGTGCGGGCACATGGCGCGACAATGAATGCATCGAACGTCCCGTCGATCGCCCCGCCGCTGCAGGCCGCGCACACCGACGTGCTCGGCCCGGACGGCTGGCCCGTACGGCGGCTCGCGTGGACGACGGTGGCCGTGCTCGGCGTCGCGCAGGCGGTGAACGCGATCGATCGCCACCTCATCAACCTGCTGGTCGGGCCGATCAAGGCGGACCTCGCGATTTCCGACACGCAAGTCGGCCTGCTGCTCGGTTTCGCGTTCGCGCTTTTCTACACGTTCCTGGGCCTGCCGATCGGCCGCTGGGCGGACTCCCACAGCCGCCGCCTGATCATCGCGTGCGGGTCGATCTTCTGGAGCGTCTCGACGATCGCCTGCGGGTTCGCGAACAGCTTCTGGCACCTGTTCTTCGCGCGCATGTCCGTCGGCGCCGGCGAGGCGACGCTGAATCCGTCCGGTTACTCGCTGATCAGCGATTATTTTCCGCCGGAGCGCCGCGCCAAGCCGATGGGCGTCTTCATCATGGGGCACACGCTCGGCACGGCGTTCACGCTGTTCGCAGGCGGCGCGTTCGTGCAGTACCTCGTGTCGCACGGCATCACCTGGACGACCCCGTGGGGCGCGGTGCTGCGTCCCTGGCAGATCGCGTTCTTCTGCGCGGGGCTGCCCGGATTCCTGGTGTTCCTGCTGATCCTGACCCTGCGCGAGCCGCCGCGGCGCGAGATGATCGTGACGAGCGCCGCAAAAGGCGCGGCGCCGGCCAGCGTGCCGGTGCGCGAGATCGTGGCGTACTTCTTCCGGCATGCACGCGTGTACGCGCCGATGTTCCTCGGTTTCGGCTGCGTGTTGCTCTGGGAGATGGGCCGGACGCTCTGGGCGCCCACGTATTTCATCCGCACGTTCGGCTGGGCTCCCCGGGAAGTCGGCATGCTGCTCGGCGTGATGACGCTCGTGTTCACGAGCGGCGGGGCGGTCGCGAGCGGCTGGGTCGCGGAGCGCCTCGCCTTGCGGGGCTATCGGGACGCCAACCTGCGGGCGGCATTCGTCGCAACGCTGATCAGCCTGCCGTTCGCCGTGACGGCCATGTTCATGCCCACGCCGGCGCTCGCGGTGCTGTTCCTGTGCCCCGCCTATTTTCTCGGCGCCTTCCCGTTCGCGCTCGCCCCGGCCGCGATCTCGACCTTCACGCCGAACCAGATGCGTGCACAGATCACGGCCCTGTACCTGCTGACGATCAACCTGCTCGGCTTCGGACTCGGCCCCGCCGTCATTGGCGGCATCACCGATCACGTGTTCGGGGACGAATCGCAGCTGCGGTATTCGATGGCATTGACGGCGGCCGTCGCCATCCCGGTCGCGGCCGCGCTGTTGTGGCGGTCGATGCACGCGTATTCCGCCGCGATCCTCGCACGCACCGCAAGCGGGGACGGCCCAGGATTCCAGCAATGACCTTCCCGGAAGCGAGACAACCATGCGACTGACATTGCGCTACGACATGCGCCAGCCCGACGCCAACGCGGACTTCCACGCGTTCTACGCGAACTGCATCGAGCAATGCGTGTGGGCCGACCGCCTGGGGTTCGAGGAAGTCTTCATCGGCGAGCACCACGGTGCGGAGGACGGCTACATCCCGTCCTCGATCGTGCTCGCGGCGGCGATCGCGGCGCGGACGAAGAGCATCAAGCTGCACCTGAGCGCGCTCATCCTGACGATGCATCACCCGCTCCGCCTGGCCGAGGACATCGCGATCCTCGACATCATCAGCAACGGGCGCGTGAAGATCACGGCGGGCATGGGTTACCGGCCGCACGAGTTCGAGATGATGGGCGTGGACTTCAAGAAGCGCCTGCGCATCTACCTCGACACGATCGAGACGCTGCAGAAGGCGTGGACCGGCCAGCCCTTCGAATTCGAGGGACGCACGGTGCACATCTCGCCGCTGCCGGTACAGAAGGGCGGGCCGAAGATCATCATGGGCGGTTCCGCCGAAGCCGCGGCGGAACGCGCGGCGCGCATGGGCCTCGAGTTCATGCCGGGACACCCGGGACTCTACGAGAACTACAAGGCGGAGCGCGCGAAGCTGGGCTTACCGCCGCCCGCACCGCTGCCGAACTTCGGCCCGACGTTTCTCTACGTGACGCACGACCCCGCGGCGGCGTGGCCGGTCGTCGGCCCGCACGTGCTCTACACGACCAACTCCTACGCGCAATGGGCGAAGGAGCGGGGCGTCGGCGCGACGCTCTACGTGCCGCTCGAGAGTATCGAGGAGCTGAAGAGCCAGCCGATCTTCCAGGTCGTCACGCCCGAGCAGTGCGTCGCGTTCGCGAAATCGCTCGAGCCCCACGGCGAACTGCAGTTTCAGCCCCTGTTCGGCGGCCTCGATCCGGCATACGCATGGAAGAGCCTCGAACTCTTCGAGCGTGAAGTGCTGCCGCGCATGCAACAGGAAGGACTGCGCTGAACATGAGCGACCGGGGCAAGTTTGGACCGGACGGCTGGCCGGCGCCGCGACTGGCCTGGACCGCGGTGATCGTCCTGTCGATCGCGCAGGGCGTCAACGCGATCGATCGTCACCTGATCAACCTGCTCGTCGGCCCGATCAAGGCCGACCTGCACATCTCCGACACACAGGTCGGGCTGTTGCTCGGGTTCGCTTTCGCGCTCTTCTACACGTTCGTCGGCCTGCCCATCGGCCGGCTCGCGGACACCTACAGCCGCAAGGTGATCATCGCCTGCGGCGCGACGTTCTGGAGCGCGATGACCGCGCTCTGCGGCATGACGACGACCTTCGTGCAGCTCTTCTTCGCGCGCACGGCCGTCGGCGCTGGCGAGGCGTCGCTGAACCCCGCCGGTTACTCGATGATCAGCGACTACTTTCCACCCGAGCGGCGCGCGAAGCCGATGAGCGTCTTCATCATGGGCGCGACGCTCGGCAGCGCGCTGGTGATGTTCGTGGGCGGCGCATTCGTCACCTACCTGACGACGCAGAACGTCTCGTGGACGATGCCCTGGGGCCAGGTGCTGAAGCCGTGGCAGATCGCTTTCATCTGCGCGGGATTGCCCGGATTCCTGGTGACGTTGATGGTGCTCGTGTTCCTGCGCGAGCCCCCGCGCCGCGGCATGCTGCAGTCGGCCCAGGGCGGCGCGCTCGTGCGACCGAAAAGCGTCCCGGTCAAGGACGTCGTCGCCTACCTGGCCAGTCATCGCAGGGTCTACGTGCCGGTCTTCCTCGGCTTCGGCCTCGTGCTGATGTGGCACATGGGCAAGACGCTCTGGGCGCCGACGTACCTGATCCGCACGTTCGGCTGGACCGCGAAGGAGGCCGGGATCGCCCTCGGCATCATTGCGCTCTGCTTCACGTCGACGGGCGCGCTCTCGGGCGGCTGGCTCGCCGACAAGCTCGCGCGGCGCGGCTACAAGGACGCCCACCTGCGTGCCGCGTTCACGGGCACCATCATCGGGCTGCCGTTCGCCGTGGTGGCGACGGTGGTCAACGATGCGACGGTCGCGATGCTGCTGTTCGCACCGACGTATTACTTCGGCTCGTTTCCGTTCGCGCTGGCGCCGGCGGCGATTTCCACGATCACGCCCAACCAGTTGCGGGGCCAGGTCACGGCGCTGTACCTGTTCGTGATCAACCTGCTCGGGTTTGGCGCGGGACCGGCATTCATCGGCTGGGTCACCGATCACGTCTTCCGCGATGAGAAACTCGTGGGCTACTCGATCTCGGTGACAGCCGCGCTCGCCGTGCCGGTGGCGCTGTTGCTGATGTGGCGCGCGATGGGCACCTATACCACCGCGGCCGAGGAGATTTCGCGTGCGGACGTCAGGCCCGCCCCTGCATGAGCTGATGCGGTGAAGGAGAGTCGTTCGATGGCATCATCCAGTCCGTTGTCGCTTGCCGTTCGCAATGCGCGCATCGTGGACGGCTCCGGCCGGCCAGCGTATGCCGGCGACGTCGGCGTCAGCGGCGATCGCATCGTCGCCGTAGGCCGGGTCGAAGGGACCGCCGCGCACGAGATCGACGCGCAGGGTCGCGTCGTGGCCCCCGGCTTCATCGACATCCACACGCACTACGACCCGCAACTCTGCTGGGACCGCCTCGCGACACCGACGCCGGAGCACGGCGTCACCACTCTCGTCATGGGCAACTGCTCCGTGACGCTGGCACCGGTCAGGCCGGAGCATCGACACCGGCTGATCCAGATCTTCGGGTCGGTCGAGGACATGGACAGCAGTCTGCTCGAGAGCACGATTCCTTTCGCCTGGGAATCATTCCCGGAATACCTCGGGCAACTGCGACGCGAACTCGGTCCGAACGTCGGCGTGTTCGTCGGTCACGCCATCCTGCGCCTCTTCGTGATGGGCGCAGCCGCGCAGGAGCGGCAGGCAACCGACGCCGAGGTCGAGCAGATGTGTGCGGCGCTGCGCGAGGCGATACGCGCGGGCGCGTTCGGTATTTCGTTCACGTTCGTGCACCTGGACGAACAGGGGCGGAAGCTGCCGTGCGCCTACGCGGACCGGCGTGAGAAGCTCGCGCTGCTGCGCGTGCTCGCCGCCGAGGGACGCGGCATCGTCGAAGTGGCGCCGAGCCTGATCGCCGGCACGGACGTGGCGCTCGGCTGCATCGACGAGTTCGCCGAACTGGCCCTCGAGACGGGCGTGACATGCTCACTGTCGCCGATCCTGCAGTCGCCACTGCTCGGCGACCTCTGGCTGCGCATGCTGGAACGCTTCGAGCACTGGCGGCAGCGCGGCGCGCCGATCTTCGCCCAGACGCAGGCGCGCCCGCTCGACATGACGGTGGTGTTGTCGCAGGGCTCGGCGATCCTCGCGAAAGGTGCGCAGTGGCGGCGAGTGTTCGAGCTGCCTGCCGCCCGGCGCATCGAGGCATTGCGGGATCCCGCGGTCCGTGCGGCCCTCGGTCCGGAGACCGACAGCCATTCGCGCGTGGCGGCGCTGACCGTAAAGCACGTGCACGCCGCAGCCAACCAGCGCTACCTGGGCCGGTCGCTGGCGGACATCGCGCAGTCGGAAGGCAAGTCGCTGCTCAACACGATGCTGGACATCGCGCTGGCGGACGGACTCGAGACGGAATTCGCACTGACGGGCGTCGTCCATGCCGATGCGCAACACGTGGGCCGGCTGCTCGACCATCCGGGCGTGCACATCGGCTCGGGCGACGCGGGCGCGCACATCAACCAGTTCTGCGGTGCCGGCGACACCTGCTACGTCTTCGAGAAATTCGTGCGTGCGGAGAAGCTCATGTCGGTCGAGCGTGCCGTGCAGCGGCTCACGTCCGACCTGGCGCAGGGCTGGGGCATCACGGATCGGGGTGAACTCGCGCCCGGCAAGTACGCCGACCTCGTCGTGTTCGATCCCGACACGATCGCGCGCGGCGACGAGGAACTGGTCCACGACGTACCGGGTGGCAGTGGCCGCTACGTGCGCCACCCGAGTGGCGTGCACCAGGTCATCGTGAACGGGGCCGTGCTCGTGGACGAAGGCCGCTACACCAGCGCGCGACCCGGTCGCCTCGTTTGATCGACCAGCCATGAAGCAACCTTTCGTCCGCTACGAGCAGCAGGGCCGCATCGCAACGATGACGTTCCAGCGTCCCGAGACACGCAACTCGTTTGCGGAACTCGAGGACTGCTTCGAGGTCATCGCCGCGATCGAGCGCGCGAACGGCGATCCCGCCGTGTCCGTGCTGATCGTCACGGGCGACGGCTCGACGTTTTCCATGGGCGGCAACCTCGAGAACATTCGCACGCGCGCGGGCATCGGTCCGGTCCCGGGCGCAGTGCCGACGCGCGCCAACTACAAGAAGGGCGTGCAGAAGATGTCGCTTGCGTTCGCGGAGCTCGAGATCGCGACGATCGCCGCCATGAACGGTCATGCCGCCGGAGTCGGGCTCGACATCGCCTGCCTCTGCGACCTGCGCGTCGTGAGCGAGAAGGCGAAAGTCGCGGCCAGCTTCATTCGCGTCGGCATGGTGCCTGGCGATGGCGGGGCCTGGATCCTGCCGAAGATCGTGGGTTACACGAATGCGGCGGAGATGATCCTGACCGGCGACTTCTACACCGCGGCCCAGGTCCGGCAGATGGGGCTCGTCAACGCCGTCGTGCCTGCCGAACAGGTGCTCGACGAGGCCCACAGGCTCGCGGCACGCATCGCCTGTCATTCGCCCGCCGCGGTGCGCCTGTCCAAGCGCCTGTTGCGCGAAAGCCAGCACGCGCGCCTGCCCGAGCTGCTCGAGTTGTCGGCGGCGTTCCAGGCGCTCGCCCACGAGACCGCGGATCATCGCGAGGCGGTCGCGTCGATCCTGGAAAAGCGCGAACCGCACTACACCGGCGAGTGACTCCTCGATGCGGCTGGTATTGCGTTACGACATGCGCCAGCCCGATCGCGGCGTCGACCTGGGCCGCTACTACGCCTCGGCCGTCGAGCAGTGCGCCTGGGCAGACCGGCTCGGGTTCGAGGAAGTGCAGATCGGCGAACATCACGGCGCCGAAGACGGATACATACCGTCGTCGATCGTGCTCGGCGCGGCGATCGCCGCGCGGACCGCGCGGTTGCGCGTGCACCTCGACGCGCTCGTCGTCACGATGCACCACGCGTTGCGGCTCGCCGAGGATCTCGCAGTCCTCGACATACTCAGCAACGGGCGGCTCATGGTCACGGCCGGCATGGGTTACCGCCCGCACGAGTTCGAGATGATGGGCGTCGAGTTCCAGTCACGCCTCAGGATCTACCTCGAGACGATCGATACGCTGCGTCGTGCGTGGACGGGTGCGCCGTTCGAGTTCCGCGGGCGCACGGTGCGCGTCTCACCGCGACCCGTGTCGCCGCGGGGTCCCTGGCTCGCCATGGGCGGCTCGATCGAGAAAGCGGCCGTCCGTGCCGCGCGCATGGGCCTGCCGTTCGTCCCCGGTCACCCGGCGATTTACGACGCCTACAGGCGCGAACTGGCGGCGCTCGGCGCGCCCGAGCCGCCGCCGCTGCACGAGCGGCCGGCCAATTTCATCTTCGTGACGGTCGATCCAGAGCGTGACTGGACGATCGTCGGGCCGCACCTGGTCTACGGGGCGAACTCGTACGCGAGGTGGGCGGCGGAGCGCGCAGGTGGCACCACGCGCTACCAACCGCTCGAGGGCATCGAGGACGCCCGGCGCTCGCCGCTGTTCCGGATCGTCACGCCGGAGCAATGCCTGGCCTTCGCACGCGCTCTCGGCCCGCACGGCGAACTCTATTTCCAGCCCCTGTTCGGCGGGCTGGACCCGGACCACGCCTGGCGCAGCCTCGAGTTGTTCGAGCAGGCGGTATATCCGACACTGTGTGCCGAGGGCCTGGTCGACGCGCCGCGACCGTTGCACACATGAATGATCAGCCATCCCGGCGGGGCGACGGGAGTATCCCGGCGATCGCGCCATTCCGCACCCATCGAACCGAGGAAACGACGTGAACGATATTGCCGCCAGCCGCGCACCGGCCATGCACACCCGCGTCACCGAGATGCTGGGCATCCGTTATCCGATCATCCAGGGCGGAATGATGTGGGTCGGGCACGCGGAGATGGCAGCCGCCGTGTCCAATGCCGGCGGACTCGGCATCCTGACCGCGCTCACGCAGCCGTCACCCGAAGCGCTGGCCGCGGAAATCGAGCGGTGCCGGACGATGACCACGCTGCCGTTCGGCGTCAACCTCACGATCCTGCCGAGCATCAACCCGCCGCCCTACGAGCGCTACCTCGACGTGATCATCGGCTCGGGCGTCAAGATCCTCGAGACCGCAGGCAACAACCCCAAGGAATTCATCGTCAAGGCGAAGGCCGCGGGCGTGAAGATCATCCACAAGTGCGTCGCGGTCCGGCACGCGTTATCCGCGGAACGGAACGGCGTGGATGTGGTCTCGATCGACGGCTTCGAATGCGCGGGCCATCCCGGCGAGGACGATATCGGCGGGCTCGTGCTGATCCCGATCGCCGCGCGCAAGCTGCGGATTCCCGTGGTCGCTTCGGGCGGCATCGGCGACGGGCGCGGCATGGCCGCGGCGCTCGTGCTCGGTGCCGAGGGCGTCAACATGGGCACCCGCTTCTGCGCCACGAAGGAAGCGCCGATCCACGACGGCATCAAGCAGGCGCTCGTCGCGGCGACCGAGCGCGACACGCGGCTCATCTTCCGCACGCTGCACAACACCGCGCGCGTGCTGAAGAACACGATCGCGGACGAAGTGGTGGCGACTGAAAAGCAGGGCTGCAAGTTCGAGGACATCCGTCACCTGGTGGCGGGCGCGCGCGGCAAGGCTGCGCTCGAGGCGGGCGACCCGAACGGCGGCGTGATCACGGCGGGCCAGATCGTCGGCCTGATCGACGACGTGCCGACCTGCGACGAGCTGATCCAGCGCATCGTGCACGAGTGCCAGGATCGGCTCAGGGCCGGCAACGGCATGTTCGGGGCCGCGGCCTGAGCGCTCGCTGCAAAGGAGGACCACCGCATGAAGATCAACGTGAACCACGCGCTCTGCAGCGGCCACGCGCGCTGCTACTCGCTGGCACCTGCGATCTATCAGCTCAACGACGAGGGCTACATCGCCATCGACAGCTTCGACGTCAAGCCCGGGGACGAGGCGCTCGCGCGCCGCGGCGCGCGAGCCTGTCCGGAACGTGCGCTGACGGTCGTCGAAGAACCGCCGGCGGATGCGAAGAAGTAGGGTACTGCCCGGCTTTACCGCGCTGCTCCTGGCCTGCAGCACCGGCACCGCGGCATTGGCCGCAGTCATGGGCACTGCCGAGGTCGACCTCGACATGGGCCGGATTCGCGGCGCGCTCGAACAAGGCGTCGCCGCATTCAAGGGAATTCCGTACGCCGCGCCTCCCGTCGGCGCGCTGCGCTGGCGCCCGACGCAGCCGGCGGCGCCGTGGCGTGGAGTGCGCGACACGGTGCACTTCGGCGCGGCCTGTCCGCAACCCGTGCGGCCCGACACGGGGACTGCGCCCGAGGTGACGAGCGAGGACTGCCTCACCCTCAACGTGTGGACCCCGGATCTTGCACCGGAGCGTCCCTTGCCCGTCATGGTGTGGGTCCACGGCGGCGCGTATTTCCTCGGGTCCGGCCGCCAGATGCTGGACGCGGGTCCCCCGGAGCTCGTGCGCGGGGGCGTCGTGCTCGTCTCGTTCAATTACCGGATCGGCCGCCTCGGATTCTTCGCACACCCCGCCCTGACGTCCGAGGTTCCGGTCGCGGGCACTGCGAACTACTGGCTCATGGACCAGGTCGCGGCGCTGCAGTGGGTCGCGCGCAATGTCCGTGCATTCGGCGGCGATCCCGCGAACGTGACGATCTTCGGCGTGTCCGCCGGCGGGTCGAGCGTGAACGCGTTGCTGGCCACGCGCGCGGCGCGCGGCCTCGTCCATCGCGCGATCGCGCAGTCGGGCGGCGGGCTGCTGAACGCCGGCGTGCCGCTCGCGCAAGCCGAGCAGGCCGGTCTCGATTTCGCGCGGCGCGCCGGCGTCGAAGGAACGGGACCCGCAGCACTCGCACGCCTGCGCGCCCTGTCCCCGGCACAGTTGCTCGCCGCGGAGCAGGGCCCGCCGGCCTTCGGCGCAGTCATCGACGGCACCTGGCTCGCTGATTCGCTCGCGGCCTGCTTTGCGCGGGGCGACATTGCGCGCGTGCCCTACGTCGCGGGGACGACGAGCGACGAATTCAGCGTGTTCGGCCTGATGGGCCTCGACGCGCAGTCGTTCGAGCGGCGTTTCGCCGTGAGCCTCGACGAGGTCCGCCCAGCCTACGAACGCGACGGGCCGGTCAGCGACGCGGAGTTGATCCGGCAGGCCGGGGCCGACGCGATCTTCACGACCGGCGCGCACGGTCTCGCGCGACTCGTCGCCAGGACCGGATCCCCGGCGTACACGTACCGCTTTGCATTCCTGCCGGAGGGCCAGCGCAAACGCCTGCCGGGCGTGCCGCACGGCGGCGACCAGCCCTACCTGTTCGGTCTCGAGCACGCATTGCCCGGTCAGCCAGCGCCGGGCCCGGGGGCGGCAGACCGTGCAACGGCGCGCCTGGTGCAAGGCTGGTGGACCAGTTTCGCGCGCACGGGCGACCCCAACGGCCCCGGACTGCCGCACTGGCCGCGCTGCGATGCGACGTGTTCGCGGACACTCGTGATCGACCAGCCGACGCGGGTCGTCGAGCGGTTTCGCGAGGCTCCGCTCGCGGCGTGGTTCGGCATCCTCGAGCGCCGGTCGGGGCTCGACCTGCCCTGAGGCGTGGCTGGAATCTATTTGGTATAATTATACGCATGGTTAGCGCATACGTCCCCCGCGCCCGGCCAGTGCCGGGCCACGTGCCGCCGGCGCTGGTCCGGGAGTACAGCTTCTGGGCGTCGCCGGGCATGGCGCCGGAACGGGACGGCGACCCGCACGCGGCGCTCGCCGCATTGCGCGACTACCCGCGCATCTTCTTCGCGCCGGGCAACACCTTCGACGGGCACGGCTGCTGGTTGCTCACCCGAGCGGAAGACATGCGCGCCGTGCTGCAGGACGGCGTCACGTTCTCGAGCGCGCGCAAGCTCTTCTCGCCGCTGATCGGCGAGAACTGGCCGCTCGTACCGCTCGAGATCGACCCGCCCGATCATGCCCGGTATCGCTCACTGCTGAACCCGCTGCTGTCCCCGCATCGCATGACCTCGATGCAGGCGGGGATCCGCGACCGCGCCGTGCGCATGATCGAGGAGCTGCGACCGCGCGGCAGCTGCAATTACATGGACGAGTTCGCGTTCCCGTTCGCGGTGAGCGTGTTCCTGCAGTTCCTCGGCTTGCCCGATACGCGCATGCCAGAGTTCATCCGGTGGGGCAACGACGTGCTGCATGGCGGCGACATTGCGACGCGCGTCGCCGCGGCGAATGAAATGGTCGGTTTCCTGCGCGAGTTGCTTGCGCTGCGCCGGCGCGAGCCGGCCGACGACTTCGCGACGTTCGTGGTCCAGGCGCAGGTGGACGGGCGGCCGCTGACCGACGACGAGACGCTCGGCATGTCGGTGCTGCTGTTCGTTGCGGGACTCGACACCGTCGCCGCTGCGCTCGGTTTCGACTTCAACTACCTGGCACGCAATCCCGACGCGCAGGAGCGGCTGCGGCGCGACCCGGCGCTGATTCCCGATGCGGTCGAGGAACTGCTGCGTCTCTATCCGACCGTGCACATGGTGCGCGTCGCCACGCGGGACGTGGAACTGCACGGCGTGCAGATCCGGGCCGGCGACCGGGTCTCCTGCCCGACGATGGTCGCGAATCGCGATCCGGAGGAGTTTCCGGATCCGGATCGTGTCGATTTCCAGCGCCAGCCCAATCGCCACGTCGCGTTCTCGTACGGCCCGCACCGCTGCGTGGGGTCGCACCTGGCGCGACGCGAAGTCGTCGTCGGCATGGAGGAATGGCTGGCGCGAATGCCGGCCTTCCGCATCAAGGAGAGCACGGCGCCACTGGTGCACGGCGGTACGGTGTTCGGCATCGAGGAACTGATACTCGCCTGGGATTGAGTCCCGGGTGACCGGGCAGGGGGAACGAGCATGAGTGCAGCCGCGCATGGGATGACCAGTGACGATCGCGAACTGCTGCGCGATGCCGTGCGTGGCGTGCTGGAACGCCATTGGCCCGCGGGCGAGGCCGTTGCCGCGGCGCAGGACCCGGGCGCCGTGCGCCGCATCTGGAAGGTGCTGTGCGAGCAGGGCCTCGGCGCGCTGGGCGCCGATGCCGGGCTCGGCGAGTGGCGTGAAATCCTGATCGTGATGGAAGAACTCGGCCGTGCCGGGTGCCCGGCACCGATGCTCGAAGCCGCGCTGTTGAATGGCGCGCTCGCCGGTGCCTCGCTGCCGCGCGAGACGACGGATTTCGTCGGCGCGATGCAGGCAGGCACTGCGTTGCCCAGCCTTGCCCTGGGATCCTGGGACGGCGATCCGTGCGCGGGCCGTGCGGAGCTGAGTGGCGGATTGCTGGGCGGCACCGTGCGCCTGGTCGAGGGCGCGCGACCGGCGACCCATTTCGTCGTCGCGCTGGAGCGCGAGCCGGGCCTGGCCTTCGCGGCCGCCTCGGCTGCGGGCGTGACCGTGAGCGCGCAACCGGGCCTGGCGGCGCCCGCGTGGTCCACCGTGCAATTCGAGGCGACACCCGCGGCGTGCGTCGCGCTGCCTGGCCAGGCGCTGCGCGACCTCGGGTTACGCGCACGGCTCGGCTGTGCCGCGCGTGCGCATGGCGCCGCTCGACGCGCCTTCGAGCTGGTCGTCGACTACGCGAAGATCCGCGTGCAGTTCGGCCAGCCCATCGGCCGTTTCCAGGCCATCCAGCACAAGCTGGCGGACTGCCTGATCGCGCTCGAGGGCACCGGCCTGCTGCTCGCCGAAGCGGCGGAACAGGCCGATCGCGGCAAGGATCACTGGCGCGTGCTCACGAGCGCGGCGTTCGCGCAGGCGAGCGTCGCGTTGCGGCAGGTCGCCCTGGAAACGCACCACGCGTTCGGGGCCGTCGGTTACTCCGAGGAACACGAGGCGCCGCGTCATTTCCGGCGCGTGCACGCGGACCTGACACGCCTCGGCGGGGTGCGGAAGTCGCGTGCCGAGCTGGCGGATCACCTGCTCCGGCCGGGCGCCCAGGGGATGCCCGACCTCGATCTCGGCGAGGCGGCCAACGCGTTTCGCGTCGAAGTGCGCGACTGGCTCGCCGAGCACTGGAACGCGGACGCCCGGCGCCGGCACCGGTCGAAGCCGTTCCAGGAGCGCGACGTCGACCGGGCCTTCACGCGCGAACTCGGCCGCAAGGGCTGGGTGGCCGTGTCGTGGCCGAAGGAATACGGCGGCCAGGGTCGCAGTCCGCTCGAGCAATACGTGTTCGTCGAGGAGATGAACTACGCGGGTGCGCCCACCGGTGCGCACACGTGTTCGTCGGAGCTGATCGGGCCCGCGCTGATCGCCCACGGCACCCCGGAGCAGAAGGCGCATTTCCTGCCCGCGTTCCTGCGTGGCGACGCGATGTTCAGCCTCGGTTACAGCGAATCGGGCGCCGGGTCCGACCTGGCGAGCCTGCGTTTCAGCGCGATTCGCGACGGCGACGAGTGGGTGCTGAACGGCGAGAAGATCTGGACCACGCGCGGCGAAGTCGCCGACTACCACTGGCTCGCCGCACGCACGGATCCCGCGGCCAGGCCGCCGCACGCGGGGATCAGCGTCTTCATGGTCCCGCTCGACGCGCCGGGCATCACGGTCCGGCCAAGCATGGCGCTCTACGGGCACACGTTCGCGTCGGTGCACTACGACAACGTGCGTATGCCGGACTCGGCGCGCGTCGGAGCCGTGAACGGCGGCTGGAAGGTCATCACGCACGCGCTCGCCGCCGAACGCGTGCTCATGGGCGCGTCCGTGGCCGCCATCCGCGGCCTGTTCGACGAGCTCGTGGCGTGGATCGCGGCGTCGGACGCCCAGGCCCGCCCATTGCGCGACGATCCCATCGTCCGTGACCGGATCGGGGCACTCGCCGCCGAGATCGAGGCGGCCCGGCAACTGGCCGTGAACGGCGTGCGCATCACGGAGCAGGGTCGCGTGCCGGTCTACGAGGCGGCGATGAGCAAGGTGTACTCGGGAGAATTGATGCAACGGGTCACCGAGACCGCGATCGACCTGCTCGGCGCCGAGGCGACGCTCGGCGAGGACAGCGCGGGTGCGCCACTCGGCGGCCGCATAGAACAAATGCTCCGGCGCTCCATTATGATGGTGGTTGGCGGCGGCACGGCACAGATCCAGCGCACGCTGGTCGCCCAGCGCGGCCTCGGACTTCCTCGATAACCTTACCGACCAGGCAGGCAGACAGGCCGCGGGCGCGTCGGCGCCGCGCCGGCACAACCGGAGCAACAGGAAATGGCAGACGCATTCATCTACGATCACGTACGCACGCCCCGCGGGCGCGGCAAGGCCGACGGTTCGCTGCACGGCATCACGCCGATCCAGCTCGCGGCGCAGGCGCTCGCCGCTGTGCGCGACCGCAACGGGCTCGACACGTCGCTGCTCGACGACGTCGTGCTCGGCTGCGTTTCGCCACTGGGCGAGCAGGGCGCCGACATCGCGCGCGTCGCAGTGCTCGTCGCGGGCTACGACGAATCGGTGCCCGGCCAGCAGTTGAACCGCTTCTGCGCGTCGGGCCTCGAGGCGGTCAACAGTGCCGCCGCGCAGGTCATGTCGGGCCAGTCCCACGGTGTCGTCGCGGGTGGCGTCGAATCGATGTCGCGCGTGCCGATGGGCAGCGACGGCGGCGCGTGGGCCGTGGATCCGGCCGTCGCGTACAACACGTATTTCGTGCCGCAGGGCGTGGGCGCGGACCTGATCGCGACGCTCGACGGCTACACGCGCGAGACGGTCGACGGCTTCGCGGCCGAGAGCCAGCGCCGTGCCGCCGCGGCCTGGGCGGAAGGCCGGTTCGCGAGGTCGGTGGTGCCGGTCAAGGACGTGCTCGGGCGCGTCGCGCTCGACCGCGACGAGCACATGCGGCCGGAGACGACGGTGCAGAGCCTCGCGGCGCTGAAGCCGTCGTTCGCCGGCGCTCGGCGAGCAGGGCGGCTTCGACGCGATCGCGCAGATGCGCTATCCGCAGGTCGAGGCGATCAACCACGTGCACACGGCCGCGAACTCGAGCGGGATCGTGGACGGCGCGGCCGGCGTGCTGATCGGCAGCAAGCGCTTCGGCACCAAGGCGGGCCTGAAGCCGCGCGCGCGCATACGCGGCATTCACGTCGATCGGCTCGGAGCCCGCGATCATGCTGACCGGGCCGGCCCTCGTGACGCGGAAGCTGCTGAAGCGCGCCGGCATGAGCATCAAGGACATCGACCTGTTCGAGGTCAACGAGGCCTTCGCCTCGGTCGTGCTGCGATTCATGCGCGAGATGGACGTGCCGCACGACAAGGTGAACGTGAACGGCGGGTCGATCGCGATGGGCCATCCGCTCGGCGCGACCGGCGCGATGATCCTCGGCACCGCGCTCGACGAGCTCGAGCGCCGCAACCTCAATACCGCGCTGCTGCACGCTCTGCGTCGGCGCGGGCATGGGCACCGCCACGATCATCGAGCGCATCTGACGCGCGCCGACCGGACAGGAATCAAGAACATGTCGAAGCACTTCAATCTGGCCGTCGACGCGGACGGCATCGCCCTGATCACGATGGACAGCCCGGGCCGTTCGATGAACGTGTTCGGGCCGGAAGTCGAGGCCGAACTGGCGCAGATCGTCGACCAGGTCGCGAGCGACGCCGCGATCAGGGGCGCGATCGTCACGTCGGGCAAGTCGAGCTTCCTCGCGGGCTACGACCTGACCGAGTTCCTGCGCAGCTTCGGTCCGGGCCTGTCGGCGGCGCAAGCCTACGAGCGGTTCTCGGGCGGCCTGCAGTCGCTGCTGCGACGGATCGAGACCAGCGGCAAGCCGTGGGTCGCGGCAATCAACGGTCTCGCGCTCGGCGGCGGTTTCGAGCTGTGCCTCGCCTGTCACTACCGCGTGATGGCAGACGACCCGAAGGTGTTCGTCGGCCTGCCGGAGGTGAAGGTCGGCCTGCTGCCGGGCGGCGGCGGCACGCAACGCATGCCGCGGCTGATCGGCATCGCGCAGTCGCTGCCCTACCTGCTCGAGGGCGGCAACATCCCGGGGGCCGAGGCGAAGAAGGTGGGCCTCGTGCACGAGCTGGTGCCGGCCGCGGACCTCGTGGCCGCGGCGCGGCGCTGGTTGCTCGGCACGCCGAGCGCAGTGCAGCCCTGGGACCAGAAGGGATACAAGGTTCCGGGCGGGGCCGGCTTCGCGAATCCCACGGTGGCCGGTCTCTTCACGGGCGCGAGCGCGCAGGTCGCGAAGAAGACGCTGCACAACTATCCGGCCCCCGCCGCGATCCTGTCCTGCGTCTTCGAGGGCACGATCGTGCCGCTCGACAAGGGCCTCGAGATCGAGGCGAAATACTTCGCGATGCTCGTGACCAACCCGGTCTCGCGCAACCTGATCCGCACGACCTTCGTGAACAAGGGCCTCGCCGACAAGCTCGCGGTGCGCCCCGCGGACGTGCCGAGCTCGCAGGTCCGCAAGCTCGGGGTGCTGGGCGCGGGCATGATGGGCGCGGGTGTCGCCTACGTGTCCGCGCTGGCCGGCATGGACGTCGTGCTGATCGACTCGACGCCGGAGCTCGCCGAAAAGGGCAAGGCCTATTCGGCGAAGCTGCTCGCGAAGGACGTCGAGAAGGGCAAGCGGACGCAGGCGGCCGCCGATGCGGTGCTCGCGCGCATCACGGCCACCGTGGATTACGCGCGGCTCGACGGCGCCGACCTCGTCATCGAGGCCGTGTTCGAGCAGCGCTCCATCAAGGCGGACGTCACCGCGAGGGCGGAGGCGGTGATCCCGCAAATCGGCCGTCTTCGCGAGCAACACCTCGACGTTGCCGATCACGGGACTCGCCAAGGCCTCGAAGCGGCCGAAGCAGTTCATCGGCATCCACTTCTTCTCGCCGGTCGAGAAGATGCCGCTCGTCGAGATCATCGTCGGCAAGCAGACGGACGATACGACGATCGCCCGCGCGCTCGACTACGTCGGCCAGTTGCGCAAGACCCCGATCGTCGTGAACGACAGCCGCGGCTTCTACACCAGCCGCTGCTTCGGCACGTACTCGTACGAGGGCCAGCGCATGCTGGCCGAAGGCGTCGACCCGGCGCTGATCGAGAATGCCGGCCGGCTCGCGGGCATGCCCGTCGGGCCGCTCGCCGTCACCGACGAGGTCAGCCTCGAGCTGCAGTACAAGGTCGTGAAGCAGACCCAGGCAGACCTGGGCGCCAGGTTCAAGGAGCCGATCAGCTGGCCGCTGCTCAGGCACTTCGTCGAGGACCTCAAGCGCCCCGGGCGCAAGGGCGGCGCCGGGTTCTACGATTATCCGGAGGGCGGCAGGAAGCGGCTGTGGAGCGGACTGAAGACGGAATATCCGCAGCTGCCGATGCAACCCTCGGTCGAGGAAGTGAAGACGCGGCTGCTGTACATACAGGCGCTCGAGACCGCGCGTTGCTACGAGGAAGGCGTGCTGCGCACCGTGCCCGAGGCGGACCTCGGCTCGATCCTCGGCTGGGGCTTCCCGGCCTGGACGGGCGGCACGTTGTCCTTCATCGACACCGTCGGGCCCGCGAAATTCGTGGCGGAGTGCAAGCGCCTCGCCCGGCTCTACGGCGAGCGGTTCAAGCCCACCAAGGGACTGCTGGCACGCGCGCAGACCGGCGAGACCTACCACGGCACGGCCGCCGTGGCCAAGGCCTCCTGACCGGGGCGGCGACCGCGGCACGACGGCAAGACGCATGCAACGCACGATCTTCGAGCCCGAGCACGACATGTTCCGGGAGGGCGCCCGGCGCTTCTTCCAGGAGCAGATCGCGCCGCACGCCGAGCGCTGGCGCAAACAGGGTTACGTCGATCGCGACGCGTACCTGCGCGCCGGCGGGCAGGGCTACCTGCTCATGTGGGCGGACGAGCAGTATGGAGGCGCCGGCATTGCCGATTTCCGTTACGAGCAGATCCTCGACGAGGAGAACCACTACCACGGCGAGACCGGGTTTTTCCTGGTGCTGCACTCGCGGCTGGTGGCGCCGTACATCGCCAGGCTCGGCACGGAGGAACAGAAGCGTCGCATCCTGCCGCGTTGCGCCGCGGGCGAGGCCATCCTCGCGATTGCGATGACCGAGCCCGGTGCCGGCAGCGACCTGGCCGGCATGCGGACCCGCGCCGAATTCAACGGCGAGCACTGGGTGCTGAACGGCTCGAAGACCTACATCTCGAACGGCCAGCTCGCCGACTACGTCATCGTGGCGGCGCGCACCTCCGGCGCAGACAAGTACGGCATGGGCCTGTTCATCGTCGAGCGCGGCATGCCGGGTTTCCGGCGCGGCCGCAACCTCGCGAAGATCGGCCTCAAGGCGCAGGACACCTCCGAGCTCTTCTTCGACAACGTGCGGGTGCCGCCGGAGAACGTGCTCGGCAATCCGCGCGACGGTTTCAAGTACCTGACGACCGGGCTCGCCGAGGAACGCCTGATCACCGCGGTCGGCTCGATGGCCCACGCGCAGGCCGCGTTCGACCTGACGCTCGACTTCGTCAAGGAGCGCAAGGCCTTCGGCCGCCCGATCGGCACGTTCCAGAACTCGCGTTTCGAGCTGGCGCAGCTGCGCGCCGAGCTCGACTCGACGCAGTGCTTCATCGACCAGTGCGTGCTGCTCAACAACGCGGGCAAGCTCGACGCGGTCGCGGGCGCCGAGGTGAAGCTGCTCGCCACCGAACTCGAAGGCCGCGTGATGGACGTCTGCGTGCAACTGCACGGCGGCGCGGGCTACATGGAGGAGTACCGGATCTCCCGCATGTTCACGGACGCGCGAATCTCGCGGATCCTCGCCGGCTCGAACGAGATCATGCGCGAGATCATCGGGCGCTCGCTCGGCCTCGACGAGCGTAAACTCGGAAAATGACGCCGGCCCGGCCGGCCGTGCACGCGAAAGACCCAAGGGGAGACCATGAGCGAAGTGTTGTTCGAGCAGCGCGGCCGAGTCGGCATCGTCACGCTGAACCGGCCGGAGTCGCTGAACGCTTTCACCAGGGAACTCCGTGCCCGTCTCAAGGAGACGTTGCTGCGCGTCACCGACGACCCGGGCGTGCGTGCCGTCGTGCTCACCGGTGCGGGCCGCGGCTTCAGCGCGGGCGCCGAGCTCAAGGCAGAGGCGATGACGTCCGGCGCCGCGGTCGAGCAGATGCTCGTCGACGAGTTCGGGCCATCCCTGCTCGCGATCGCCACGATGCCGAAGCCGGTGGTCGCCGCCGTGAACGGCTTCGCGACCGGCATCGGCGGGTCGTTCGCGCTCATCTGCGACCTCGTCGTCATGGGCGAGAAGGCCTTCTTCCAGGTGCCGTTCGCGAAGATCGGCCTGGTGCCGGACGGCGGCATGACCTGGCAGCTGGCCGATCGCGTCGGGCACCAGCGCGCCTTCGAGCTCGCGATCGGCGGCGAACGCCTGCCCGCGGCGCGCTGCCTCGAGTGGGGACTCGCGAATCGCGTCGTGCCCGACGAACGCGTCGTGAGCGACGCAGTCGCCTGGGCCGGGGAACTCTGCGACGCCGCGCCGATCGCGCTCCGTCACCTGAAGCAGTTGCTGCGCGGCGCGCCGGGCGCGGGTCTCGAGCAGACGATGCGCAACGAGGCGCGCCTGCAGGCCCAGTGCATCGACAGCCAGGATTTCATCGAGGGCATCGCGGCCTTCCGTGAGAAGCGCGCGCCGAAGTTCACCGGCAAGTAGACGCGCCTGCGCGCGACGGGGTCTGCAAGACGATGGATTTCTCCCTGGATCCGCAGCTGCTCGACCTGCAGCGTCGCGTGCGTGACTTCGTCGCGTCGGAGGTCATGCCGCTCGAGGACGACCCGCGCCAGGGTACCCACGGGCCGCACGAGTCGTTGCGCACGGAACTCGTGAACCGGGCGCGCAGCGCCGGGTTGCTGACGCCGCACTGCTCGCCGGAGTGGGGCGGCCTCGGCCTGTCGCACGTCGCGAAGTCGGTCGTGTTCGAGGAAGCGGGATATTCGCCGCTCGGGCCCGTGGCGCTCAACATCCACGCGCCCGACGAGGGCAATATCCACCTGCTGGAGGCAGTCGCCTCGCCCGCGCAGAAAAAGCGCTGGCTCGCGCCGCTCTGCGCGGGCACCACGCGTTCGGTGTTCGCGATGACGGAACCCGCTCCCGGCGCCGGCGCGGACCCGTCGATGCTCAACACGACCGCCGTGCGCGACGGCGACGACTACGTCATCAACGGCCGCAAGTGGTTCATCACGGGCGCCGAAGGCGCGGGCTGGGCGATCATCATGGCGCGCATGGAGGACGGCTCGGCGACGATGTTCCTGAGCGACATGCAGAGCCCCGGCATTCGCGTCGAGCGCCTCATGGACTCCATGGACTCGTGCTTCACGGGCGGCCACGGTGTCGTCGATTTCGACAACGTGCGCATCCCGGCGACCGACGTGCTCGGCGAGATCGGCAAGGGCTTTCGCTACGCGCAGGTGCGCCTCGCGCCCGCGCGTCTCACGCACTGCATGCGCTGGCTCGGCCAGGCGCGGCGCGCGCACGACGTGGCGCTCGAGTACGCGCGCCGCCGGCAGGCATTCGGCAAGCCGCTGGGCGAGCACGAAGGCGTGGGGTTCATGCTGGCCGACAACGACATGGACCTGCACGTGTCGCGGCTCGCGATCCAGCACTGCGCGTGGGTGCTCGACCGCGGCGAGACAGGCAATTTCGAATCGAGCCGCGCAAAGGTGCTCGTCTCGGAAGCGGTCTGCCGCGTCGTCGACCGGTGCGTGCAGGTGCTTGGCGGCCAGGGCGTCACGGGCGAGACTGTCGTCATGCGCATCTACAAGGACATCCGCGGTTTCCGCATCTACGACGGCCCGAGCGAGGTGCATCGCTGGAGCCTCGCACGGAAGCTCCTGACTCCCAGCGGCAGGCACGCCGCCGCGGGTCGTCCATGAGCGCCGGGGCAACGGACGTCGTCGCAGCCGCGACGACCGAGATGCGGCCGGGCCTCGAGATCGACGCGGCGCGACTCGAGGCCTACCTCGCCGGCCGCGTGCCGGACTTCGCCGGCCCGCTGTCGGTGCGCCAGTTCAAGGGCGGGCAATCGAACCCGACCTACCTGCTGCTCACGCCGGCCCGTCGCTACGTGCTGCGTCGCAAGCCGCCGGGTGAGCTGCTCGCGTCGGCTCACGCCGTCGACCGCGAGTTCAAGGTGCTGCGCGCGCTCGGCGAGAACACCGATGTGCCCGTACCGCGCGCGCACGTGCTGTGCACCGACGATGCCGTGATCGGCACCTGGTTCTACGTGATGGACCACGTCGACGGCCGCATCATGTGGGATCCGACGCTGCCCGAGGTCGCGCTCGAGGACCGCCGCGCGCACGCGTACGCCATGTGCGACGCGCTCGGCCGGCTGCACCGCGTGGTGCCGTCGGCCGTCGGCCTCGGCGACTACGGCAAGGCGACCGGATACCTGGGCCGCCAGATCGCGCGTTTCTCGCGTCAATACACCGAGGACACGGCGGGCGGCCGCATCGACTCGTTCGAGCGGCTGCTCGAGTGGCTGCCACGGCACCAGCCGGCCGCGGAGCCGCCGGCCGCGGTGGTTCATGGCGACTATCGCGTGGACAACGTGATCTTCCACCCCGTGGAGCCGCGCGTCGTCGCGATCCTCGACTGGGAACTCTCCGCGCTCGGCGACCCGCTCGCCGACTTCGCCTATCACCTCATGACCTACCGGCTGCCGAAGCTCGCCATTGCGGGCCTGGCCGGGCATGACGTCGTGGCGCTCGGGTTGCCGACCGAGCGCGAATACATCGCGTATTACGAGCGCGTCACCGGGGTGACGATCGACCCGCAGGTTCTCGAGTACTACCTCGCCTTCAGCATGTTCCGGCTGGCCGGTATCTTCCACGGCATCCGCAGCCGGGTGGTGCGCGGCACCGCGGTCAGCGCGCAGGCGCGGGAATACGCCGGGTACACCGACACCATCTCCGATCTCGCCTGGGCCCAGGCGCGCAGGGCCGGGGCATGACGCTTGCGGGCCGACTGCGAAATCCGCTGGAGTGCCATATGAATCAATGGTTTGGGACGATGCCGTGCCCTTGTGGTAACATGTCCGGCTAACTGCAAGACCGGTCTGCACCATGCTGAAGCAACGCACCCTCAAGAACTCGATCCGTGCCACGGGCGTGGGCCTGCACACGGGCCGGAAGGTGCTGATGGTGCTGCGACCGGCGCCGGCCAATGCCGGGATCACCTTCCGTCGCACGCGACCTCGACGAACTCGTCGACATCCCGGCGCGCGCCGAGAACGTCGGCGAGACGACGCTCGGCACGACACTGTCGAAGGACGGCGCCAAGGTCTCGACGATCGAGCACCTGATGTCGGCGCTCGCGGGCCTCGGCATCGACAACGCGGTCGTCGAGTTGAGCGCCGACGAGGTGCCGATCATGGACGGCAGCGCCGGCCCGTTCGTGTTCCTGCTGCAGTCGGCGGGCATCGAGGAGCAGAACGCGCCGAAGCGCTTCGTGCGCATCAAGAAGAGCGTCAAGGTCGAGGACGGCGACAAGTGGGCGCGCTTCGATCCGTACGACGGCTTCAAGGTGAACTTTGAAATCGAGTTCGACCACCCGGTGTTCAAGCGCCGCTCGCAGGTCGCCTCGATGGACTTCTCGACGACCACGTTCCTGCGCGAGGTGAGCCGCGCCCGCACGTTCGGTTTCATGCGCGACCTCGAGTACATGCGCTCGCACAACCTGGCGCTCGGCGGCAACCTCGACAATGCCATCGTGCTCGACGATTACCGGATCCTGAACGAGGACGGACTGCGCTACGAGGACGAGTTCGTGAAGCACAAGATCCTCGACGCGATCGGCGACCTCTACCTGCTGGGCCACAGCCTGATCGGCGAATTCAGCGGCTACAAGTCCGGGCCACGGGCTGAACAACCGGCTGCTGCGCACGCTGATCGCCGACGCGTCGGCCTGGGAAGAAGTGACGTTGAAACGCCGGCCGGACGCGCCGATTTCCTACGTCGCGGCGGCTTCCGCGCCGGCCTGACCGGCGGCGCACTCACGGCGGAATAGATCGTCGTCAGGTCGTCGGCGTCGACCGGCCTGCCCGCACCTTGACCAGCAACTTGCCGATGGCTGGTTCGCCGCGCGCTTCGAGCCTGGCCTTGAGCGTGCGCGCCGCATAGCGCACGCGCGCGGTCCAGGCCGCCGAGTCCATGATGACGACGAGAGCGTCGCCCCGCCGGGACGCGGCGACGACGTGGACGCGCAGCGGTTCCGGCAGGTCTTGCCGGACCTTGTCGGTGAGGCTCTGCGCCGCGGCTGCCCGTCTTTCGAGGTCGTCGAGCAACGGCGTGGCGCCACTGAAGAGTGATTTTAGCGGACCGGCCATTGTCAATTCATTCTGTATAAACGCAGTTTTTTTGTTTGCCAAGCTGTCAGGCCTTGAGCCATAGTTTGCCCCGTTCCAAATCGTGACGCAACGCTCACTCCCGGAGGGACGGCGAAGCTGTCCGTTCGCCGTTTAGGGGAGTCCTCGCTGCAATGAATTTCCAGATCGTCTCAGCACGGACCGGCCGGGTTCGACAGATCGACCTGGCGCGGCCGCGCACGCTCGCCCTGTGCGGCGGCGCGGCGCTGCTCGTGCTGGCAGCGATCTTCGTCGCGGGCCTGGTGCTGGGACGGTTCCTGCTCGGCAGCCAGGCGGAGCAGCGGGCTCTTGCGCGTGCCATGGCGCAGCAGCAGGCCGACCTGCAGGCCGCCCGCGGGCAACTCGACGGCAAGGTCGACGCGATCGCCGCGCGCGTCGGCACGCTGAACGCGCAGTTGATCCGCCTCGATGCGCTCGGCCGCCGCCTCACCGACCTCGCCGGTCTCGATCGCGGCGAATTCGATTTCGACAAGGCGCCGCCCGGCCGGTGGCCCCGAGGGCGCGAGCAGTCCGCCGGCGGCTCGGTGCAGGTGCCGGAACTCGCGGCCGTGCTCGATACGCTCGGCACTGCAGATCGACGGACCGTCGAGCAGCAGCTCGTTGCCCTCGAAAGCCTGCTGTCCACGCGCCAGCTCGACCAGCGCATCATGCCGGGCGGCCTGCCGCTGATCGGCGGCTGGATCTCGTCGCACTTCGGCTATCGCAGCGGATCCGTTCACGGGACGCGGCGCGTTCCATTCCGGGCGTCGATTTCGCCGGTAGCCCGCCAATGCGAAAGTCATCGCGGTCGGCCCGGGCGAAGTGTCGTTTTCCGGTTACAAGTCCGGCTACGGCAACGTGGTCGAGATCACGCATCCCACGGGCTACGTGACCCGGTACGGCCACAACTCGCGCAACCTGGTGCGGGTCGGCCAGATGGTGCAGAAGGACACGCCGATTGCCGTGATCGGCAGCACGGGACGTTCGACCGGCACGCACGTGCACTTCGAGGTGCGAGCGCGACGGCAACGCGCTCAACCCGAAGAAATTCCTCGCGTCGCCCTGACGCGGCGCGCCGTCACCTGCAGCCGCAGGCCCGGCCCTTGAATCCAGCCCCGGCGCGCCCCATGTCGGCGCCCTCGCTTCCTGTAAAATCCCCGCCTTTACGTACGGCGACTTCCGCCCCGGAGCCCCTGTGGCCAATTGGCTCACCCGCATTTTCGGCAGTCGCAACCAGCGGCTCGTCAGTCAGTACAACGGTATCGTCAAGAGCGTCAACGCGTTCGAACCAGCGCTGCAGGCCCTCTCCGGACGCGGACCTCGCCGCCAAGACCCGGCAGTTCCGCGACGCAGCTGGCGGCCGGCAAGACCGCTCGACGACCTCCTGCCCGAGGCGTTCGCGGTCGGTGCGCGAGGCGTCGCGGCGCACGCTCGGCCTGCGCCACTTCGACGTGCAGCTCATCGGCGGCATGGTCCTGCACGACGGCAAGATCGCCGAGATGCGCACCGGCGAGGGCAAGACGCTGGTCGCGACGCTCGCCGCGTACCTGAACGCGCTGCCCGGCAAGGGCACGCACGTCGTCACGGTCAACGAGTACCTCGCGCAGCGCGACGCCGACTGGATGGGCCCGATCTTCCGTTTCCTCGGCCTGACGGTCGGCGTCGTGAAGGCCGGGCCAGACCGCCGACGAGAAGCGGGCCGCCTACGGCGCCGACATCACCTACGGCACCAACAACGAGTTCGGCTTCGACTACCTGCGCGACAACCTCGCGTTCCGGCTCGAGGACCGCATGCAGCGCGGCGCTCGAATTCGCGATCGTCGACGAGGTGGACTCGATCCTGATCGACGAGGCGCGCACGCCGCTGATCATCTCCGGTCCGGCCGAGGAGAGCACCGAGCTCTACCTGCGCATCAACGAGCTCGTGCCGCGGCTGAAGCGCGCAGGCGGAGCGAGGAAGGCGAGGGCGATTACTGGGCCGACGAGAAGGGCAAGCAGGTCCACCTGTCGGACGACGGCCACGAGCACGTCGAGGAACTGTTCCTGCAAGGCCGGCCTGCTGCAGGAAGGCCAGAGCCTCTACGACCCGGCCAACATCCGGCTGATGCATCACCTGAACGCGGCGCTGCGCGCGCACGCGCTGTATCGCCGCGACGTCGAGTACATCGTGCGCAACGGCGAAGTCATCATCGTCGACGAGTTCACCGGCCGCACGATGCCGGGCCGGCGCTGGTCCGACGGCCTGCACCAGGCGGTCGAGGCGAAGGAAGGCGTGCGCGTGCGCGAGGAGAACCAGACGGTCGCCTCGATCACGTTCCAGAACTACTTCCGCATGTACGGGAAGCTCGCCGGCATGACCGGCACGGCCGACACCGAGGCCTTCGAGTTCCAGCAGATCTACGGGCTCGAGGTCGTCGTGATCCCGACCCACAGCCCGATGGTCCGCAACGACGCGGCCGACCTCGTCTACCTGACGCAGAAGGACAAGTACGAGGCGATCATCGAGGACATCCGCGACTGCGCGAAGCGGCAGCAGCCGGCGCTGGTCGGCACGACGTCGGTCGAGACCTCCGAGTTCCTGTCGGAACTCCTGAAGAAGCAGGGCATCGAGCACCAGGTGCTGAACGCGAAGCAGCACGAGCGCGAGGCGGAGATCGTCGCGCAGGCGGGTCGCCCGGGTGCGGTGACCATCGCGACCAACATGGCCGGCCGCGGCACGGACATCGTGCTCGGCGGCAACCTCAAGGCCGAGCTCGACCAGATCGCGCCCGAGGACGCGGCCGCGCGTGCCGACCGCGGAGACCGACTGGCAGCAGCGCCACGAGCAGGTCGTCGCGTCGGGCGGCCTGCACATCATCGGCACCGAGCGGCACGAGTCGCGCCGCATCGACAACCAGCTGCGCGGCCGCTCCGGCCGCCAGGGCGATCCGGGCTCGAGCCGCTTCTACCTGTCGCTCGAAGACAACCTGATGCGGATCTTCGGCGATCCCGAGCGCACCAAGCGCTGGCTGCAGACCGCCGGCATGAAGGAAGGCGAGGTGATCGAGAGCAGGATGCTCTCGCGCCAGATCGAGCGCGCCCAGCGCAAGGTCGAGGCGTACAACTTCGACCTGCGCAAGAACCTGCTCGAATACGACGACGTCGCCAACGACCAGCGCAAGGTCATCTACCAGCAGCGCACCGAGCTGATGGCGGCCGACGACATTTCCGATTCGGTGACCGGCATCCGCGCCGAGGTCGTGCACGGCATCATCGACGAGTACGTGCCGCGCGAGAGCGTCGAGGAGGAGTGGAAGCTCGACGGCCTCGTCGAGGCGATCGAGCGCGATTTCCAGGTCGGGATCGACCCGAAGGCCTGGCTCGATGCCGACCACGACATCAACGAGGCGGGCCTGCGCGAGCGCGTCGTGCGCGAGGTCGAGGCGGCGTACCAGGCGAAGGTCGTCGCGGTCGGCGCGCCGGTGATGCGGCACCTCGAGAAGGCGGTGATGCTGCAGGAGCTCGACCGCCACTGGCGCGAGCACCTTGCCGCGATGGACTACCTGCGCCAGGGCATCCACCTGCGCGCGTATGCGCAGAAGAACCCGAAGCAGGAGTACAAGCGCGAGGCGTTCGAGCTCTTCGGCGCGCTGCTCGACCGCATCAAGCACGATACGATCTCGCTGCTGTCGCGACTGCAGGTGCGCACCGAGGCCGAGATCGAGGAGCAGGAGCGCGAGCGCGAGCGGCAGCTCGCGCGCAAGCTGCAGCTGCAGCACGCCGCGCCGCAGTCCGCGATCGCAGCCGACGAGATGCCGCCGGACACGGCAGGCGGCAGTGGCTTCCCGGGCATGATGCCGCCCGCGGGCGGACCGTTCGCGCCGGGTCCCGGTCCTGCGACCGGCGCACGATCAGCGCCGGTCGTGCGCGAAGGCCGCAAGGTCGGCCGCAACGAACCTTGCCCTTGCGGATCCGGGAAGAAGTACAAGCACTGCCACGGGCAGCTCGCGCGCGAGGCCTGAACCCGTTCGTCCCGACATCCACGTCGTCGCGGGCGCGCTCTACGACGGCGCAGGGCGCGTGCTGATCGCGCAACGGCCCGCCGGCAAGGCGCTCGCCGGGCGCTGGGAATTTCCCGGGCGGCAAGCTGCACGATGGCGAGGACGCCTGCGCGGGGCTCGTGCGCGAACTGCGCGAGGAACTCGGCATCGAGGCGCTCACGGCGAGCCGCCTGATGTACTACCCGGTCGCTTACCCCGATCGCACCGTCTGGCTCGACGTGTGGATCGTCAGCCGCTGGCGGGGCACCGTCGCCGGACTCGACGGCCAGGCCTGCGCGTGGGTGCCGCCCGGCGAACTGGCGCGGCACGACATCCTCGAGGCGGACGCGCCGATCGTCGCGGCGCTGGAGCGGTTGGCGGCACCCGGTGCACGCTGAGTCCGGGTCCGTCGCCGGGACCTGCTATCGCTGCAGCGAATACGCAACTTCGTAGACCACGGGGACTCCTGCCTCGGCGAACTTCGGGCTTTCGGCAATGATGTCGACGCGCTCCAGTTCGGTGATCGCGAACTGCCCGCCATACAGCCTGCGGACTTCATCGGGCTCGACCGAGAACGGCGGGCCGTCCTTCAACTGCTGCGGGTACTCGAACGCGATGAGCAGCGTGCGGCTGCCCGGCGGCATCAGCCGCGCGAAAGACTCCGCGTAGGCTGCGCGCATGCGCGGCGGCAGCGCCACGAGCGCGGCGCGGTCGTACGCGGCCTGCACTGGACCGAGCAACCCGGCAGTCAACTCGAAGGCATCCCCCTCCAGGATCTCGAAGGCCTTCGCGACGTGCCGCCTGAACGGTCCGTGCTGCTCGATCACCGCGGCGATGCCCTGCTCGCCGAAGAACTCCTGCACGGCGAGCGGGCTCAACTCCGACCCGACCACGGCGTGGCCGCGCACGGCGAGCCAGATCATGTCGAGGCTCTTGCCGCAGAGCGGCACGTACACCCGCGCGCCCGGTCGACGTCGAGCGCCGGCCACCAGCGCTCGAGAAACGGATGCGGACTCGCCTGGTGGAACCCGATCTGGCGGGTGCGCCAGCGTTCGTGCCAGAAGTCGTGGTTCATGCCCGTGAATCGAGGCAGAAGCGGGCAGCGCAATCAATGACGCAGCGGCCCGCTCGAGTCGTCGTCGCCAGCGCCAGGCTCGCTGCCCTCGTCCGCGCCCGGCACGAGTTCCTCGCCGGGGATCGCGTGCTTTTCGGAGATCCACGCGCCGAGGTCGAGGAGCTTGCAGCGCTCGCTGCAGAACGGGCGCCACGGCGAAGCCGTCGCGGACCACTCGACGGGACGCTGGCAGGTCGGGCAGGAAACCGTGGTCATGGCGCGTGCAGGAGCCGGCCCCGACGGCGGCCGGTCAGGTGCAGAGCGACAGCGTGAACCCCACGTCGTCCGTGCTCTGCACCGGATGGGTGTCCGCGTCCTGCCAGGACAGGAAACGCACGCTGCACGCGATAGTGGCTGCCGCTGATTTCGGGGTAGATGTCCGGTGCCGGGCGGCAACGCGATCCGGATCATCTGCACCGGCATGTCACGCTCGAGCGTCAGGTGGAACACGCCGTGCGGCGCGACCTCGCGCCGCGACTTGCCCTGCTCGCGAGTCATCCAGAGCAGTTCGCCGATCGCGTCGCCGAGCGGGCGGATCACGTCGAGCCAGCGCGCGAAGTCGGCGCCGCGGATCTCGTCCGGCAGGTTCAGCCAGTGCGTGTAGTCGGGCAGGTCGAACTCGCAGGTGCCGCCCGGGATCGTGCTGCGGTGCTTGATCGCGTTCAGGAACTCCAGGTCGCGCAGCTTCTGCATGAACAGCGCGCCGACGGTGCTCAGCTCCTCGCGCATGCGGTGCAGCTTGGTGAGCAGCACGCGCAGGCGCACCGAGTCCACTCCCGGCCGCGTGTTGAACGTCGCGAGCTGGGTCATCTGCCGCTCGAGTTCCTTGAGCACTTCGCTGCGCACGTCGCCGCGCTGCGTGATGGCGAGGATCTCGAGCAGCGCCGACACCGCGGCACGCGTGGACCACGGGTCGGACCTGGTGTGGTGGTGGACCGCCTGCTGGTACAGGAAATCGAGGCGCAGGAAATTGCGCATCCGCTCGTTGAGCGGTTGCTCGTAGACGACCACGCGCGACGCCGCGTCCGCCGACGGCACCACAACCTCGTTCGCGTTCATGATCCTCTATTGTGCGTTATCGCGGTTTCCCCGCACAACCTTCGCGGCCGCCAGCGCGACGTACTGGAGGTGCAACCGGTCCACCTGTTCCCGCAGGTCGTCGACGCGACCCGTGTTCGTGATCACGTCGTCCGCCACGGCGAGGCGCGCTTGCGCGTTGCGCCTGTGCCTGCAGCGACGCCCGGGCCTGCTCGCGCGTGACGGCGTCGCGCGTCATCAGTCGCTCGACCTGCAGCGACTCCGGGACGTCCACGACCAGCACGCGGTCGACGTGGTCGCGCCGGCCGCCCTCGGCCAGCAGCGGGATCACGAGCACCTGGTACGGGCCCGGCGCCGCGAGCGACTGTCGTTCCATTTCCGCGCGGATCGCCGGGTGCAGGATGGCCTCGAGCCGCTTCCGGGCGTCGCTGTCCGCGAAGATCCGCTCGCGCATGCGCCTGCGATCGATGCGGCCGTCGGCGTCGAGGATCTCCGGCCCGAACGCCTGCACGACCTGGCGCGAGCGCCGGCTGGCCCGGTTCGACGACCTCGCGGGCGATCACGTCGGTGTCGATCACCGGCACGCCGCGTGCGGCGAACAGGTCGGCGACCGTGGTCTTGCCGCTCGCGATGCCGCCGGTCAGCGCGATGCGGAAGGGCGCCTGGGCCGTCGTCGCTGTCGTGGCATCGGCGGCGCCCATGTGCCGCCTCAGTGATCGAGTCCCGAGAACTGCAGGTACCCGCCGACGATCTGCGGGCCCCACATCAGCGCGATCCAGCCCGCGGCCGCGAGGAATGGCCCGAACGGGATCGGGATGTTGCGGTCCCGGCCGCGCGAGCAGCGATCAGCACGATGCCGACCACGGCGCCGGTGAACGCCGAGAGCAGCAGGATCAGACGGCAGCATCTGCCAGCCCATCCAGGCGCCGAACGCGCCGAACAGCTTGAAGTCGCCGTAGCCCATGCCTTCCTTGCCGGTGGCGAACTTGAACGCCCAGTAGACGCTCCAGAGGATCAGGTAGCCCGCGGCCGCGCCGACGATGGCGGAGACGGGATCGACCGGCACGGGTGGCGGGAGGCCGCCGTGCCAGGCGAGGCTCAGCAGCAGGCCGATCCACAGCAGCGGAAGCGTGATGACGTCCGGGAGGAGCGTGTGGTCGAGGTCGATCACCGTCAGGGCGACCAGCGCCCAGGTGAAGGCGAGCGCCGCGAGCGTCTGCCAGTGCCAGCCGAAGCGCCACGCGACGGCGGCGGACAGGAGCGCCGTCGCCAGTTCGACGATCGGGTAGCGCGGCGAGATCGCGGCCCTGCACTGCGCGCACTTGCCGCCGAGCAGCAGGTAGCTGACCACGGGGATGTTCTGGAGCGCCTCGATCTCCGCGTCGCACTTCGGGCAGCGGGAGCGGGGCACGACGAGGTTGTAACGCTCGGTCGCGCCGGGGACCGTCCCGGCTGCCGGTCCGTGCGCGGCGCCGAGCATTTCCTCGGCCTGCGCACGCCACTGCCGGTCGAGCATGATCGGCAACCGGTGGATCACGACGTTGAGGAAGCTGCCGACGAGCAGGCTGAGCACGAACACGGTCGCGACCAGCAGCCAGGGCGTCGAGGCCAGGATTTCGGTCATGCCCAAGCGCGCGGCGCTCCCTTACGTGAAAACGCCGCGCGAGGGCGCGGCGTCTTCGATGGTCGTGGCGATGGCGTCAGGCCGTCGTGCGCTGCATCGCGCGTCAGACGACTGCGCCGAGCTTGAAGATAGGCAGGTACATCGCGACGACGAGGCCGCCGACCAGCACGCCGAGGATCACCATGATCAACGGCTCGAGCAGGCTGCTCAGGCTGTCGACTGCCGCGTCGACGTCGGCCTCGTAGAAGTCGGCCACCTTCGACGCCATCTCGTCGAGCGAGCCGGATTCCTCGCCGACGGCGATCATCTGCACGACCATGTTCGGGAACAGGCCGGTGTTTTCCATCGCGCGCTGCATGCGCATGCCGGTCGAGATCTCGTCGCGCATGCGCAGCACCGCGTCCTGGTAGACGATGTTGCCGGTCGCGCCGGACACCGACTTCATCGCCTCGACCAGCGGCACGCCGGCGGCGAACATCGTGGCGAGCGTGCGCGCGAAGCGCGCGATCGCGGCCTTCTTCAGGATCGGGCCGATGACCGGCATCTGCAGCGACATGCGGTCGATGAACTGCCGCAGCGGCCGCGAGCGCTTGTAGAAATAGCCGAAGGTGAATACGGCGGCGCCGACGATGATGAACAGCATCCAGCCCTTGTCCTGCATCAAGCGGGACATGTTGATGACCATCTGCGTGAACGCCGGCAGGTCTGCGCCGAAGCCCTTGAACAGGCTCTCGAACGCGGGATCACGAAGATCAGCAGGATGACGGTCACGATCACGGCGACCGCCAGGACCGCGGCGGGATAGAACAGGGCCTTCTTGATCTTCTTCTTCAGCGCCTCGGTCTTTTCCTTGTAGGTCGCGATCTTCTCGAGCACGGCCTCGAGCGCGCCCGCGTGCTCGCCCGCTTCGACGAGGTTGACGAACAGGTCGTCGAAATAGAGCGGGTGCTTGGCCAGGGCCTGGTTCAGCGCGTTGCCCGTCTCGATGTCGCCCTTGATCGCCAGCACGAGTTTCTGCATGGCGGGCTTGTCGTTGCCGACGCCGATGATCTCGAACGCCTGCACCATCGGGATGCCGGCCGTGAGCATCGTGGCGAGCTGGCGCGCGAAGATCGCGATGTCCTCGGCGGTGACCTTGCCTTCGCTCTTGAAGAGCTGGCTTTCCTTGCGGACCTTCGTGGCCGCTATGCCCTGCCTGCGCAGGTCGGAACGCATCTCGAGCTCGCTCTTCGCGAGGCCGCGACCCTTGACCCGGTTGCCCTTGCGGTCCTTGCCTTCCCAATGGAAGGGAAACTGCTTGTTTGCTAAGACTTCAGCCATTTCGATGTCGCCCTGTCCTGTGTGCCTGGCCCGGGAGCCGGTCAGTCGACCGTCACGCTGTTGACTTCGTCGAGGCTCGTGATCCCGTTGCGGACCTTGTTGAGGCCTGCCTGCCGCAGTCCCCACACTCCTTCGCGGACGGCCTGCTGCTTGATGTCCATGACGTTGCCGTCGCCCATGATGATACGGCCGATCTCCTCGGACACCGGCATCACCTCGTAGAGTCCGGTGCGCCCCTTATACCCGTCCGTGCAGAGCCCGCAACCGACCGGCGCGAAAATCTGGAGGCCGGTCTCGATTTCCTCGGCGCCGAAGCCTTCCTTCAGCAGCGCTTCCGCGGGGATCGCCAGCGGCGCCTTGCAGGAACTGCACAGCCGGCGCGCGAGCCGTTGCGCGATGATGAGGCTCACCGAGGTCGCGATCGCATAGGGCTTCACGCCCATGTCCACGAGGCGCGTCAGCGTCTTCGGCGCGTCGTTCGTGTGCAGCGTCGAGAGCACGAGGTGGCCCGTCTGGGCGGCCTTGAGCGCGATCTCGGCCGTCTCGAGGTCGCGGATTTCGCCGACCATGATGATGTCCGGGTCCTGGCGCAGGAACGCGCGCAGCGCGCCCGCGAAGGTGAGGCCGACCTTCGGGTTGATGTTCACCTGGTTGATGCCGGGCAGCATGATTTCGACCGGGTCTTCGGCGGTCGAGATGTTGTTGTCCTCGGTGTTCAGGATGTTGAGGCCCGTGTACAGCGACACGGTCTTGCCGCTGCCCGTCGGCCCCGTGACCAGGATCATCCCGTGCGGCCGCGCCAGGGCGTCCAGGTAGTGCTTCTTCTGGAACGGCTCGTAACCCAGCGAGTCGATGCCGAGCATCGCGCTCGACGAGTCGAGGATACGCATGACGATCTTTTCGCCGAAGAGCGTCGGGCAGGTGCTCACGCGGAAATCGATGGACCGGTTCTTCGAGATCTTCATCTTGATGCGGCCGTCCTGGGGGACGCGCCGCTCGGCGATGTCGAGCCGCGACATGACCTTGAGGCGCGCGGCCAGCTTGATCGCCAGCTGCACCGGCGGGTCGGCCACTTCCTTCAGCACGCCGTCGAGCCGGAAGCGGATGCGGTAGGAGCGCTCGTAGGGCTCGAAATGGATGTCCGACGCGCCCCGCTTGATCGCGTCCAGCATGACCTTGTTGATGAAACGGACGATGGGCGCGTCGTCGACGGCGTCGGAGGCGCGATCGCCCGCCTCGGGCGAAGCCTCGTCGCCGCCCGAGACCTCGAGACTGTCCATCTCGAAGTCTTCGCCCGCCAGCTCGGGCATGGAGGTGTCGACCTGCTCGAGCGAGCGCACGAGCGCCTGGGTCAGCTTGTCTTCCTCGACGACGACCGCCTCGATCGAAAAGCCGGTCGCGAACTTGACCTCGTCGAGCGCGTGCAGGTTGGTCGGGTCGGAGATGCGCGATGAACAGCTTCTTGCCGCGCTTCACGAGCGGCAGGACCCGGTGCTCGGCGCAGGATCTTCTCGCTGACGATCCTTACCGTCTCGAGGTCCGGCTGGATCGAGTCGAGGTCGAGCAGCGGCGCGCCGAACTCGTGGGACGCGGCAATGGCGATCTCGCGCGCGTCGGCCATGTTGTGCTCGACGAGGTAGCATACGATGCTGACGCGGCGTTCCTTCGCCGCCGTGATCGCATCTATCATCGCCGCATCGGGGACCAGGCCGTCGGTGACCAGCCGCTGGGGCAGGCCCTGCAGGCCGGCCCGTGCGTTTCCGGCGTTGGAAATCGCCAGGTCGTTCATTGCTTTGAGAAGGCCAACTGCGTAGCGGACATCGCGCCCAACCTTACCGTAGAGGTCCCGGCAGCACAAACATTAGGTGAAATGGGATTGTGCTGAAACCGGGGCCGTGGAACACGACACAGGTCACGAAGTCGGCTGCGCTTTCGGTACCAGGCCGCAAAAAAAGAAACCCCCGCCAAGGGGCGGGGGTTCCAGATCGTCAGGCACGGCTGGCTCGAAGCCAGGCCGGTGCGTGAGGATTAACGGCAGCTGGACGGCAGGTACTTGCCATCGAGCGACGTCGAGGCATCGGAGCCGCAGCGACGAGCCCCAGCCGCTCGGGTCACCCGACCGGCCGCAACGCCAGATCACGTCGCCGTTGACGCTCGCGCCGGGGGTCAGGCCGACCGTTTCGCTGGCCAGCTTGTCGGCGTTCGCTTCGTTGCCGAACGTGACGGTGATGCCGCCGTCGACGACGTCGATCGACTCGGACGTACTTGCCCTGGATCGTGCTCGCAGCGCCCATGCCGGCCGCGCTGTTGCTCGACGGCCAGGCGCCACGGTTCGCGTAGAACTCCGACACGCCGGCCTTGGCGGCCGAGGCCATCGTGAGGCCTTCCGACACCTGCGAGCGGATCAGGTAGTCCTGGTACGCCGGGATCGCGATGGCCGCGAGGATGCCGATGATCGCCACGACGATCATCAACTCGATCAGCGTGAAGCCCTGCTGGGCCGACTTGCCAATTTTCTTCAACATTTCTTCGACTCCTTGACGGAAGGATCAGGTTCAGCGGCGGGATGCCTGCGATAGGGCATGAGCAATCCCCGTGCCAACCGCGACGCAGCCGCCAAGTCGTTGTTTCCAAGGTGATTGCGCGCGATTCCGCGCGCACGCGCTGACCGCAGCGGGCAGCGGGGTGACACTTCGTGTCCACCATTGCCAATTCTTGTCAGCGCCACGCCTGATGTTCACGCGTCGAACCGGACCGCACACCAGCACCGCTGCGTTGCCAAGAATGCGAAGCGAATCAAGGTTGAACGCGTGCCGATGTGACGTAATGCGGTAATGTGGCGCGGAACTTGAATTCACACTGCGCCGACCGCTCTACATCGGAAACGACGACTCTTATATGACGCACCCGGATCGCAACGAAACCACGGACCTGCTGCCCCCGCGCTCGCGACTGTTGCTGGGCTTCCTGCTGGCCGTGGTCCTGTCGTGGCTCTTCATGGTCGCGACAGCCTACACGTCCGCGGCGAGCCTGCTCGATCGCGTCGGCGCGACCGACGTCATGAGGGCTGCGTCGAGCGGCATCTGGACCGGCCAGCTCGCCATGCGAGATCACGTTCTTCGCGATCGCCCAGTTGGCTCTGCATCTCGTCCTGGCCGCGGCCGCATGGTTGGTCGCCTGTGCCTGCGCCGTCATTTCCCCGACGGCTCGCGCGAAGTTCGTGCGCATCGTCCTCGGCTGGTTCTGCCTGCTGGCGGGCGCGACGCATCGTTTACAACGCGTACTGGTTCCCGCGCACGTTGCTCGGCGCCTGGTACCACGATTCGCTGACGGGTTCCGTCGGTCCGTTCGCGGTCGGCCCGGCCATGTACCTGGCCATCGTGGCGGCAGCGCTCGTCACGCTGGCACTCGCGGCTGCGACCGTGGTCCGGCGCACACGGGCCGCCAGCTGGCGCCGCCTGCCGATGATCGTCCTGCCGATCGGCGTGCTCGGCGTGGCGACCGCGATCTGGGCCGGCGAGCAATTCGGCAACGCCTCGCCGCGGCGATGCGCGACCAAATGTCATCATTCTCGGCATCGACTCGCTGCGGCTCGAACAGCTGCAGCGCTTCGGCGGCACGGGCGTCACGCCGAACCTCGACCGGTTCCTCGCCGACGCGGCGGTCGTGAAAGACACGACGACACCTGCCGCGCGCACGTTCTCGTCCTGGGTCGCGATCCTGACCGGCCGCAGCCCGACCGTCACGGGCGCGCGATTCAATCTTGCCGAACGCTCGTCCGTCGCGGCGAACCCGACGCTCGGCGACGTGCTGCGACGCGCGGGTTATCGCACCGTGTATTCGACGGACGAAGTGCGCTTCGCGAACATCGACGAGACCTACGGTTTCGACCAGGTCGTGACGCCCCGCATCGGCGCGTCGGACTTCCTGATCGGCACCTACAACGAGTTGCCGCTGGCGTCGGTGTTCATCAATACGCGCCTCGGCCAGTGGCTGTTCCCGTTCTCGTACGCCAATCGCGGCGTCGCGACGATGTTCCAGCCGCAGACCTTCCTGTCGCGGCTCGACCGGGAGGTGTCATTCGAGGCCCCGACACTGTTCATCTCGCACCTGACCGCGGCGCATTGGCCCTACTACACGTCCGAGACGCCGTTCGGCGTCTCGAAGAAGGCGCATGCGGACGACCGCCCGCTGTACCGGATCGGCCTGCAGACCGCCGACCGCATGTTCGGCGACCTGGTCGCGCTGCTGGAGAAGAAAGGCGCGCTCGACAACGCCATCGTCGTGGTGCTCTCGGATCACGGCGAGGCCATGGCCCTGCCGAACGACGCGTTCTTCCAGGAGACGTCCCGCATCGAGGGATTGCGTGCGCCCATGAAGGTCCAGGATTCGGGGCACGGCCAGAGCGTGCTGTCGCCCACCCAGTACCACGTGCTGCTCGGCTTCCGTGCCTTCGGTGCCGGCGCCGCCTTCGCGGACGCTGGCCGCGACCTCGACACGCTGGCGACGGTGGAGGACATCGCGCCGACCATACTCGACCTGCTCGGCGTGCCTGCCGACCCGCTCGCGGCCGTCGGCGTGTCGCTCGCGCCCCTGCTGCGCGGCGACGGCGCACCGCGGCAGCCCGTGGGCCCGGCGCGCATCCGGTTCACCGAGACCGACCTGGCCGTGATGCCGCGGCCGGATGGCGGTGTCGACGAGGTGGCCACCGCGCAGCGCAACTCCAGGTTCTTCGAAGTGGATTCCGAAACCGCCCGCATGCACATCCGGCCGCACTTCGCCCCGCTGGCGATCGCGTACAAGGAGCGCGCCGCGTTCACGCCCAACCACCTGCTGGCCGCGATGCCTGCCGGCCCCGACGCGCACGAATACCTGTTCTTCGACCTGACGACGGGCAGCGGGCGACTGCTGCGGGAGCGTCCCGGCGACGAAGCACCCGAGGCTCGACGCTTGTGGGACGCCATGGCCGGGTACTTCGGCGACGAGCTGAAACCCGCCGTCAGCATCACGCCCAACGACTGGCCCGCGATCGACAAGGCGTGGCAGTCCTACTTCACGACGCATGACGCCCAGGGGCACGCGCTGCAGGAGAGCACGATCGGGCGGGACCCGAAGGACACCGACAATGGCGCTACCAAGCCGGGGAACACCTGACATGTGGCGCCCATCGTCCGTGACGGCCCGGGCCGTACCCCTGTTCGTCCCGCTGCTCGCCGCGTATCCCATCCTGTACCTGGCGAACGCAAACCAGGGACAGGTGACCTGGGCCACGACGGCGCTCGCGACGCTCGTTGCCGTCGTGGTCGCACTCGTCGCCCACGGGCTGTTGCGGCTGGTCGGTCAATCCGCCGCCAGTGCCGGCGTTGCCGTCGTCCTGCTCGTGGTCATGTTCTTCGGCTACGGGCAGGTGAGCAGCGGCATCGATACGCTCGCCACGTCACTGCGGCTCGGCGGCAACGAGGCGCCGAATCCGCTGGATGCCGCACCCAGGGTCCGGCTCGCAATCGCAGTGGCGTGGGGCCTGCTGGCACTTGCGCTCGCGTGGGTCGTGGCCCGGTCGCGCTGGGCAGGCAGCGTGCAGTTGTCGAAGGCGCTCACATTCGCGGGCGGCGCCCTCGTGCTGCTGAACTTCGTGATGCCTGCGATCGGCATGGCTCGCAGTGCCGGTGGCAGCAATGCCGCCGCACCCGTGGCCCGGCCGGCATCGAGTTCGACGCGTGCGCCGGCAGGGTCCCCGGACATCTACTTCATCGTCCTCGACGGTTACGCGCGCGCCGACGTCCTGGACCGGTACTACGGCTTTCCGAACTCGTCGTTCGTGAACGGGCTGCGCGACCGTGGTTTCCAGGTGTCGGACAGGAGTTCGGCGAACTACAACTGGACGTTCCTGTCGCTGTCGTCCACGTTGAACATGGATTACATGCACAACGTGCTGGCGGGCAAGTTCATACAGAACAACCAGGACCGGACCGCGGCCTACGAAAGCATTCGCAACAGCGCGACCGCGGCGTTCCTGCGCGATCGCGGCTACCGCATCGTGCACCTCCAGTCCACGTGGGGCGCGACGTCGGTCAATCCGTACGCCGACGAGCAGGTCAAGTGCGAGCACAGCCTGTATTCGAACGAGTTCGTGCGCGCGATCGCCGAGGCCAGCTGGCTGGGGGCGTTCCATTCCAAGGCGGGCGTCGACCTGGCCCAATGCCACCTGGCGAACTTCGAGTCCTTGTCGCACATGGGCGGCGAACCAGGGCCTAAGTTCGTGCTTGCGCATTTCCTTCTGCCCCACCATCCGTACCTGTTCGACCGGGACGGCAACATCCTGCGCAACGCGTCGATTTCCAACCAGTTCGAGTTCCAGAAGCGGCTCTGGGAGGACAGGGACGCGTACCGGAGCCAGCTCGAGTTCGTGAACCGCAAGGTGCTCGCGGCGATCGACGCGATCAAGGCCGGTTCCCGGCAGCCACCGATCATCCTGCTCGAATCCGACCACGGCCCGAACCTGTCCCAGGGGCTCAAGCGCGACGAGCATGTCGGCCTGCGCCTGGCGAACCTCGGCGCGTACCACTTGCCAGGCGCGCCGGCCGGGCTGATCGGGCCGGACGGGTCGGCGGTGAACCAGTTCCGCGCGATCCTGAGTTATTACTTCGACGCGAACCTCGAGCCGCTGCCCGACCGCCATTTCTTTTCGCCGTACGGCACGCCCTACCAGATGGTCGAGCTGCCGCGGGCGAAGCTGCTCGCGCTGTGGCGCACGTCGCTCGACTCACCCGTCATGCAGAGTGCGTCCGTCGACAACCAACCAACGAATCCGCAGTACCAAGGGAGAAGCAGATGATGACGTCAGAGACTCAGGCCCCGGGCCGTGCCGTGGCGGCGCGCTCCAGCCTGTTGAGCGTGCTGGTCGTGCTGTCCGTCACGGACGCCCAGGCGTACATCGATCCGGGCACCGGCAGCATGCTGCTGCAGATGGGCCTCGCGGCCATCGCTGGCGCCATGTTCTATTTTCGCCAGTTCAGGCTGCTGGTCGCCGCGTGGTTCCGGCGCGTCGTGCTGAGGCAGGCGGACGTGACGCCGGCGCCGGCGATTTCGACGTCGCAAGACGCCGGTCAGTAAGGGCGAGGTTCGCGTGCTGACAGGTACCTTCCGCGACCCCGCGGGCTCGCTGTTCGACGTGCAGGACAGGATCCTGCGTCTGATCCGGCCCGCCGAGACGGCGAAGTTCGAGTCGCTGCTCGGTCACGCGGTCGTCCGCAGGCTCGTCGAGCGCGGCGACATGGTTGCGACCCGCCGCGTCGACCACGGTTCGGTCCCGGAGCAGCTCGCCGGGCTGAGTGGCACCTGGTTCGGGCACGACCGGATCCACTTCGTCTCCGTGCCGGCGGAATGGTCGGCTGCGATGCTGGCACAGGCGGCACTGCACACGCTGGACATCAACCACGAACTGCTCGAGCACGGGATGCAGCTGAAGGACGCGACGCCTTCCAACATCCTGTTCGACGGCACCCGGGCGGTGTTCGTCGACGTCCCGTCGATCGAGCCGCTGGTCGCCGGCCGGGACTTGTGGCTGGCGCGTCACCAGTTCGAGACGACGTTCCTGCTGCCGCTGCTCGCGAACCTCGAGCTCGGGTTGCCGCTCAAGTGGTCGCTCGCGGACCCGGCGACCGGCCTCGCTCACGAGCAACTCGCCAGGCTGTTCGGGCCGCGCCGCTGGTCGAGCCTGTTCCGGATACGCAACGTCGGCCTGCCGGCCGCGCTGAGCGCAGTGCAGCCGAACTACGCGCGCGACACGCAGGAGCCGGGCGCCGGTGCGACCGCGCCGGGCGGCAGGCTGGACAAGACCCAGTACGTGCTCGGCCGCGCGATGGCGAGCCTGCGCAAGTCGGTCCTGCACCTGGCGGAACGCATCGAGCAGCGTCATTCGAACTGGAGCGGCTACGCGACCACGCGTGGCCACTACTCGGACCACGATCTCGTCGAAAAGCGCGAGTTCGTCGGCCAGGTCCTCGAGCGGGCCGGCGCCCGGTGGGTGCTCGACATCGGCGCGAACACGGGTGAGTTCAGTGAAATGGCCGCCGCACACTCGAATGTCGTGGCCATCGACCTCGACGAAGTGTCCGTCAGCGCCATCCATGCTCGCGCGCGAGCCGGCAACCGCCCGATCCAGCCCCTGGTCGTGAACATCGCCCAGCCGACGCCCGCGGCCGGCTGGAAGTACCGCGAGCGCAAGACGTTCCTGGAGCGCGCCGAGAATCGTTTCGACCTCGCGTTGATGCTCGCGGTGGGGCACCACCTGCGCGTGTCCGCAGGCGTGCCGCTGGCCGAGATCGTCGAGCTCGGGTTCGCGCTCGGCCAGGGTTCGCTGCTGTTCGAGTTCGTGCCAGCCGCGGACCCGATGTTCCAGACCATCGCTCGCGGCCGCGACAAGATCTACGCCGACTACACGGTCGAGAACTGCGAAAGCCTGCTCGCCGCGCGCGGCCGCATCGAGCTCAGCCGGAAGCTCGCGAACGGCCGGACGCTGTACTGGGTGCGCAAGGCCGCGTGAGGTGACCGGCACGGCCGGTCGCCACGCCTTCCGGGCATCGACCGGTCGTCATTGCAGCGCGTTCGACGCGTCGACGTCGCGCGCTGCCGCCCGGCGAGCCTGCATGAAGTGCCTGAACACCAGCACGCAACACACGCAGGAAATCAGCACCATCGCGAGTCCCGGCGCGAGCGAGCGCGCAGCGGTGAGCGGCGATGGAAACTGGAAGCCGAAGTACCCGGCGGCGACGCCGGCGTAGACCGAGTGCGCGAACTTCGCGATGAACCCGCCGGTCAGCAGGTAGACCAGGAACCGGGACCACGGCTTGAGCAGCGCGGTGCCGGCACAGGCGCAGACGGCCAGCAGCCCGGCCACGACGAACGGCCAGGACCGTTCGATGTATGCGGTCATGAATGCATAGACGCTGTAGATGGCCAGCAGGGCCACCGTCACCAGCATGCCCACGGGTGTGATCAGTTTCATGCGCGGTCCTGCCGTCCCGGCGCCGGGCGCTGCAACGTCATTCGATCCCCAGCTTCTTCACGCGATACCGCAGCTGCCGGAAGGTCATCCCGAGCAGTTCCGCCGCTTTCGTCTTGTTGTAGCGGGTCTGCTCGAGCGCGCGGACGATCGCCTCGCGCTGGATGTGCTCGAGCTGTCCCTCCAGTCCATCCGCCCGAGCTCGTCCCCCGCGCCTTCGGCCAGGTCGGCGAGCAGCTGCCCCTGCTTCAGCTGGATGTCCACGGGCTCGATCCGGTCGTCGGAGCAGAGCGTCACCGCGCGCTCGAGGATGTTCTCCAGTTCGCGCACGTTGCCTGGATACGCGTACGACAGCAGCTTGTCGAGCGCGTCGTCGCTGATCTGCGGCCGCGGGCACGCCGATCTGGCCGCGAGACGCGGTCGAGCAGCATGTCGACGAGCAACGGCACGTCGTCGAGCCGCTCGCGCAACGGCGGCACGTGCAGTTCGATCACGTTGATCCGGTAGTACAGGTCTTCGCGGAACTTGCCGGCCTTCACGAGGTCGTCGAGCTTGCGGTGCGTGGCCGAGAGGATGCGCACGTCCACGGGCACCTCGCGGGTCTCGCCCACGGTGCGCACCGACTTCTCCTGGATCACGCGCAGCAGCTTCACCTGCATGTGCAGCGGCAGGTCCGCGACCTCGTCGAGGAACAGCGTGCCGCCCTCGGCGCTGCGGATCAGGCCCTCCTTGTCGGCGACCGCGCCGGTGAAGCTGCCTTTCTTGTGGCCGAACAGCTCGCTCTCCATGAGCTCCGACGGGATCGCGCCGCAGTTGACCGGCACGAACGGCCCGTCGCGCCGCGGGCCGGTCTCGTGGATCAGGCGCGCGACCAGTTCCTTGCCGGTGCCGGAATCGCCGGAGATGTGCACGGGCGCCTGGCTGCGCGCGACCTTCGCGATCATCTGCCGCAACTGCTGCATCGGCTTCGAATCGCCGAGCAGGTTGAGGCTGGCGCGGCGCGAGGTCTCGGTGTCGGGTGTCGTGAGCTTGCCGAGCTTCAGCGTCGCGGTGATGAGCCTGCGCAGCGCCGCGAGGTCGAGCGGCTTCGAGATGAAGTCGAATGCGCCGAGTTTCAGCGCCCGCACCGCGGCCTCGACGTTGCCGTGCGCGGTGATGACGGCCACCGGCACCCCGGGGCGATGCGACTGGATCCACTCGACGATGTCGAGCCCGTCGCCGTCCGGCAGCCGCATGTCGGTCAGCACGAGGTCGAAGCGTTCCGCGCCCAGCTTGCGGATGGCCGTGGCGAAGTCGCCGGCCGGCTCGACGTCGATCTGCATGCGCTCGAGCGTGATCGACAGCAGGTCGCGGATGTCGGGTTCGTCGTCGACGACCAGGGCCTTCGGCTTGCGCATGCGATCGGTCACGGACGGACTACCATTCCCAGCGTCGTGGGTCGGCGAAGATGATCCTGAAAATGCTACCACCGCCGGGCCGCGCTTCGTAAAGCAGCAGTGCGCCGTTGGTCTGGCAGAGCTCGCGCGAAATGAACAGCCCGAGGCCCGTGCCGCCCGAGCCGCTCGTGAAGAACGGCTCGAAGATGCGCTCCGCGTGCGCCGGATCGATGCCCGCGCCGCGATCCGCGACCTCGAGGAACGGGCGCCCGGTCGAGGAGATGCGTCCGGACTTCAGGTCGAGCCGCGCCGGCATGCTTCGCCGCCGGCACCGTGCCGGATCGCGTTGTCGCAGAGGTTCCAGAGCACCTGGTGCAGGTGCGTCGGGATCGAACTGCACCTCGAGCGCGCAGGCGCCCGGCTCGACGTCCACGTGGAACGTTCCGCGATCGAGCTGCAGCGTCTGCGCGAACTCGGTCGACGAAGCCCGCGAGCCAGTCGCGCGAGCCTGAGTCGCTCCTGCCGCGTGTCGATCGCGTCGCGACAGCTGCAGCACGTTCTCGATGATCTGGCTCACGCGCGTCGACGTTCTTCTCGATGATCTCCGTGAGGTGGCGGTCGGCATCCGCCGAGCCCGGGCGACTCGCGCAGCAGCTGGCTCGCGTGGCTCATGGCGCCGACCGGGTTGCGGATCTCGTGCGCGATGCTCGCGCTCAGGCGCCCGAGCGAGGCGAGCTTCGACTGCTGCGCCGCGGTCGGCGATCGCACTCGTGTCCTCGAGGAACACGAGGACGGGCCCGAGCCGCTCTCGGTCGAGCGCGACGAAATGCGGGCGGATGATCGTGCCGCCGCCGGCGCCCACGACTTCGGCCACGTCGTCACGGCGAGCGGAGGTCTGGCGGCGCCAGGACTCGAGCAGGAACAGCAGGCGTGGCGACACGGTCGCGAGCGGCGTGCCGCTGGCCACCGGGCCGCCGCTGCAGCAGCCGCGCCGCGGTCTCGTTGATGAGGCGGATGCGGTCGAGATCGTCGACCACGAGGATGCTCTCGCGCAGGTGCTGCACGATGAACTCGTTCAGCTCGTTCAGGTTCGCAATGTCGATCTCGCGCTGCTGGACCAGTGCCTCGCTTTCGCGCAGGCGCTTCGCATAGGGAATCGCGAGCAGCGTGATCGCGAACAGGCTGGCGCCGGTGAGGCCGGCGATCAGGTAGTCGGGCCCCGAGCCCATGCCCTGCAGCACCGAGAGCGTGGTCTCGATGAGCAGGCCGAGCGCGATCAGCGACGTGCCGAGCAACGCGTAGCGCCGCTCGACGATCGTGGCCGTGGCCCCGGCCGGCAGCACCAGCAAAGTGGCGAGACCGCTCGAGACGCCGCCGCTCGCGTGGATCAGCAGCGTGGTGGCGGTCATGTCGACCCCGAGCTGGATCATGGCCTGCCATTGCGCGGAGGGGCCGCGCCACTGGATGGTCTGGATGCAGACCAGCGCGAACGTGAAGTAGGCGACCGCGATGCCGATGAACAGGCCGGGGTGCCGGCTGCCGACGCTGTGGGTCGGGGCATCGAAGAAGAAGATCAGCAGCAGGACCATCGGCATGATCAGCCGGAACACGTTCAGCAGCCCGATGACCCGCCACGCCTGCTCTTCCGCCGGGGTCCCCGCCATGCCCATGCCCGACTGCAGTGCTCGCGCCATGGGCGCGGACTGTAGCAGAGCAACATGCGACCCGGGGTGCGAGGCGGTAGACTACGCGACCTCGTCCTCACCGCCGGCACGAGCCCCATGAACCTGCACGAATACCAGTCCAAGCAACTGTTCGCCCGCTACGGCATCCCCGTGCCCGACGGGCTTCGTCGCCTCGACGCCGGAAGAGGCCACCGACGCGGCCACGGCGCCTCGGCGGTGGCATCTGGGTGGTCAAGGCGCAGGTGCACGCCGGCGGCCGCGGCAAGGCCGGCGGCGTGAAGCTCGCGAAGACGTTGCCGGAGGTCGCGCGCAGCGGCCGCAGGCATGCTCGGCAAGCGCCTCGTCGACGAAGCAGACCGGTCCCGAAGGCCTGCCGATCGACCAGGTCTACGTGGAGACGGGCTCGAAGATCGAGCGCGAGCTGTACCTGAGCCTGCTGCTGAATCGCGACACGCGGCCGCATCGCGTTCGTCGCGTCCGCCGCCGGCGGCATGGACATCGAGGAAGTGGCCGCGAAGACGCCGGAGAAGATCATCCGCGTCGAGATCCACCCGGCGACCGGCCTGCAGGACTCGCACTGCCGCACGCTCGCGTTCGGCCTCGGGCTGAAGGGCAAGCAGGTCGCGCAGTTCGAGAAGATCGTGCGCGGCCTCTACAGCCTGTATATCGACTGCGATGCGAGCCTGGTCGAGGTGAATCCGCTGATCGTCAACGGCGACGGCGACGTGGTCGCGCTCGACGGCAAGATCGGCATCGAGGACAACGCGCTGTTCCGGCAGAAGGCACTGGTCGTGATGCGCGACCCGTCGCAGGAAGACGAGGTCGAACGCCTGGCCGCAGAGGCCGAGCTCAACTACGTCTCGCTCGATGGCGACATCGCCTGCATGGTGAACGGCGCCGGCCTCGCGATGGCGACGATGGACCTGATCAAGCTGCACGGCGGCTAGCCCGCGAATTTCCTCGACGTCGGTGGCGGCGCGACGCGCGAGCGCGTCACGACCGCGTTCAAGCTGATCCTGACGAACCGGAAGGTGAAGGCGATCCTCGTCAACATCTTCGGCGGCATCGTCCGCTGCGACATGATCGCCGAAGGCGTGATCGGCGCCGCGCGGGACCTCGGCCTGCACCTGCCCGTCGTCGTGCGCATCGAAGGCACCAATGCGCCGCTCGGCCGCAAGATGCTGTCCGAGAGCGGGCTCGAGCTCATCGCCGCGGCCGATCTGACCGATGCCGCGAAGAAGGTCGTCGCGGCCGCGAGGAAGTAACCCATGTCCATCCTGATCAACAAGGACACGCGCGTCATCTGCCAGGGATTCACCGGCAAGCAGGGCACGTTCCATTCGCAGGGCTGCCTGGAATACGGCACCAGGCTCGTCGGCGGCGTCACGCCCGGACGCGGCGGCGAGAAGCACCTCGGCCTGCCCGTGTTCGACACCGTGCGCGACGCGGTCGCGAAGACCGACGCCAACGCCACGATGATCTACGTGCCGGCCCCGTATGCCGCGGACGCGATCATCGAAGCGGCGGACGGGGGTATCGAACTCATCGTCTGCATCACCGAGGGCATCCCGGTGAACGACATGGTGAAGGTGAAGGCGGCGCTCAGGGACTCGAAGTCGCGCCTGGTCGGCCCGAACTGCCCCGGCGTGATCACACCGGGCGAATGCAAGATCGGCATCATGCCGGGCTTCATCCACGAGAAAGGCCGCGTCGGCATCGTGTCGCGTTCGGGCACGCTCACCTACGAAGCGGTTTTCCAGACCACCAACATCGGCCTCGGCCAGAGCACCTGCGTCGGCATCGGCGGCGACCCGGTGCGCGGCATGAACTTCATCGACGTGCTCGCGCTCTTCGAGCAGGACCCGCAGACCGAGGGCATCCTCATGGTCGGCGAGATCGGCGGCAGCGACGAGGAAGCCGGCGCGGAGTACATCCGCCGGCACGTCACCAAACCTGTCGTCGCCTACATCGCCGGCGTGACGGCGCCTCCAGGCAAGCGCATGGGTCATGCGGGTGCGGTCATCTCGGGCGGCAAGGGCACGGCGGCGGACAAATTCGCGGCACTCGAGGCCGCGCGCGTCACGACTGTGCGCTCGCCGGCCGAACTCGGGTCTGCGATCGCAAGGCGGCTCAAGGGTCGCGTGGGCAGTGTCAGGACCTCGACCGCGAGAGCGCTGCCGAAAGCCGCGGTCAAGCCGCAAGCCGCTGCAAAAGTGAAGGTCAAGGCGAAAGCCAGGCCGACGGCTGCCAGGGCTGCGCCGAAGAAAAAGGCTTCCATCGCGGCGACTCGCAAGGCACGCGCGACTCGCGCAACAAAGAAGGCTGCGCGGAAGAAGTAGCTTCGGCGTCTAGGCGTCGTCTCGCCGATCGCGAGCGAAACGCCCGCTGGCGGCAGCATGCTGCGCTGGCGCTTTCGAGCTTCGCGCAACGATTCGTGAATCCAGGGGCCACAGGGCCTACGATTGGGCTGGCATGCTCGAAGTTCGCGCTGTGTCGAAGTCCTACCGTGGTGTCGCCGGCCGCAAGGTCCTGGACCGCGTCTCGCTCACGATCGAGCCGGGCGAGTATGTGGCGATCGTCGGCGAGTCGGGCGTCGGCAAGTCGACCCTGCTCAACCTGGTGGCCGGGCTCGACGTGCCGGACTCGGGCGAGCTGCGCCTCGAAGGCGTCGACCTCACGCAACTCGACGAAGACGCGCGCACGCGCCTGCGCCGCGCGCGCATGGGTTTCGTGTTCCAGGCCTTCCACCTGCTGCCGCACCTGGACGTCGCGCGCAACGTCGCGCTGCCGCTGGCGTTGAACGGCGTCGCCGGCCGCAGCGCCGACGAGCGCGTGCGCGAACTGCTCGAGGCCGTGGGTCTCGGGGATCGCGCACGCAGCCTGCCGCGGGAGCTGTCGGGCGGTGAGTTGCAGCGGGTTGCCGTGGCGCGCGCGCTCGCGCACCGGCCGGCGCTGGTGCTCGCAGACGAGCCGACTGGCAACCTCGACCCCGACAACGCGGCGGGCATCCTCGAAGTGCTGCGTGCGCAGGTCAAGCGCGACAACGCCGCCGGCATCCTCGTCACGCATTCCGCCGCGGCGGCCGCGACGACCGACCGCGTGTACGAGCTGACGCGGACCGGGCTGCAGTTGCGCCGATGAGTGTGCACGCTGCGCCCGTGGTGACATCCGTCGCGCGTTCCCCGCGCGCGACCTGGGCGCTGCTCGACGCGGCGGCGTTCGGACCGTTGCGGCAGGCGCCGGGACGCACGCTGCTCGCGGTGCTCGCGATCGCGCTCGGCGTCGCGCTCGGCTTTGCGGTGTACCTCATCAACCGCGTCGCGGCGGACGAAGTGCAGGGCGCGTCGCGCTCGCTGTTCGGGCTCGCGGACCTCGCGGTGCAGGCGCCGGGGCAGGGTTTCGACGAAGCCCTGTTCCCCGGCTCGCACGCGTGCCGGGCGTCGCGGCCGCGAGCCCGGTCATCGACATGCTCGTGCGGCTGCCGGGGCGCGAACGCTCGCTCAGGGTGATCGGCATCGACCCGTTCCGTGCCTCGCGCATGCAGCCGAGCCTCGGCACGGCGTACGGCACGGCGTCGCGCAGCGGACCTGGCCTGCTCGCGGAGGACTCCGTCTGGCTCAGTCCCGCGGCCGCGCAGGCGCTCGAACTCGAGGCGGGCGACGAACTCGACGTGCAGGTCGCGCTCGATCGCGTGCGGCTGCACGTGGCGGGCCTGCTGCCGCCCGGCCTCTACCGGCAACCGGTCGCAATGCTCGACATCGCGACGGCGCAATGGCGCCTGCGGCGCGTCGGCCGGATCGACCGCGTCGACCTGCGTCTCGAGACAGCCGCGGATCGCGCCCAGGTTCGCAACGCGCTGCAGGCACTGTTGCCTCCGGGCGTCCACGTCGTGACGCCGGGCGAGGCGAGCGACGACGCCGTGCGCCTGACTCGCGCGTACCGCTCGAACCTCACCGCGCTGGCGCTCGTCGCGCTGTTCACGGGCGCGTTCCTCGTCTACGCGACCCAGTCGCTGGCCGTGGCGCGGCGGCGACGCGAAATCGCACTGCTGCACGCGATGGGCATGACCGTTCGCGAGCAGCTCGGCGCCGCGCTGCTCTCGGGCAGCATCGTCGGCGTGCTCGGCGCTGCGGCCGGCGTCGTGCTCGGAGCGCTCGTCGCGCGCGCGGGCCTCGCCGCGTTCGGCGCGGACCTGGGCGCTGGGTACTTCCGCGGCGTGGCGCCGACGCTCGATGTCGGCGTGGTCGAATACCTCGTCTTCTTCGTGCTCGGAGTGGGGGCAGCGGTCGTTGCAACGCTGGCGCCGGCCCGCGAGGCGGCGGCCGTCCCGGCCGCGGCGGCGCTCAAGGCGGGCGACGAAGCGCCTCTTGCCGCGCGCACGCACGGGCGCATCGCCATCGCGCTGATCGTCGCGGGCATCGCCGTGCTCAGATTGCCGGCGCTCGACGGCATTGCGTTGCCTGGTTACGTGTCGATCGCGTGCCTGCTGCTCGGCGCCGTGTTCCTGACGCCGAACCTCGCGGCGGCGGTGTTCTCGCGCCTGCGACCGACCGGCCCCGCGTGGCGGCAGGTTGCCGTTGCGCAGCTGCGCGGCACCGCGCGCCGCGCGACGGTCAGCATCGCAGCCGTGCTGGTCAGCTTCAGCCTGATGGTGGCCATGGCCATCATGGTGTTCTCGTTCCGCATGTCGCTCGAAGCCTGGATGCAGCGCATCCTGCCGGCGGACCTCTACGTGCGCGCAGGCTCGTCGGCGCAGGCGGCGGCGTACCTCGACGAACCTGCCCAGCGCGCGATCACCGCGCTCGACGGCGTCGCGCGCGTGCACTTCCTGCGCTTCATCGACGTGCTGCTGCCCGGCGAGCGCCTGCCGCTCACGATCATCGCGCGCCCGATCGACGACCGGACGGCGGGCCAGGTGTTGCCCCTGCGTCGCTCGGCCGCGTCGCCGGCCACGCCGGGTGCACTGCACGTGTGGGTTTCCGAGGCCGCCGTCGACCTGCGCGGATTCGACGCCGGCGACGAGTTCGACCTGCCGCTCGGCGGCCAGGTCGTGCGCGCCAGCGTGCGCGGCGTGTGGCGCGATTACGAGCGACCCGGCGGCGCCGTGGTGCTCGATCGCGGGCGCTTCGTGGCACTGACCGGGGATCGCAACGCGACGAGCTCCGCGATCTGGTTGCGCGCGGGCGTCGACCCCGCAGCGTTCGCGGTGCGCCTGCGCGACACGATGCAGCGCACGGGCGACTACGACGTGGCGCTGCCCGGCGAGATCCGCGGCCGCTCGCTCGCGCTCTTCGATCGCACGTTCGCCGTCACCTACCTGCTCGAGGCCGTCGCCGTGCTGATCGGCCTGTTCGGCATCAGCGCCAGCACGAGCTCGCAGGTGCTCGCGCGCCGCGGCGAGTTCGGCATGCTGCGGCACCTGGGCGTCACGCGCGCCGAGATCGGCCGCATGCTCGCGTTCGAGGGCGCGGCTCTCGGTGCGATCGGGGTCGTCGCGGGCCTCGTCGTGGGCGGCATCATCAGCCTGATCCTGATCTACGTCGTGAACCGGCAGTCGTTCCACTGGACGATGGACGTGCACGTGCCCTGGATGCTGCTCGCTGGTGCTGAGCGCGGTGCTCGTCGCCGCCGCCGCGGGCACCGCGGCGTTCAGCGGCCGGCGCGCGATGGGTGACGACGTCGTGCGCGCTGTGAAGGAGGACTGGTGAGGCGCGGACTCGTCGTGACGCTCGCCGTCCTGTCGGTGCTTCCGGCCTGGCTGTTCGCGAGCGAAGGCCGCGTGACCTATCCGCCGGTGCTGCCCACGACCGAGCTGCAGTTGCCGCGCGACGCGGGCAGTCACCCCGACTACCGTCTCGAATGGTGGTACGTGACCGGCTGGCTGCGGGATGGCGCAAGTCCCGAGGTCCCGCCACGCGGATTCCAGGTGACGTTCTTCCGCGTGCGCACGGGACTGGCCGAGGCCAATCCGAGCGCCTTCGCGCCGCGGCAGGTGCTGTTCGCGCACGCCGCGCTGGCCGACCCGCGGCACGGCCGCCTGCGCCACGCGCAGCGTTCGGCGCGCGCAGGCTTCGACCTCGCCTACGCGCGCGAGCGGCAGCTCGACGTGCGGCTCGACGACTGGTCGCTGCGGCAGGAGCGCACCGGCAACTACCGTGCGGTCGTGCAGGGCGACGATTTTGCGTTCGACCTCGAACTGGCGGCGACGCAAGCGCCGCTCCTGCAGGGCGAGCGCGGGTTCAGCCGCAAGGGACCCGACCCGCGGGCCGCGAGCCATTACTACAGCCAGCCGCACCTGTCGGTCACGGGCGACGTGACCGTGGCAGGGCGACGCGAGCGCGTCACTGGCGAGGCCTGGCTCGACCACGAGTGGTCGAGCGACTACGTCGACGAGCGCGCGAGCGGCTGGGACTGGATGGGCATCAACCTCGAGGACGGCGGTGCGCTGATGGCGTTCCGGATGCGCAACGCGGAGGGCGGCGGCGCACGCTGGGCGGGTGCGACGCTGCGGTCCGCATCCGGCGAAACCGCGACGTTCGCGCCCGCGGACATCGAATGGACTGCGCTCGCCGACTGGCAGTCCCCGCGCACCGGTGCGCGCTACCCGGTGCGGTGGCGCGTGCGCGTCGGGACGCGGACCCTGCTCGTCGAGCCGCTCATGCACGACGCCGAACTCGATTCACGTGCGAGCACCGGCACGATCTACTGGGAAGGGCCGGTGCGCGCTGCGCACGGAAGTCGGACGGTCGCGAAGTCGGCCGCGGATACCTGGAGCTGACGGGTTACGCCGGCAGGCTCGAGCTCTAGCGCGGATTTCTCGCGGGTTGTGGGTACATCGGTCCCGTTTTTCCAGGCAGTACTCCCTCAGGTCGTGCGTCTTGTTGCGCACGGGGCCAGCTCTTCTCGACCACCTGATCGTCGCGCCGGTCATACAGTCCGGTCGCGCGCGCCGATTCGTGGTTCGCCATACGCTGTGTAATCTCGAGCTTGCCGCTGTTGCGGAGGTACTCGGTGAACCCGGTGGCGCGAAACGTGTGATTGCCAATCTGCGTGGGGATGCCGTCAGGACAGGAACCGCGCCACGAATGCCGCCGGACTGAGGATCGGGAACTGGTCGGCCAGTACGAGCAGATCCTCGTCGCCCGACACCAGCCATTCCGCCTGGCCCGCCACGAACGTCGCGAGCACCACTTCATCTGCAGGGTCACGCGGGCGAGGCACCTCAACGGCTGACAGGTCCACCTGGACCGTGAAGAACGGCAGCAGTTCGAGGAACAGCTCGCTGTCTATGGCGTTCGCCACCAACCGCCTGCGAATCTTCGGGTAGTTCAGTACCTCGCGCAGTTCGGTCAACAACGGTTCGCTCAGCACGAGATCGAGATTTCCGTCCCAGACCGCCTGCAGCAGCCTGCCAGGGAGGCTGTCGCGTTTCAGCAGCGCCGACACCAGTACGTTGGTGTCGAGCACGACCTTCATGGGCCGCTACCGGTGACGCCGGCGGCGGACGTGACGGACTGCGGCGTCGATCTCGGCCTCGGCCGTCTCGGCGGGGACGTCCGCATACACCTGGCCGAGCTTGTCGGTCAGGGCAGCGAAGGTCTCGCGCAATCTGCGGATGCGTTCGTAGAGCGCATAGTCGACGAGCGCTGCCACCGGCTTGCCGTCCTTGGTGACCACGATCGAGTCGCCCCGGTACTGCACCTGATTCAGGAGCTCGCCCAGGTTCTGGCGCACGTTCATTGCCGTCGCTTCACGTCGCATGGCTGTTAACCACCATAGTTACTATGATCATAGTAATTGCACGCCGGGTCGGCGTCAACGCGCCAGGCCGAAGGTCCAACAACGGCAGGTGCTATCGGGCGCGCTGGTTACACGGCTACAACTGGCATCGGACTCACGCCAGCCTGGCAGGTCAGCCGCCAACCTCCAGACTCAGCCTCGACAGGAACAACCTGTTGAGACTCCACAGCCAGGCCACGCTCAAAGCCTCGGCGCGTTGAACGTGTCGCAAGCCTTCGGGTCGCCGGACGACATGCCGACGTTGAGCCAGCGCTTGCGCTGCTCGGAACTGCCGTGCGTGAACGCGTCGGGCACGACGACGCCCTGCGACTGGCGCTGCAGCCGGTCGTCGCCGATCGCGGTCGCGGCGTCGAGCGCTTCCTCGACGTCGCCGGGCTCGAGCAACTTGCGCGATGCGGCGTCCCGGGCCCAGACGCCGGCGAAGCAATCCGCCTGCAGTTCCTGCTTGACCGACAACTCGTTGCCTTCGACCTGGCCCACGCGCTCGCGCGCGGAGTGCACCTGGTCGGAGATGCCCATGAGGTTCTGCAGGTGGTGGCCGACTTCGTGCGCGATCACGTACGCCTGCGCGAAGTCGCCGCGTGCGCCGAAGCGGCTTTCGAGTTCGTTGAAGAAGGACAGGTCCAGGTAGACCTTGCGGTCGTCGGGACAATAGAACGGGCCCATCGCCGCCTGGCCCGTGCCGCAGGCCGACGGCGTGACCTGCTGGAACAGCACGAGCGTCGGCGGCACGTACTCCGGGCCGAACATCTTGGTCCAGGTCTCCTCGGTTTCCGCCAGCACGACGGCCGCGGTCTCGCTCAGCTGCGCTTCCTGCGCGGACTCCTGGTACGGCTGGTCGGACGGCTGCATCTGCACGTCGGGCGTCTTGGTGGCCATGCCGAGGAACGGCAGCGGGTTGATGCCGAAGAGACTCAGGACGATCAGGAACAGGATGCCGCCCAGGCTGAGTCCGACGCCGGTGCGCCCCGGACTCATGCCGCGGCGATCCTCGATGTTCGTGCTGCGTCTGCGGCCCCTGAGATCCATGGAGTTGTCCCCCGTCCGGCAGGCTGGCGTGCCGCCGCGTGACGCGGACTATGTCACGTCGAGTCGGACGGTGGAATGTGTCCGCGGCAGTGTCCGCTGTCCGTGTCCGGACAGCCGGACACCCGGCGCGCAGCCTACGGCTGACCGAGAAGGGTCATGAAAACAACGACATACGATGACCGACGGATTGGCACGATCCCTGCAAACTTCAACCGCAGACGCGCCACGCACGGACTTACCGATGCCACTTGCTTCGATCATCCGCATTCCCGAACGGCCCGCGGCGCCGGGCATGCGCAGCACTGACGGCCAGGACACGCCGCTCGAAACCCCCCGGGGCTGGCGGCGAAACCGACGTGTCTTGTTTACCGCAGCCGCGTTGCTGCTCCTGCTCGGCGCCGGTGTGGTGGTTTGGCTGCTGCAGGGTTGGGCCACGACGGACGCAGTCGTGGCGCGCGAGCGCGTGCGCGTCGCGACGGTCACCCGTGGCCAGTTCCTGAGCGACGTGGCGGCCCAGGCGACGGTCGTCGCGGCGGTGAGCCCGACGCTCTACGCGCCGGCGGCCGGCACGGTCACGTACGCGAAGAACGCCGGCGACACGGTTCGCAAGGGTGACGCACTCGCAACCGTCGACAGCCCGGGCCTGCGCAACGAATACGAGCGCGAGCGCGCGACGCTCGAGAGCCTGGTCGTGGACCTGCGGCGCCAGGAGATCGACGTGCGCCGGCGCATCCTGCAGAGCCAGCAGGCCAGCGACATGGCCGGCGTCGCGATTCGCGCCGCGGAGCGTGAGTTCGCGCGCGCCGAGCAGGGCTGGAGCAAGCGCGTCATCAGCGAGCGCGATTACCAGGCAGCGCGGGACGAGCTCGACGAGGCGAGGCTCACGCACCACCACGCCGTCGAGACGGCCGGCCTCGAGAAGGAAGGCCTCGAATTCGAACTGCAGACGCGCCGCCTGCAGCGCGACCGGCAGCAGTTGCTCGTGGCCGACCTCGAGCGCCGGGTCGGCGAGTTGAGCATCCAGTCGCCGGTGGACGGGGTCGTCGGCAACCTCACGGTGACGCAGAAGGCGGCCGTGCAGCAGGACGCGCCGCTCATGACGGTCGTCGACCTGTCCGCGCTCGAGATCGAGTTCCGCGTCGCGGAATCCTATGCCGGCGCGATCGGTCTCGGCATGCCGGCGGAGATCACGTACGCGGGCAAGACCTACCCGGGCGAGGTGACGGCGATGTCGCCCGAAGTGCGCCAGGGCGAGGTCACCGGGCGCGTGCGCTTCCGCGGCACGATGCCGGCCGGCCTGCGCCAGAACCAGCGCGTCGCCGTGCGCGTGCTCATGGACCGCCGCGACGGCGTGCTCAAGGTCGAGCGCGGCGCGTTCTACGAAGCCGGCGGCGGCGCCTACGCGTACGTGGTCCGCGACGGCATCGCCGAGCGGCAGCCGATCCAGACGGGCGCCGCGAGCGTGCGCGACGTCGAGATCACCGGCGGCCTCGCGGAAGGCGACCAGGTCGTGATCTCCGACACCGATCAATTCAACGATGCCGCGCGCGTGCTGCTCGCGGACTGACCGACACCGACCGACAGGGGAACTGCCGATGCTCGAAATGCACAAGTTGACCAAGGCCTATCGCACCGACCTGCTCGAGACGCATGCGCTGCGCGAGTTCGGCCTGAAGGTCGAAAAAGGCGAGTTCGTCGCCGTCACGGGACCGTCTGGCTCCGGCAAGACGACGTTCCTGAACGTCGCGGGCCTGCTGGAGACCTTCGATTCGGGCAGTTACCGCCTCGACGGCGAGGACGTGAGCCGGCTCGACGACGACGCGCGCTCGCGCGTGCGCAACCACAAGATCGGGTTCATCTTCCAGAGCTTCAACCTGATCCCGGACCTGAACGTGTTCGACAACGTGGACGTGCCGTTGCGCTACCGGCGCATGCCCGCGGCGGAGCGCCGCGAGCGCATCACCTCGGCGCTCGACCTCGTGGGTCTCGCCTCGCGCATGAAGCACCTGCCGTCGCAGCTCTCCGGCGGGCAGCAGCAGCGCGTGGCCATCGCGCGCGCGCTCGCGGGCGACCCGGCGCTGCTGCTGGCGGACGAACCGACGGGCAACCTCGACTCGCTGATGGCGCGGCAGGTGCTCGACCTGCTCGAGCAGATTAACGGCTTAGGCACGACGATCGTCATGGTCACCCACGATCCGGAACTCGCGCGCCGCGCGCACCGCAACGTGCAGGTCATCGACGGGCAGGTCACGGACTTCAAGCCGTACGAGCCGCACTACCACGCGGCCACCGTGACCGCGTTGCATCTCGCGGCCGACGCCGCGGCCGACGCCGCGGCAGGCTGAGCCCACGGAACGCCCCGGAGAACCGCACATGTTTGTTGCCTACGACCTGCGCCTCGCCGTGCAGAGCCTGCAGCGCCACAAGGGACTCTCGGCCCTGATGGTGCTCGCGATCGCGCTCGGCATCGCCGTCTGCACGATGACGTTCACGATCTACCACGCGATGGCGACGAACCCGATCGAGTGGAAGAACGACCAGCTGTACGCGGTGACGATGGACAACTGGGATCCGGACGAGGCTTACGACAGCGACGAGACGGATATGCCGCCGCTGCTGATGACGTACCGTGACACGACCGCGCTGCATCGCTCGGACATCCCGCAGCGCAGCGTGATCATGTACAAGTCGGGCGCGGTGCTCGACTCGGGGCGCCAGGGATCGAAACCGGCGCGCGTGTTGCTGCGCGTGACGACCGGCGAGTTCTTCCCGATGTTCGACGTGCCGTTCCAGTTCGGCCAGGGCTGGTCGGCGGCAGCGGACGAGGGGCCGGATCCCGTCGTCGTGCTGAGCCACGAGACCAACCAGAAACACTTCGGCGGCGAGAACAGCGTCGGACGCACGGTGCGGCTCGGCACCGCCGAGTACCGTGTCGTCGGCGTGCTGCAACCGTGGTCGCCGAGCCCCAAGTTCTACGACCTGAACAACGGTTCGTTCGAGGACGCGGAGGACGCCTACCTGCCGTTCCGCTGGGGCGAGATCCACGAGTTGCCGGTTTACGGCAACACGAACTGCTGGAAGAGCGACCCCATTGCGTCGTATGCCGGATTTCCTGAACTCGGAGTGCGTGTGGGTGCAGATGTGGGCGGAACTGCCCACCGCCGCCGACCGCGATCGCTTCCAGGCGTACGTCGACAACTACGCGCGCCAGCAGAAGGCGGCCGGCCGGTTCCCGCGCCCGCTCAACAACCGGTTGTTCGACGTCGGGCAGTGGCTGGACGCGAACCACGTCGTCAAGAAGGACAACCGCGTGCTGATCGGCATCGCGCTCCTGTTCCTCGGCGTGTGCCTCGTCAACGTCGTGGGGCTGCTGCTCGCCAAGTTCCTCAACAACGCGGCGCTGACCGGCCTCAGGCGCGCGCTCGGTGCCAGCCGGCGCGACATCGTGCGCCAGCATCTCGCCGAGGTGCTGCTGCTCGGCGCGGCGGGCGGCGTGCTGGGCTTGGTGCTCGCGATGGCCGGGCTGCACGGCATCCGGGGGCTCTACGACTTCGAGGCCGACCTTGGATCCTGGCAGAGACTCACGTCGATCGACTTCACCGTGGTGCTGGTGACGTTCGGCCTGTCGCTGCTGGCCAGCGCCCTGGCCGGCCTGTATCCGGCGTGGCGCATCGGCCGCACGGCGCCGGCCGTTTACCTGAAGACGCAGTGAGCGAGGCAACGACCATGCACATCCATCCCATCCTGAGCGCGTTGCGTCGCAGTCCGACCGGCGCGATCCTCGTGGCGCTGCAGATCGCGCTCGCGCTCGCGATCACCGTGAATTCCCTCTACATCATCGTCCAGCGCATCGAGCTGATCGGCCGCGACCCGGGCCTCGACGTGGCCAACACGTTCATCGTCGGCATCGCGCCGGTCGGCGCGACGTTCAACGGCGAGGCGGCGATGCGCGAGGACATGCAGCTGCTGCGCAGCCTGCCAGGCGTAGTCGCGGCGACCACCATCAATGCGGTGCCGCTCTCCGGCGGCGGCTCGAGCACGCGGTACTTCACCGAGCCCGGGGAGAAGGGCAAGACGAGCGACGTGAACTACTTCGAGGTCGACGAGCACGGCCTCGAGACGCTCGACGTGAAACTCACCGAAGGGCGCAACTTCGACGCCTCGATCGTGACGCAGCGGGACCGCAACAGCTCGGCCTTCGTGCCGGAGATCATCCTGAGCAAGGTGGTGGGCAAGGAGCTGTTTCCCGGCGAGTCGGCGCTCGGCAAGACGGTCTACGACGGCCTCGGACAGCCCGCCCGCGTCGTGGGCATCGTCGAGCACATGCACGGCTCGTGGCCGAGCTGGGACAAGGTCGACCACACGGCGTTCCATCCGGTCGTGGCGGACGAGCAGCAGGTACGTTATCTCGTGCGCGCGCGGCCCGGCCAGCGCGACGAGGTCATGAAGCTCGCGGAAGAACGCCTGGGCGCAATCGACAACGGGCGCATCGTCTCGAAGGTCCGCTCGCTCGAGTACGTCGCGGCCTCGACCTATGCGGACGACCGCGCCATGGCCGTCTATCTCGGCGTCGTCATCGTCCTGCTGCTCGGTGATCGCGACACTCGGCATCTTCGGCCTGGCCGCGTTCAACGTCAGCACGCGCACCAAGCAGATCGGGACGCGGCGTGCCGTGGGTGCCCGCCGCTTCGACATCGTGCGCTACTTCATGGTCGAGAACTGGCTCGTCACCACGGTGGGCGTCGTCGCCGGTTGCGTGCTGGCGCTGCTGCTCGGCTACTGGCTCAGCACGACGTTCGAACTCCCGCGCCTGAAGCTCTATTATCTGGTGGTCGGGGTGGCGGTGCTCTGGGTCGTGGGACTCATGGCGGCGCTCGTGCCCGCCCGGCGCGCGGCGCGGGTTTCCCCGGCCGTCGCGACGCGCACGGTGTAACGGAGCAAAGACCACCGGATGCAAGGACGAACGATCCTCGTCATCGACGACAACGAGGCGGTGCGCACCGCGCTCGACGTGCTGCTGTACGCTCGAGGGCGCTGCGCGTCGAGTCGCGCGTCGTCGCCGCGCGCAGGGCCTCGAGCGCGTGGCTCGCGGCGGCGTCGACCTCGTCATCCAGGACATGAACTTCCGCCGCGAGGCGACCTCGGGCCAGGAGGGCATCGAGCTCTTCCGCGCGCTCCGGCGCCATGCAGCCGGAGTTGCCCGTCGTGCTGCTGACCGCGTGGACGCACCTCGAGACGGCCGTCGAACTCGTGAAGGCCGGCGCGGCCGACTACCTGTCCAAGCCGTGGGACAACGCGCGGCTCGTGACCACGGTGCGGAACCTCCTGCAGCTGCACGCGGCCCTGACCGCGGAGCGCGAGCGGCTGGCGCGCGTCGACCGCTCGCATGCCGAGCTCGCGGGCCGGTTCGACCTGCGCGGCATCGTGTACCGCGAGCGCCGCCATGCACGCGGTCGTGCAGATGGCGACGCAGGTCGCGCGGGCCGACGTGCCGGTGCTCATCACGGGCCCGAACGGCGCGGGCAAGGAAATACTCGCGGAGATCATCCAGGCGAATTCGACCGCGCGCGACGGGCCGTTCGTGCGCGTCAACATCGGCGCGTTGCCGTCGGAACTGCTCGAGAGCGAGCTGTTCGGCGCCGAAGTCGGGCGCCTACACCGGGGCGAAAGCGCGCGCCGGCCGGTTCGAAGCCGCCGACGGCGGCACGTTGTTCCTCGACGAGATCGGCAACCTGTCGCTGACCGGGCAGGCCAAGCTGCTGCGGGTGCTGCAGACCGGCGAGTTCGAGCGGCTCGGCTCGAGCCAGACGCGACGCGTGAAGGTGCGCATACTCTCGCGCCACCAACACGCCGCTTGCGGAAGCGATCCGCCAGGGCCGCTTTCGCGAGGACCTCTATTACCGGCTGAACGTCATCGAACTCCAGGTGCCGCCGCTCGCCGACCGGCGCGACGACGTGCTGCCGCTCGCGCGTCACTTCCTCGAGCCGGGCTTCGAGTTCGCACCGGACGCGGAGCGCGCGCTGGTGCGTCACGACTGGCCCGGCAACGTGCGGGAACTCGCGAATTCCATCCGGCGCGCCTGCCTGCTCGCCGCGTCGCGGCGCATCGAGGTCCGCGACCTGATGCTGCCGGCCGCGGCCGGTGCCGCCGGCGCGACCGAGAGCTGGGCGCTGCGCGAGCCCGATCGCGACGAGATCGAGACGGCGCTTGCGCGTGCCGAGGGGATCGTGGCCAAGGCGGCACGGGAACTCGGCCTGTCGCGGCAATCGTTGTACCGGCGCATGGAAAAGCTCGGCATCGCTACGGGCGGCCAGGACGGCCGTTGATGCCGTGAGGCAACTTGTCGTCACGCTGATCCTGCTGGCGCTCGGGGCGCTCACGCTCGCGGCGCTTGGCCTCGCCGATTTGCCCTGGACGGCGCGCGCGCTGGCCATTGTCGCCACGGTGTTCGTGTACGGCGCGCTCGTCGCGTTGCTGCGCAAGCGGCTGCGACGGCACGAGGCGGTGCTCGAGGCGATTGCGGACGGGATCACCGGGCTCCACGACTGCGACTACAGCGTCAGCGTCGCCGAGCCGCACGACGACGCGCAATTGCGCCGCCTCGTGGTCGCCTACAACGGGCTCGGCGGAACGCTGCGCGCACAGCGCCAGGACCTGTACCAGCGCGAGTTGCTGCTCGACACGGTGATCCAGGCCTCGCCGCTGGCGCTGACCCTGACCAATGCGACCGGCACCATCCTGTACGCCAACCTGGCCGCGCGCCAGTTGCTGGGCGCGGGGCACAAGCTCGAAGGGCTCGCGCTCGCGCCGCTGCTCGAGCACGTGCCGGCCGCGTTGCGCGAGGCCCTGGAAGGCGAGCGCGACAGCCTCTTCACGGTGGAACTGGACGGCGACACGCAGGTGTTCCACGTGTCGCAGCGCCGGTTCCTGCTGAACGGGCAGCCGCATCGGCTGCGGCTGCTGAAGCAGCTCACGCGCGAGGTCAACGCCCAGGAAGTCGCGGTCTGGAAGAAGGTGATCCGCGTGATCGCGCACGAGATCAACAACTCGGTCGCGCCGATCGCGTCGCTGGCACAGTCCGGGCACCGCCTCGCGCAGCACCCGGACGACGGCGCAGCTGCAGCGCGTCTTCGGCGCCATCGACGATCGCATGGCCCACCTGTCGCAGTTCGTGGAAGGTTACTCGCGGTTCGCCAAGCTGCCGAACCCGGGTCGGGCGCAGTCGACTGGCGCCGCTTTCTCGATTCGCTGCAGGCCGTCGCACCGTTCACGGTGGACGGCGTGTTGCCCTCGGACGCCGGGCTGGTTCGACGAGTCGCAGGTCGAGCAGGTGATGATCAACCTGCTGAAGAACGCCACCGAGGCCGGGCTCGCCGCGCGGCGGAGATCCTCGTGCGAGTGGATTCGAGCCGGGGCGGCTGGCTGGTGGAAGTCGCTCGATCGCGGCGCCGGCATGAGCGACGAGGTGCTGACGAACGCGTTGTTGCCGTTCTATTCGACGAAGCCCTCGGGCACCGGCCTCGGGCTCACGCTGTGCCGCGAAATCGTCGAGGCGCACGGCGGCACGCTCGACGTTGCGCAACCGCGCCGACGGCGGCGGGGTCGTCGTGCGGATCTGGCTGCCGCCGGCGCCGGCCGGTTCAGGGATTGCGCGGGTCGGCCGAGCCGGACTCGATCCAGACGCCGTAGCTGCACTTCAGCACCTGCGAGCCGCTCGCCACGAACGTCGCCGTGCCGGTAGCTCGTCGCCGTTGAAGTAGCAGACCGGCTCGCCGGGCACCTGCTGCCGCACGACGTCGGTGTCCTCGTCTTCTTCGTCGGCGATCGGCGAGTTGCGGAGTTCGGGATCCTGCGCGCCGACCTGCGGATAGTCGATGGGTGTTGCAACATGACGTTGCTCCCGTGTGGCGCGGGTGGCAGGCACGCGTGCTCATGTTAGCGCCGTGCCCGCGCAGGTGGTACGGCGGAATGTCCTGACGACACGTCACATCTCCGGCGCCTCGGCCGGCAGGCGGTCTCTCCTTCTCCGGGATCTCGGTCATCGTCGCCTCGGTCAGCAGCAGCACGCTCGCGACCGACACCGCGTTCTCGAGCGCGATGCGCACGACCTTCGTCGGATCGACGATGCCGGCCTCGAACAGGTCGACGTACTCCTTGCGCGCGGCGTCGAAGCCGATCGGCGCCGCTGCCGATCCGCATCCGGTCGACGACGACGCCGCCGTCGACCGCCGAGTTCTCGGCGATCTGGCGGGCCGGCGCCTCGAGCGCGCGCCTCAGGATCTGCACGCCGGTGCGCTCGTCGCCGTCGCACTTCGCCTCCAGCGCGCCGACGGCGTCGATGCAGCGCAGCAGCGCCAGGCCGCCGCCCGGCACGATGCCTTCGGCGACCGCCGCCTTGGTCGAGGCTGATCGCGTCGTCGAGCGCGTCCTTGCTTCGACTTCATCTCCGACTCGGACGGCGCGCCGACGCGGATCACGGCGACGCCGCCGGCGAGCTTCGCGAGCCGCTCCTCGAGCTTCTCGCGGTCGTAGTCGCTCGTGGTCTTCTCGATCTCGCGGCGGATCTGCGCCATGCGCGCCGTCGATCGCCGTTGCGTTCGCCGGCGCCGCCGATGATCGTGGTCGTGTCCTTGTCGACGACGACGCGCTTGGCGCGGCCGAGCTGCGCGAGCTGGACGTCCTCGAGCTTGAGGCCGAGTTCCTCGGCGATCAGCTGCGCCGCCGGTCAGCACCGCGATGTCCTGCAGCATCGCCTTGCGGCGGTCGCCGAAGCCGGGCGCCTTGACGGCGACGCTCTTCAGCACGCCGCGGATCTGGTTGACGATCAGCGTGGCGAGCGCCTCGCCCTCGACGTCCTCGGCGACGAACAGGATCGGCCGGCCCGACTTCGCCACCTGCTCGAGCAGCGGGATCAGGTCCTTGAGCAGGTTGACCTTGCGGTCGCGTGAGCAGCACGTACGGCGTCCTCGAGCACGGCCTCCATCTTCTCGGCGTCGGTGATGAAGTAGGGCGAGATATAGCCGCGGTCGAACTGCATGCCCTCGACGACCTCGAGCACGGTCTCGGTCGTCTTCGACTCCTCGACCGTGATCACGCCCTCGCCGCCGACCTTCTCCATGGCGTCGGCGACGAGCTCGCCGATCGCCGGATCGTTGTGCGCCGAGATCGTCGCGACCTGCGCCTTCTCCTTGCGCGTGCTGACCGGCCGCGACATGCGCCGCGAGCGCCGTCGACGGCCGCCTCCAGGCCGCGATCGAGGCCGCGCTTCAGGTCGATGGCGCTCGCGCCGGCCGCGACGTTGCGCACGCCGTCGGCGAAGATCGCGTGCGCGAGGATGGTCGCGGTGCTGGTGCCGTCGCCGACCGCGTCGCCGGTCTTCTCCGCCGCCTGGCGCAGCATCTGCGCGCCGAGGTTCTCCTCCGGGTCCTCGAGGTCGATCTCCTTGGCGATCGTCACGCCGTCGTTGCAGACGATCGGCGTGCCCCACTTCTTCTGGATCAGCACCGACTTCGACTTCGGCCCGAGCGTGATGCGCACCGCGTCGGCGAGCTGCGTGGCGCCGCGCAGGATCTTCTCGCGCGCCGCCGAGCGGAACAGGACCTGCTTGTGGGTCATGGCGCGGATTCCTCCTGGATCTGCCGGCCGACTACGCCCGATTTTTTGCCCGTGGAGCGGGCCGCGGTATACGCACTGGTGGCAACCGGTGCCGCGGGGCCGATTGGAGCCGCCTGGGACCGCTTGGGGCCTGGCCCTTTGCCTTTACAATCCGCGCATGACGCCGCTGGACGTTCGAATTCCTGCGCTCGCAGATCGTCGGCATCGATTCGGCGTTCGACACGCCGTTCGGCCGCCGCCTGATGGTGTACTGCGACTACACGGCCTCCGGGCCGCTGCCTGCTGTTCGTCGAGCGCTACCTGCAGAGCCTGCAGCGCGTCTACGCGAACACGCACACCGAGGACGACCTCACGGGCCGCAGCATGAGCCGGCTGCTGCACGAGGCCGAGGCGACCATCAAGACGCCGGTGAACGCGGGACCGCGCGGCCGCATCGTGGCCTGCGGCACCGGCGCGACCGGCGCGATCGACAAGCTGCAGCAGATCCTCGGCGTGTCGCTCGCCGCCGGCGACGCGCAAGGTCGTGGGCGAGGAGCTGCGCGAGTTCCTCGGCGACGCGCAGTTCGAGGCCTTTCGCCGCCATCAGCAGGCGCGCCAGCCCGTCGTGTTCGTCGGACCCTACGAGCATCACTCGCAACGAGGTCACCTGGCGCCAGGGTCTCGCGACCGTCGTCGAGGTGAATCTCGCGCGCGGACGGCGGCGTGGACCTCGCGCACCTCGAGCACCTGCTGCAGCGAGCCGGAGTACCTGGGCCGGCTCCGGATCGGCTCGTTCTCGGCCGCCTCGAACGTCACCGGCATGCGCTCGCCGGTGCACGAGATCGCGCGGCTGCTGCACGCGCACGAGGCGTACGCGTGCTTCGATTACGCGGCGAGCGCGCCCTACGTCGAGATCGACATGAATCCCGCCCGGGGCAGCGGGCGATGGCGACGCGTCGCTCGACGCGGTGTTCCTCTCGCCGCACAAGTTCCTCGGCGGCCCCGGCTCGAGCGGCGTGCTGGTGTTCAACGAGCGCCTGTACCCGCGCGACCTGCCGCCGAGCGTCGGCGGCGGCGGCACGGTGGATTACGTGAGCCCCGTGCGACCAGGACTTCATCGCGCGACGTCGAGGAGCGCGAGAAGGCCGGCACGCCCGGCGTGCTGCAGACGCTGAAGGCGGCGCTCGCGCTCGAGCTCAAGGGCCGCATCGGCGTCGAGCGCATCGAGGCGCGCGAGCACGAGCTGCTGCAGCCGCGCGATCGCGCGCTGGCGCGCCGAACGAGCGCATCGAGATCCTCGGCAACCCCGATCCCGCGCGCCGCATCGGCATCGTGTCGTTCAACCTGCGCGACGCGCGCGGTCGCTACCTGCACCCGAAGTTCGTGACCGTGCTGCTGAACGACCTGTTCGGCATCCAGTCGCGCGCGGGCTGCTCCTGCGCCGGTCCCTACGGACACCGGCTGCTCGGCATCGACCAGCCGACGTCGGAGCTCTATCGCGACTGGGTGCGCAAGGGCTTCCAGGGCATCAAGCCCGGCTGGTGCCGGGTCGGTTTCCACTACTCGATGGACGACGCTCGAGGCCGGGTTCGTCATGGATGCCGTCGAGTTCGTCGCGCGCGCAGGGACACCGCTTCCTGCCGCTGTACGCGTTCGACCCGGGCGACCGGCATGTGGAGCCACCGCGAGTTACGTCGAGCAGCACGCGGCGTTCTCGCTGGACGCGGCCCTGGCCGCGAGCACCTGCGTGTCGACGGCCCTGCCGGTGGCGGACCGGCAGGCGTGCTACGCGCAGTACCTGCGCGCGGCCGCGGAGTGGGCGGAGCGCTTGGGCGAGCCGCGGCCCGACCTGGCGACGGCGGCCGCGACACAGTTCGGGGAACTGCAGTTCTTCAACGTCGATTGATGCTGCCGCGCGCGACGTCGTGCCGGCCGAACTGCGCCGCGAGGAACGCCTCGCCGTGTTCGAGGATGAAGTAGCGGAAAGCTTCGGCCGCGGGCGACAGCGTCTTGGCCAGGTTGTTGACGACGTGCCAGCGTCGCATCACGGGCAGTCCTTCCGTTTCGGGCGCCGCGATCAGGCCGTGGTCGAGTTCGAGCCCGATCGTGTGCAGCGACAGCAGCGAGATACCCATGCCGGCCATCACGGCCTGCTTGATGGACTCGTTGCTCGACATCTGCATCACGACGCGCAGGTCGATGCCGTGCTCGTGCACGAACTCCTCGAGCGCCGCGCGCGTGCCCGAGCCCGGGCTCGCGCACGATGAAGCCCTCGCGTGACAGCGCTTGCGCCGGCACCAGTTCGTGCCGCGCAGCGGGTGGTCCACTGCGTGACGAGCACGTGCGGGTGCATCGCGAACGGCTCGGCACGGGTGGCCAGTCCTTCGGCGGCCGACCCATGATCGCCAGGTCGACCTCGTTGCGCTGAATCAGCTGCGACGAGCTGCGTCGCGGTTGCCGCAGGCGCAGCCGCACGTCGACCGCCGGATGCTCGTCACGGAACTGCGCGAGCAGCGTGGCACGAAGTACTCGGCCGTGCTGACCATGCCGATCGCCAGCGGCCCCGGTCTAGCCCCTTGAACCGGGCCACCACGTCCTCGGCGTCGCGCATGGCGGCCAGCACGCGCAGGGTATAGGCGAGCAGGTACTCGCCCACGGTCGTCAGCGTGACCTTGCGGCTGGTCCGGTCGAACAGCGGCAGGCCGACTTCCGACTCCAACTCCTTGATTTGCATCGATACCGCGGGCGGCGAGAGGTTCAGCTCTTCGGCCGCGCGGGCAAAGCTCAGGTGCCTCGCGACCGAGGCGAATACGCGCAACTGCCTGAGCGACACGTTTTTCATGGATCAGTAAGCAACGCTGAAGTCAGACGTAAGAATAAGTGACTTCAGCTAAATGATCGACCCCCCTAGAGTCCCAGGCACGTCCCCACCTGCCCGAGAGCGAACGATGGCCACTGCCCGAGAGACGACCGCCGACCGCATCGTGACCGACAAAAAGAAGCGCTACAGCGCCGGGGTGCTCAAGTACCGCCAGATGGGTTACTGGGACGCGGACTACAGCCCTAAGGAAACCGACACGGTGTGCCTGTTCCGGATCACGCCGCAGGAGGGCGTCGACCCGATCGAGGCCGCGGCGGCCGTGGCCGGCGAGTCGAGCACGGCGACCTGGACGGTCGTGTGGACCGACCGCCTGACCGCGTGCGACAGCTATCGCGCCAAGGCCTTCCGCGTCGAGGCCGTGCCCAACGCGCCGGGCCAGTACTTCGCGTGGGTCGCCTACGACATCATCCTGTTCGAGGAAGGCTCGATCGCCAACATGACGGCGAGCCTGATCGGCAACGTCTTCAGCTTCAAGCCGCTCAAGGCCGCGCGCCTCGAAGACATCCGCATTCCCGTCGCCTACGTGAAGACGTTCAAGGGCCCGCCGACCGGGCTCGTCGTCGAGCGCGAGCGCCTCGACAAGTTCGGCCGGCCGCTGCTCGGCGCAACCACCAAGCCGAAGCTCGGACTCTCGGGGCGCAACTACGGCCGCGTGGTCTACGAGGGGCTCAAGGGCGGCCTCGATTTCATGAAGGACGACGAGAACATCAACTCGCAGCCCTTCATGCACTGGCGCGACCGCTTCCTGTACGTCATGGAAGCCGTCAACAAGGCGAGCGCGGCGACCGGCGAGGTGAAGGGCTCGTACCTGAACGTCACCGGCGCCACGGTCGAGGACATGTACGAGCGCGCCGAGTTCGCGAAGGACCTCGGCTCGGTCGTGATCATGGTCGACCTCGTCGTCGGCTGGAGCACGATCCAGAGCATGTCGAACTGGTGCCGCCGCAACGACATGATCCTGCACATGCACCGCGCCGGGCACGGCACCTACACGCGGCAGAAGAACCACGGCGTGAGCTTCCGCGTGATCGCGAAGTGGCTGCGGCTCGCGGGCGTCGATC
>CAWBAG010000009.1:0-101927 GCA_963786705.1 uncultured Gammaproteobacteria bacterium
CGCCTCCATTGTCGTCATTGTGTCCTTGTTCTTTGTTGGTCTGCCGATCAAGAAGAGTACTGCCGCACTCCAGCGCAACGAGCACAATTCCACGATGGCGCAATGGACGGTGACCCGCATGGCGGTCGCCAGGAGCCGCGACATTGTCGAGTTGATGTCCGCTCGCCTGCGCGGAGACAGTGCGATCGATGCTGCCGACCAACAGAGGCTGGAGCACATGCAGGCTGAATGCGCATGGGCGTCATTCCACATCTGGGACAGAACGCAGCGCGGCGTATTTCCAAAGGGGGCTTTCGAGTTGACCGCCGGACCTCTCCTGAGCAGCGCCCTGAGAAGCGTGCGCGGCGGAGCCTGGTGGCGCAGTGCCAGACATGCAGGCTTCATTCCTGGGTTCGTCGCCGTCGTCGTCACGATACTCGCCAGTAACAGCGGCGCGGATGTGCGCCAACGATAGGGCACAGGACACATGCATCTGCGGCTCGCCGAAGTTGCTGACATCCCGGCCATGCATCGCGTGCGGGTTGCGGTGCTCGAGAACCGGCTGTCCGATGCATCGCTGGTTACTCACGGCGACTACGAGGATCATCTCTCATCGCTCGGGCGCGGCTGGGTGGTTGAAGATGGCGGCGTGGTGGTCGGCTTCGCCATTGGGCGCGTCACGGATGGCAACATCTGGGCCCTGTTTGTGGCTCCGGGTAGCGAGCAACGGGGTGTTGGGGCCGCGTTGCACGATGCGTTGACTTCCAGCCTATTTGCCAGCGGTCTGCATGCACTTTGGCTCACGACGTCACCGGGCACGCGGGCCGAACAGTTCTACCTTCGTCGCGGCTGGGTTCCATGGCCACCGCATCCGGGCAACGAGATTCGCATGTCGCTGAGCGTGCCCTGACCATGCGTTCAAGCGGACCGCGGAGTGTGGTGGCCGTGCTTCCTGTGAGCAGGGCGTACCGCGCCCGCTCAACGTGGCGTCGAGCGGCGTACGGTGAGGCCACGGTACGGGCGGCCTGCAGCGAATGGCGATTTCACTCTTCGTCATTCGACTAAGGGTTACGAGTGCGCAGTCACAACGGAGATCGACCTGTGAAGATCACTATAGAGACCGTCGTAAAGGCCGATCTGGAGGCTGTCTGGCGTGCCTGGAGCAATCCGGAGGACATCAAGCAATGGAACACCGCCTCGGAGGACTGGCACACGACCCAGAGCGCGGTGGATCTGCGTGAAGGCGGCAGCTTCTCAGCGCGGATGGAAGCGAAGGACGGAAGCGAGGGATTCGACTTTGGGGGTACGTATACCCGAGTCGTGCCCCACAAGTTGATCGAATACAAGTTAGGAGACGGCCGTAGCGTCGAGGTTCAGTTCAGCCATGCCGTCCACGGAGTCCTGGTGAGGGAGACTTTCGAGACGGAGTCCGAAAACGAACCGGATTTTCAGCGCCAAGGCTGGCAGGCCATCCTGGACAAGTTCGCCAAGCATGTTGAGGCTAAGGTAGGCATCGGGTGACCACACCAAGTACTGAACAAAGGCGCCGCCCGGGATCAACGAACAGGTGGGACCATGGGTGTGTCGGAGAATGTACCGGTCGCGGAGCAGATCGCACTTCAGAACGCCGCAGCGCCTCATCGGGATCGCCATGCCTCACGGAGAGACCGCGCATGAAGCCCCGCATCACCGTCATCACACTTGGCGTTGACGACCTGGCGCGATCCGTAAGGTTCTACTCGGAGGGACTGGGGTTCACCACCGAAGGCGTAGTTGGGCGTGAGTTCGAGTTCGGTGCTGTCGTCTTCTTCGATCTTCAGCCTGGCCTGAAGCTGGCCCTCTGGCCACGAAAGAGCCTTGCGCATGACTCTGGCATTCCAGCATCGACACCAAGTGCGACTGAACTGTCCCTGGGGCATAACGTTGCCTCGAAAGACGAGGTTGATGCGGTCATGGCTCAGGCGAGGGCCGCCGGGGCTGTCATCGTCAAGCCAGCCAAAGACACCTTCTGGGGCGGCTATGCGGGTTACTTCCAGGACCCGGATCAACACCTGTGGGAGGTAGTCTGGAACCCGCAATGGCAACCCTGAACATGCTGAGGCACCGCAGTTCGCTGCAGGCGCGATGGCCGTGTCGGGTCGCGCTCTGAGTTCAAGCGTCAGGCGTAGATGAAAACCGAGGCGCGAGGAAGAAACATGAGAAAGCTGGTTGTGGGAACCTTCCTGACGCTGGATGGCGTCATGCAGGCGCCCGGCGGCCCCAACGAGGACCACGAAGGCGGCTTCCGGCACGGCGGCTGGCTGGTCCCTTACTTTGACGAGAAGCTCGGTGAAATCATGACCGAGTGGACCAGGCGAGCCGGCGCCTTCCTGCTTGGCCGCAAGACGTACGAGATCTTCGCAGCCTCCTGGCCCCAGTCCACCGACCCGGAGGACGAGATTGCTACGGCCCTGAACACCCGGCCGAAGTTCGTCGCTTCGCGGACGCTTGAGGAGGTCAGCTGGAACAATTCACGTGTGCTCCAAGGTGACGTTGCCGAGGAGGTCGCGAAGCTCAAGGCACAGGAAGGCGGCGAGATCCAGGTCCACGGCAGCGGTGACCTGCTCCAGACTCTGCTGCGGCAGGATCTTGTCGATACGCTGCGCATCTGGCAGTTCCCTGTGGTTCTCGGTACCGGCAAGCGTCTGTTCGGCGCAGGCGCGATACCGGTCGGCTTCCGGCTTGTCGAAACACAACAGTCGACGACCGGCGCGGTCCTGCACGTGTACGAGCGCGCGGGCCGTCTCAAGTACGGCGAAATGGAGGTCGGCCGGGATACCGTGATCCTGGAGACGGGCGGGGCCGACGAGTGACCGACAATGCCCAAGCGTGACCCGCGAGTCACCGGGTACATCCAGGGGCGCGCTCCTTTTGCGCGCCCGATCCTCAGGCACCTGCGGAAGGTGATCCATGATGCTGCTCCCGGGCTCGATGAAACCATCAAGTGGGGGATGCCTGGCTTCCTGCACCAGGGAAAAATCGTCTGCGGGTTCGCCGGCTTCAAGGCCCACTGCGCACTGTGGTTCTGGAAAGGCGATGCCATCGTCGGAAAGAAGCCACGAGAAGCAATGGGTCACTTCGGACGAATCACGAGCGTGACGGACCTCCCTCCCGCGACCGAGATCAAGGCCTATGTAAAGAAGGCCGTCGAGGTCATCGAACAAAGACGATAAGGCCTTTTGCACGAGACTGGTCGTATGTCATGAAGACATCGCGGGTTGAAAAGGTGAGGCTTGAGGTCAAAGCCGTTCACCCCGATGCCGAGAGCATGCTTCAATCGGCGCGGGCATGCATCAGCCTTCGAAAGGCAATTGGCCTCGATCTCGTCGACTCTGTCGGTGCGCTGTTCCTGGCGCATGCGAAGAGAATGGGGGCCGCAACGAGCATCGACGCGGTCCGCGGAAACTGGCGGAAGAATTGCTGAAGGACCTGAGCAATGACACATGACAAGCGCGTCAAGATCACGCGCACGGCGCGACCGACTCGCACCGAAGCCGGGGTAACACATCATGCTGTGCGCCATCGTTATCGAAACGGCGAGGCCGACTATTTCGACACATACCTTCCCGATCGCTGGGGCGCACTCGTGGCGGATAGACTGGCGAATTCACGCCGCCACCGCGGTGCTCTGCTCAACCGATAGGCCAAGGTAATGGACGCCGCTCAACGACTCGCAGTGCTTCAAGCCGAGTATTTCCATCTTCAGAAGACGGTGGAGGACTTCGACGCGAAGGCGCTCACGATCAAGGCCTGGAGCATTACCTTCAGCATGGCGGTGATCGTCGGTGCGTTCACGAGCCATGCGAAACACGTTCTCCTGATTGCGTCGGCCGCGTCATTGCTGTTCTGGTTTCTCGAGACTCTCTGGAAGTCGTTCCAACTCGGCTACTACAGTCGAATCCAGGCGATCGAGTCTTGCTTCCGCGCCGAAGCGACGGAACTGCCGGTGCTGCAGATTAACGAGGCGTGGATGGAGCGGTGGACAAAGACGCCGTGGACTGAAGTGTGGCGCATGGCCTGGTGGCCGCACATCGCCCTCCCGCACCTCGTGGCGGCTGTTGGCGGCGTGGCTCTGTACGCCCTCGACTACGCTGGTGTCGTACGGTTGTGATGGCTGACCGCGTGGTCCCGCCGGCTGCCCGACGCGACGTCGCTACGCTCGCGGTGACTCTGGTTCCCTCGCCGTAATCGTCCTGGGCTCACCGCACACGTCGGGCGGCGGCAGTGGAGCCTCTCGGCTCCGGGAGTATCGTCACTTGGCGCTCCGTTGGCGGTCAGACTAGAATCCGGACGAATGCAGAAACTATGGACTTTCCTTGTCCTGATCGCGGCGGCGATCAACCTGGCACCGGTCCTCGGCGCCTTTGCACCTGAACGCATGACCGCGCTCTACGGCGTGGATCTGGGCGATCCGAATCTCCAGATCCTCATGCGACATCGTGCCTTTCTTTTCGGCCTCGTGGGCACGCTGCTGGTCGTGACTGCCTTCCACCCTCCCCTGCGGACCGTTGGGTACGCAATAGGCTTCGCCAGCATGCTGTCGTTCGTACTGATCGCCTGGCTGGTGGGCGGGTACAGTACGAACATTCAACGCGTGATTCTCGCCGACGCAGTGGGCATCGCGGCATTGACCGGGGCGGGCATCATTCATGTCATCTGGTTGCGCACGACCGCAGCCTGACCAGGCCACTGCGCATACCAGCCGACCTTCAAATGAAGCCGAGGAAACACCATGTCGCGCATCCGGCCGCAGAAGTTCGTTCACGTCGTTTACAGGACTCGCCGCTTCGAGCAGATGCTCGCGTGGTACCAGGTCGTGTTTGACGCCAAGGTTCAATACCAGAACCCTGCGCTGGCCTTTCTGACCTACGACGACGAACACCACCGGTTTGCATTCGCCAACCTGGCAGTGCTGCAGCCTGACGGCGCCGAGACCGATAAGCGGGGCCTGATCGGTGTCGACCATGTCGCTTACACCTACGCGTCGCTGGGCGAACTGTTCATGAACTACACACAACTGAAAGCGCAGGGCATCACACCCTACTGGTGCGTCCATCACGGCATGACGATTTCAATGTATTACGCCGACCCCGACGGTAATCAGATGGAGTTCCAGGTCGACGTGTTCCGCACCAGTGAGGAAGCCAATGATTTCATGTGCGGCCCGATCAACGCAGCCAACCCCATCGGCGTCGAATACGACCCCGAGGACTGGCTCGCCCGAATGAACGTCGGGGCGCCGCTCTCGGACTTTCTGGTGCGCCGTGTCCACGAGCCGATGTCCCCGATCCGTGGCGCGCTCGCTGCGGTCTGACGATGCGACGCATGGTGCGACGCTTGGTGCGACAACCTGGACGCCCATTGTCATTGCAGGACCTGGCACCGGAGCTGCGCGCATTGCGTCGACAGAGGTCATCATGCTGAAAGATGTCGTCGATGGACGCAATCTCATCGCCGTCGAATGACGGTCTCAATGCAGAGTCCGGCGAGCGCCAGCGTGCTGTTCGCCGCGACATTCCTCGTTGGCCTGGTCAGTGGCTGCGTCGCGACTTCGGAGCGGCGTGGCATTTCCGACGAGGCAGTGCATGAGACGGTAGTCCGGGATCAACCCGAATAACGCGGCTGACACGAGACTGGGACCCGCGTGGACGTCTGTCACGCTGCGCGCTGGCGCAGGGACTGCGCGAGTCGCAGTCGTGGCTGAGCCCGGGGTTGGGGGGGGTACCGGCAGCCAGCACGCTCTGAGAAGATGCAATGGTGCCAGGCGTCGCGGTGATTACATGAAGGAAATTGCCAGCCGCAAGCTCTGGGCGGAATGCCCGACTCGCGGCGGCTTCGAAGTCACGCTTCAACTCGGCGCTCCGTATCGGGCATCCGCGGTGGACTGGGCGTGCCCCGTGGCGGTACTGGGCCTGCACAGGAGCCTGGCCGATCAGCATGGCGTGGATTCATGGCAGGCAGTCATCCACGCCCAGAGCCTGGTCCAGGCTCTACTGCAGGACTTCGTGGACGACGGTGGACGTCTGTTCGAATCCCTTGGCGGCGAGAGCGTCGATGTCACGAGCTTGTTCCATACGGGCATCCAGCCCGTGAATCCACCGGATGCCTGACACTTCCGTCACGCGGCCAGGATTGAACGAAGGGGCCTGAGTTACGGAGAAGTCGATGTCAGAAAATCGAATTACACAGCTGCGTGAGTTCGCTGGTCGCTACACGGCTGCCTGGTGCAGCCAGGATGCCGCCAGCGTGGCAGCATTTTTCGCTCCGGCCGGCTCGCTGACCATCAATGGAGGCGCCCCATCGATGGGTCGCCGAGCAATTGCCGCAGCCGCGCAGGCATTCATGACCGCCCTTCCCGATCTCGACCTGCAGATGGATGGACTGCTCGAACATCAGGGCAAGGTGATCTACAGGTGGACCCTCGCAGGCACGAACTCCGGGCCTGGCGGCACTGGCCACCGCGTTCGGATCAGCGGATTCGAAGAGTGGCGCATGGGTAATGACGGCTTGATCGAAGAATCGCTCGGCAACTTCGACGCTGCCGAGTACCAGCGCCAGATCGAGCACGGAGTCGATAGCGAGTGACCCTCGGCGACAACAGCAACTGACCGCCCTCCAGGGTCATGCACTGCCAGCACGGACGCGACAAACCGGGGAATAAGTGGGTAGAGTCGCACGCGGCACCGCCACGATGCGGATTCTCGGGCTCAGCCAGTCGAGGAGTGACATGCCATGCGAACCGCCTTGTTCCTCGTGTCGGGCCTGCTGCTCCTGTCTGCCATCCTGATCCTGGCGCGATTGTTTTCCGGGCACTTCCCATCAGCGTCGAATTGGGCCTTCGGCGCGTTCCTGGCGCTCTGGCTGGCCGTCACCGCGGCCAACATGTGGGTCGGCGTATCGAAGGCCGGCTACTCCGTCGCCGAAGAACTGCCCATTCTCCTGCTGCTGTTCGGCGTGCCCGCGGCGATCGCGGTCGCGCTCAAGTGGAAATTCGGCTGAGGGCCTGCGTTGCAGCGGATGCCTCCGCACGCATTGACCGATGCAACCTCAATATACTTCGCGGGGATGATTCGTGGGCAAAGGCAGGCTTGAAGCGTTCAGCGATGGCGTGATCGCGATCATCATCACCATCATGGTGCTGGAAATGAAAGTGCCGCATGGCGACTCGCTCGCCGCGCTGGCGCCGCTGTGGCCTGTCTTCCTGAGTTACATCCTGAGCTTCGTGTACATAGGCATCTATTGGAACAACCACCACCACATGCTGCACACCTGCACCAAGGTGTCCGGCGGGATCCTCTGGGCGAACCTGCATCTTCTGTTCTGGCTGTCGCTGTTCCCGTTCGCGACCGGTTGGATGGGTGAGAACCATTTCGCGGCCACACCGTCCGCGCTCTACGGCACTGTCCTGCTCGCTGCCGCCATGGCCTATTGGGTACTTCAGCAGGCGATCATTGCGACTCAAGGCGCCGATTCGCAATTGAAGGCGCTGGTTGGGAAGGACTGGAAGGGAAAGCTTTCGCCCGTCATCTATGCCTGCGGCATAGTCGCGACTTTCTGGCAGCCTTGGGTCGCCCTGGCACTGTACGTTGCAGTCGCGGCGACCTGGCTCGTGCCTGATCGCAGGATCGAACGGTCGATACAACGCAAGGCCGCCTGACGAGCCGATCGAATGGGCCGGTGCCGGTCTGCTGTGTCAGAATCGAGGATCCCGCTGGACTGCTACGCTGGTTGGGGACGCGCTTACAAGGAGGAACCATCACCATGACTCTGCAAGACAAGTTTGGCCGCTTGTGCTGGCGGCATCGCGTTGCTCAGTGTTGATTTTATTGTACGTGTTTGGGTCGTTCGCCCACGCCCAGGCACCGGAGCAGGAGCCCGCGCTTGCCGCGACTGCCGATGACGCGCAACTGAAGTGGGGCCCGTGTCCGCCGTTCCTGCCCGAAGGCTGCGGCATCGCCGTTCTGCACGGCGACCCTGCCAAGGACAATGCGGACGTGTTCCTCAAGGTGCCGGGCAAGTCGAGCCTGCCGCTGCATTGGCACACGTCTGCCGAGCGCATGGTACTCGTGGCCGGTGAGCTTCATGTCACCTATGAGGGTCAGCAGCCCGCAATTCTCAAGCCCGGGACCTATGCGTATGGACCCGCCAAGCGCCCCCATGAAGGCCACTGCGCAAGTGCCACGCCGTGCATCCTGTTCATCGCCTTCGAGTTGCCAGTGGACGCGGTGCCGATTCCGAGCGAGACGCAGTAGGTATCACACTCGCCTGAACAGCGGGAGTTATCGAAACCCGGATCCGGGACGACGCGCGAGCACGAGAGCGGCTCATCATATGCACCCGCAGCCCTTGATCTGCGTAAGCGATGTGGAAGCAAGCAGTCGCTGGTATCAGCGCCTGCTGGGTCTCCAGAGCGGGCATGGCGGCCCGAACTACGAGCGGCTCAACGCGGCCGGCAGCCTGGTGCTGCAACTGCATCGCTGGGAAGAAGAGCACCATCACGGGCCGATCGGTGATCCAACGGACAAGTCGCGCGGCAACGGCGTGTTGCTCTGGTTCGAGGTCGACGACTTCGAAAGTGCCGTAACGCGGGCGAGCGAATTGGGCGCCGAAATCGTACTGTCGCGTCATCGGAACCCCCCCGACGGCGACGGTGGGCCGAATCACTGGGAAATCTGGATCCGCGACCCGGACGGGTACACGGTCGTACTGGCAAGCCCCGACGGCACAGCCGACGGCGCGTGGCGACCCGGGGCATCCTGACGAAGTGCCGACGTTGTTGAAGCTATCGTCCCGCTCATGCTCCTGGCGATCGCGTTGGATACGGACGGACGCAACATCGAGTCGGTTCGCGCAGTGGAGGCACTGGTCATGACAGTACCCGTATGGACGTTGCTTGGCTTTGCCGCGTGGACGATCCTCCTGCTCCTCGCGACCGTCGGCGTGTATCGCTGGAGCCGGATCCTGACCGGGCGGGTCCCGATCCGTGAGTTCCGGGCGGACCGGGTGGAGGGCGAGGAATGGTATCGGCGCTCGATGCGGGCTCACGCCAACTGCGTCGAGAACCTGCCGGTGTTCGGAGCCATCGTCTTTGCAATCCACGTCGCGGGTGTCGGAGGCTCCGCGGCGGCTTCTCTTTGCATTGGCATACTTGCCGCCCGTATCGCGCAGTCCCTGGTGCACGTGTGCTTCGAGCAGACGAATGCCGTCGCAGCCGTGCGCTTCACTTTTTTCCTCGTCCAGCTGCTCGGGTTCCTCGCACTGATCCTCATCGTCGTGCGCCATGCTTGGCCGGTTTCGTGAAACGCTCCAGCCGCACTGTGCAGCTACGACGGAGGGCACTCCTGTGGGTATCACCGACGTCGAGTCCCGGCATGTCCGGCAACATCATGGTCCACGATCGGGCTCGTGCACTGCCTCGAGGAGGTTGAATGCCCCGGTTCGTCGCACTTCTGCGTGGCGTCAACGTCGGCAAGGGCAATCGTTTGCACATGGCCGCCTTGCGCCAACTGCTGGAATCGCTGCGTTACGAGCAGGTCGAGACGCTGCTCAACAGCGGGAACGCGGTCTTCTTCAGCACCACTCGCTCGGGCGATCGCCTGGCCGCGACCATCCAGCAGGCGCTCGACGCGGCCCTGGGGCTTCGTGTTCTGGTGATCGTGAAGTCTTGCGCGCGAACTCGACGCCATCGTCAGGGAAAACGTGCTCGCGGGCGAGTGCGGCGATCCATCGCGTCTGCTCGTCGTCTTTGCGCAGGACCCCGCGACCCTGCGCGACCTCGGGCACCTGTCCCGAGTGACACGGGATCCCGAGATATTCCACACAGGGGCATCGGCCGCGTACCTGCATTGCCCTGCAGGCATCCTGCGGAGCGAGGCGGCGACGGCACTGCTCGGCAAGGCCGGCCGGGGCTTCACGACTCGCAATTGGGCCACGGTGCAGAAACTTCATGCGCTCGTGGCACGCAACCAGAACCGACGTTTCGCCACGACGAACGTGTAAGTCCCGGGTCTGGCATATTGATCTCCACGGCCGATCCGGCCCGGAGGCGCCCACGATGCACATGTGTATACGTGACCTGCAGGATCCTCGTGGCAACCTTCGGCGCCGTCGCGTGGACGCTTGCGCGTGCGGCGCCCTGCGATGCACCCGCGCACCACGAGTTCGACTTCTGGCTCGGCGAGTGGGAAGTCCGCACGCCGGATGGCAAGCTCGCCGGGACCAACCGCATAGAGCGCGAGCACAACGGTTGCGTGCTGCACGAGCAGTACGCGACGAGCCGCGGCTACAGCGGCGAGAGCCTCAATATCTACGACGCCTCACGCAAGGTATGGCACCAGACCTGGGTCGACACGTCCGGCACCCTGCTCCTGCTCGAAGGCAACCTGCGTGGCGGCAGCATGATCCTCGAGGGCCGGCTGCCGGGAGCGGACGGCCGGATGACGACGCAGCGCATCACGTGGACGCCGAACGCGGATGGCAGCGTTCGGCAAGTCTGGGAGGCAACCGACGCCAAGGGGCAATGGAGCACCGTTTTCGACGGGCGCTACACTCGCAAGTCACCGGCGCCGGCCGGTCCGGCGGGTCGCGGGACGTCGTGAAGGGCGACGACGAACCTCGTTGCAGAAGCGGGTCCAATGGCACGGCGAGCCCGCAGGGGCCGCCGCCGCCTCGAGCATGAGGAGGGATACTCATGGTGAACGTGCAACTCAATCACACGATCGTCTGGTGCCGCGACAAGCGGGCCTCTGCCGCTTTCATTACGCAGCTGCTGGGCCTGCCCGCCGCGACGCCGTTCGGACACATGCTCGTCGTCAAGCTCGGCAACGGCGTTTCGCTCGACTATTTCGACAGCGAAGGCAAGATCGCGATGCAGCACTACGCGTTCCTCATGGACGAGGATACGTTCGACGACGTGTTCGCCCGCGTGCGCGAGCGCGGGCTTCCGTACTGGGCCGATCCCGGCAAGCAACGCGCCGGCGAGACCTACGTTCATAACGGTGGTCGCGGTGTGTATTTCGACGATCCCGACGGCCACCTGCTCGAGATCATGACCCAGCCGTACGAAGGCAGCAGGTGACCGCTTGAGCGCCAGGTCGATTGGACCGCGGGCAGGCAGTCAATGTCGAAGTGACGTGGCGAGGCCGTTCGCCGGCGACGCGCCTGGCGAACGTAGAGACCACTGACTTGAGCTGGCGCGGCTCACAGGCGGAATCCCGGTATCGTTACCTGGACAAGTTCGATGCGGCGGAGGTCGAGCACTATCACGCATTCGTCGGCCGGCTCGATCGACAGGACGAGGATGCATACCTGTCCGACCTGCAGGGAGTGCTGGAATTTCGCGCCGGAATGAGAGTGCTGGATGCAGGCGCGGGCACCGGCGCCCTGACCCGGATTCTCGCGCGAATTCCGGAACTCACGATTACCGCGCTGGAGCCGGCTCCCGCGATGATGGTGAAGCTGCTCGACACGGCAGAACTGCGCGACGTGATCGCGGTCGAGGGTTTCTGCGACAGCATCGAGGACCGCCGTCACTTCAAGGCAGCGCAGTTCGATGCGATCGTTTCACGTCAGCTCGTCAACAGCCTGTTCGATCCGCTGACGGCGTTCCGCAACTGGCATCACTGGCTGGCGCCCGGCGGCGTGGTCGTCGTCATCGACGGCTTGTACGGCCGATCCGCGTGGACGGGAACGTGGCGGGACGAAGTCGACGTGCTGCCGGTTGCCGCTTGCCAGACCACCGCGCTCACGCCCTACCTGCTGGAGACCGCGGGCTTTCGCGTCGAATCCGTTCGCCCCATGGATGCCGTGAACTCGCGACCCGCCACCAGGACGCCGCGCTACTGCGTCGTCGCTCGCGCCTGATCCGCTTCCTGGGCGAATGCCGCCAGGCAGCGGCGGGCCTGAAATACAGGCGGGGCGCGGATTCGTCATTTCAATCCGTACTGCGCGCTTGGCTTTCGGCAGCTCACATACCTGAAACGAAATTTCGCGACTGCACTGCGCCTTGCGGAGGTTGCACATCGGTTCTTCAATGGCATCCGTACAGCCCGGTACTGAGGAGGACTCGCCTTGCAGCAGGCTGAGCGGGCTCTCGGGCGCTACGTGACGCCGGGAGAATAAATTTTGTTTGAAACGTCAGCACATATCGCCAGTGCCACCCGATCTTGGTAAGACGAATTGGATCCATTTAGCCTAATATCGCAAGTGACCTCGACGAACGTTGCAACGCGTGACTACCTGCGCCACAGAGCGTGGAGTCACCGGAGCCGTCCATGCCCGTGACCGAACCGAGCGCGACGCCCGCGTCGAACCTGGATGGGTTCGAGGCCGCACTGCGCCGGGCTCCGGTCGTCCTGTTCACGCAAGACCACGAGCTTCGCTACACGTGGGTGCACAACGCTGTCTTCGACACGCCCGAAGGGATCATCGGCAAGACGGACGGCGACATGTTTCCTCCTCACACCGCCGTGCAGCTGATCCGGATCAAGCAGGCTGTGCTCGACACGGGGCTAGGCCGTAGAACCGAGATCAGGGTGGAACTCCCCCAGGGCCCGCGGCATTACGACCTGACCGTGGAACCCATCCACGACGAACGGGGCGGAATCAGCGGCATCGCCTGTGCCGCGGTCGACATCACCGAACTGATCGACGCCAAGCGGCAACTGTTCGAGACGAACCAGCGGTTGCAGGCCCTCATGCAGGCCGTGCCGGTCGGCATCAGTTTCTCGGACGACCCGAGCTGCCGGCGCATCACCGGCAATCCGGCGGTGTTGGACCAGTTCGCCGCGGCGCCGGAAGAGAATCTGTCGGCCTCGGCACCGGATGCGACGGTGCGCGGCCGGAGGGTGCGCTTTTTCCGGGACGGGCAGGAGGTCTCCGACTGGGACCTGCCGTTGCAGCGCGCCGTCACCACCAATGAACCGGTGCCGCCGATGGAGCTGGAAGTGCTGCTGCCCAACGGGCGGCGCTGGTATGCCGATGCATCGGGCGCACCCGTGCGCGACGGCGACGGCAACGTCATCGCAGGTCTCGCCGTCACCGTCGACATCACCGACCGCAAGCGTACCGAGACGGCACTCAGGGACGCCGAGCGTCGCAAGGACGAGTTCCTGGCGACGCTGGCCCACGAGCTGCGCAATCCCCTGGCGCCGATTCGCAACGCCGTAGGCGCCTTCAAGGCCGTGGGGCTTGCGGACCCCGCACTGGTCCGGGCGCGCGACGTCATCGACCGGCAGGTCGACGTCATGGCACGCCTGCTCGACGACCTGCTCGACGTGGCGCGAGTACAACGCGGCAAGCTCGAATTGCGCGAGCAGACGATCGAACTCGCGTCGGTCCTCGCGAGCGCGGTCGAAACCAGCCGGCCGTTGATCGACTCGGCGGGACACGAACTCGTGATCCAGCTGCCGCCGGATCCCGTGATGCTGCACGGCGATGCCGTCCGGCTGGCCCAGGTGTTCGCGAACCTGCTCAACAACGCGGCCAAGTACACGCCGCGTGGCGGTCACATTCGCCTCGGCGCGCAAGTGGCCGGTTCGAGTGTCGTCGTCACGGTGGCGGACGACGGCATCGGAATGCCCGCCGAGATGCTGCCGCGATTGTTCGAGATCTTCTCGCAGGCACAGCCGGCGCTCGAACGCTCCCAGGGCGGGCTGGGCGTCGGCCTGTCGCTCGTGCGCGGCCTCGTCGAGCTGCATGGCGGCACAATCGAGGCCCACAGCGCGGGGCCCACTCGTGGCGCCGAGTTCGTCGTGCGGCTGCCCGTCAGCGCGATGCAGCCGGACCACGCTGCGGCCGCCGCGCCCGGCAAGACCGAGGTGGTGCCAGCGCCGGCGAGCCGGTTGTTGATCGTGGACGACATCGTGGACAGCGCCGACAGCCTGGCGATGCTGCTGGAACTGATGGGTCACGAAGTACACACCGCGTACGAGGCGGGGCAAGCCATGGCCTTGGCCGCGACGCTGCGGCCGGACGTCATGCTGATCGATATCGGCATGCCGCAGGTCAACGGGTACGACCTGTGCCGGCAGTTGCGCCAGCAACCGTGGGGGCGTGAGATGTGCCTGATCGCGGTGACGGGCTGGGCGCAGGAGGAAGACCGCCTCCGTGCATCGGCCGCCGGCTTCGATCGACACATGGTGAAACCCGTGGATGCGGACGCGCTCGAATCGTTGCTCACGACGCTGGCCGCCGCCGCGAATCGAGGCTCGGGTGCATAAGAGCCGGCTCGCGGGGTTCATCATCGACTGCAGGACCGACGATTTGCAGTCGGCCGCCGCGTTCTGGGGCAGCGCGCTCGGCATGGAAGTGCGCGCATTGCCCGGCGAGGAGGGAAAATACGTCGAGTTGGTGGACCGCGGCAGCCACTTGCACGTGGAAGTGCAGTTGGTCACGCATCCGAGCCGCGTGCACCTCGACATCGAAGCGAACGACGTCGAAGCGGAAGCGAGCAGACTCGAGTCGCTCGGCGCGAAGCGTGTCGAGAAGGTCAACACGTGGTGGGTCATGGAAGCGCCCACGGGCCAGCGGTTCTGCGTGGTGCGGGCCCAGGGCCGCGACTTCGACGCGACCGCCAACGAATGGAAATGATCGGGGCCTCGCGCAGGGTGCCTTCATGAAAAAGACTTACATTGGCGGCTGCCACTGCGGCGCCGTGCGTTTCGAGGCCGACATCGACCTGAGCCATGGCACCTACCGGTGCAACTGCTCGATCTGCACCAAGACGCGGTTCTGGTCGGCGTCGGTCACCTGCCCGCGACGGGCGGCGAGATCTACGGCGTGAGCGTCAACTGCCTCGAAAACGCCGAACCCCGGGAACTGATCGACGCACCGATCACGTACGTGGATGGCCGCCACGACAACTGGCAGCAGGCACCCGCGGAAATCAGGCATCTTTGAGGTACGCCGCGGCCGGCGCGCGCCGGCTTCCGGCGTAGAGCTCGAACAGCAGCAACCTGCAGGGAATGCTGCCGTTGACCAGCGCGATCGTGCGCTGCGGCTTGAGGCCGATCGCCTTGTAGGGAGATGCCGCTGCCGCGAGGATGGCGGCGCGCCACCCGCTGAATCTCTGCTTCAGCGTATCGCCGATCTCCTCGTACAGGTTGCGCGTGTCGGCTTCGCTGCCACCGATGCGCTCGCCGTATGGCAGGTTCGTGACCAGCACGCCGCCCGCCGCGGGTGGCACTGCATCCTGGAACCGGTGCGTCTCGAACGTCATGTACTTTTCGACGCGCGCCTTGAGCGCGCTCTTCTGCGCCATCGCCACGTAGGCGGGATTGACGTCGGACGCGACAACGGGCGCGGCCGGCGCATCGAGCTTTTCCGCGCGCACCCGGTCCTGCGTGGCACGCCAGAGCTCCCGGTCGAAACCCTGCAGCCACTCGAAGTAGAACTCGCCTTTCCTGCGATGTATCTGTGGCGCCTTCCGCACGGCCATCATCGCCGCCTCGATTGCCAGCGTGCCGCTGCCGCACATCGGGTCGAGAAACGCCTGCGTGCCGTCATACCCCGCCAGCAGCAGGATCGACGCTGCGAGCGTCTCCTTCAGCGGCGCCGGATGCCCCGGTTCGCGATACCCGCGCTTGTGCAGGGATTTTCCCGAGGTATCCAGGCTCAACATGCAGCGACCGCGCTGCAGGTGCGCCACGACGACGACTTTCGGCTCGACCACGTCCACCACGGGCGCGCACCCCATCTCGCGCTGGAACACGTCCCGGATGCTCTCCCGGACCTGCGTGATCACCTGCTTCGGGGGCATGCCTCCGCCCGCTTCGTCCGCACCCAGGCTTTCGACCATGAACCCATGCCGGGCGTCGAAGTATTCGTGCCAGCGTATGCGCCGCGCCTGCGAATGCAGCATGGCGGGTGTCTTCGCGGGCACGTCCTTGACTACGCGCAGGATGCGGCTCGCCGTGCGCAGCTTCAGGTGCAACTCGAAGAAGAGCTCGTCGCTCGCGTCGAACGATACGGCCCTGAATCCCGGCTCGAGGCCGCCGGCGCCGAGCGTTTCGAGTTCCGTGATCAGCGCGGACTTGGTCTCGTCGGGACACGTCGCAATCAGGCGCACGGAAGCTCCGGGCACGCGCACGCATGCAGGGCTGGGCCGCGGTTCGGCCGGGCTGCGCGAGGTGGCGCAAGTCGTTTCACGCAGTATAGACTCGGACGCCGCGACCCAGGGAGACGACCGGATGACCCATCCAGTGATCGCTACGTGGCACGACGTCGTCGCACATCGAGATGTCGCCGGCATGGCAGACCTGATCGCCGACGACGCGGTGTTCCACTCCCCCGTCGTGCACACGCCCCAGCGCGGCAAGGCGATGACCGTGCTCTACCTGGGTGCGGCCTTCCAGGTCCTGGCGAACGATACCTTCCATTACGTCCGTGAAGTCATCGGTGATCGCGACGCCGTACTCGAGTTCGTGGTCGAGGTGGACGGGATCGAGGTCAATGGCGTGGACATGATCACCTGGAACGACGCAGGCAGGATCGTTGCGTTCAAGGTGATGCTGCGCCCCTTGAAGGCCATCAACCTGATTCACCAGAAGATGGGGGAACTGCTGCAGCAATCGCGCGCTGCCGCCGCACGTTGACACCCTCGACGCCCGCGCGCCTGTGCTGGCACATTCACTTTCATGCATGGCTGTAACGGAAGGAGACCGAAAATGGCCACTGCGAGCAATCCCGTCCGCTGGTTCGAGATCTACGTGCGGGACATGGACCGGGCCAGGAAGTTCTACGAAACCGTCCTGCAACTGAAACTGCAAAAGCTCGAAGGTCCGAACGTCGCGATGTGGACGTTCCCGATGGTGCCCGAAGGCTCGGGCGCCGCCGGCAGCCTCGTGCAGCTGGACGGATTCCCCTCAGGCGGCAACAGCACGCTCGTCTATTTCGGCTGCGACGACTGCGCCAACGAAGGCGGCCGCGTCAAGGCTGCAGGCGGGCGCCTCGAACGCGACAAGATGTCGATCGGGGAGCACGGCTTCATCGTGCTGGCCTACGACACCGAAGGCAACATGTTCGGCCTGCATTCGATGCGCTAGCACCGCGGCGGCGCCGTGACCGACAACAGTCATTTCCTGAAGGACCGGGCCGTTATGTTCCTGGAAATGGTGGCCGTGGGCCAGGTTCGGCAGGCCTACGACGAGTACGTCGGGCCTGGCTTCCGGCATCACAACCCGTTCTTCAGGGGCGACGCGGGATCGCTGATGGCCGCGATGGCCGACAATGCGGCGCAGTTTCCCGACAAGCAACTCGAGGTGCAGCGCGCCCTGCAGGACGGCGAGTTCGTCGCAGTGCACTCGAAGGTGCGGCAGACGCCACGGGCACGCAGCATCGCCGTCGTGCACCTGTTCCGCTTCGAGGGCGGCCGCATCGTGGAGTTGTGGGACGTCGGGCAGGCCGAGCCCGAGAACCCGGCGAATGAATTCGGAATGTTCTAGATCGCTGGGAGCCTCGCATGCCGGCAATCAGGCCGCGCCTCCGATTCGACAACGTGACGGCCATGACGCCGATGAGAACGCCCGCCGATGAACCTGCCGGTACTGGTCAACATTGACGTCGACGACCTGGCCCGCGCGGAGGACTTTTACCGTTCCGCGCTCGACCTGCAGGTCGGCCGGCGTTTCGGCGAGTCGGCCGTCGAACTGCTCGGAGCGTCGTCGGTGCTTTACCTGCTGCAGAAGGAGGCCGGCAGTGCGCCCGCTTCCGGTGTCATGCAGGGGCGCAACTATCGTCGCCACTGGACGCCCGTGCACCTCGACTTCGTCGTGCCCGAGGTCGACGCGGCCATTGCTCGTGCGCAGCGCGCCGGCGCACAGCTCGAAGGCCCGGTCCGCACGCACACCTGGGGCCGCATCGCGCTGCTCTCCGATCCGTTCGGGCACGGTTTCTGCCTGATCGAATTCCTGGGCCGCGGTTATGATGAAATCGCGACCTCCGCCGCCACGACGAGGAGTTCCCATGGCTGACCCGCAGCAGGCATTGCAAACCCAGCTCGCGAACATCGAACAGCGCACCGGCAAGTCCCTGGCGGAGCTTGCAGCCATCCTGAAGGCCAGCGGGCTCAGCAGGCACGGCGAGCTGCGCGACTACCTGAAGCGTGAGCTGGCCATGGGGCACGGCGACGCCAACACGCTGGTGCATCACGTGCTCGGCGCCCAGGCGGGCGCGGCTGGCTCGACAGGCGCAACGGACGCCGACGCCGGCGACGTCCTGGGCACAATCTACGTGGGCCCGAAGGCGGCGCTGCGCCCGGTGCACGAGAAGCTCATGCGGGCGATCGAGACTTTCGGCGAGTTCGAGGTCGCGCCGAAAAAGGGCTACGTGAGCCTGCGCCGCAAGAAGCAGTTTGCGATGCTCGGCCCGGCCACGAACACGCGGGTGGAACTCGGGCTCAACATGAAAGGCGTTCCGGCCACGGATCGGCTGACCGAAGTGCCACCCGGCGGCATGTGCAACTACAAGGTCCGGCTGGCCGCCGAGAGCGACGTCGATGTGGACGTGATCGACTGGGTCCGGCACGCATTCGACAGCGCGGGTTGACGCGTCACGCGGTCATGACCATCCGCATCGTGCGACTGGGGAGTCCGCGCGCCCACGACGAGGGCACGCGCATCGGCACCGTTCGCCGGCCGCCGCGTGGCGTGCCCAAGGCCGAGTTCGCCACGCGTGACTGGTACGACACCTGGTTTCCGGTGCTGGCGCCGAGCGCGGAGACCATGAAACTCGGCCAGGCGGCGCAGACACCGGTGCAGTGGCAGGCGTTTGCGCGCAGGTACCGCGCGGAGATGGCACAGCCCGAAGCCACCCACGCACTCGACCTGCTCGCGGCGTTGTCGCACCACGCGAACTTCTCGGTGGGTTGCTACTGCGAGGACGAGCGACACTGTCATCGCTCGCTGCTGCGCGAACTCCTGCGTGAAAGGCACGCCGCGATCGAATGACTCGCGTATCGTCGGATTCCATGCGGCGCCAGCGGAACATCCCGTTGACGAACGAGCACAGGAATTTCCGACCCGGCCGTTCATGACGCCGCGCCACATCGTACTGCCCCGGAGACTGCTGCTCGCCGTCGTGGCGGGACTCGCACTGCTGGTGGTCTATGCACGCCCACCCGGTGACGGCCGGTGGGCCGGCGTCATTTCCGATGCGGCGCACGTGCCGGTCTTCGCGGCGATCTGCCTGATAGTGCTCATGCTGCGGCGAAATTCCGAATCGGCGACTCCGCACGCTGGTCTCAAGTACATCGTCGCCATGCTCGTGACCGTGTCCCTGGGCGTAATCGTGGAACTCGCCCAGATGGTCCTCGGCCGGGACGCGTCGCCGGACGACGTCGTCCGGGACGTCGTAGGGGCAATGGCGGGATGCGTGATGTTCAGCCAGCTCGACGAGCGAATCGTCGAAATGCCATCGTCACGGGCGATTCGTGTCGCCTGTGTCGCGTTCGGAATCTTTGCCGTCGCGTGGGTAATGCTGCCTGTACTGACCGCCATGACCGCCTATCGCGAACGTGACGCGCGATTTCCCGTGCTCGCGGACTTCACCGCGGCCCACGGCCTGTATTTCGTGACGGCAGGAATCCGAGCCGCGATCGAGCAGGTTTCATTGCCGGCTGCAATGCGCGCGCACGGGGCCGTCGAATCGGCACTGCATGCCCGTGTGCGCCTCGGCGAGCGCTGGGAGATTGCGCTGCAGGAATCGGTGCCGGACTGGCGGGCCTACAGGAACATTTGCCTGGACCTGGCCAACCCGACCGCGGGTGTCCTGAAGATGCGCGTGCGAATACATGATCGGAACCCGGAGGTGGATTGGTTGTCGGGCCGGCTCGAGAATGCCCGGATTCCTCCGCAGACACGGACAACCCGGTGCATAGCGTTCGAGTCAACGGCACACCCCGTCGACCTGTCAAGCATTCACGCGGTCGTGCTGTCGGGTGCGGACACTAACGCCGCCCCGGAGTTCTACCTGGTGCGAATCTGGCTCGAATGATCCTCGATCCTCATTGTCGCCGGCGTCCTTTCGGCCCCGGGGACTTCGACCGCACCTGCCACCTTCTGGCATTTTGTAACGCGAGCACGGTTTGCCGTCTCGACCGGCCACCAGCCGGAAGGTCTTCCCGCGCGGGATTACGATCGAAGGCGCGTCCAGCCGGGCCTGGGACTTACGCTCCAGGGGAAGGCCGGACGCGATCGCACGGCACCGCCGATGCAGGAACTGCCGACTTCCCGTCACTTGGCTTATGATCGGGCTCGGCAACAGCGTCGCGCTGCACGAGCGCCACGTGGTTGCGTAGCTCTGGAACCACTACTTCCCGAGAGCCACGATGAAGCTGCAAAACCTCCGTGTCATTGTTCTTGGTGGCCTGCTGATCGCTGCGTTCGCCACCCACGCGACGACGCCCAATGACGCGGCGCTACTGACGTGGGCTGCCGAGCAGGGCTACCAACGGCTGGCGTATGAGGGCAAGCCTGTCTACTGCCGGCTCTCGACTCCGACCGGCACTCATATCGAACGCGCGGAATGCGTCTCCGAGATGGTGCTGGCGGATCGCAAGTACCTGTGGGACCACAGGAACCCGTACGCCCGGTAAGCAACAACGATCGGCGCGCAACGTTTCGATGCGAAGAGGAAGATTTGGTGGGAGGGGGACCCCCGCAAAGTCGGGCTAAGTGCCTGCGCTCAGGGCTATTTGCGTTGAGTGACTGGGCGACATACCTCCAAATCTACCCCCGTGTTGGTCGCGTTGCCCCTCGTTTGCACTGCACGCTCCTGGACTTGAAAGCGGCTCACCGGGTGAGCCGGTGCGGGCGTTACGATCGACTCATGGTCGACCTTGGAAGCATCGCCGAACTGGATGAGCGTCAGCATGAGCTGTACGCCTTCTGCTCGCGTTGCGACCGTTGGGCCGGGGTTAGACTCTAAACGCTCCTGCTACTCAAAAGCGGGGGGACGTCGCTTTACCCGCAAGTCACTCACAGCGCATGGAACTCAGCGTCATGTTCACCCAAGGATTGCGATGCCCGCGCTCGTCGCTGCCGCTGACCAGGATTCGCGTCGGTGGCATCGACACGGACGTTTGTGAAGATTGCGGCGGGTTGTGGCTCGACAGAACCGAACTCGCCCGGTTCCAGCATCCGGAAAATGTGTTCGGCGACGCGCTCGTGGCCCATCTCGATCAGTTTCCCCCAACTCTCATCGACCACTCGATCCGGCTGACTTGCCCGCACCACCCTGACATTACGATGTTGCGCCGCAAGTTCTCCCCCGTGGTCCCCGTCGAGATAGACGAGTGCCCGGAGTGTGGCGGCATCTGGCTCGATTCGGACGAACTAGCACAGATCCGCCGCTAGCAACCGGACGCCCCCAATAGCGCGATCCGCAAAGCCCAAGAGCTCGGTATGTCCCCTATCGATACGTCAGGGGCAGGACCGCTCTTGGCCGAGCTGAGACCGTCGCGCTTGAGTCGGATCTGGCGCCGGCCGCCACTGAGGAGTCGCGTTAGGACGAATGGCACTTACTTACTCAGCAGTCACGAATATAGGCGACGGCAGGAACTTGGAAGAATGACCGGACGAGCTTTGGATCGTCGCGAACGTCGGCGAGCTGTTGGTCGATCCGTCCGGCGAGCTTCTCGCCTTGTTGCAGCGGTCGTCGTGCGGTGCCGGTGCGCTTGACGTGGCTCCAGACCAGTTCATCCGGATTCAATTCGGGGGCGTAGCCCGGTGAGAAATGCAGGCTCAACTTACCTTCGGTCGATGCCACGTAGTCACGGACGAGACGGGTCTTGTGCGCGGGCAGGCTGTCAAGAATCAGCCGCACCGGCTTCTTGCGCCGATGCATCAGTTGGCCCAGCAACTCGACGAACAGTTCGCCGTTCAAGCCACCGCCATAGGTGCAGAACCAGAACTCCCCACGCGGACCCACGGCCGAGGCGGCCGAGATCGATTGGCGTTGCCCGGGCCGATAAACGATGGGTGTCTGGCCACGCAATCCCCAGGTCTTGCCGTGCACCGTATCCGCGCGAAAGCCAGACTCGTCCCAAAACAGAATCTGCGCGCCGTCGCGTTTCGCCTGACGGGCCAGCGCCGGATACGTCTGCTGCTGCCACAAGGCAATCGCTTCCGGATCGCGCTGATACGCACGCTGCAACGGCTTCTGCGGCGTCAACTGCAGCTTCGCCAACAGCGAGCCGACCGACGTGACGCCCAGCTCAATCCCGAACTTCTGCTCGATCAGCAGGGCCACGATCGCGCGCGTCCACAAACCGAAATCCAAGCCGTATTGCCGCGGATCGCGGCCATTGACCCAGCGAAACACTTGTCGCTCCTGGGCCGCCGTCAAACGACGCGGCCGACCGGTGCCACGAGTCGAACTGAGCGCCCGCAGACCGTTGCCGCTTCCGGCGACCATGTGCATCCATTTGTAAATCGTCGTGCGGTTAAATCCGTAAGAGGCGATCACAACGCCCGGATCCTCACCTTCGCGAACCCGGCGGATCGCCATGAGACGAATCTGTTCAAGGGTGGCATGATCGAGCGTGCGGCCGTCTATTTTCATATCGTATTGGATCGAGACCACGTTACTTCGTTCTATTCTATTCGACTATATTATCGACTGGTGAGTAAGGATACGATCATGAGCGACTCTGTTAAGTCGTCGACAACAGTGCGCCTAATTGCGACCGTAGCCATGGTTGGCGCGATTGCCGCAGGGGTGTGGTGGTATGTGACAAACCCGAGCATTTCGCCGCGCAGCGGAGCCCTTCAAGCTGCACTGAACTCCATGAATGATACTCCGCCATCGGACCGGTCCCTGGTAGCAACCGCAATCCTCGATAACTTTCTCGAGACGCGGCGCAACGCCGCAATGTGGAGCGGGGTCTACTGGGGCTTCACATTTATCGCAGCGCTGCTAAGCGCCATGGCCGCCATGATTCTAAAGCTCGAGACATTCATTCGAAATGAAGGGGCGAAGAAAGACCTCGCAGCAGCGTTCTCGATAATCGCTGCCCTACTGATCACTATTTCGACCAGCGGCGACTTCCAGAGAAAATGGCAGGCCAATCGAATCGCTGCAGCTGAACTGGAAGGCGTCGGATACGAATTTCTCGAGGCTAACGGCGAGCATGCGCGCTCGTACCTGGCAAGAGTCGGAAGCATTTTACTGAACCGCAATAGAGCCATAGTCGGTGCCTCGGAACCGAGGGCGACCGCAGCAGTGCCCAAAGCCATAGAGGGCCAAGGCCCGAAGAAATGAAACTGAGGCCTCGCTCGATGTCCACCGTGCCAATCGAGCGGCCGCCTTCTTGCTGCGCACTCCGGCGCCGCTCATCGGCGCGTTGAGTGTCTGCTTCTCGGCGCGGCCGATGACCGCTCCGGGTCGCTTTTCCCGTACACGGTCCGCTAACGGGACACAGGTCGCAGGCCAATTGGGCTGCCCTGCTACCGACCCGCCGCCGCAAGCTGCGCCGTCGTGCTCCGCTTGCGGCGGCGGGTCGGCTTCGGCCTGACGATGGCGGCAAAGACCGATCTTGTGAGACTGCTGCTCGCGCAATTCGCGCTCGTGTTCTTCAACGACTGGTTCATCCTGCCGTTCTCAGCCGCCGTCGGCACGCTGGTGGACATCGAGGGTATCGTGGTCAACGGCAACTTCGGCTTCAACACGCTCGTCGAACCCACGGCCAAGCGCGGCGCCGTTCGCAGGCTCGTCGGGCGATGGGGGATGTGGACGCTCGAGCGGCGCGACGCGCCGGGCGGGGTCGATGCGCGCTTCTTGCTCGCGCCGCCGCTGGCCCGCTCGCTCGAGTCCAAGCCGCTCGACGAGTGGGGTTCCAGCGCGACGAGATGGCCAACCTCGTATGGGGCGTCGAAGCGGTGACCCCCGATCCCATGGGCGGCGGACGCGATGCGCGCGGCGCGGGCAAGCTGCTGCGCGAGGCCATCGCGCGCGCGAACCCCGAACAGCCGCTGCCGCCGGGCGAACGCACCGAGGGCGTGCTGCTCGAGTATCGGCTGATGGGGTATGTGCCGGAGAACTGGATCCCGTTCGTGTCGGTGCGGCTGCAAGGGCAGGACACGTCCACCGCCTTCCTGCAGGGTGCGATGCCGCGCGTGCCTCCCGTCGAGCCGGTGCTGGACGCCGCGGACACGCCGGTGCTGGCGCACAACGTGGTGCCGCCGCACGGCACGCTGCTGGCGCGCGACCCGGTGGCCCGCCCGAACGTGATCAACGAGGAGGAGATCCTGCGCGGTGGCGCCGTCGTTAGGCGAACCTTCCAGCAGGCCCGCACGCATGACGGGACGACAGTGACGTGGTCGGGTCGGCAGAAGTTGAACGGGCGCGGTGAGGGATCGAGCGGGCTCGCGTTCGACCAGGTCGCCCTGCGCAGGCCTGACGAGCCGTGAGCGAGGTATTCCTGTTCTGGATTGCATAAGGAACTGTGCCCGGGCCGTCCGCGCAGCATTGACGATGAGCAGGTGGCCGAACTGATCGCCACCGCGCTCAACGACAAGCCCGCAGCCGCGACCCACTGGAGCGTGCGCTCCCTGGCGGCCGCCAGCGGGCTGTCGCCGAGTTCGGTGTACCGCTACATCCGCCTGTTTGGCTTGCAGCCGCACCGCGCCAAAAGCTTCAAGCTGTCGAACGACCCGTTCTTCAACGAGAAGGTGCGCGATATCGTGGGGCTCTATCTGAGTCCGCCGGAGAACGCGCTGGTGCTGTGCGTCGACGAGAAAAGCCAGTGCCGGGCACTCGAGCGTACGCAGCCCGTGCTGCCGATGGGGCTGGCGTATGTCGAGGGCATCACCCACGACTACGTCCGCCACGGCACCACCACCCTGTTTGCCGCCCTCGACGTTGCCAACGACGCGGTGCTCGCGCAGCGCAAACGTCGCCATCGGCACCGGGAGTTCCTGGCGTTCCTCCGGCATATCGACCAGAACGGGAGAGGCAATGAGGGAGCGACGGTGATGCGAGGGATGCGCGGATGGGTGGTGATTGCGATCGTGGCATTGATGCCGCTCGCCGCTTGCGGCAGCAGCAGCAGCCTCAAGTGGACCGAGGACGTGCTGCTGCCGGATGGGCGCACACGGTGACGCTCACGCGCTACCGGGAGTTCAAGGGGGCGCATGAGCCGTTTCAGCCGCCCACGGGGTCCGACTACTGGCTTGAGTTCAAGAACCCCGACAATGGCAAGACGGTGCGGTGGGAGAGTGACCGGGACCTGGCCCCTGTCGCGCTATGGCTGGACAACAGGATCCCGCCGACACCCAACTACGGAGGGATTTTTCGCTACGAATGCCCGGACCCGCCGTATTTCGCATTTCAGTACGTCGATAGTCAATGGGTGCGGGTGCCACTCACCTAGCTGGCACACAAGATCATCACCCCGAACACGACATTCTTCGAGGTGGTCAAGGCCAGGCCAGAGAACCCATGAACTCGGTACCGGCACAAGTGGTCAGCGGCTGGGATGGCACACGGCAAAGGAGGATCCTCGTGAGCTCCTATGCGGCACGCATTCACGGCTTGACCCCGTGATCCTAGTCCGAGGCCGCTCCCGACGAATCACGACCATGATGGCGAGTGCTCGCACTCAATCCACGAATAACAGAGTGATCAACCGTCGACAACTGCTGCCCCGGCTGCTGTCCGCTTGTGCCTGGCTGAATCCAAAAAATGAAACCATCACACGCTTGACCACTTGACAGGTCGTTCCATATCAGAAGCCCGCTTCCTTTTCGAGTTTCGTGGAAGTCGACATGACGGGAACAACCTTCAACTCACCTTCCTCGAAATAGAATTCCTTCGCCACAGTCACCTGAACAGGAATGAATTCGTGAGCGCCCGTGACGTGCGCCTTCGCTTGAACGCGTTCGTTCGCTCTCAAGCGGGTTCCCGGCGAATTCGCCCGACTGGGAATCGTAATTGTAATTCCCCTCGCCAACTCTTCCGACTTGAAAGCATTCTGTCCCACGGTCACACCTATGACCTGGTCGAAGTCGGGAGCTTGCGTGATCATATGCGCAAGATAGAACTCGTTGTCTTCGCCGAACAGAATGTATTTCAGCTCACCGGGCGTGGCAGCCCCGAGGGGAAGTTCTGCGGCGTAAAGCACCTTTTGGATCTCGACTTCCACGTTGTCCAGCCCTTTGATCACCTGGTGGGGATCTCGCTCGAGATGCCCGCGAAACACCGAAGCATCGAAAGACTTGCGCCGCGTGGCTGCCGCGTCCTTTGCCGTTACTCGCGACAGGACAAACAAATCAGCGGGCATCAATGTGTACATCCTGGATTGAGGGTGGCTCGCGCGGTCTTCGAAATACGCCTGAGTGACGTCGCGGCCCGACTGCTTCAACCTCGCTTCCAGGATGACTTGAAACCGGTGCTCGGAGTCGAACATGGGTAAATGAGAGAGAAACATTGTCTTCTCTCCCACAATCAGCATGTTGTGGGTCCCGCAATCCTTGTTCCACTTGCTGGGCGGTGGAGCTGGTTGCCCTTCGCGCGGCGGTTGCACGCAGTTCGAGTCACTGGCTGCCATTGCAGAGGGCGAAATGCTCAGAAATGCGGCAGTCAGCGCAATCGCCGCGATTGCTGCGCGAAGCGGTCGGCGGGCTAACGCCGCATTGTAGGCATGGCCTGTCATTTGAGGCTCCTCAGCAGTTCGAGAATCGTTTCGTGAGCGCTCGCGCTAGTTGCAGCACCCTTCTCACGTGCAAAGCGTGCTACGGCTTGTACCATACGACAAGAGAATATGCGCATCCGGTCCGCGCGCCCGCTAGTGGCCAACCGAAAACGGCGCCGCACGCGGAGTCGTCGGATCCGCGGACGTGCGTCACAGCGGCCCGCAATGGCCCGAACCCATGCAACGCCTGCTCATCTCGATCGGACGGTTGATCGCCGCGATCGGCCTGCTGAGGCCCTGCGTCTCACGACTCCCGCTCGGTCGCCTGCCCGGCGAAATCATGCGCCGTCCTACGCGCTTGATTGCGGGAGCGCCGCGACAATCGCGGCTTTCTGAACGGTTGAGAAATGCTTTCCGTGCACTTCTCAACACCCTGCTCCGCGTCGTTGACGTCGGCGGGGAGAACTCAGAGCGGTGAAAAAGCAGCGGCCCCGCCTCGCGGAGCCGCTGCTGCGACGTTACGCCGCCGCGGCCAGTATCGTGCCCTTCGGCAGCATGACCGTATCGATCGCGTGAACGACGCCGTTCGACGCGATGATATCCGTCTGCAGGATCTTGGCGCCGTTCACGGTGAATTTGCCTTCCTCGTGCGAGGCCACCACCAGTGGCGAGCCCTGCACCGTCATGACATCGCCTGTCTTCAGGTCCTTCGCGGCGATGCTGCGGGCAACCACGTGATATTCCAGGACGGCCTTCAGCTTCTTGGTGTCCTTCAGGAGCGCATTGAGCGAGCCCTGCGCCAGGCGCTTGAATGCTTCATCCGTCGGGGCGAATACGGTGTACGGACCCTTGCCGCGCAGCGTCTCGGTGAGCGAGGCCGCCTTCATTGCATTGAGCAGGGTCGTGAATTTACCGGCATCCAATGCCGTGTCGATGATGGTCTTCATGGTGTGTCCTTACCAGTGTCGTTGATGTGTGTCTCTCTGTTTGCAGGACAAGTGTGCGCGCTGCACGCACGGCGTGCCGGATCCAGGACGAATATAAATAAAATAAACACTGCGCGAGGCCTTGTAATACGCGTGCTCCAGCGCAGCGCCGGTGATTCCGGCACGCCACACCTGCGCTCGCTCCGCTCGATTGCCTGCCCCCGATCGATCCGGACGCCTGCTACCGACTCCCCTCCCCCACCCGATGCCGCTTCATTTCCGGCACCTCCTGCCGATCGAGCAGCCCGAGCAGATTGCCGAGCCGCGTGAACCCGACCAGCAGCTCGTACTCGAAGCCACTCCCCGTCACGTCACCGGTCACCAGAATCGGCGGCCGCAGCCAGGTCAAATGGCTGGCCCAGTGCTCGACGACGGCATCGCGCGCATCGGAGAGCCCCTCCTCCAGCGTGCGCGCACGCGCCTCGTCGACCGCGTACTGATAGCCGCGATCGACGCCGACACGCCGCAACGCCACCCCGGACAGCTCCATCTCGGTCCAGGCCACGGCCGACCAATCGACGGCGTGAAACAACGTGCCGAACTCGGCATCGCCGTGATGCTCGAAGAACAGCTCCTCGAACACCTCGAGCGGGCAGTCGAGGCCCAGCTCGTCGCGACAACGCACCCAGTGCCGTTCGAGATCCGGCTCATGCAGCGCTTGGATGGCGGTCCAGGAGATTGTCATCGGGTCTCGTCGCGTCAGCGGCCAGGCTTCAGGGCTCGTCGGCGGCAATCATGACGCATGGCATGTGAGGCGGTGCCGGTGCCGTCTCGCGCCGTCACTCGACCACTCGTAGCCGGGGACGCTTGGGCCGCTGGTTCACGACGTTGTGCCCACGAAATGCGTAGTCCGGCCAGCGCTCGTTGCACTCCGCGAGCGCCGCCTTCATTTCCTCGCGCGTCAGCATCTGCTCGCAATAGCCGGGCCAATTCTCGTCCTCATCGCGAAACGCGTTGATGCAGCGCTGGATGATCCACTCGCGATCTGGTTCAGTCATCCGCTGCACCCTCGCCCACCGGTCATCGCGTTCCCCTTGCCGAACCACTCTCAGGCGCCGCCTCCCCGGCGCGAGGCTGCGCGAAGCCAGCCGTCCGCCCTGACTGCAGGCGCCCTCGTCGAATCGCAATCGTAACCGCGGCGTGGCTCAAGTAGTGAGCCTCGGTTTGCACGACGTCTACCTGCGAGCTTCGCCGTTCCCCTTCGCTCCCGCCTCCCCTGATCCTTGGGCGCCCTGCGGCGCAGGGCGAACGTGGCTCGTCGACGCAACGAGACATTCCGTCTCGTTGCGCCACGTGAGCGCCGGGACACGGACCTCCCGGCTGGTCCGCAGCGACGCACGGACTGCACAGCGCCACGGCGCGCCAGCGCTCCAGGCAGCACTGTCACGCGCCCTGCCCTTGCCGCGTTTCGGGCGCCGTTGGGCGAGCGCTGCTTGTCCCCGCAACGAGACTGAATGTCTCGTTGCGAAGCGCGAGCGCCGGCACATGGACGTGCCGGCTGGTACGCAGCGAAGCAGGGACTGCGTAGCGTCGCGGCTCGTCGGCACTCCCACGGTCCCCCGAACGACGGGCGAAGGGACCGTGGGGTCCCGACTCAAAAAGGGAGCCTCCCAGATGAACCCGAAGCGAAAGCGAGCCCGAACCTCGATCGACAACCTCCTCACCACGCTCAAGGAGCAGCTCGCCCAGCCCGGCCAGTCCTGCTGCCGCTGCTCGACGTCGATGAGCCGCTTCCCGAAGTACTCGCTCGCGAACCAGATGCTGATCTTCGCGCAGCGCCCCGACGCCACCTGCGTCATGGGCTACCGCGCCTGGAACAAGGCCGGCTACCAGGTGCGCAAGGGCGAGAACGGCATCGCGATCTACGCGCCGATGCTCTTCGCCAGCAAGCGCGACACCGCACGCGGAGTCCGACAGCGACGACCGCCGCACCCCGTCTCGGCTACCGCGTCGCCTACGTCTTCGACATCGCCCAGGTGGACGCGATCGCCGGCACCGACGCAGCGGCAGTCGCGGCAACACCCGCCGACACCGGCACCCACCGCCACCTCGAGGCGCTCAAGGCCTTCCTCGTCGGCCACAACGTCGAGCTCGAGTACCAGGCAGCTCGCACCCGGCCTTCTCGGCTACACCGACGGTCGCCGTATCACCTGCGGCACCGGCCAGGCCTCGCACGTCGAATTCGCCACGCTCGCCCACGAGACGACGCACGTGCTGCTGCACTTCGACCGCAACGCCGAAGGGTATGTCGCGATGCACGACGACATGAATGGCGACAACGATCATCGGTGGATCACACGTCTGTTTCAGCTGGTGACTGCAGGTTGATGCCGGCCACGACACGGGCTGGCCTGCTGATTGTGTAGAGACCGGCGGATGCTGATGGATTCGCTCGAATCTGCATTCAGGCGCTCAGACGATGTTGGAGCCGACGTTGTCGGCGAGGCGCTGCATGAGCCGTTGCGGTACAGTATCGGAGTCGTTGTCCATCACGGTGCCGGTGCTGACGGGGCTGCGACTGGGACACGCTGCGTCGGGATACTCGTCGGGGTTCCCGTGCATGTGGCCGAACTCGTGAGCCGCGACGGCTCCGGTGCCCAACGTGTCCCACAGCGTCAAGTTGCTGGGCGCCGGCCCCAATTGCACACGCACGGTGTGGTGTGGATTAGTCGTCACAAACTGAACGTCGAAGGTCAACGGGCAGGTCACCTCGCCGGGACGGCCGATGCCGCAGCGGTTGCTCCACCGGGCCTCTATGGTCGACTGCCACGTCGCCTGTAACGAGGACATCGTTGCGGCCGTGATCCCGGCGTCCGGGACGAGCTGCACGCGCACGCGGATGTGGGACCAAGCTCGTACCGGGCAGACCAGCCATAGATGCACTCGCTCATATCAAAGCTAATCTCCTGCCGCGCGAGCGAGTCGAGCCGCTCCTTCAGGCGTCGCGTCCCGCCGGCGCCGTCAAAGAACACCTCATTTGCCGAGAACGGGCCGCTTCGTTGAAGGAACTGCCGCGCGATTCCTCGTGCGCTGAGACTCATGACACTCGTCTCCTATCGAGGAATGATCTTCTGGTGCAGCCGCTCCAGCGCGTCCACCGAACGCGCTGCGGTTGCCGGAATCGTCTTTCCGTGCTGCTTCGCCTGTTCCGTATCCGGCAGGAAGAAGAAGGAGGCTTCCTGGCCGTCCACTCGCACCGAGACCTGGCCGACGATGGTATCGGGAACGAAGCGGGCTTCCGAGCGCGGGATCAGCGCGCCTACACCCTCGCTGATCTCCAGCAAGAGATTCTTCATCTCCGGTTCAGCGAGTTGCTCCGATGATTCCTGAATGGCCGCAGTCGCCGTCCGCCGACGCGCGTGCACCGTGCCGGCACCGGAGAACCGGAGTTCCTCGTCGAGCACCCCGTCCCCTGGTGCGCCGCCCGTCACGCGATACGAGACGTCAACGCCACTCAGATCCCCGCGCGTCGCGCGCTCCCGCAGCTTTTGGATCACTTCGTCTTCGCGAGCATTCGGCATGACGGCGCTGCCTCAACCTTTACAGACATCTTCCCGCTCCGCAGCGTTCCCGGTCCGTTTGCCACGCCTTTGAAGCAATCAGGTCGTTCCCCCGTGGCGCTTCCGCCGCGCTATTGCAGGGCGATCAGGATGGGGATGAGGTCCTGGCCGCTCGCCAGGGGCCGCAGCGCCTTGCCAATCACGGCGCCAAATGCCTTGCTGGGGTCGTTTGTCGCCATTGCGTGACCGGGCGTTGGCGACGTGGTCAGCAGATCGCCGGCGCCGATCGCGCCGAATCGAGCGTCGACCTTGCAGTACACCTTGCCGAGCAACGCGATCGGCTGTCGCACCGCCCCGGTCTGGCGCTTGTCCAGAACGATCCCGGGTTTGTAGGCACCTGCTCCGGAAACCACACCCGCGACACGCTTGTCATACGCGTGCCCACTCGGCACCAGCTCGCCTGCGTCGTTCAGAACCATCACCGTGCCCGGCTCCGCCGGCGTCGCATCGGCGATGTCGAAGTCTTCTGCGCAGTCAGCGTTGGTCAGCCGGATGTCTCCATGCACATCGATGTCACCCTCGACGAGGAGAGTCCGCGTGACCCGCACGTCTCCCCCAAACAGGCCTGCCACGCCATTCCCCGCGTGGACGGCGCGCAGGGCGGCGGGCCCGCTTTGAGTCTTCGCATCGACACCAACTGAACTGGTGCTCGAACCAGAAACACCGGGCCCCGTGGCGGACTCCCCGAAGACACCGGAGAAGCCACTGCCTTCACAAATCCCATGAACTCCCTCGCTGTTGCCTTTGCTGACGCCAAGAACTCCCGGCCCATTCCCCGCATGAATGGCCCGCACCGCGGCGGGCCCGCTTTGAGTCTTCGCATCGACACCCACCGAGCTCGTGCTCGAACCAGAAACACCGGGCCCGGTCGCAGACTCCCCGAAGACACCGGAGAAGCCACTGCCTTCGCAAATCCCATGAACTCCCTCGCCAGTGCCCTTGCTGATGCCAAGGACTCCCGGGCCATTCCCCGCGTGGACGGCCCGCACCGCGGCGGGACCGGTTTGAGTCTTGGCATCGACACCGACTGAACTCGCGCTGACCGCAGAAACACCGGGTCCATCGGTGGCCTCGCCGAACACGCCGGCGGAGCCAAGCCCGTCGCCAGTGCTTCGCCCGATGACTCCATTGGCTTTGCTCACTCCGAGCACGCCAGGACCTCCAGCCGTGCCGTGTGTGCCGCGAACGGCGGCAGTCTCCGGTGCGTCCGTTTCGTCCGTTTCACCGATCAGATTGAGATTCGCCATCGTTCAACCCCTGTCCATGAATTCGTGACTATGATTGCTGGACCCATCTCACACCAACGATGCTGCACGAGTCCGGCGGGCCAGTCGGCCTCAACACATGTCGCTCCGGCTACCGCGTCGGCGTGAAACCCAGACGTTCATCTATAGAATCCGTTTTCTGATGTTGTCCTCGATATAGCGGAAGTACGGACTCGTCTTGCTTTCGGGGGCCTGATCGATTTGCTGCGGCCCCGAACCACCGAACCAGTCGTCCACGATGCTCGCCTGCTGTTCGAGATTGAACCTGCGGAACGCTCGGTCAGGCCGCCCATAGCGATACACATCCATGTTTCCACCTAGCGTTGTGGACTGATTCAGGATCGCACCACACATGAGGCCCGGCAGGAAGAAGGTCGCGTCGATCTGCCACGCGTGAACAAGCTCGTGGATGAAGAGTTGTCCGGGTGCCTGCATTATCGGATTGTCAGGATCACCCTTGCCGGTGTAATGGATTGGATCGTCGAACCCCTCCCCAAGATTTACCAGGATCGTGTCGCCCACGCTGGGAATCGTGAACGGCCGCCCGCCGAATCCCAACATGTTCGTGAGCACGATGCGGTCAACGGGAAGCGTGCCCTGGAATACGCGATTGGCGAACTCCACCTCTTCTGGCCGGTCCGTCAGCTTCCGGTGTTTCAGGGCCAGTTCTACGGCGACCCCGGCGGCAGCCCCGGCCACGATCGCGGCGACGATTGCGCTCGGCCCGAAAACCATCAGTACTCCGGAGGCAACCACAACCCCAACGAGCCCGGCCGTGCCGACTTGCTCATCGAGGCCGATGGCATCGGCGGTATGGATGCCAAGCACGAAGCACACGCCCACGCCCCCGGCTACAAAAGCGCCCCCGGCAATCGTGCCGAGAAACGCGGCCACGTCGCCAAACGTGCCGAAGAAATCCGACTCGAAGTTCACGTCTGTGTCATGACTGACCTCCCCCAACGACGCGCCCTTAAACAACGCCCAGTATTGCGCGACGCCGCCATTCTCTTCTGATTGGTCCCACGGTGACTCTTCATCGCCGAACTCGTTCGAACCGTGCACCTCTCCGCTCGCGGCGGTGACAAACGGGTTGCCGGCGCCGCCCGCCACCACCGTTCGTACGCCGAACCGGAAGGACGGGAATCCGGTGGCACGCATATGGCCCTCGTGACGGCACCGGCCCTTCCGCTCCAGCGTGATCGTGTGATGGCCGCCCAGAGCAACGCCGTCCGGAGTCACTAGGGGCTCGTCGATGATGATCGGCTCGCGGTACCGTGATAGCAGCTCCTTCACCGTCACAGGGCGAGCCATATCCAACTGAGAACGAACAAACTCAAGGCTGGTTATGGCAGGGCCGATTTCATCAAGCAGATTCAACATCTTCTTACATCCCTTCAATCGCCCGGAGGCTGCGGTGGTTCAAGGACGATGGCGGCGGCCCGGCCTCCACCACACCACCGCCAGGGGTAATGCACATAGGAAGCAGAGGCTCGCTGCGCTCAGAAGGCGCGCAGGAAGCCGGTCCCGCACCGGGGAAACCGGCGATTGGCACTCACCGAACCTCCATATTCGTTTGAAGCTGCGTCTGCTTCTTTTGTGCTGGTCAGCATTCCCGAGCATTTACGGCTTCGTTATCAGCATGCGATGAAATCAGTGTCGGCGCGGGCTGACGCGGGGGGCTGACGTAATGCAGCGAGCTATGCCTGTGCATATTCGGTCCGGCTTATTCCGCTAATCCGTTTCTAAGCTGGGGTTATTCGGACGTCAGACATCCATTGCCGACGCACGCATACGCGTGTGATTGGCGTGCTACTGAAGCCAGACGCCAGGAAGGGCCAACAACATCGACCGGAAAAACCAATCCAATGTCTTGGATAAGTCGATGCGTTCCAGCGACGCCTGCCTCGCTTGGACTGGTGCGCCCGGCGCAGTAGCAACTGGCACGCCTATCCGGTCACGCCCATCACAGCGCGGCTTTCTGCGGCGCGGCAAAACGCGCATTAACCGCTAAGCTCGTCCAAGTTATAAGCACTCACTATGTAGTGGCTGGGCGGCCTGACACCATGATCAAGACGTAACGGGCGACTTGACCCGCAATTTAGCCGTAGCGCAGGAACAGGCACGCTCCCTGTTTGAACCCATCCATCATCGGATCTGACACCCTCCCACTGGCACTCAACTGGCACTGGCGCTCTGGTGGCGGTGCTCGAAACGTACCGGTCATCGCGGAGTGTCATCGATCTCGGCATTCCTAAGCGTGAAAATCTGCAGGTAAGCGCGGAGCAAAACTTGAAAACCGGCGTCCCCGAAAAGGGGTCGGGGGTTTGAAGGGGTGGCTCATTCAGGTCACGGAGGCGGCCAAGTCTGCTGCAATTCCCGCGGATCCGGCGGAGGCCGTTAGCGAAAGGCTCGCCGTCCTGGCTGCGGATTGATCGAAATTGCCTACACATCGCCTGCACGAATGCCGAAACGCAAAAAAGCCAAGCTGGTAGGCTTGGCTAAGTGCTTAGTTCGATTAGTAGCGGGGGCCCGCTTTGGTACTTTCAGACGGACGGTGGAGATCCGATAGTTGCCCTCGCCGTTTGCCTACTTTCCCGTCTCGCCATATGCGAGCGAACCGCGTCGGTCTAGGCTAGAGTCCGTTCGCGCGCAGGCCTCTCAAGGCTGGTACGAGGGTTCGAATCCCTCTGGGAGCGCCACTCTTATACATACGTTTCAATGGGTTGTGGCACGTGCCGCGCCAGGCGGCCCGCGGTTGGAACTCTGTTGGAATAATCCGCTGCAGCGAACTGACGCATGCGGGTGCAAGCTCGGGACGCACCGCCTAGTCATGTCGTCTGGGCTCGATTCCCACCCCTCGCGCGCGCGTACTACCCGCACCTTCTATTGGTGGTCGGCAAGGGGGCTATCGTTTAGGCTCGACTTGAACATTGGCCACCGACGGATTGGATGAGCGTGAAGATGAGCGCATCGGAGCAAGCCGCATCGAGAGAGATATCTGCGCACGCCGGGAACCCGATGCAGCCTCGACAGGTCGAGACCGTGATCATCGGGACCGGATTCTCCGGGCTGTTGGCGGCCATCCGATTGCAGAAAAAGCGATGCAACGACTTTGTCTTGCTGGAAAGAAGTTCCGAGTTGGGCGGCACCTGGCAGGTCAACTCATATCCCGGCGCAGAGGTGGACGTTCCAACCAGTCTTTACTGCATCTCGTTCATACCGTATCCGTTCAGGAAATCCTTTGCCCCGCAAAGCGAATTGCTCGCATACACGAACCATATCATCGACAGGTTCGGCTTGCGAAAGCATGCCCGTACGAACCAGACGGTGGCCAGGCTCGCTTTTGACGAGCGCGAATTGCTGTGGCACGTGGAGACTGAGTCAGGCGAGAGGTACACCGCCCGCTTCGTGATCGACACCAGCGGGGTGCTGGCGAACCCGCACATTCCCCATATCAAAGGTGCGGAAACCTTCAAAGGACCGATATTCCACTCCGGGCACTGGGATCACTCCGTCGCCTATGAGGGAAAACGTGTCGGTGTGATCGGCTCGGGATGTTCAGCAGCCCAGATCGTGCCGGCCATTGCCGGCAAGGTATCCCGGTTGACCCTGTTCATGGGCAAGGCGCAGTGGATTCTCCCGCGCTCAGACCGGCATTACGGTGCCGTAGAGCGCTTCGTTCGAACGCTGCCGGGCATACGGCACATCATCCGTTTGCTCGTCTTTGCTTTCTACGACATCCGGTTCATCGCCTTTCGCCGCTATCCGGGGATATCGGGGATCAGTCGGCTCATGAAGGACCACTACCGGAGAAGATTGAAGAAGCATCTGGACACGTACATCAACGACGACAAATTGCGGCAGCACATGCTGCCCGATTACGAGTTGGGCTGCCGGCGGGTCATACCGACCAACACCTATCTCCCCGCGCTGTCCCTCGACAATGTCGATGTGGATATCAGCGGGATTGAATGCATCACGCCCCAGGGCATCAGGACTAAGGATGGCAAGGATATCCCGCTCGACGTCATCGTCTACGCCACGGGCTACTTCGCCTATTCGAACATGAAGAAAGCGCTGACGTTTCAGGTGCATGGGCTGGGTGGCCGCAACCTTAACAGCGAATGGGAGAAGGAGGCAGTCTCCTACAAGGGCATCACCGTCTCCGGTTACCCCAACTATTTCAAGGTGAACGGCCCGAACACCGGCACCGGACACAGCTCGCAGATCTCCTATATGGAGGCGGCAACTGATTATATCGTTCAGGCCATTTGCGCCGTGAAGCGGGACAAGAGCATCAAGGCCATCGATGCCAGACGCGACCTTCAGGATGCATACGTCGCCGACATGAGACGAAAGATGCAAAAGACGGTCTGGCAGAATTCCACCTGCACCGCCTTTTACAGGAGAAACATGACCGAAGAGGTCACCAGTCTCTCCCCGGAACCGGTGACCGGGTTCATCCTTTCCCGCAAGTGGTTCCGCTTGAGTGACTATCATCTGCTGAAGTGAAGGACGGTCGCACGGGCGTTGCCTCTACTAGGAAGCGGATCGCAGCGACTCGCATCGCCAGGGGCTTGGCAGCCGGTGCACGGGGCAGCGATCGTCCATCATGGCCACCCGGGTTCGCAACGACCAGCACCAGTGCTTGAGCATTATTCATGTCCGTCACGATCCTTGAGCCATCTCACCCACTCCGGATCAGCCTCCCCTGCCGCCCTCCGAAGACGGCCCCGGCGTCGACAGAAATCCCGTGAACGATTTGCTGAACAGCCCCCCCGATTCCCATGCGCCCGCTACTGCAACTGACATGCCGGCCGCAAAGAACCGTTGCTGAACCGCCGCAGACGGGCCCGAAGGGCGAGGCCCACAACGGGTCGAGTAACCCCTCAGAATCGCGATCCATGAACGCGCGAGGCAACTGGGCTGCCGTCTGCCCCTACTCCTGCGTCTCCGTCTCCTCCCGTAAACCCAAACCCCAGGGACCAGAGGCACGAGCTCACCCTTGGTCGGTGCACGAAGCCGCGCCATCTGCCGTCCGAACTCGCCGCTATCCGTACTTGCGGAACACAAAGGTGACGACAAGTCCGATCGTCAGCGCAGCAACAAACGCGAGGATCCGGAAGCCATGGATCGGATCAATGATGAAGCTCGGCTCGAACATGGCTTCAACGACGGCATCGATCTTTCCAACAAGGTAGCCGGACACGAAGACGCCAACGCTATTGCATATGTCCCAAACTTCTTCTCTTCGGCCGTAGAGTACGGCGACAAGAGGATGCCAACTAGCCAGCCAAGCGCCAAGCCGAGCACCACAATCAGCAGGTTCAACGCGAACGCCTTAAAGTCATCTCCGACAGCAAACGACAAGTACGCAACAATGCCCCCAAGTACGGCTCCGGTCACCGCACTTCCAACCAGCTTGTAGTTCATTCGGTCAAGCAGCGTCTTGTTCATTCGATCCCCGACTCGCCGTCAAGGTGCTGGCAGAAATGCTCGGGTGCAATCCTGCTCCCGACAACCTATAGCCTTCAAGCCTCGTGGCGGTGATGATCAGCGATGATGTTCTACGGGCGGTACAACGACGCCTGTTCCGGTCCGCCTCTCTGCCCAACCATCCAAAGCGCTGTCCCTGCAGCGCGAGAACGCAGCGCCAGGCTGCGTTCGTCCCCCCTGCGATTCTTCTTCGTGGTCTTCTGCTCCGACACCCCTGCCGACCCAACAGAGGCCAGGCCTATGTCGCTGCGCAAGCCACACGGTCTCGGCATTCCTAGCCACGGAGAACCATCGGAGGCGCGATCAGTGATCGCGCGAGCTGGCGCCGCCAGCGTCTGCCCTACTCTCGTCGTCTTCATCCTCCGCCGCTGCGCAGGGAAGAGGCGACATGCGCGCCGCGATTGCAGCGAACTTCTTTGCAATCGCTGTGTTTGCCACCGCACGGACAGGCGCGAAATGGTCTCGGATACTGCTTCGATCGCGTTGGATCATCGCGGAAAAACCCTCCCGCGCAACGGGAACACCCGCGCCATCGCGCAGTATTGGACCAACAACTACGACACCTCCAGAGGGGATCAAGATGAAAACGATTCTGAAGACCGCATTTATGTCGATATTGTTGACTGTCGGAAGCGCCGCCGTCGTCGCAGCGCCCGCCGCCGATCCCGTGATCGGAACCTGGCAGCTCAATGTCGCGAAGTCGAAGTTCAGCCCTGGCCCTGCGCCGAAGAGCGATACCCGGACCTACGCGGCAACCGAGCAAGGCACCGCCATGACCTGGACGAGTGTCGGCGCGGACGGCAAGGAGATCGTCGCCAAGTCAACGTTCAAGGCGGATGGAAAGGATTACCCCCTGACCGGGTCAGCCAACTTTGACAGCCTGTCGTTGAAACAGGTCGATGACCACACGGTCCAGAGCACACAGAAGAAGGGCGGCAAAGTGATCGGTACGACCACTCGCACCGTTTCCAAGGATGGCAAAGTGCTGACGTTGAGCAGCAAGGGCACCAGCGCAACGGGTGCCGCGTACGACAACGTCATGGTCTACGACAAGCCGTAGTTCGCGAACGGCGGGCAGTCCACGCCTGGCAGGTGTGGGGCTGCCCGGCCCCGGATCCTGCGTCCTCGGCCTCCGCCACTCCGAGTCCTCCCCCTGCCAAACCATTCCGAAGCGCCGCCACTGCAGCGCGAGAACGCAGCGATAGTCTGCGTTCGTCTGCCCTGATCTTAGTCCCATCCGTCCGTCCGAATTCTTCTCCACAACGCTGCCGTCCACGTCCGGCTCCGGCTTCGATTCCTCACCCCTGTCGAGCCTAGAGCCGGAGCGCAGCTTTAGTCGCTGCGCCGGGCACATCGCAGACCACGGTCTCGGCATCCTCTGTCATGGACAACCAACCACAGGGCTGCCCCCGCAGCGCGAGCTGGCAACGCCAGCGTCCCCTTAACAGGCTGTTGAAAAGCCGTTCTTAGCGTCCTGCTAGCCGTCGCCGCCCTCTCGGCGATCGCGCCGGAACAGGAACACCAACGCACTCACGGTCCCGAGCAGCATGACCGCCATTCGAAGATACACCGCAACCCACGGGATGCCGATGTCGACACCTCGGCTTATAAGCACGGTCACCCAGCGCTCGCCGATGCCGCCGTCGTACATCCAGCGGGTGGCGAGATGGGCAGTCGCCAGCACGTAAAGTACCGCGGCCAATAATCTGAGCTTGAGATCCAGACGGCGCCCCGCGACGAAACCCGCCACGATGACTGCGAAGGTGATCGACAACCAGAACTGAAACTGCAGATCGATGGACGTCCGCTGCGTCAGCAGGAGGTTCAACAGGTCCGAGGTTGGAATTTGGTTCATCTTGCGCGCCTCCCATGTTGACGAGGAACGAGTGCGTGAATTGACGCCGAATCCTTCCGCGCCAGGGGTTGGTGTCTTGATCTTGCGCGCTCACTCTCCCCCTGCCAATCCGATCGCAGGACGGCTCCCCGAGCCGTCGAGCTGGCGCCGCCAGCGTCCCCAACTCTTGCCTGCTCGATTCTCCACCCCTGCCGACCCATGGGGGGCGGGGTTTGAAACGCCCCACGAGCGGCCGCCAGCCGCGTCTGACTTGCGTCGTCTCTGGCCATTCCCCGGACTTCGCATCTGGAGCTGGTGCTTCGCTCGCCCCCGCCCACCCATCTTGCCAGCGTCCCGGCTGGCCGTTATGATGCATCGCAAATGCATCACGCGCCAAAGGCGACCGAACCATGAAGACCAGCACGCTGCCGCCGCTGCGCGTCTCCCCGCAGCTGCGCGCCGAGGCCGAGGCCGTCCTCGCACCGGGCGAATCCCTCTCCTCGTTCGTTCACGACGCCGTCACGCGCACGATAGAGTTTCGTCGCTCGCAGCAGGAGTTCGTCGAGCGGGGGCTCGCTAGTGCCGCGAAAGCGCGGCGCACGGGCCGCTACGTGTCGAGTGACGCCGCACTGAAGACGCTCAGGCGTCAGCTCGCGCAGGGCCGGCTACCAAGCAGGAAGTCGTGAATCGTTACCAGGTCCGCCTCACCCGCGAGGCCGTCGCGGACCTGAAGCGCCTGCAGGCCTTCCTCATCGACCAGGACCTGGCCGCCGCCAAACGCGCCCTGGACGCCATCGAAACGGCCTTCGGGCTGCTGGAACACTCGCCCTTTTCCTGTCGCAAGGCCTGGCCCGGCGATCGCCCGCTGCTGCGGGAGCTCGTCATCCCCTTCGGCAACGCAGGCTACGTGGCGTTGTTCGAGATCGACGATCCGCACCACATTTCGATTCTCGCCGTGCGTCACCAGCGCGAAGAGGATTATCACTGAGGTCGTTATGGGACGCATGGCCATTCATCCTGGCGAACACCTGGCCGAGCAGCTCGAGGAACTCGGCACGAGCGCGGCCGAACTCACCCGCCAGCTCAAGGTGCCCACCAATCGGGTGACGCAGGTTCTGAACGGACAGCGCGCCATCATCGGCGACACGGCGCTCAGGCTCGGGCACTTCTTCGGCACCAGCGCCGAGTTCTGGCTGAACCTGCAGAAACTCCATGAGTTGCGCGTCGCCGAACGCGAATCCGGCAAGGCCGTGAAGGCGCTGCCCACGCTGGCGGCCGGCCGCAGCCGATCTCGGGCTGCCTAGCCGTTTTTCGAGGACCGCGACGGTCCAAGGGCTCCACGGCCCGACTTCGTCCGCAAAACCCTTCCCAGGACGGCTCCCCGTGAGCCGTCGAGAACGCAGCGATAGCCTGCGTTCGTCTGACCTGATCTTCGTTCCGTCCGTCCGAATTCTTCGTGGCAACGCTGCCGTCTACTGCCGGCTCCGGCTTCGATTCCCGACCCCTGCCAACCCTTCGGAAGCGGGGCTTTATTCGCCCCGCGAACCGCAGGTAACGGTACATTTGACCCGCATCCGGATTTCCCGCGCACAGGCTTGAAACATGCTATGGGATGTCATATCCTTTACAGCATATGCGCGTCGTACTGGACACCTCAGTTCTGGTGGCTGGCCTGCGCAGTCGACTGGGAGCGAGCAATCGATTGCTGACGCTGGTCGCCGAAGGCCGCTGTATACCGCTGGTCACGACCGCCGTGTTCCTCGAGTACGAAGACGTGCTCCTGCGACCCGAACACAGGCTGGCCACGGGCATGAGTGAGCACGACGTCGCCGGATTTCTTGCTGCCCTCGCCAGCGCCGCCGAACCGGTGGACGTTCATTTCATGTGGCGTCCGCAGTTGTCGGACCCCGCGGATGAACTGATCCTCGAGGCGGCCGTGAACGGCCAGGCGGAGGCGATCGTCACGCACAACGTTCGCGACTTTCACCCGGTCCTGCGGATGTTCGGCGTCCCGGTGAAGACGCCGGCACAGGTTCTCAAGGAGCTGTCGAAATGAGCAAAAGCACCTACCCGCTGAAGCTGCCAACCTCGGTGAAGAACGCGGCCGCGGAACTCGCCAAGCTCGACGGCGTGTCCTTGAATCAGTTCATCGCCGCGGCGGTGGCCGAAAAGGTCGGAACGATTCGCACCGCGCGGGACTTCCTGCACGAGCGCGCCGGGTCGGCTAAGCCGAGAGACATGATGAAGTACCTGCGCCGTGCACCCAAGGTCGCACCGACACCAGGCGACGAGCGCTAACCGCTAGTCGCGGAGAACGCATTCGTCCGCTTCTTCCTCTCGACATCCCCGCCCATCCGGAAACGCGGGACCGAGTAATCCTAAGGAGCCGGAGCGCAGCTTTAGTCGCTGCGCGAGATCGCAAAACAGTCCTCGATCGTCGTTCCTTGAAAAACCAACTCGGAGGCGCGATCAGTGATCGCGCGAGGCAGCAACGCTGCCGTCCACTTCCGGCTCCGGCTTCGATTCTTCACCCCTGCCAACCATCCGGAGGCGGGGCTTCAACGGCCCCGCAGCATCGATCCAATGCCGACCTACCGAACTCGCGCGATTCGATCGCGATCCGCGACCGTGGAATTCAGTGCACGGAGCTTCGACAGACTGACCGACCGCTGTCCGTTGCTCTGCATCTTTCCGGCGGCCGCCCAGACCGGTTGTCCCGGTCCGTTATGGATCTCGTCGAAACCGCCCCGCGCGTCAAGCTTCAACACCAGCAACCACGCACAGTCTGCACGCAGCGCCACCCGATCTATTTGCGTCGCCTTGATCTGAACGTGACGGCCGTCTCCTGCCGTCGCATCGTGCGCGACTGCGGACGCTGGCAACAAATCGAGATCGTAGTAATACGACGCGAGCACTTCACCGAGACTCCCGACCAGGTGCCCATCGGGCGTGAATTGGCGCCCGGGGAACGCAGTCTCTAGCTTGGCCACGATCGCGTAAATCTCGCGAACCCAATGCGGCACTGTTTCGATCGACATTTAGTGACAACTCGTGGACTGGGTTCGACAATCTTACCTGCGCCAAACCAATCCGAAGCGTCGCCACGCGACGCGTGGCAGCAACGCTGCCGTCCACTCCCGACTCCGGCTTCGATTCCCCACACCTGCCACCCCGAAACGCGGGACGTTTCCGGAACCGCCGCAAACCAACTCAATGCGCGACGCCGACGGACGGGCCGATTAGCCGCTCGGAAGTCGCCCCGCAACCGCGTCGTCTCCAATCTAACTCAGTACGTCGGTGACGACGGCATCCACGGCATCAAGGAACAAGTCGTCGGCGAGTTCGTCCATGCGCCGATACTGCTCGGCATCGCTCGGCGTGCCTGCTGAAATATTTGCTGCGTTCGTGCAGAAAGAGAAACCCCGGCGCGGAGCCGGGGCGTTGGTACGCATGACGGCACGTCTATCAGTGACGTACGCGCTTACCCATGAAACCGAGTCCGTCGGGGCAGCAGCCAGCCGGCAGCGGCATGCGGCTCGCTGGTCATCAGCAGCCCTTGAGGCCTGCCTGCACGGCCCGCAGGATGTCCTTGCGGGTGACCACACCCACCAGGCGCTGACCTTCCATGACCATGAATCGGCGATGCGTCGGGTCGTTCAGAAACATCCCTGCCACGTAGTAGACGTCCATCGTGGGCGGCACCGTGGTGAACGTGGTGGCCATAAAGTCGCGGACGCGCCCGCGAGGCATGTCACCGCCACGGCCCTCGGCCAGCAGCCGAAGGCAATCGTACTCCGACAGCTTGCCGACTACGTTTCCCTGGTCGTCGACCACCGGAGCTCCGGTGACGCCTTCGTCGAGGAGGTGGCGCAACGCCACCAGAATGTCGTCGTCGGCAGACAGCGCGTGAGTCTCGGTGTCCATGTACATCCGAACGGTTGGGATCGAGTGGATCTGCATATGGACATCCTCCTCACGGTTGAGCCCTGCTATCGCGACACTTTGCGCAAGAAAGCGCGCCACGGGGAATGAGGACTTGCCGACATGACAGGCAAGGCTCCCCCGCCGACCCTGCCTTGGCCTTACCCTCGCCCCAAGACCGACCTCGGCGCCAACGCGAGCCTGCGCCAGCACGACCACCAACTCGCGGCGTGCTGCCCACGCTTCGATGCGTGGCGTGTCGATGCCCTGCCGATCAGGCTGCGCTGCCGGAACCGTGGCGAAGTCGGGCGGCTTCAGGTGCGCCCACCGATGCCCGCCCGCAGTTCAACAGATAAGCATGGTACTCGCGGGCGGCTCGATGCAGACTTGGTGAGGTCGCTCATGGGGCGACGATGCTGCTCCCGAACGGGGGCATGCGACCGTCTGGAGACATCGCAATGGGCCGCGGCAGGGTGTGCGCGCACCCATGTGGATCAACGGCGCGTGTGGCCCGGCGACCTCGCATAGTGTCGAACGTCGAGCTCGGCACGCTGTCAATGCGCCTCCGCGCTACCGCTTCTGCTCGACCCTGCCGTCAGAGGGACTTCAATGTTGAAGTCGAGTGCCGTGACCTGCTCGTCCGACAGGCCGATCCGTCGAAGGAACGGTTCCCAGCGAGGATCTGCGCGCAACGGCTGAAACAATGGCCCGACCCGCGCCTCGAGGACGCCCCCATCGCGTTCCCGCAGGGCCCGGTCCAGCCATTCGAACGCCTCGTCGGCCATGCCGAGACTCGCGTAGCCAGCCGCCACCGCGCTTGAAAAATCCGGATGCTCGCTCCCGACCTCTTCGAGCAGTCGCCGTGATTCCTCGCGTCGTCCCAGCGCGGCGTAGACCCAGGAAAGCCCCAAACGTCGCATGACGTCATGGGGCTCGCGCTGCATTTCGGTAAGCGCCCGGTCGAGGTCGCCCGAAAACAGCAGCGCCTCCCCCAGAAGCTCGTGTGTGAACACGGCATCAGGCTCCAGTTCGAGCGACTTCCGAAACGCCGCGAACGCGTCGGGGTACCTGCCGAACACCATGTACGCGAACCCGAGATTGCCCCAGGCCTCCCCGTTGACCGGGTCGAGCCGCACCAGTTCCTCGAAGATCGCGATCGTGCGCTGGACGTCTCCCGTCTTCAGCGTCAGGCTTCCTACCGAGCGCAAAACGGTCTCGTCGTGCGCCGAGAGTGACAAGGCGAGCTTCAGCAGGCGCGCGGTCTCGGGCAGGTTCATGTCGTAGGCCTGTGACAGGGAAGCCAACAAAGCGATCGCCGCGGCATCGGACGGATCGATATCGATCGCCCGCTGGATTGCGGCGCGAGCCTTGGCGAAACCCTCATGCAGGGGCAGGAATCCAACCCAGGCCCGTGCGCTATAGGTTTGTGCCAGCAGTCGCCACCCGGGGCCGTAGTTGTCGTCGAGCGCAACGACGCGCTCGAGCAGCGTGCTCGCCTCAGCGAGGCTGTCCTTGGTGTTTGAACGGTACAGCTGCCTGGCCCGCAGGTAATCCGCGAGGGCCGCGGCATCGGTGGCCTGGCTCACCGGCGTCGATGCTCCAAGCATCGTGAGCCTGAGCTGAGCGACGACGGCTTCGGCGATCTCGTCCTGGATCTTGAAGACGTCCTCGAGATTCCGGTCATAGGTCTCGGACCAGAGCTGCGAGCTGTCGGAGGCCCGCACCAGCTTTGCGCTGATGCGCAGCTGATTCCCGGACTTCCGCACGCTGCCCTCCAGCAGATGCGAAACGCCCAGGGTGCGCGTGATGGTCGCGGCGTCGACCAGCTTGCCCTTGAACGAGAACGACGAGGTCCGCGCGATGACTCTCAGTTGCGGCACCTTGGCCAGCAGGTCCAGCATCTGTTCGGACAGGCCATCCGAGAAATAGTCCTGGTCCTTGTCTGGACTCATGTTCACGAATGGCAGCACCGCGATGGAGGGACGTGCGTCCAAAGCCGACACAGTGGCCGCCGCGGTGGGTGCGGAAGACACCGCCGTGACGTTGGCTGGCACGGGACGGCTTCGATGCCCATAGAGCCAGAGCACGCCGCCGCCCAGCAACAAAAGCAGCGTCAGGACGGCGAGCTCTGCCCGTGTCACGCTCTGCTCGCCACGGTCGCCGTGATACCAGGCGAGGGTCAGCGCAATGGCGAGACCAATCGCCAGCACCAGTATTGCGATCGGTTTGACTACATCCGGCCAATGAAATGCGTCAACCGCGAAGCCCACGACCTGCAGCAAGGACCACGCGCCTGCCATGTACGCCAAACCCCACTGCACCACCTTACGGCGGCGCAGCTTGGCCCACGGGCCTGCTCCTTCACGCTCGGTCGGCGTGTCGGTCATGTCGGTTGCTCCCTCAGAGGCCGAGTCTAACGGGTGCGCGGCACCACGAATCCGCATGTCGCGAGTGGCGGCTGTCCCGCAGGCATTCTGACCCGGTGGCCTGCGGCTTGTGGCCGTACGCAGAAGCAGGCACTGAGAAGTCGATTGCGTCTTGCAGAGCTGGAATGACTGCATGACACAACAAGGCTTCAGGAAGAGTCGCGCAACCGTGCGTCCTGGAATCGCATTCGGCGCAAAACGCTTTGATTCGAAAAGGAAGATTGGTGGTGAGGGGGAGAATCGAACTCCCGACCTAGGGGTTATGAATCCCTCGCTCTAACCGTCTGAGCTACCTCACCACGAGGCGGGCGGTGGCGTAACCGGGGCAACCAGGCCCGGGCCGCACGGGACCGCGAATTGTCGCGACGGGCGCCGCCGTAGTCAAGGCAGCTGGACCGGCAGGGCCCGGATGCGCACGCCGGAATGGCTGTGCGAGACTGGCAACCTGAAGGGACAAGAACAGGGGTCGGCCATGCATGGAATCCTCGCCGCCGCATGCGCATCCGCCATGTTGCTCGCACCGATCGGCGTCTCGTTCGCCCAGCAGACGGCGGGCAACGACAAGCGCCCGGCCGACAAGCCGCCGATCGCGCACGCCTGGATCGATCTCGCGACGTTCTCGTCGCCGGGTATCCCCGGCGGGATGGGCAACATGATGGGCAGCATGGCCGGCGGCGGTGGCGGCGGCACCCCCTTGTCGGCATTGTTCGGCGGCAAGAACGCGAACCAGTTCGGCTACACGCGCTTCGGCGGCAGCGGCCGGTTCATGGACGTCACGCTACGCACCAGCCGCAACCCGAACTTGGCCGAGGCCCTGCAGACCGTGCCGGCCGGCAGCCAGCTCGCGCCGACCCTGCAGCTGAAGGTCCTGCCGCAGGCGAAGCCGGTGCCCGAGAACTACGGCGGCGGCGACACGGTCGAGGAAGCACCGGAGCAGCCGAAGGGCAAGATCAGCCTGTACTGGGGCTGCGGCACGACCATTCGGCCAGGACAGCCGAAGGTCGTCGATTTCTCGACCGGTACGGTCGAGGATCTCATGGCGATATTCAAAGGGCGGCGCGCGACGCAGCAAGGCACGCATTCGGCGCCCGGGCGGCCCGTGTGGCCCAACCCCACCGACAAACGGATGATTCCCGAGGGCGCATCGCTCGCCGGCAACCATGCGTTCGCGGGCCAGGGCGTGCCGGAGAGTTTCCAGTTCGCGCTGCCTGCCGCGCAGGACCTGATGCCGCCGATTGCGCTGCAACAGGCGAGCGCGGACGGCGTTACACAATTGAGCTGGCAGGTCCTGCCGACGGCGCGCGCCTACTTCATCGCCGCGATGGGCGGCAAGGGCAACGAAACCGGCGACGGCGCGGAAATGACGCTCTGGACCTCGAGCGAACTGCCCGACTCCGGATTCGGGCTCGTCGAATACCAGACCAACAAGTCGGTCGACCAGTGGCTGAAGGACAAGGTGCTGCTCGCGCCATCGACGACGCGCTGCGACATCCCGAAGGGCATCTTCCCCGAAGGCTCCGGCGGGATGCTGCGCATGATCGCCTACGGCACGGAGATCAACCTTGCCCACCCGCCGCGGCCGATCGATCCCATGGTCGCGTGGGAACCGGACTGGGCGCTCAAGGTGCGCGTGAAGTCGGTCGCCATGTCGATGCTCGGCATGCCGTCGATGGGTGCGAGCGAGGAGGCCGGCGGCGAGGAAGTCGGCGCCGATGGCGCCGGGGCCCAGACGCCCGAAGGCGAGACTCCCGCCGCAGAGCCGAAGAAGAAAAAGAAATTCGGGCTGAAAGAGGCGCTCGAGGCCGTGAAACAGGGCGTGCCGGTGCCCTGACCTGGGGGCGGCGCGTCAGACGTTGAAGCGGAAGTGCATCACGTCGCCCTCGCGGACGACGTATTCCTTGCCCTCGAGCCGCATCTTGCCGGCCTCTTTCGCACCCTGCTCGCCCTTGCAGGCGATGAAGTCGTTGTAGGCGATGACCTCCGCGCGGATGAAGCCCTTCTCGAAATCCGTGTGGATTTCGCCCGCGGCCTGCGGCGCGAGCGCGCCCTGGTGCGTCGTCCACGCGCGCACTTCCTTGACGCCCGCGGTGAAAAACGTGAGCAGCCCGAGCAGGTGATACGCGGCGCGGATCACCCGGTCGAGTCCCGGCTCGTGCAGCCCCAGTTCTTCGAGGAACGCGAGCCGGTCGCCTTCGTCGAGTTGCGCGATCTCGGCCTCGATCGCCGCGCACACGGGCACCACGTCGGCGCCCTCCTGCACCGAGCGCGCCTTGACCGCCTCGAGGAACGGATTGTTCTCGAAGCCGCCCTCCGCGACGTTTGCGACGTACATGAGCGGCTTCAACGTGATCAGGTGCAGTTCGTGCAGCAACGGGCGGTCCATCGCGTCGACAGGCAGCGTCCGCGCCGGGTTGCCGGCATCGAGGTGCACCTGCATGCGCTTCAGGACTTCCGCCAGGCGCGTGGAATCCTTGTCGCCGGTCTTCGCGAGCTTCTCGGCGCGGCGCAGCCCGCGCTCGACCGTGTCGAGATCGGCCAGCGCCAGCTCGGTGTTGATGACGTCGATGTCGGCGATCGGGTCGATCCTGCCCGCAACGTGCACGATGTCGTCATTGACGAAGCAGCGCACGACGTGCGCGATCGCGTCCGTCTCGCGGATGTGCGCCAGGAACTTGTTGCCGAGCCCCTCGCCTTTCGACGCGCCCGCCACGAGCCCGGCGATGTCCACGAACTCGACCGTCGTCGGCAGGATGCGCTCCGGCTCGACGATCGCGGCCAGCGCCGCGAGGCGCAGGTCGGGCACCGGCACGACGCCGACATTCGGGTCGATCGTGCAGAAGGGATAATTCGCGGCAGCGGCGTTCTGCGCCTGCGTGACCGCGTTGAAGAGCGTCGACTTGCCCACGTTGGGAAGGCCGACGATGCCGCACTTGATGCCCATTATTGTGTTTGTCCTTGCCCGCGATGCGGACTGCCGGCCGCATTGCGGCGACCTCTCCCGCGCACGGGCAGGGAATTGACTACGGTCAGCGCGCCGCCGCCGGAGCGGAGTGCAGCTGCAGCATCGCCTTCTCCGCGCCGTCGCGCAGGAAGACGTTCAGCGCATCGAGGCCTCCCCTGACGCTCTCGAGGATCGCGGTCTCGTCCGCGGCCGAGGATCGCTGCAGCACGTAGTCGATCACCTGCGCCTTGTCGCCGGGATGGCCGATGCCGAGCCGCAGCCGCCAGAAGTCCGCGCCGCAGTGCGTGATCGTGTCGCGCAGGCCGTTGTGCCCGCCGTGGCCGCCGCCAAGCTTCAGCCGCGCGACGCCTACGGGCAAGTCGAGTTCGTCGTGCACGACCAGCATCTCGGTCACCGGCGCCTTGATGTAGTCCATCAGCGCGCGGACCGAGAGGCCGCTGCGATTCATGTAGGCCTGCGGCTTGAGCAGCACGAGTTCGTGCCCCTCGAGCACGATCTTCGCCACCTCGCCCTGGTAACGCGCGTGCGCGCGGAACTGCGCGCCGTGCCGGCGTGCGAGCGCGTCCACGAACCAGAAGCCCGCGTTGTGACGCGTCAGCCGGTGTTCCGGACCCGGATTGCCGAGCCCGACCACGATCTGCAACGGTGTCCCCGCCATGGTCTCTGTGACTGCTTTTGCCATTGCCCTGTCCCGAAAAAGAACCGGGCCGCCCCGCGGGGCGGCCCGTTTCCCCCGGCCTCGCAGCCGGGTCGCGCCGAACTACTTCTTCGCGTCTTTCTTCGCCTCGGCCGCAGGCTTCGCGCCTGCCGCCGGCTTCGCTGCCGCAGCCGCAGCCGCCGGCGCCGCAGCCGTCGGCGTCGCCGTCGTCGTCGTCGTCGCCGCAGCCGCTTCCGCAACAGGCGTTTCGGCCTCCTCGGCGCGGGCGTGGTGGATCGAGACGACCGGCGAATTGCGACCGTGCGTGAGCTCGAGGATCTCGACGCCCGCAGGCAGCGGCAGGTCCGAGAGGTAGAGCATCTGGTTCAACTCGACGCCGGCCAGCTCGACCTCGATGAACTCGGGGAGGTCCTTCGGCAGGCAGCTCACTTCGACGTCGTTGCGCAGGTGCGAGACGACGCCGCCCTTCTTCACGCCGGGCGATGCCGCCTCGCCCTTGAAGTGCAGCGGGATCGTGATGCGGATCTTCTCGTCGTCGAGCACGCGCTGCAGGTCGATGTGCACGATCGCGTTCTTCGCGGGATGACGCTGCACGTCCTTGAGGATGGCGGCCTGGTTCAGTTCGCCCACCTTCAGGTTGATGATCGTCGAGTAGAAGCGCTCGTTGTCGAGCAGCAGCTTCAGCCTGGTGTGGTCGAGCGCCAGGGCGCGCGGCTCACGGTGGCCACCGTAAAGGATGGCGGGCACCTTGTTTTCGTGACGCAGGCGGCGGCTCGCACCTTTGCCCTGCGCGTCACGAAACTCGGCGGCGAGTTCGAATGCAGTTTTCATGATTATCTCCAGTTGCGACAAATTCGCCGCCTCATCCGCGACCAGATGTGACGGCACCAAAAACAGTGCGTGGCCCGCGCGCGGCGCACGACGCCGCCGCGCGTGACCTCAGTCCAGGTACAACGAGCTGACGCTCTCCTCGTCGCGGATGCGGCGCATCGTTTCCGCCAGCAACCCCGCCACGGACAGCTGGCGGATCTTGCGGCAGCCCTGCGCGTTCTCGCGCAACGGGATCGTGTCCGTGACGACCAGCTCGTCGAGCACGGACGCCTCGATGCGTTCGACCGCGGGGCCCGACAGCACGGCGTGCGTGATGTAGGCCGCGACGCGCCGGGCGCCGTGATCCTTCAGCGCCTTCGCCGCCTGGCACAGCGTGCCGGCGGTGTCGACCATGTCGTCGACGAGCACGCAGCTCTTGCCCTCGACCTCGCCGATGATGTTCATGACCTCCGACACGTTCGCCCGCGGACGGCGCTTGTCGATGATCGCGAGGTCGGCATCGTCGAGCCGCTTGGCGATCGCGCGCGCGCGCACCACGCCGCCGACGTCCGGCGAGACGACCACGAGGTCGTCGTACTTCTGCTTCCACACCTCGCCGAGCAGCACCGGCGACGAGTACACGTTGTCCACGGGGATGTCGAAAAACCCCTGGATCTGGTCGGCGTGCAGGTCCACCGTCAGCACGCGGTGCACGCCCACGCCGGCGAGCATGTTCGCGACCACCTTGGCCGTGATCGCGACGCGCGTCGCACGCGGGCGGCGATCCTGTCGGGCGTAACCGAAATACGGCATCACCGCCGTGATGCGCCCGACGGACGCGCGCCGGCATGCATCGACCATGACCAGCAGCTCCATGAGGTGGTCGTTGGCGGGAGGGCACGTGGATTGCACGACGAACACGTCGCGGCCGCGCACGTTCTCCATCAGCTCGACCGTCACCTCGCCGTCGCTGAACCGGCCCACGTGCGCACGCCCGAGCGGAACCTGCAGGTAACGCGCGATGTCCTGCGCGAGTTGCGGGTTCGCGTTGCCGGTGAACACCGCGATCGTGGAGCCGTCCATCAACATCTCTCTATTCTTGCCGTCGGTTGGCTGGGGTGGAAGGATTCGAACCTCCGAATGGCGGGATCAAAACCCGCTGCCTTACCACTTGGCGACACCCCAACGCATCTCGTCGTCCCGTCAGACAGTCCGTCACACAGTGGTCGTATCCACGCCGAAGCCATCCTGGCGCTCGAACTGCAGCCGGCTCGCGAGCGGCGAGCGGTTCAGGCCGCGCGTAACCCATCCCTGCCACCGCGCCGGCACGGCAGCGACCACCGCACGCGCACTGGCAGCGTCCGGCAGCACCGCGAACACGCAGGAGCCCGTGCCGGTGATTCGTGCGGACGCATGACGCCCGAGCCAGTCGAGGGCGGCAGCGACCTCCGGGAAGCGCTGCCTGACCACCGGCTCGCAATCATTGCGGCCGCCGGCCGTCAGGAAACCGCGAATTGTGATCACCGCAGAATCCCTTGTCAATTCAGGGGCTTTGAACACCTCGGCCGTGCTGACCCCGGCGTCGGGCCGCAACAGCACGTAGACCGGTTCCGGGAAGTCGACCGGCGTCAGTCGGTCACCCACCCCCTCGGCCCAGGAGGCGCGGCCATGGACGAAAACCGGGACGTCGGCGCCCAATTGCAGGCCGAGCCGTGCTGAGCGCGTGCGGGCCGAACCCGAGCCCCCACAGCCAGTTCAGTGCGACGAGCGTCGTCGCCGCGTCGGAACTGCCGCCCCCCACGCCGCCCTGCATGGGCAGGCGCTTGTCGACCGCGATGGCGACTCCCGGCAGGCGTCCCAGCGGGTCGAGACCGGATGCGCGGGCGTGGGTTGCCAGCAGCCGGGCGGCGCGCACCGTCAGGTCGGCTTCCGGTGCAACCGTCGGCACCTCTCCCAGGCGCTCAATGACCCCGGATGGCCTCTTGAAGAATTGCAATGAGTCGCATAAGTCGATGAATTGAAAGGCTGTCTGCAGCTCGTGATAGCCGTCGGCACGGCGCCCGACCACGTGCAGGAACAGGTTCAGCTTGCCGGGTGCCGGCCAGGGCGCCGGACGGCCGAGCGGTGTCTCTTCATGGGTAGGAATCATGTGCTCATTTGCAGGAGCGGCTCACATGGGTTGCCGGGCGGCGGTGGTCATGGCGTCGGCGTCTCCCAGTCGTCCACGACGATCCGCACGCGCACGCCCTCGGCCGCCGCATTGAGGCGCGACGGCAGCGACCACCCTGCGACGGGACGATACTCGTCGAAGGTGACCGTCCAGCCATCCTGGCTGAATCCGGCGCCGGGTCCGGCCTTGCCGGATGCCGGCAGTGCCACGGTCGCGCCAGCCATCGCACTGCCGGGGGCCGGCAGGCCCAGCATCCAGTAACGCAGGTCGGCGAGCGGCAGGTCGATGCCGAGCCGCTCCTCGAGCGCGCGCCGCGCGGCGTCGCCGTCGAGCGCCCGTCCTGTGCCGTCGGTGAGTTCGAGACGTTCGCCGTCGGTCACGATGCGCAGTCCGCCAGCGCCCAGCGGCCCGCGTAACGCGAGTTCGGTGCGCTCGGAACGTTGTTGCCAGACGAAGCTGCCGCTGCCGCCTTCGCCCTGCGTGACGAGCGCGATGCGGCCCTTGGCGGTCCATTGCGACAGTGCCGTCGGGTCGGGCGTCCTCCCGCTGCCGGGCGGCAGGACCGGCGACGCCGCACATGCGGCCAGCAGCACGGCCATGGCGGCAGGACCTGCGATGCGAGCGCCGGACATCTGGTGTTCCCGCGCCGTCGGCTCAGGGACCCGCGCGCTCGAGCCGCTTGCGGAGCTTCTCGTTGTCGGGACGGCGCTCGAGCGCCTCCTGCCAGGTCTTGCGTGCCGCGGCGGTGTCGCCCATCGCCCATTGCGCCTCGCCGAGGTGCAGGTCGATCTCGGGATCCGATCCGTGGCGCCTGGCGCGTTCGAGGTACTGCACGGCCTCCGCCTGCTTGCCCTGGCGGTGCAACAGCCAACCCATGCTGTCGAGCACCGCGGCGTTGTCCGGTGTCTGCGCAAGCGCGGCGGTGATCAGCGACTGCGCCTCGTCGAGGCGCTGGTTGTGGTCGGCCAGCGTGTAACCGAGTGCGTTCTGCAGCGTCGCATCACCCGGGCGCTCGGCGAGCATGGCGCGCAGTTCGCGCACCGCGGCTTCCTCGCGGTCGGTGCGTTCGTAGAGGAACACGCGATCCATGCGCAGTTCGAGCACGTCGGGGTAACGCACGAGCCCGGCGTCGAGCACTTCGAGCGCGCGCTTCTCGTCGCCGAGCGCCGACAGCAGGCCGGCCTTGGCCGACACGACTTCGGGGCCGTATTGCGGCTGCGCGCGCGCGAGTTCGTCGAGGTTGACGAGCCCGGCCTCGACGCCCGATTGCTCTGCCTTCAGGCGTGACACGCGCTGCTGCGCGGCGAGGCTGTAGTCGCCGCTGGTGACGCGCGAATAGAAACGCAAGGCGCGGTCGAGATCCTTGCGGCGTTCGGCGATGACGCCCAGGTAATAGAGGGCTTCCTGCGATTGGGCCCCGGTGCCGAGCAGTCCCTCGAAGCGCGCCTGGGCCGCATCGAGGTTGCCCGCCTCGAGATCGAGCACGCCCAAGGCCCGCACGGCGCCCGGCACCACCGTCGTGCCCGTCGCGTAGGGTGTCAGCATCGCGCGCGCTTCCTCGTCGCGCCCGGTCGCCGCGAGCAGCATCGCGTATTCGAGGTGCGTCGCCAGGTCCGAGTCCGGCTCGGTCACGAGTTCACGCGCGAGTCCGAGACCTTCGTCTTCCTTGCCGGTGGCGATCCGCGCCCGTGCCAGCAGCATTTGGGCGGGTTTCCAGTAGGGCGCGAGTTGGACCGCCGTCGCGGCCGCCCCCTCGGCAAGCGCGAAATTGTCGCCACGCAGCGCGGCACTGCCGAGCGCGTAGTGACCTTCCGCGACCTTGGGATGGCGGGCCGAGAGGCGACGGAAGAGTTCGAGCACGTCGGTCGGCGTGCCTTCGTTCGCGATCACGGGCAGGAGCGCGAGGAAGCCGGCCGCCGGGCTGATGTAGACGGTGTCGACCAGGTCGCCGAAATAGCGCTCGGCGTCGTCGAGCCGGTGCAGCTTGAGCGCGGTGACGCCGGCATACCGTCGCGCCTGCTCGTTCGTGGGATTCAGCTCGAGCCAGCGCTGCGCAGCCAGCGCGGCCTCGCGCAGCTGGAAGTGATCGAATGCGACCCGCGTCGCCTGCTCGGCGACCGATTCGTCGCTGGAGCGCTGCGCGGCTTCGCGGTAGGCGCGGGCGGCGTCCGGCAACTCGCCGCGCTCGAGTGCCGCGTCGGCGTCGGCCAGCAGCGTTTCCGGGGGCGCCGGCGTGGCAGCCGGATCGTTGCGAACAACCGTGGCGGGGGCGCAGGCGGCCACGGAACCGAGCACCGCCAGCAGGACGGTACGCAGGAAAACACGGGAAATGCGGATAGTCATGGCGCAGCCACTATAGCGGATGCGCACCGCGGCTTGTGTTGCCGGTGCCGTTCACCCAGAATTTCGCGACCGTCCAGCCCGGGATCCGGATGTCTCTCGTCGTCGTCGGCATCAACCACCGCACCGCCCCAGTTGAAGTGCGTGAGCGCGTGGTCTTCGAGCCTGCACGGATCCCCGACGCTCTGCGCGAGCTCAGGAGCCTGCCGGACGTCCGCGAGTCCGTCATCGTCTCGACGTGCAACCGGACCGAGCTCTACTGCGTCACGGACTCGGGACCGCCGGAGCTCGGCGCGTGGCTCGAGCGCTATCACGAGCTCGGCGCGCCGATCCATCATTGCCTGTACCACCACGACGAGCGCAAGGCGGTCGCGCACGCGTTCTCGGTCGCGTCCGGGCTCGATTCGATGGTGATCGGCGAGCCGCAGATCCTCGGGCAGTTGAAGGACGCCTACCGCGTCGCGCAGGAAGCCGGCACGACGGGCCCGGTGCTGAACCGGCTGTTCCAGTCGGCGTTCTCCGTGGCCAAGCGCGTGCGCACCGAGACCAAGATCGGCGCGAACGCCGTGTCGGTCGCGTCCGCCGCCGTCGCGATGGCGCGGACGGTGTTCGCGTCGTTCGAGAATCGTACGGCCCTGATGGTCGGCGCGGGCGAAACCGTCGCGCTCGCGGCGCGCCATCTCTACGCCGACGGGCTGCGCCGCATGATCATCGCCAACCGCAGCGTGGATCGAGCGCGCGAACTGGCCGCCGAGTTCCACGGCTTCGCGATCGGGCTCGACGAGATCCCGAACCACCTCAAGGAGGCCGACATCGTGGTGGCCTCCACGGCCGCGCCGACGACGATCATCACGCGCAAGATGACCGCCGACGCCCTGCGCGCCCGCAAGCGCCGCCCGATGTTCATGGTGGACATCGCCGTGCCGCGCGACATCGACGCGGACGTCGCCGAGCTCGAGGACGTATACCTGTTCACGGTCGACGACCTGCAGTCGGTCGTGAACGAGAATCTCGAAGGGCGGCGCCAGGCCGCCCGCGAAGCCGGCGACCTCATCGAGGCGGAGGTCGAGCGCTTCTCGCACCTGCTGCGCACGCGCGATGCGGCGCCGATGATCCGGCGCCTGCGCGACGACGCCGACCGCACGCGCCGCCACACGCTCGAGCAGGCCGAGCACATGATCCAGCAGGGCCGCAGCGCGGAGGAAGCGCTCAGGTTCCTCGCGAACACGCTGACCAACCGGCTCATCCACGCGCCGAGCCAGCGCCTGCGCGACGCGGCGGAAACCGGGGACGACGAGATCCTCGAGGCGATCGCCGAGATCTACCGGCTCGACCAGCCGCACGATTGATGAAAGACTCCATTCGACGCCGACTCGAGCGCACGGTGGACCGCTTCGAGGAAGTGAGCGCATTGCTCGCCGATCCCGGCGTCATCTCCCGCCAGAACCAGTTCCGCGAACTGTCCATGGAGTACGCGCGGCTCGAACCCGTCGCGCAGCGCTTCCGTGAATTCACGCGGCTCGAGGACGAGCGGCGCGCGGCGCTCGACATGGCGGCCGCGGGCGACGCCGACATGCGCGCGATGGCCGAGGACGAGGTGCGCGCGCTCGACGCGCGCATCGCCGCCGAGGGCGTGGAGTTGACGCGGCTGCTGGTGCCGAGGGACCCGCGCGACGATGCGAACATCTTCCTCGAGATCCGCGCCGGCACGGGCGGCGACGAGGCCGCGATCTTCGCGGGCGACCTCTTCCGCATGTACGCGCGTCACGCCGAACGGCAGGGCTGGAAAGTCGAGGTGCTGAGCGAGAGCGCCGGCGAGCACGGCGGCTACAAGGAAATCATCAGCCGCGTGGTGGGCAAGGGCGCGTACTCGCAGCTCAAGTTCGAGTCGGGCGCGCACCGCGTGCAGCGCGTGCCGGCCACGGAATCGCAGGGCCGCATCCACACCTCCGCCTGCACGGTCGCGATCCTGCCGGAACTGGAGGAGATCGACGCGATCACGATCAACCCGGCCGACCTGCGCGTCGACACGTATCGCGCCTCGGGCGCGGGCGGCCAGCACGTCAACAAGACCGACTCGGCGATCCGCATTACGCACCTGCCGACGGGCACCGTCGTCGAGTGCCAGGACGAGCGCTCGCAGCACAAGAACCGCTCGCGCGCGATGTCGCTGTTGCGCGCGCGCCTGCTCGAGGCGCAGCAGCAGAAGCAGTCGGCGCAGCAGGCGCAGGAGCGCAAGCTGCAGGTGGGCACCGGCGACCGGTCCGAGCGGATCCGGACGTACAATTATCCGCAGGCGCGCGTGACGGACCACCGCATCAACCTTACGCTCTACCAGCTGCCCGCCATCATGGACGGCGCGCTCGACGAGGTGATCGGGCCATTGCAGCAGGAGTGGCAGGCCGAGCAACTCGCGAGCCTCGAGTGACCGGCCGCGGCCGGCGGCAAGGAGCGTCGTGGCGACTGAAATCGCGCAACTGATCGGCGAAGGCGTCACGCGGCTCAGCCGCGTGACGGACCAGCCGCGCCACGAAGCGGAGATCCTGCTCGCGGCCGCGCTCGCGCGTCCCCGGTCTTACCTGATCGCGCACCCGGAAGAACGCATTCTCGACTGCGAGGCGACCGACCGGTACGAAGCGCACGTCACGCGGCGCGCGCATGGCGAGCCGATCGCCTACATCCTGGGCCAGAAGGAGTTCTGGTCGATGCCGCTCGAGGTCACGCCGGACGTGCTGATTCCGCGGCCCGAGACCGAACTCGCCGTGGAACGGTCGCTCGCGCACCTGCACGAGAACGCGCCTGGCCGCGTGCTCGACCTCGCGGCGGGCAGCGGCGCCATCGCGCTCGCGATCGCCCGGGAGCGCCCGCGCCTGCAGGTCATCGGCACCGACGTCGCGCCCCAGGCCGTGCTCGTCGCGCGCACGAACGCCGCGCAGCTTGCGATCCCCAATGTCGAGTTCCGGCAGGGCTCCTGGTACGACCCGGTGCCGAACGAGCGCTTCGCGCTGATCGTCAGCAATCCGCCCTACATCGCCGAGGCCGACCCGCGCGTCGAACGCGACGTACGGCGCTACGAGCCGCACGCGGCGCTGTTCTCCGGTCCCGACGGCCTCGAGGCGCTGCGCAAGGTCGTCGCCGATGCGGGCAGGCACCTGCTGTCGGGGGGGTGGCTCGTCGTCGAGCACGGCGACCGCCAGGGCGAGGCCGTGCGATCGCTCTGCGACGCGGCCGGCTTGCTCGAGCTCTCCACCCACCGCGATCTCGGCGGCCACGACCGTTGCACCGAAGGCCGCTGGCCCGTCCCCGGCGCGTGACATCGCGCGTCCCTGCGTTCACTATTCCGCCCCGTTTCCTGCCATTCCCGCACAGGGTGCACTCATGATCCGCTTCGAAACCACGCTCGGCGCCTTCACGATCGAACTCTTCGAGAAGGAAGCGCCGCTTTCGGCGCAGAACTTTTTCGACTACGTGGACGCCGGCCACTTCGACAACACCGTGTTCCACCGGGTGATTTCCGGCTTCGTGATCCAGGGCGGCGGCATGACGGCGGACATGAAGCAGAAGCCGACGCGCCAGCCGATCCGCAACGAAGCGGACAACGGCCTGAAGAACCGCCGCGGCACGCTCTCGATGGCGCGCACCAACGATCCCCACAGCGCCACCTCGCAGTTCTTCGTCAATCTCGTCGACAACGCGTTCCTCGATCCGGGCCGCGGCGGGGCCGGCTACGCCGTGTTCGGCCACGTCACCGAAGGCATGTCGGTCGTGGACGCGATCGCGAAGGTCAAGACCGGCCGCCGTGGCATGCACGACGACGTGCCGGTCGAGCCGGTCGTGGTGACGAGCGCGCGTCGCGTGACGCCGTCGCCGGAAGCCTGACCTCGCGTCGCGCGCGACGGCCCCGCCGTTCACAGCGTCCGCGAACGGCGGCGAGAGCGCCCTCCTCCATGGCAAAACGTCGGCGTGGCCTGGCGCGCAGGGTCCTGCGCGGACTGCTGCTCGGCGTCGCGGCCTGGACCGCAGTTACGGTCGCGGCCGTGGCCGCGCTGCGCTGGGTGAATCCGCCATTCACGACGTTCATGCTGACGAGCAGGGCCGGCGCCTTCATCACGCGCGAGCCAGGCTACGACTTCCAGCAGGAGTGGCGGGACTGGGACCAGATCTCGAAGCAGGCGGCGGTCGCCGTCATCGCCTCGGAGGACCAGAAGTTTCCGGTGCACCACGGTTTCGACCTCGTGCAGATCGACAAGGCCCTCGCCGACCGCGAGCGTGGACGGCGGATTCGCGGCGCCAGTACGATTTCCCAGCAGGTCGCGAAGAACCTGTTCCTGTGGCAAGGCCAGGGCTGGTTCCGCAAGGGTCTCGAAGCCGGCATCACGGTGCTGATCGAGGCGTGCTGGAGCAAGCAGCGCATCCTCGAGGTGTACCTCAATATCGCCGAGTTCGGCCGCGGCACCTACGGCGTGCAGGCCGCGAGCCGTCGCTACTTCCACAAGGATGCCGCGCGCCTGAGCCGCCACGAAGCCGCCCTGCTCGCGGCAGTGCTGCCCGCCCCGGCCAGGTTCAAGGTCCAGGCGCCGTCGCGCTACGTGCGGCAGCGCCAGGCGTGGATCGTGCGCCAGATGGGCGCGCTAGGTGGAACGTCCTATCTGGCGCGACTGGATTGAGCGTCGCAAGCTCGTGGAGTCGGCATGACTGAGACGGAAAGCGGGAAAATGATCGAGCAGACACCGCGACGCGCGCGCATTGCGATCATCGGCGCCGGCCATTCGGGCATCTGCATGGGCATGAAGCTCAAGCAGGCAGGCGAGAACGATTTCGTGATCCTCGAGAAGGCGGCCACGCTCGGCGGTACCTGGCGCGACAACACCTATCCCGGCGCATCCTGCGACGCGCCCTCCTTCCTCTACAGCTTCTCGTTCGCACAGAAGACCGACTGGAGCAGGCGCTTTGCATGGCAGCCGGAGCTGCTCGGCTACACGGTCGAGTGCGCGATCAAATACGGGGTGTTGCCGCACTGCCGCTTCGACACGGAAGTCACGACCGTCGTTTACGACGAGGTTGCCAACCGCTGGACGCTCACGTGTGCCGACGGCTCGACAGGTCGAGGCGGACTTCGTCGTCGCCGGCGTCGGGCAGCTGAACAGGCCGTCGACTCCGGACATCGCGGGACGCGACTCGTTCGCAGGCGCGCAATTTCACTCTGCGCAGTGGAACCATGCGGTGGACCTGGCCGGCAAGCGCGTCGCGGTCATCGGCAATGCGGCGAGCGCCGTGCAGTTCGTGCCGCAGGTCGCGCCCCAGGTGGCACGGCTCGTGATCTTCCAGCGCTCGCCCAACTGGCTGCTGCCGCGCAAGGACCGCCTCTATGCACCGCGCACGCAACGGCTCCTGACGCGCTGGCCGCGCCTCGCGAAGCTGTACCACGATTGCCAGTGGTTCTTCCTGGGCGAGATGCGGCTTACGCCGCTCATGAAGCAGGTGCGGCCCATGCAGGCGATCGCCCGCTGGATGGCGCTCGGGCACCTGCGCCGGCAGGTCCACGATCCGGCGCTGCGCGCCAGGCTGGTGCCGCAGTACCCGATCGGCGCGAAGCGGGTCCTGTTCAACGACGATTACTTCCCGACGCTGAACCGGACAAACGTCGACCTCGTGACCGACGCGATCGAGCGCATCACCCGCGACGGTATCGTGACCCAGTCGGGCCAAGTCCATGAAGTCGACGTGATCATCTTCGCGACCGGATTCAAGAGCACGGAATTCCTCGCCCCCATGACGATCAAGGGTCGCGACGGCCGCGACCTGCGCGCGGAATGGAGCAAGGGCGCGCGCGCCTACCTGGGCGTCACGGTGAGCGGCTTCCCGAATTTCTTCATGCTCTACGGGCCCAACACGAACCTGGGCCACAACAGCATCCTGGTCATGATCGAGGCGCAGGCGAGCTACATCGTCGACGCCCTGCGCAAGCTGCAGGCCCGCGGCCTGAAGCGGCTCGACGTCAGGCGCGAGGTGCTGGACGAGTACAACCGGCGCCTGCAGCAGGACCTGGCGCGGTCGGTCTGGGCAGCGACCGGCGCCAGCTGGTACAAGCTCGCCGACGGCACGATCACGAACAACTGGCCGCACAGCACCATGCGCTACCAGCGCCTGCTGCGTGAAGCCAGGCTGGAGGACTTCGAAGCATGAAGACGACGCGTGCCGGAATCAGGCGTTGCTGCTGCCTGGCCGCCGCGCTGTTGGCTGCGGCCCCCGGGACCGGACCGGCGCACGCGAAGGACGGTGCAGCCGAGTCGATCAGCGCCGAGCGCCTGTCGAGCATCACGCGCACCCTGGCGGGCGACGACTACGAAGGCCGCGCACCAGGCACGCCGGGCGAGGCGAAGACGATCGAATACCTCGTACAGCAGTTCAAGGCCCTCGGGCTCGAACCGGGTGGCCCGGACGGCACCTATACGCAGAAAGTGCCGCTGTTGCGCACGGTCGTCCCCGTGGACGCCGCGATGAGCGTCACCGTGGGCGGCGTCGGGCGCGCGCTCGTGCAGCAGGTGGACATGGCGGCGCTGTCGCACCGCCCGGTCGACCGGGTGACCATCGAAAGCGCGCCGCTGGTGTTCGTGGGTTACGGTGTCCATGCGCCCGAACGCCAGTGGGACGACTACAAGTCGGCCGACCTGCGCGGCAAGGTCGCGGTCTACCTGGTCAACGACCCGGACTTCGAAGCCGTTGCGGGCGAGGATGCCTACGGCAAGTTCGACGGCCGGGCCGCGACGTATTACGCGCGCTGGACCTACAAGTACGAGGAAGCCGCCAGGCGCGGCGCGATCGCGGCGCTGATCGTGCACGAGACGGACCCGGCCGCTTACGGCTGGAAGACGGCGATCGCGCCGAACGGCGAAGGGTTCGACATCGTCCGCGACGACCCTGCCCGCGAAAAGCTCCTGCTGCAGTCGTGGCTGCACCGTGACACGGCGGTAGCGATCTTCGCCAAGGCGGGGCTCGATTTCGAAGCGTTGAAGCGGCAGGCGCGGAGCACCGCATTCAAGCCCGTCGTGTTGCCCGGCGCGTCGTTCAGCGCGAACTTTCCGCTGGCGCACGTGCGCATCGACAGCCACAACGTGATCGGCAAGATCACCGGCCGCAAGCGGCCGCTCGAAAGCGTGATGATCGGCGCGCACTGGGACGCCTACGGCGCCGGGGATCCGGATGCGTCCGGCGACCGTTTCCGCCATGGCGCGATGGACGACGCGATCGGCGTCGCCGGCACGCTCGAGATCGCGCGCGCCTTCAAGCGCGGACCGCGACCGGATCGCACGCTCGTGTTCGCCGCCTGGACGGCCGAGGAGCGTGGCCTGCTCGGCTCCGAGTATTACGCGATGCAGCCGTGGCTGCCGCTCGAAAAGACGGTGGCGAACCTGACGATGGACGTGCTGCAGACCGCGGGGCCGGCGCGTGACGTCGTGCTGGTAGGCGCCGGCCAGAGCAATCTCGACGCGCTGCTCACGAAGATCGCGGCCGGACAGGGCCGCACCGTGACTCCCGATGGCAAGCCCGAGCGTGGCCTCGCGTTCCGTGCGGATCACTTTCCGTTCGCGAAGCGCGGGGTCCCCGCGACACTCCTGATGGGCATGGGCGGCGGCGCCGACCTGGTGACCGGCGGACGCGCAGCCGGCGACCGCTGGGTGAGCGAGTTCACGCAGAACTGTTATCACCAGGTGTGCGATCGGTGGAGCGAGCAGTGGGACCTGCGTGGCGCCACGCAGGACGTGGTCCTGTTCTACGAGATGGCGCGCGAACTCGCCAATTCGCGGCAATGGCCCCAGTGGAACGCGGATTCGCAGTTCAGGGCGGTGCGCGACGCGACGGCGCAGTCGCGCCCGTAGAGCCTCGCTCGCGGCGCACGGCTCAGGGCACCCAGCCCGGTCCACGCACGACGCGCCCGGGCTTCGCGCCCGTGTGCTCTCCGTCGCGTATCACGGGCACCCCATTGACGAGCACGTGCTCGACGCCGACCGCGTATTGCGCCGGTTCGTCGAACGTCGCGCGATCCGCGATCGTCGCGGGATCGAACACGACCACGTCCGCGTAGCACTGCGGGTCGATGCAGCCGCGGCCTTCGAGTTTCCAGTTGGACGACGGCAGGCGCGTGAGCCGGCGGATCGCCTCGGGCAGCGGGATCACCTGCTCATCGCGAACGTACCGTCCCAGCAGTCGCGCAAAGTTGCCGTACGCGCGCGGATGCGTGCTCGATTTCAGGAACACGCCTTCGGGTGCCAGTGCCTCGGCGTCCGAGCCGAAACTCACCCACGGCTGCGCGATGCCGAGGCGCACGTTGTCCTCGCTCATCAGGAAATAGACCGCCTGCACGCGCGAGTGGTCCTCGATGACGAGGTCGACGATCGTGTCCTCGGCGCTCGTGCCGCGCAGCGCCATGACCTCGGCCAGCGTCTTGCCGGTGAGCGGCTTCAGGGCCGGGTTCTTGAATCCCACGAGCTTGACGCGGTCCGGCGAGCCCGCCTGGCGAAACAGGTTTTCCTCGCCGGCGGGCGGTGAGCGGATGTCGGCGACGACGCGTGCCCGCAGCGCCGGGTCCTGCAAACGCGCGACCCAGGCGTCGAGCCCGCCCGCCTGCACCCACAGCGGCATCGCCGCGTCGAGTCCCGTGGAGCCGGCCGTGTAGGTGTACATGTTTGCGCCGACCGACAGTCCCGCCGCGCGCGCACCGTCGATCTTCGCGATCGCCCGCGCCATGCCGCCCCAGTTGGCCTCGCCCGCCGCCTTCAGGTGGTAGGCCTCGCCGTGACCGCCGGCCGCGCGAGTGATGGCGACCAGCTCGTCGATCGCCTCCTCGAGGCGGTCGCTCTCGTTGCGCACGTGGGAAACGTAGCCGCCGCCCGACTCCGCCGCGGCCTGCGCGAGCGCCACGAGCTCCGGTGTTTCGGCGAAGAACGCGGGCGCATAGATCAGTGAACTGCCGACGCCGAGTGCGCCTTCGCGCATGGCCTGCCGCACGAGCTCCTGCATGCGCGCAAGCTCCGCGGCATCGGGGTCGCGATCATCCTCGCCGAGCACGTGCACGCGCACCGTGGTCGCGCCGACGAACGAGGCGACGTTGGGCGAGACGCCGCGTCGCACGAGCGACTCGAGGTACTCACCGAGCGTGGTCCAGTCGATGTCGAACCGGTAGTCGCCCTGCTGCTTGCGCAGCTGCGCCTTCATGCCGTCGGTCAGCGGGCCGCCCGACTCGCCCTCGCCGAAGATCTCGAGCGTGACGCCCTGCTTCAGGTCGCTCATGCCGCGACCGTCGACGATCAGCGACTCGTTGGCCCAGGACAGCACGTTGATGAACCCGGGTGCGACGGCACGCCCGCCGGCGTCGATCTCGAGGGTCGCAGTGGCCCCGGACAGGTCGCCGACACTCGCGATGCGGTCGCCGCGAATGCCGACGTCGGCGTTGCGACCCGCGGCGCCACTGCCGTCGTAAACGGTGCCGTGCCGGACCAGCACGTCGAAGTGCTCCGCGCGCGACTCGTTCGACGGCAGCGACCCGCACCCGGCGAGCAGCGCCAGCGCGATCGCCAGCCACGGCCGCGCGGCCGCCGTGAGTACTCGGGCTCGGATCACGTGCTTCCCCTCGCTGGCGGCCCCGGAATCGGCGCGAGCGCAGTTCGGATCGAATCCTAGGCCGCGTTCGCCGTGGCATCGTAGCCGAGCACGGGCGCGAGCCAGCGCTCGGCTTCGGCAAGCGTCATGCCCTTGCGCCGCGCGTAGTCCTCGACCTGGTCGGCGTCGATCTTGCCGACCCGAAGTACGTCGCCTCGGGATGCGAGAAGTACCAGCCGCTCACGGCCGCGGTCGGGTACATCGCGAAGCTCTCGGTGAGGCGGATGCCCGCGGTGCGCTCGACGTCGAGCATGCGCCACAGCGTCGCCTTCTCGGTGTGGTCCGGGCAGGCCGGATAGCCCGGCGCCGGCCGGATGCCGCGATACTCCTCGCGGACGAGCTGGTCGTTCGTGAAGCGCTCCTCGGGCGCGTAGCCCCAGAACTCGCGCCGCACGCGCTCGTGCATGCGCTCGGCGAGCGCCTCGGCGAGGCGGTCGGCGAGCGCCTTCAGCATGATGGCGCCGTAGTCGTCGTGCGCGGCTTCGAATCGCGCACTTTCTCGTCGATGCCGATGCCCGCCGTGACGGCGAACGCGCCGATCCAGTCCGCGCACGCCCGACGTCGCGCGGCGCGACGAAGTCGGCGAGCGCGTAATGCGGCTGGCCCGCGGGCTTCGGCTTCTGCTGGCGCAGGTGGTGCAGCCGCGCAGCCACGCTCGCGCGCGTCTCGTCCGCGTAGACCTCGATGTCGTCGTCGACGCGTGTTCGCCGGGAAGCAGCCCGATCACGCGCGCTCGCCCGCAGCCAGCGCTCGGAGATCATCTGCTTCAGCACGCGCCGCGCATCGGCGTAGAGGTTGCTCGCCGCCTCACCGACGACCGGGTCGGTCAGGATGTCCGGAAACTTGCCGGCGAACTCCCAGGCGTTGAAGAACGGCATCCAGTCGATGTAGCGCACCAGCTCGTCGAGCGGTAGTCGTCGAACGTCGCGGACGCCGAGCGAGCCTCGGCACCGGCGGCCGGTACGCCGACCAGTCGCAGCGGAAGCGGTTGGCGCGCGCCTCGCGCGAGCGTGAACGCCGGCGCCTTGACCTTGCGGCCGCGTGCTGTTCGCGGCGCGGCGCGTGGTCCGCCTTGAGCTTCGCGCGCGTACTCGTCGCGCGCTCTCCGGCGTGACGAGCGACTGGCAGACGCCGACCGCGCGCGACGCGTCCTTCACGTAGACGACCGGGCCCGTCGTATTCCGGATCGATCTTGACCGCGGTGTGCGCCGGCGACGTCGTCGCGCCGCCGATCAGCAGCGGCACCGCGAAGCCGTGGCGCTTCATCTCGCGCGCGACGTGCACCATCTCGTCGAGCGACGGCGTGATCAGGCCCGAGAGGCCGATGATGTCGGCGCTTCTCGCGCTGCGCGGTCTCGAGGATGCGCTCGCACGGCACCATGACGCCGAGGTCGATGACCTCGAAGTTGTTGCACTGGAGCACGACGCCGACGATGTTCTTGCCGATGTCGTGCACGTCGCCCTTGACGGTCGCCATCACGATCTTGCCGTTCGGCGCGCTGGCGCCGTCCTGTCCCTTCTCGATGAACGGCATCAGGTGCGCGACGGCCTTCTTCATGACGCGCGCGGACTTCACGACCTGCGGCAGGAACATCTTGCCCGCGCCGAACAGGTCGCCGACGACGTTCATGCCGTCCATCAGCGGGCCTTCGATCACGCGCAGCGGCCGCGCCGAGCTCGAGGCGCGCCTCCTCGGTGTCCTCGAGGACGAACTCGTCGATGCCCTTGACGAGCGCGTGCTCGAGCCGCTTCGCCACCGGCCAGCCGCGCCACGCGAGGTCCTCGGCGCGCTTCTGCGCCCGCCTCGCCCTTGAAGCGCCCGGCGATCTCGAGCAGCCGCTCGGTGGCGTCCGGCCGGCGTGCCAGGATCACGTCCTCGACGCGCTCGCGCAGCTCCGGCGCGATCTCCTCGTAGATCGCGAGCTGGCCGGCGTTGACGATGCCCATGTTCATGCCGGCGCGGATCGCGTGGTACAGGAACACCGAGTGCATCGCCTCGCGCACCGGGTCGTTGCCGCGGAACGAGAACGACACGTTGCTCACGCCGCCGCTCACGAGCGCGTGCGGGCAGCGCCGCGCGGATCGCGCGCCGTCGCCTCGATGAAGTCGAGCGCGTAGCCGTTGTGCTCCTCGATGCCGGTGGCGACCGCGAAGATGTTCGGATCGAAGATGATGTCCTCGGGCGGGAAGCCGACCTGCTTCGGTCAGCAGCCGGTAGCGAGCGCTTGCAGATCGCGACCTTGCGCTCGACCGTGTCGGCCTGGCCCTGCTCGTCGAACGCCATGACGACGACGGCCGCGCCGTAGGCGCGCACCGGCGCGCCTGCTCGAGGAACGCCGCCTCGCCTTCCTTCAGGCTGATCGAGTTGACGATGCCCTTGCCCTGCAGGCACTTGAGGCCGGCCTCGATCACCGACCACTTCGAGGAATCGATCATGATCGGCACGCGCGCGATGTCCGGCTCGGCGGCGATCAGGTTCAGGAAGCGCACCATCGCGGCCTCCGAATCGAGCATGCCCTCGTCCATGTTGACGTCGATGATCTGCGCGCCGCTCGCGACCTGCTGGCGCGCGACGTCGAGCGCGCCGTCGTAGTCGTCGGCCTCGATGAGCTTGCGGAACTTCGCCGAGCCGGTGACGTTGGTGCGCTCGCCGACGTTGACGAACAGGCTGTCGGGGCCGATGTTGAGCGGCTCGAGGCCGCTCAGGCGGCAGCGCGCGCTCGATGCACCGGCGGCTGCGCGGCGGCACGCCGGCGACGGCCTCGCGCAATGTGCGCGATGTGCTCCGGCGTCGTGCCGCAGCAGCCGCCGACGATGTTGACGAAGCCGCTCGCGGCGAACTCGCGCGACCAGGTCGGCCGTCTCGCGGCCGTCTCGTCGTACTCGCCGAAGGCGTTCGGCAGGCCCGCGTTCGGATAGGCGCAGACGTAGGTGTCCGCGATGCGCGACAGCTCCTCGACGTACGGCCGCAGCTGCTTGCGCGCCGAGCGCGCAGTTGAGGCCGATCACGGCGCGGGCGCGCGTGCCGCACCGAATTCCAGAACGCCTCGACGGTCTGGCCCGAGAGCGTGCGCCCCGACGCGTCGGTGATCGTGCCGGAGATCATGATCGGCAGGTCGAGCCCGCGCTCGTCGAGCACCTGGCGCACGGCGAACAGCGCCGCCTTGGCGTTCAGCGTGTCGAAGATCGTCTCGACGAGGAGCAGGTCGACGCCGCCCTCGACCAGCGCGCGCGTCGCCTCGCGCGTAGGTCGCGACCAGCTCGTCGAAGCGTGACGTTGCGGAAGCCCGGATCGTTCACGTCGGGCGACAGCGAGGCGGTGCGGTTCGTCGGGCCGAGCGCGCCGGCGACGAAGCGCGGCCGGCCGGTGCGCGCGGTCACGTCGTCGGCCGCGCGGCGCGCGAGCTGCGCGGCGGCCAGGTTGAGCTCGCGGACCAGCGCCTCGAGGCCGTAGTCGGCCTGCGAGGTGCGCGTTCGAGTTGAAGGTGTTGGTCTCGATGATGTCCGCGCCGGCCTCGAGGTAGCGCGCGGTGGATCTCGCCGATCACCTCCGGCCGCGTCAGCGACGAGCAGGTCGTTGTTGCCCTTGAGGTCGCGCGGCCAGTCGCGGAAGCGCTCGCCGCGATAGTCGGCTTCGTCGAGCTTGTAGCGTCTGGATCATCGTGCCCATGGCGCCGTCGAGCACCAGGATGCGCTCGCCGAGCAGGCGGCGGAATTCGCGGACGCGTTCGGGTCGCAGCATGGGTCAGGCTCCTGCCGGCGCGGCGACGGGTCGCGGCCTGCGCGCGCACGCCGAGCGCGTGGCAGATCGCGTAGGTGAGCTCGGCGCGGTTCAGCGTGTAGAAGTGGAACTCGCTCGACGCCGTGCGCCTGCAGCCGGCTGCACCTGCTCGATCGCGACGCTGGCCGCGATCAGGCGGCGCGTCTCGGGATCGTCGTCGAGCCCGTCGAAGCGTTGCGCGAGCCAGTCGGGCACGCTCGCGCCGCAGCGCTGCGCGAAGCGCAGCATCTGCGGAAAGCGCGTGATCGGCAGGATGCCGGGCACGATCTGCGCGTCGATGCCCGCGGCGGCGCAGCGGTCGCGAAAGCGCAGGAACGCGTCGGTGTCGAAGAAGAACTGCGTGATCGCGCGGCTCGCGCCCGCGTCGATCTTGCGCTTCAGGTTGTCGAGGTCGAACTGCGCGCTCGGCGCCTCCGGGTGCACCTCCGGATACGCCGCGACCGAGATGTCGAAGTCGCCGACGGTCCTGCAGCCCGCGCACGAGGTCGACGGCGTACGCGAAGCCGTCCGGGTGCGGCGTCGTAGCTCGCCTGGCCCTGCCGGCGCATCGCCGCGCAGCGCGACGATGTGGCGCACGCCGCGCGTCCCAGTAGTCGCGCGCGATGTCGAGGATCTCGCCGCGCGGCGCACCGACGCAGGTCAGGTGCGGCGCCGCGGTCAGCGGGGTCTCGCGCAGGATGCGGGTCACGACGTTGTGCGTGCGCTCGCGCGTCGAGCCGTCCGCGCCGTAGGTCACCGAGACGAAACGCGGGCGCGAGCGGCGCGAGCCGCTGGATCGACGCCCACAGCGTCTGCTCCATCGCCGCGTCGTTGGGCGGAAAGAACTCGAAGGAAACTGAGACCGGCGCTGCCGGCGGCGTTGGCCGCGGGATTCACGCTGGTCGCTGGCGTCGCCATGCACAGGCTCCTGGGGGTCAGGCCGCGGCGGCCGCAGCACGCTCGCCGGTCGCAACCGCGAGCAACAAGTGACGACCGTCGAGGTCGACGGGGTGCAGCCGGGTGCAGGCGAGGCCCGCGTCCGCCAGCCATTCCCGCAGCAGGGCCAGCGGATTGCCGCTGGCGGCGCGCTGCGCGAGCGCGTCGTAGTCCTCGACCACGAGCAGTTGCCCCTGCGCCGCCAGCAGCCTCGCGGCCTCGCGCAACGCCTCGATCGGGCGGGCGTGTCCGGCCAGCGCGCGATCCACGATCGCGGCATCGAAGCTCGAGGAGCCCTGCGGCAACGCGGTCAATTCGCCCTGCTGCAGTACGCAGTGATTCAGGCCGCGCGAGTGCAGGGCCGCCCGGGCGCGCTGCACCTCGAGCCGCGAGGCGTTCATGCCGACGATGCGCTTCGCGCGCGTGGCGATGGCCGGCAACACATCCGCTGGAGCGTCGCCGAAATAGAACAGCGCGGCACGACCCAGGTCGCCGAGTTCCGCGGCCAGCACGGCGTTTAGTTCACGATTGTCCGTCGCCTGGGCTGCCGCATCGCCGTGCGCGCGGGGTCGCGAGCGCTCGTCGAGCACGTCGGCGACGCGCTGCGCGTCGTCGGCCAGGACGGGATCCACCGGATCGAGCCGTTGCAGCAGGTCGCGCGCGAACGACGCGCCACGCCCGTCCGCGGGCACCCGGTAGTAGATCCAGTGCTGCTCGCGGAATTTTTCGAGCAGCCCCGCGTCGCAAAGAAGCTTGAGATGGCGTGAGACGCGCGGCTGGCTCTGGCCGAGCACGCGTGTCAGTTCGGTCACGGACATTTCGCCCTGGGCCAGGACCGAGAGCAGGCGCAGGCGCGACGACTCCGAGACGGCCCGCAAATCAGAGAGCAGCTCATCGAATCCCGCTTTCATTTATAAATATAAACATATCTTGATGTTCTCATGCAAGTGCGGCCAGAACCAGTAGTGACGGCGTCAGTGAACGGCGGGCTTGCCGTGACCCGGCGCCGCGGCCCTCGCGAACAGGCTGGCGCAGTCGACGGCGTCGAGCCGGTAGGCGCGGCTGCAGAACTCGCAGCGCACCTCGACCTGGCCGAACTCCTCGATGATCGAGTCCACCTCGCCGCGACCCGAGCGAACGCAGCATGTTCTCGACGCGCTCGCGCGAGCAGCGGCAGCGGAAGAACACCGGCGCCGACTCGAACATGCGCACGTCGTCCTCCGCGAACAGCCGGCGCAGCAGCTTGCGGTCGTCGAGTTGCGCCAGTTCCGCGCCGGTCACGGTGTCGGCCACCAGCTGCACGCGCCGCCACGCATCCTCGACCTCGTCCTCGGGCACGCCGCCGGCGCCCGACTCGGTGCACGCTCGCCGGCTTCGACGTGACCGGCAGGCGCTGCAGCAGCAGGCCGCTCACGTTCGAGCCGTCGGCGTGCAGCCAGAGGCGCGTCGGCAGTTGCTCCGAGCTCTCGAAGTACTCGCGCAGGCAGTCGCTCATCGAGCTCGCCCGCGAGCGGCACGACGCCCTGGTAGCGGCTCGCCGCGCCCTCGTTCTCGATCGTGACCGTCAGCGTGCCGTTGCCGGAGAGCACGCGCAGGTCGCGCGTGTCCGGCGGGTCGCGAAAGCGCGCCACCGCGCGCAGTGCGAGGCCGTCGCTGCATTCGACGAGCATCAGGTGCATCGGGCCCTCGCCGCGCAACTGCAGCGACAGCAGGCCCTTGTACTTGAGCGTCGACGACAGCAGCGCGGTGGCCGCGACCGCTTCGCCGAGCGCTGTCGCGCACCTGCGGCGGGTAGTCGTGGTGCTCCATCATGGCCTGCCACGCGGGCCCGAGGTGCACGAGCTGGCCGCGGAACGGATAGCGCTCGAAGACGAAACGCCGCAGCGTGTCGACCTCGGCCATGCAGCGTCAGGCCACGCGCACCGGGATGCCCAGCGTGCGGATCTTCTCGGACCACTGCGCGGGCGCGGTGTTGTGCACGGACGTGCCCTGCCGCGTCGACCGCGACGGTGACGGGCATGTCCTTGACGTCGAACTCGTAGATCGCCTCCATGCCGAGGTCGCCGAACGCGACCACGCGCGCCGAGCGGATCGCCTTCGACACGAGGTAGGCGGCGCCGCCGACGGCCATCAGGTACGCGGCCTTGTGCTTGCGGATCGACTCGATCGCGACCGGCCCGCGCTCGGCCTTGCCGACCATCGCGATGAGCCCGGTCTTGCTCGAGCATCATGTCCGTGAACTTGTCCATGCGCGTCGCGGTCGTCGGGCCCGCGGGCCCCACGACTTCGTCGCGCACCGGATCGACCGGCCCGACGTAGTAGATCACGCGATTCGTGAAATCGACGCCGGGCGGCAGGCCCTGCGCCGCTCGCGAACAGGTCGGCGATGCGCTTGTGCGCGGCGTCGCGCCCGGTGAGCATCTTGCCGTTCAGCAGCAGCGTCTCGCCGGGCTTCCAGCTCGCGACTTCCGCGCGCGTCAGCGTGTCGAGGTCGACGCGGCGCGAGTCCGCGCCGGCGCTCCAGGTGACCTTCGGCCAGCTGGTCGAGCGACGGCGGCTCGAGCACCGCGGGCCCGCTGCCGTCGAGCACGAAGTGCGCGTGGCGCGTGGCCGCGCAGTTCGGAATCATCGCGACCGGCTTCGAGGCCGCGTGCGTCGGGTAGAGCTTGAGTCTTCACGTCGAGCACGGTCGTGAGGCCGCCGAGGCCCTGCGCGCCGATGCCGAGCGCGTTGACCTTCTCGTACAGCTCGATGCGCAACTCCTCGAGCCTTGCTCTGCGGGCCGCGCTCGAGCAGCTCGTGCATGTCGATCGGCTCCATCAGCGCTTCCTTCGCCATGCAGCATCGCCTTCTCGGCCGTGCCGCCGACGCCGATCCCGAGCATGCCGGGCGGGCACCAGCCGGCGCCCATCGTCGGCACGGTCTTCAGCACCCAGTCGACGATCGAGTCGCTCGGGTTCAGCATCACGAACTTCGACTTGTTCTCCGAGCCGCCGCCCTTCGCGGCGACGCGTCACCTCGACCTTGTCGCCGGGCACCAGCTCGACGTGCAACACGGCCGGCGAGTTGTCGCGCGTGTTCTTGCGCGCGAAGAGCGGGTCGTCGACGACCGAGGCGCGCAGCTTGTTGTCGGGGTGGTCGTACGCGCGGCGCACGCCCTCGTTGACCATGTCGGCGAGGCTGCGCCGCGCGTCCCAGCGCACGTCCATGCCGACCTTGAGGAACACGTTGACGATGCCCGTGTCCTGGCAGATCGGGCGGCGTGCCCTCGGCGCACATGCGCGAATTGGTCAGGATCTGCGCGATCGCGTCCTTCGCGGCCGGCGACTGCTCGCGCTCGTAGGCGCGGCCGAGGTGCTCGATGTAGTCGAGCGGGTGGTAGTAGGAGATGAACTGCAGCGCGTCGGCGACGCTCTGGATGAAGTCGTCCTCGCGGATCACGGTCATGGTGCACCCGCCTCAGCTCGACAGCTTGCGCTTCAGCAGCTCGTTCAGCTGCGCAGGGTTCGCCTTGCCCTGCGTGGCCTTCATGACCTGGCCGACGAAGAAGCCGAACAGCTTGTCCTTGCCGGCGCGGTAATCGGCGAGCTGCCCCGGATTCGCCGCCATCACGTCGTCGATCGCCTGCTCGATCGCCGCGGTGTCGGTGATCTGCTTGAGGCCCTGCGCCTCGATGATCGCGTCGGCGCTCCGTGCCCTCGGTCCACATCGCCTCGAACACTTCCTTGGCGATCTTGCCGGAGATCGTGTCGTCCACGATGCGCGCCGAGCAGCCCGGCGAGCGCGTCCGCCGCCACGCGGCTCTGCGCGATCTCGAGGTTCGTCGCGGTTGAGCGCGCCGGAAAGCTCGCCCATCACCCAGTTGGCCGCGAGCTTCGGCTGGCCGCCGAGCCGCGCGCACGACGGTCTCGTAGTAGTCGGCGAGTTCGCGGCTCGCGGTCAGCACGCCGGCGTCGTAGGCGGACAGCCCGTGCTCGCGGCAGAAGCGCGCGGCCTTCTCGTCCGGCAGCTCCGGCAGCGTGGCGCGCACGGACTCGATCGTGGCCTCGTCGATCACGAGCGGCAGCAGGTCGGGATCCGGGAAGTAGCGGTAGTCGTTCGCTTCTTCCTTCGAGCGCATCGACCGCGTCTCGCCGCGGTCCGGGTCGTACAGGCGCGTCTCCTGCACGACCTTGCCGCCGCCCTCGATCAGCTCGATCTGGCGCGCGACCTCGTAGTTGATCGCCTTCTCGACGAAGCGGAACGAGTTCAGGTTCTTGATCTCGGCGCGCGTGCCGAACTTCGCCTGGCCCTTCGGGCGCACCGAGACGTTCGCGTCGCAGCGGAACGAGCCTTCCTGCATGTTGCCGTCGCAGATCTCGAGGTAGCGCACGAGCGTGTGGATCTTCTTCATGTACGCGACGGCTTCCTTGGCCGAGCGCATGTCGGGCTCCGAGACGATCTCGAGCAGCGGCGTGCCGGCGCGGTTCAGGTCGATGCCCGAGAGCCCGTGGAAGTCCTCGTGCAGCGACTTGCCCGCGTCCTCCTCGAGGTGCGCGCGCGTGATGCCGATCGTCTTCTGCGTGCCGTCCTCGAGCACGACGTCGAGCGAGCCGTCCTCGCACGATCGGCAGCTCGTACTGGCTGATCTGGTAGCCCTTCGGCAGGTCGGGATAGAAGTAGTTCTTGCGCGCGAACACCGAGCGCCGCGCGACGGTCGGCGCCGGTCGCCAGGCCGAACCTCACGGCCATGCGCACGGCCTCGCGGTTCAGCACCGGCAGCACGCCGGGATAGCCGAGGTCGACGAGGTTCGCCTGCGTGTTCGGCTCGGCGCCGTAGGCGGTCGCGGAGCCGGAGAAGATCTTGCTGCGCGTCGCGAGCTGCGCGTGGATCTCGAGCCCGATGACGGTTTCCCATTCCATAGCGGCAGTGACTATATTTTGACCAGGGTGGTTGGGGTCGATGTTCTGCGCATGCCGGGGGCCCGCATCAGGCGTAACCCGGCGGCACGCGCCGGTGCCAGTCGGTCAGGCGCTGGTACTGGTGCGACACGGACAGCAGCCGCGCCTCGGCGAAATGCGGGCCCGACGAGCTGCAGGCCGACCGGCAGTCGGCCCGCCCTCCGCACGAAGCCGCACGGCATCGACATCGCCGGCAGGCCCGCGAGGTTCGCGCCGATCGTGTAGATGTCGTTCAGGTACATCGTGATCGGATCGCTCGTCTTCGCGCCGAGCTCGAACGCGGGCGTCGGCGCCGTCGGCCCGAGCACGACGTCGACCTCGCCGAAGGCGCGCGCGAAGTCGCCGCGATCAGCGCGCGGCACCTTCTGCGCCTTCAGGTAGTAGGCGTCGTAGTAGCCGGCCGACAGCACGTAGGTGCCGGTCATGATGCGGCGCTTGACCTCGGCGCCGAAGCCTTCGCCGCGCGAGCGCTTGTAGAGGTCCAGCAGGTCGCGCGGCGCCTCGCAGCGATGGCCGAAGCGCACGCCGTCGAAGCGCGACAGGTTCGACGAGCACTCGGCCGGCGCCACGACGTAGTACGTCGGCACCGAGAGCGGCAGGCTGGGCAGGCTGACTTCGCGCACGACGGCGCCCGCGCGCTGCAGCACGTCGAGCGCCGCGCGCACGCAGCGTCCGACCGCGGGCTCGAGACCCTCGTCGAAGAACTCGCGCAGCAGGCCGACGCGCAAGCCCGCGAGCGGGCCGCTGCAGTTCCGCGACGTAGTCCGGCACCGGCGCGTCGACGCTCGTCGAGTCGCGCGGGTCGAAGCCCGCCATCGCGCTGCAGCAGCAGCGCGGCGTCCTCGGCCGACCGCGTGAGCACGCCCGCCTGGTCGAGGCTCGACGCGAACGCGATCATGCCGTAGCGCGACACGCGGCCGTAGGTCGGCTTGAGCCCGGTGAGGTTGGTGAGCGCCGCCGGCTGGCGGATCGAGCCGCCGGTGTCGGTGCCGGTGGCCGCAGGCGCGAGGCAGGCGGCGACGGCCGCGGCCGAGCCGCCCGACGAGCCGCCCGGCACGCGGGCGTGGTCCCAGGGATTGCGTCACCGGGCCGTAGAAGCTCGTCTCGTTCGACGAGCCCATCGCGAACTCGTCCATGTTGGTCTTGCCGAGCATCACGGTGCCCGCGGCACGCCAGCGCTCGACGACCGTGGCGTCGTACGGCGCGACGAAATTCGACGAGCATCCGCGACCCGCAGGTGGTCCGGACGCCGTCGGTGCAGAAGATGTCCTTGTGCGCGATCGGCACGCCCGTGAGCGGCCCGCCGTCGCCGCGCGCCAGCGCTTCGTCGGCCGCGCGCGCATCGGCCAGCGCCCGCTCGGCCGTCACGGTGACGAACGCGTTGAGCTCGGGCGCCAGGCGCTCGATGCGGCCGAGGAAGTGCAGCGTCAGGTCCAGGCTCGAGAACTTGCGGGCCCGGAGGCCGGCAGCGAGTTCGGCGACGGTCAGGGTGTGCATGAGAATGTGCGGTTCGAACTGGGGGTGGAGGCTCGGCTGCAGTGTCCTGGCAGGCGGTCGCGGGGATCGGCGGCGGCGCGACTCGCGCGCCTGCGAACCACGGGTGGTCACCCGGCGGCCGCGCGGAGGACGAGGGCTTATTCGATGACCTTCGGCACGAGATACAGGCCCGCGGCCACGCTTGCGGCGTTCTGCTGGTACTTCTCGCGCTGGTTCGATTCGGTGACCACGTCCGGGCGCAGCCGCTGAACCTGGTCCGCCAGCGGATGCGCCATCGGCTCGACGCCGTCGGTGTCGGCCGCGGCGAGCTGCTCGACGAAGTCGATGATGCGCGACAGGCTGTCGACGTACACTGGCATCTGCGCCTCGGTGATCTCGAGGCGGGCGAGGTGGGCGATGCCCTCGACCTGGGTGCGCGTGAGACTCATGCGGGAAGCTCTGCTGGGCAGGTAAAAACCCGTCACAAATCATACACGTCGCCTTGCCGAATGTCCTGACCATGGTTAAATTGCCGCCGCTCATGCGCAGGCCTGCGCGTCCCTCCTCCGGTCCATAATTCTCAATGTTCAAAAAACTTCGGGGTTACTTCTCCAACGACCTCTCCATCGATCTCGGCACCGCCAACACGCTGATTTACGTCCGCGGCAAGGGCATCGTCCTGAACGAGCCCTCCGTCGTCGCGATCCGCGAGGAACCGTCCGCGGCGGCAAGAAGATCGAGGCCGTCGGCACGGAGGCGAAGAACATGCTCGGCCGCACGCCGGGCCACATCACGGCCATCCGGCCGATGAAGGACGGCGTCATCGCCGACTTCACCGTCACCGAGAAGATGCTGCAGTACTTCATCAAGAAGGTGCACGGCAACCGCTTCTTCCGGCCGAGCCCGCGCGTGCTCGTGTGCGTGCCGTACGGCTCGACGCAGGTCGAGCGGCGCGCGATCCGGGAGTCGGCCGAAGGCGCCGGCGCGCGCAAGGTGCGTCTGGTCGAGGAACCGATGGCCGCCGCGATCGGCGCCGGCATGCCGGTGCACGAGGCGCGCGGCTCGATGGTGCTCGACATCGGCGGCGGCACGTCCGAGGTCGCGGTGATCTCGCTGAACGGCATCGTCTACGCCGCGTCGGTGCGCATCGGCGGCGACCGCTTCGACGAAGCGATCATGAACTACGTGCGCCGCAACTACGGAATCCTGATCGGCGAAGCGACCGCCGAGCGCATCAAGATCGAGATCGGCTCGGCGTATCCCGGCCAGCACGTGCGCGAGATCTCGGTCAAGGGCCGCAATCTCTCCGAAGGCGTGCCGCGCAGCTTCACGCTGAACAGCAACGAGATCCTCGAGGCGCTGCAGGAACCGCTGCAGGGCATCGTCGGCGCGGTCAAGGTCGCGCTCGAGCAGACGCCGCCCGAACTCGGCGCGGACGTCGCCGAGCGCGGCATCGTGCTCACGGGCGGCGGCGCGCTGCTGCGCGACATCGACAAGCTGCTCATGGAGGAGACCGGCCTGCCGGTCGTCGTCGCCGACGATCCGCTCACCTGCGTCGCGCGCGGCGGCGGCCAGATGCTCGAGCTGATCGACGAGTACGGCCCGGGCCTCTTCGGCCTGGATTGACCTCGCACCTGCGCCCACCTGTAGCAGGCCGTGGTCGAACTGACCCACGACTCACGCCCGATCATCGGCCGCGGTCCGCCGCTCGTCGCGACGTTCCTGACGCTCGCGGCTGCGTCGATCGGCCTGATGATGGTCGACCAGCGCTATGACCAGATCGACCAGGTGCGCGCGCTGGCTGGGCGCCGTCGTCTATCCCGTGCAACGCGCCGTCGATTTCCCGTTCCGCGCCTGGGACTGGGTCACCGGCTCGTTCGCCGACCGCGGCCGGCTGCGGCAGGAGAACCTCGAGCTCACGGCCCGACTGCGACTGGCGAACCTGCAGCTGCAGCGCTTCGCGGCGCTCGAGGACGAGAACCGGCGGCTGCGCGAGATGCGCGAGAACACGCGCGGACGTCGCCGAGAGGGTGCTCGTCGCCTCGATCCTGAACGTCGATCTCGACCCGTTCCGCCAACGCGTGCTGCTCGACAAGGGCGCGCTCGACGGCGTGTTCGTGGGCCAGGCCGTGCTCGACGGCGAGGGCATCTTCGGCCAGGTCACGAACGTCAACGCCGGCACCTCCGAGGTCATCCTGATCACCGACGCCGAGCACGCGATCCCGGTGCAGTCGAACCGCAGCGGCGTGCGCACGATCGCGGTCGGCACCGGCGACCCGAACAAGCTTTCGCTGCCTTTCGTCACCGTCGAATCCGACCTGAAGCCGGGCGACCTGCTGCTGTCCACCGGCATGGGCGGCGTGTTCCCGCCGGGCTATCCGGTCGCGCAAGTCACCAAGGTCGAAGCGTGCCGGCACGACGTTCGCGGTGGTCGAAGCGCGCCCGACGGCGCAACTCGATCGCGACGCGCGAGGTGCTGCTCGCGTGGTTCACGCCACTCGTGACGCCCGCGGACCTCGTGCCGGCCGCGGCGCCTGCAAAGGCCGGCGCCGCGAAGTCGCAACCGCCCGCCGCCGCGCCCGCGCCCGCGCCGCCCCGGGCCACCGGCACGACGCGGCCCGCGGCCGCGGGTGCGACCGGCGCCGCCGGCAGCGGCGCAACCGACACCGCGCGTGCACCTGCCCCGGCGACCGGAGCGGGCGAATGAGGCAACCGAGCCTGTTCGCGCGACGACTGCTCTACTGGCTCAGCATGGCCGCCGGGCTCGTGCTCGCGATCGTGCCGCTGCCGGCCTGGCTCGACTCCGTGCGCCCCGATCTCGCGCTGCTCGCGGTGATCTATTTCATCCTGACCAGCCCGCGCATCGCGGGACTCGGCTACGCGTGGCTGACGGGCCTCTTCCTCGACGTGTTGCGCGGCATGGTGCTCGGCCAGCACGCGCTCGGGTTCCTCGTGGTCGGGTTCCTGACCCACCGCCTGCAGTTGCGCATGCGCATGTTCCCGATCGTGCACCAGGCCGCGACGGTCATGGTGCTGCTCGCGCTGTATCACTTCATCATCTTCTGGATCGACGGGTTGACGGGACACGGCTACACCGCGTGGGTGCGCTGGCTGCCGGTGATCTCCGGGCGCGCTGCTCTGGCCGTTGATCGTCGCCGTGGGCGACTCGCTCACGCGCCGCTCGGCCTGACCGGCCGCGCGAACCAGCGCCGCATGGCCCGCCGCATACGACTCAAGGACCACCACGCCGAGCAACGCCTGTTCGGCCGGCGCGTGCTCGCGTCCTCGCTGGGGATCATGGTGCTGCTCGGTGCGCTCGGCACCCGCCTCGTCTACCTGCAGGTCGTGCGGCACGACTACTTCAGCGACCTCTCGCAGGGCAACCGCATCCGCATCGACCCGATCCCGCCGCCGCGCGGCCTGATCTACGATCGCAACGGCGACGCGCTCGCGCTGAACCGGCCCGCGTACCAGCTCGAGATCGTGCGCGAGCAGACGCCGGACGTCGACGACACTCTCGCGCGACTCGTCGAGCTCCAGCTGCTGCCGGCCGAGGAACTCGACCGCACGCGGCGCGCGATACTGTGCGCGGCGCACGTTCGACGCGGTGCCGGTCCGGCTGCAGCTGAGCGAGGAGGAACTCGCGCGGTTTGCCGTGCACCGGCCCGATTTTCCAGGCGTCGAGGTCCGGCCGCGGCTCACGCGGTACTATCCGCAGGCCGGCGTCGGCGTGCACGCGCTCGGGTACGTCGCCGCGATCAGCGAACAGGACCAGGAGCGCATCGACGTTGCGACGTACGCGGGCACGACGCTGATCGGGAAGCTCGGCGTCGAGCGCAATTACGAGGACGAGCTGCACGGCGAGACGGGCTACCAGCAGTTGCTCGTCAATGCCCAGGGACGCCGCGTCGATCGCGTCGGCTTGAGCGCGCCGGAACTCGTGCGCAAGGAACCACTGGCGGGCGACGACCTCTTCCTCACGCATCGACGCGCGGGTGCAGCGGGCCGCGGAGGCGGCACTCGGCGGCCAGCGTGCGGCCGTGGTCGCGATCGATCCCAACAACGGCGACGTGATCGCCTTCGTCAGCACGCCCACGTTCGACCCGAACGGCTTCGCGCGCGGGCTCACGGTGCCGGAGTATCGCGCGCTCGAGGACGACATCGACAAGCCGCTCTTCGACCGCGCGCTGCGCGGCGTATACCCGCCCGGCTCGACGATCAAGCCGCTCATCGCGCTCGCGGCGCTCGAATACGGCGTGACGGACCCGGAAGCCACCCGTTACTGCAAGGGCGTGTGGCAGTTCCCGGGCTCGAGTCACCGCTACCGCGACTGGAAGAAGGGCGGTCACGGCACGGTCGACATGCACAAGGCGATCGCGCAGTCCTGCGACGTCTATTTCTACGGAGTCTCGGACCAGATCGGCATCGACCGCATGCACGACTTCCTGGTCCGGTTCGGTCTCGGGTCGCAGACGGGCATCGACGTCCGCGGCGAGCGCACGGGCCTCGTGCCCTCGCGTGAGTGGAAGCGCAAGGCGTTCAAGAAGAAGGAGCTGCAGGTCTGGTTCCCGGGCGAGACCGTGATCGCGGGCATCGGGCAGGGCTACATGCTCGCGACGCCGCTGCAGCTCGCACACGCGGCAGCCACGATCAGCATGCGCGGCAAGCGCTTCGCACCCGGCTCGTGCGCAGCATGCGCAATCCGGCGACCGGCGAGGTGCGCCAGCTGCCGCCCGTCGAGCTGGCACCGGTCAAGGTCAAGGACCCGGCATCCTGGGACGTGATCATCGGCGGCATGATCGGCGTGACCAGCCCCGGCGGCACGGCGGCGCTCGCAGGCCGGCACGCCCTACCAGATGGCCGGCAAGACCGGCACCGCGCAGGTGTTCACGGTCGGCCAGAACGAGAAGTACCGCGAGGCGGACGTCGCCGAGCGCCTGCGCGACCACGCGCTGTTCATCGCGTTTGCGCCCGCCGAACGCGCCGAAACTCGCGGTCGCCGTGCTGGTCGAGAACGGGCGCAGCGGCAGCGGCACCGCGGCGCCGATCGCGCGCAAGATCTTCGACGCCTACCTGCTGCCGCCCGAGGCGGCAGCCGGCACCCCGACGACGACGACGACACCACCGCCTGCCGCAGGAGCGCCCGAGGAATGAGGAGCGAGATCGCGGGCCCGGGTTACTCGAGCCGCGCCCAGCGCACGTTCACGCTGACAGGGCGCCTGCTCGAGGCGCTGCACCTCGACGGGCCGCTGCTGCTCGCGCTGCTCGCGGTGTGCGTGGCGGACTCGTCGTGCTGTACAGCGCGCCGGGCGAGGACCTGGGCATGTTTCTGCGCCAGGCCGTGCGCGTCGCGCTCGGCTTCGGCGGTCCTGATCGCCGTCGCGCAGATTCCGCCGCGCGTGATGCGGATCGGCGCGCCGTTCCTCTACACGATCGGCGTGGTGCTGCTGATCGCGGTCGCGGTCGTCGGCGACGTCGCGAAGGGCGCGCAGCGCTGGCTCGATCTCGGTTTCGTGCGCTTCCAGCCTTCGGAGCTCATGAAGCTCGCGGTGCCGCTCGCGTGCGCGTGGTACCTGCACGAGCGGCCGCTGCCGCCGGCTTTCACGACGCTCGTGGTCGTCGTGTCCGCCGTGCTCGTGCCGACGCTGCTCATCGCCGAGCAGCCCGACCTCGGCACCGCGCTGCTCGTTGCGGCCGGCGGCGGGCTCGTGATCCTGCTCGGCGGGCCTGCAGCTCCGCTATATCCTCGGCCTCGGCTCGGTCGTGATCGCCGCGGTGCCGGTCGCCTGGCATTTCATGCACGACTACCAGCGGCAGCGCGTGTTCACGTTCCTGAACCCCGAGACCGATCCGCTCGGCGCGGGCTACCACACCATCCAGTCGCAGATCGCGATCGGCTCGGGCGGGCTGTTCGGCAAGGGCTACATGAACGGCAGCCAGGCGCAGCTCGAGTTCCTGCCGGAGCGCTCCACCGACTTCATCTTCGCGGTCATCGGCGAGGAATGGGGCCTCGTCGGGTGCTTCGTGCTGATGACGCTCTACCTGCTCGTGATCGGCCGCGGCCTCTACATCGCCGTCCAGGCGCAGGACACGTTCTCGCGCCTGATCGCGGGCAGCCTCACGCTCACGTTCTTCGTGTACGTGTTCGTGAACAGCGGCATGGTCGCGGGCCTGTTGCCGGTCGTGGGCGTGCCGCTGCCGCTCGTGAGCTACGGCGGCACGTCGATGGTGACCCTCATGGCGGGCTTCGGTATCCTCATGTCCGTCCATTCCCGCCGCAAGCTGGTCTCCACGTGACACGGTCTCGTCCACACCGGGTGCCGCCGCACCTGCTCTCGCTCATTGGCCGAAGGGCCGCCAGTGCCCTGGTCGTGTGTGGCCTCGCGCTGCCCCTCACCGCGCAGGCGTTCGAGCCGACGCGCGAGGACGTCGCGACGTTCATCGCCGAGGTCGCGAAGCGTCACGGGTTCGAACCCGGCGCCCTGGCCAGCACGCTCGCGCAGGCGGAATCGCGTCCGTCCATCCTGGAGGCCATCGCGCGGCCCGCCGAGACGCGCGCTGACCTGGCCCGAGTACCGGGGCAAGTTCCTCACCGACCGCCGCATTGCGCGCGGCGTCGCGATCTACCGCGAGCGGCAGGCCGCGCTGGAGCAGGCCCAGGCCGCGAGCGGCGTGTCGCTCGACGTGATCCTCGGCATCGTCGGCGTTGAGACGTTCTACGGCGAGCTCACCGGCCGCCACCGCGTGATCGACGCCTTGTCGACGCTGGCATTCGATTACCCGCCGCGCAGCAAGTTCTTCCGCGGCGAGCTCGAGCAGTTCCTGTTGATGGCGCGCGAGGAAAAGCTCGATCCGCTCGTGCCGCTCGGCTCGTACGCCGGGGCGATGGGCATTCCGCAGTTCATGCCCACGAGCTTCCGCAACTGGGCCGTGGACGGCGACGGCGACGGGCATCGCGATCTCTGGGGCGACTGGGCCGACGTCTTCGCGAGCGTCGGCAACTACCTGAAGGCGCACGGCTGGCGCGCCGGCGAGCCCGTCATGACGGCGGCGGACGTCACCGGCGCGGACCTGGGAGGGCTGGTGTTCGGCAAGATCGGCCTCGACGAAACCGTCGGCTCGCTGCGGGCCCGCGGCGTGAAGTTCGAGACCAGCCTGCCGCCCGAAGCACCGGCGACGCTCGTGGCGCTCACCGTTCCGTTCGGCTCCGAGTATCGCGTCGGCTTCACCAATTTCCACGCGATCACTCGCTACAACCGCAGCCACCTCTACGCGAGCGCCGTAAACGATCTCGCGACAGCCGTGGCCGCCGAACGTGCGCGCGATACCGCCACGGGAGCCGTCGCGGCTGCCGCTGGCCCGTGATGCATTCCCTTCAATTTCCACTTTTGCATCGGCTGCCAAGCAACATGAAATTCAAGCCTGCCCTGTTTGCAATCACGCTGACCGCCACCCTTGGCGTCGCACTGTCCGGCTGCAGCTCCGATGAGGAGGCAGCAGCGCCCGCAGCTGCACCGGAAGCGAGCACCGCGCCCTCGGCCCCGCCGACCGCCCTGCCGCCGCCGCCGCAGCTGAACGCGCGCAGCTTCATCGTGCTCGACCACGACAGCGGCCGAGTACTCGCGGCGCTCGAGCCCGACTCGCGCCAGGAACCTGCGAGCCTCACCAAGCTGATGACGGCCTACGCCGTGTTCCACGCACTCAAGGAAGGCCGCGTCAAGCTCGGCGACCTGGTCACAGTGAGCGAGAATGCCTGGCGGCAGGCGGCGCCGAAGCTCGGCGGCTCTGCCATGTACATCGAGGTCGGCAAGCAGATCTCGGTCGAGAACCTGCTGCAGGGCATGATCGTGCAGTCGGGCAACGACGCCACGATGGCGCTCGCCGAGCACGTGGGCGGCACCGAGGCCACCTTCGTGCAGATGATGAACAACTACGCGAAGCAGCTCGGCCTCACCGGCACGCACTTCACCGATTCGGCCGGGATGCCGAACCCGGAGCAGTACATCACGGCGCGCGACGCGGCGTTGCTCGCGAGCGCGCTGATCCGCGAGTACCCCGAGTACTACCGCTGGTATTCGCAGAAGGAATTCACCTGGAACGGGATCACGCAGCAGAATCGCAACGGGCTCCTGTGGCGTGACCCGTCGGTCGACGGCGTCAAGACCGGCCACACCAAGTCGGCAGGCTACTGCCTGATCACCTCCGCGAAGCGCGGCGACATGCGGCTCGTGACGGCGGTGATGGGCACGGACTCGATGCGCGCGCGCGAGGACGCGAGTTCCGCGCTGCTCAACTACGGCTTCAACTTCTTCGAGACCAGGCGCGTCTACGCGGCGGGGCAGCCGCTCACGAGCGTGCGCGTCTGGAAAGGCAAGCAGCCGGAGGTCGGCCTGGTCCTGAAGCGCGATCTCTACGTGACCAGCCAGCGCGGCCACGTCGGCAGTGTCAAGGCGGAATTCGAGCTGCCGGAGCCGATCGTCGCGCCGCTCGCGGCCGCCAGGCCGCTCGGCAAGACGCGCATCGTCGTCAACGGCGCGCCGGTCGCGGCGCACGACCTCTATCCCGCGCAGGACGTCGCACGCGCCGGCATCTTCCGCCGCGCCTGGGACACGATGCGGCTCTGGTTCCACTGAGCGCCGGCACGTGGCGGAACCCTACCCAACCTGCTGGCTGGACGGCGCGTACCTGCCGCTCGCCGAGGCGCGCATCTCGCCGCTCGATCGCGGATTCCTGTTCGCGGACGGTGTCTACGAGGTGGTGCCGGTGCATCGCGGCCGCGCGTTCCGGCTGCAACAGCACCTCGAGCGGCTCGAACGCAGCCTTGCCGAAGTACGGATTCGCAATCCCCTGTCGCGGGCGCAGTGGCGCGAGGTCGCCGCGACGCTCGCGACGCGCGCCGGCGCGCCGGAACTGCTGGTGTACCTGCAGGTGACGCGGGGGGCCGAGTACGGCCGCAACCACCTCTTCCCGCCGGACACGACCGCGCCGACCACGTTCGCATTCGCGAGCCCGTATCCCGCGCCCTCCGCGGCGACCCTCGCGGACGGACTGACCGGCGCGGTCCTCGACGACACGCGCTGGGCGCGGTGCGACGTCAAGTCCATTGCGTTGCTCGCGAACGTGTTGCTGCGCCAGGAAGCCCAGGATCGCGGGGCCGCCGAGGCGCTCCTCGTGCGCGACGGACGGCTGACCGAAGGCTCGTCGAGCACGGTGTTCATCGTCGCGCACGGCCGGCTCGCGACGCCGCCCAACGACTGCAGCGTGCTGCCGGGCACCTCGCGCGATGCGGTGCTCGAACTCGCGGCAGGCTGGATCGAAACCGAAATCCGGTCCATCGCGGCAACGGAACTGGTGACGTGCGACGAGGTCTGGATTGCCTCGGCGGGGCGCGGCGTCCTGCCGGTCACCAGGCTCGATGGCCGTGCGGTCGGCACCGGCCGGCCTGGCCCGGCGTGGCGGCAGATGTACGCCAGGCTCCAGCTGCACCTCGACGCGATCGCGGCGCAGCCGGCGCTGGAGAGCGCATGACCGCGGATCGCGGCGGCGACGACGCACCGGCGCCAGGCCCCGAGGACACGCTGTTCGAGTTTCCCTGCGACTTCCCGGTCAAGATCATGGGTCGCGCGACGGACGAGTTCCGCAGCCTGGCGCTCGGGATCGTGACGCGGCATTTCGGCGCGCAGGCGCCGGAGCACATCGAGGAACGGCCGAGCACCAGCGGCAAGTACCTGTCGATCACCTGCACCGTGCGCGCCGAGAGCAAGGCGCAGCTCGACGCGCTCTATCGCGAGCTCACGTCCTGCAGCCAGGTGCTCGTCGCGCTCTGAAACGGCACTTCGCAGCGCAATTCGCGCAGCAGGTGCGGCGCCAGCACCTCGGCCACCGTCCGCACGTCGGCCGGTCCGCCGAGGTCACTGACCTGCGTCATCCGCAATCCCGCGTAGCCGCAGGGATTGATGCGCGCGAACGGCTCGAGGTCCATGGCGACGTTCAAGGCGAGCCCGTGATACGAGCGGCCGCGGCGTATGCGCAGGCCGATGCTCGCGAGCTTGCGATCGCCCGCGTAGACGCCGGGCGCATCGCGGCGACCGTGCGCGTCGATGCCCCACGCAGCCACGGTCGCGACGATCGCCCGCTCGAGGCCCTCGACGAGCGAGCGCACGCCGAGGTTGCGGCGCGCGAGGTCCAGCAGCGGGTACACGACGAGCTGGCCCGGTCCGTGGTAGGTGACCTGCCCGCCGCGGTCGATGTCGACCACCGGTATGTCGCCTGGCGCCAGCAGGTGTTCGGGCCGCGCGTTCATGCCCATCGTGAACACCGGCGGGTGCTCGAGGAACCACAGTTCGTCGGGCGTCGCGGCCGTGGCGGAATCGGTTCGCGCCTGCATCGCGCGCCAGGCGGGTTCGTATTCGAGGGTGCCAAGCCAGAGCAACGCCGGCGGCGCGTCCGCGGGCGACACCGGCGCAACGGACGCCGGCGCCTTGGCGGGCGGCAACGCACCCGCACTCGCCGACGTGTGTTCAGCCACGTTCCGCGAGCCCGCCGGCGCCGAGCCCGGCGTTGTTGCGCGCAAGTGCCTGCTCCGCACGATAGCTCGAGCGCACGAGCGGCCCAGCCACGCATTCGACGAAGCCGAGCTCGAGCGCCTGCTCGCGATAACGCTCGAACTCGTCGGGCCGCACGAAGCGCTCCACCGGCAGGTGGTTCACGGTCGGGCGCAGGTACTGGCCGAGCGTGAGCAGGTCCACGCCGGCCGCGCGCAGGTCGCGCATCGTCTCGAGTATTTCGGCGTCGGTTTCGCCGAGACCGAGCATCACGCTCGTCTTCACGAGCACGTCGCCCTGCTCGCGGCGGTGCTGCTTCGCGTGCGCCAGCACCGCAAGCGTCTGTTCGTAGGACGCACGCGGGTCGCGCACCGGGTGCGTCAGTCGTCGCACCGTCTCGACGTTCTGCGCGAACACGTCGAGGCCGCTGTCGACGACCGTCGCCACGTCCGCGAGCACGCCCTGGAAATCCGGCGTCAGCGCCTCGACGGCGGTCTGCGGATTCAGGCGCTTGATCTCGCGCACACAGGCCGCAAAGTGCGCGGCACCGCCGTCGTCGAGGTCGTCACGATTGACGGACGTCAGCACGATGTAGCCGAGCCGCATGAGCGCCACAGTGCGCGCCGCATTGACCGGTTCGTCGTGGTCGAGCCAGCCGCGCGGATTGCCGGTATCGACGGCGCAGAACCGGCACGCGCGCGTGCAGACTTCGCCCATCAACATGATCGTGGCGGTGCCGGCGTTCCAGCACTCGCCGATGTTCGGACACTTGGCCTCTTCGCACACCGTGGCGAGCCGGTGCTCACGCACGGTCTGGCGCACGGTCGTCGAAACCCCGCCCCGCGGGCAGCGGCGCGCGCAGCCACGCGGGCTTGCGGCCAGCCGGCGCCGGCGCGCCGCTCGCCTTGATGCCGTCGCGGATTGCCGTAAACCCTTGTGACGTAACGTATTTTTCGCCGCTGGCCGGGGCCTCCGCAGCGCGCGTGACGACCGGAATGCCCTTGAATTCAGTCATGTGTCGCATTGTACCGGCCGCGACGGCGCGAAGCGCGGGACGTCACCGGGTCGCGCGCAACCGGGCGTCCAGCGCCGCGAGGCGCTGCGGCGTGCCGATGTCGAGCCAGTCGCCCTCGTAGAGCTCGGCGCCGACGCGGCCCGCCAGGGCCGCGCTGCGCAGCAGCGGCACGAGCTTGAAGACGCCGTCCTTGCAGCCTGCGAACAGGCTCGCGCGGTAAACGCCGAGGCCCGAGAACGTGTAGCGCAAGGCCGGACCCGGCGGCGCGGCGAGATCGTCGCCCGGCGTCCCGGGCTCGACCATGCGGCCGCCGGACAGCACAAAGTCGCCCGCCGGGTTGTGCTCCGGATTCGGCACCAGCACGAGGTGCGCAACGTCGCCTGCGCGCAGGCCACCGCAGAACCGCTCGCGCAACGATCGGTACGGATAGTTGGTCCAGACGTCTCCGTTCAGGACCACGAACGGCGCGTCAGCGCGCCCCGCCAGCAACGGCAGCGCGCGAAAGATGCCGCCGCCCGTCTCGAGCGGCTCCGGCCCTTCCTCGCTGTAGCGGATCGCGAGGCCGTAGCGCGCGCCGTTGCCGAGCGCCGCGGCGATCTGGTCGCCGAGCCACGACAGGTTGATCACGACTTCGTCGAAGCCCGCGGCGGCCAGCGCGCCGAGGTGATGCTCGATCAGGGCGCGTCCGCCGACGTCGAGCAACGGCTTCGGCCGCGCGAGCGTGAGCGGCCGCATGCGTTCGCCGCGGCCGGCGGCGAGGATCATCGCCTTCATCGCCCGGCCCGCGGCGCGCACCGGCGCGTCAAGTTGCGTGGCCTTCGAGTTTCGCGACGACGGCCGGCAGCACGCGCGTCGCGATGAGCGCACCGAGGCCGGCGAAATCGGCATGCCGCGCGCAGGAATCCACGGCGTACTGCAGCGTGCGCGGGATGTCGGCGAGGTAGCCCGCCTTGCCGTCGCGGTGGCACAGGCGCGCGAAGATGCCCCCGACCTTGAGGTGGCGCTGCACTCCCATCAGGTCGAACCAGCGCAGGAACTGGGCGTCGTCGCGGCCAGCGTCGAGGCCCGCGGACAGCGCGCGCCGGCGGAAATCGAGCGCCCAGCCCGCGACGCGCGCCTGCGGCCACGCGACATAGCTGTCGCGCAGCAGGGAAACGAGGTCGTACGTGAGGCCGCCGCGCACCGCGTCCTGGAAATCGAGGATGCCCGGGTTTGCGCCCGGGCAGACCATGAGGTTGCGCGAGTGATAGTCACGATGCACGAACACCTGCGGCTGCTCGAGCGCGTTCGCGACCAGCGCGTCCATGGCCGTGGCCAGCACCGCCGACTCCCGCGCGTCGAGCTGCAGCCCGAGGTGCCGCTGCAGCAGCCAGTCGGGAAACAGGCTCATCTCGAAACGCAGCAGCTTCGAGTCGTAGGGCGGCAGCTGCGCCGCGTGCGCAGGCCCGCGCGCCTGGATCCGCACGAGCGCCGCAAGCGCGTCCGCGTACAGCGCGTCCGCCTGCCCGGCCTGCGCGAGCTCGGGCAGGTACATCCTGGTGCCGAGGTCGGTCAGCAGCAGGAACCCGTCGCGCTCCGAGCGTTCGAGCACGCGCGGCGCGTTGACGCCGATGTCGAGCAGCATCGCCGCGATGCGCAGGTACGGGCCCACGTCCTCTTTCTCCGGCGGCGCGTCCATGACGATCAGCGGCGGCGCGTCCGCGCGCGTCACGCGGAAGTAGCGCCGGAAACTCGCGTCGGCCGAGGCAGGCGCCAGGCCGTAGTCCGCGAACCCGAGCTCGCTCAGGAGCCAGTGATGCAGCTGCTCGAGCCGGGCATCGCCCGCGGCGTGTGCGGGCCATGCGCCCGGCGAGATTGCGTCGTTCAATCGAGGACCCCGGTTGACGGGCGGCAGCCGCCGCGAGGGAAACAAGTCGGATGCGTCGAAACGCGCGCAATTATAATCGGGTCAATGACGACGACGCCGTCCGGCCTGCCTTTTGTCCTGCGCCCCGGGTCCGCACTGCGCAGGGCATTGCAGCAAGGCCCGCTGTGCGCCCTCCTTGCCGCGCACGGGCACGCCGTCGCGCAGGAATCCATTGCGCCGGAGCCGGCGGCTGCAACTGCCGGCCAGTGTCGCGTGGCGCAGGCCCCCGACCCTCGGCTCGAGTCGTTGCTGCAGGCCGACCCGGACGACGCTCGCATCGAGGTCACGAGCGACACCGGCGAACTCGGCCGCAATGGCGATGCCACGCTGAGCGGCAACGTCAGTATCCGCATGGGCCAGCGCCTGCTCACGGCGGACGAGGCGGAAATCGACGCCGAACAGCGCAGTGTGCGCCTCAATGGCCAGGTGGAGTACCTCGATCCCACGCTGCGCGTGCGGGGCCAGGGTGGCTCGTTCCAGGACCAGGGGATCGGCGAATTCAAGGGCGCGGAGTTCGAACTGCTCGACCGTTCGGTTCGCGGCGCGGCAGAGGATGCCCGCGTGCGCCAGACGGGGCAGATCGAACTCTCCGGCGTGCGCTACACGGCCTGCCCGCCCGGCAGCGACGACTGGGAGCTCGCGGCCGGCGAGATCTCGATCGACCAGAAGACGCAGATCGGCACGGGCCGCGACGTGTGGCTCGACTTCCTCGGCGTGCCGGTCTTCTACACACCGTGGATCTCGTTCCCGGTCGGCGACCAGCGCAAGTCGGGGCTGTTGTTTCCGACCGTCGGCAGCAGCGGCAAGAGCGGCACGCAGATCGCCGTGCCTTACTACTTCAACCTTGCGCCGAACTACGACGCGACGCTCACCGGGCGTGTGTATTCCGCGCGCGGCGTCCGCCTCGACCCCGAGCTGCGTTACCTGAGCGGGCGCAGCCGCAGCCAGTTGAACGTCGAATACCTGTTCCACGACGAAGAGCGCGGCGACTCGCGCGGCCTGGTCGACTGGCGTCACGTGACGCGCTTCGCGCCCCGCACCCGCCTGCGCATCGATGCGGCCAACGTGAGTGACCCCGACTATTTCGAGGATTTCGGCGTCGGCTTCGAGGGCACGAGCGTCACGTTCGTGAATCGCTACGCGGAACTCCGGCACGACATGGACCACTGGTCGTTCGGCGCGCTCGCGCAGGATTACCAGGTGATCGACCGGGAACTGGCCGACGTCGACCAGCCGTACCAGATCCTGCCGCAGTTGAGCGCGCTCGGCGATTGGCGTGACCTCGCTGGCGGACTTGCGGCCTCGTTCGCGGCGGAAGCGACGAACTTCGCCCGCGACACTGGCCCGCAGGGCACGCGGCTCGACGCAGAACCGGAGGTCGAGTGGCGCGCCGACGGTCGCGGTGCTTTCCTTGCGGCGGGCGCGGGCTGGCGGCACACGCAGTACTACCTGGACGACGTTGCGGCAGGCGCGGACAATTCCCCGAGCCGTTCGTTGCCGATGGGAAGCCTCGACACGGGTATCGTGCTCGAGCGCGCGAGCGGCTCACGCGGGAACCGCGTGCAGACGCTCGAGCCGCGGATGCTCTACCTGTACGTCCCCTATCGCGACCAGGATGACCTGCCGGTCTTCGACTCGGGGCTTCCGGACCTGAACCTGGTGCAGCTCTTCCGCACCAACCGGTACGTCGGCGGCGACCGGGTCGGCGATGCAAACCAGGTCAGCGTCGGTGTGACGACACGGTTGCTCGACGCCGCCGGCGGCAGGCAGTTCCTGAGCGCGACGCTCGGCCAGGCGTACTACTTCGAGGACCCGCGCGTGCGGCTGCCGGACGAGCCCGTCCGCAACCGCTCCACGTCCGACGTGGTCGCCGAAGTCGACGTCGCCGCGTTCAAGGACTGGAACGCGCGCGTCGGTTACCAGTGGAACCCGGACGAGACGCAGACCGAACGCACCGAGGCGTTCCTGCAGTACGCGCCGTCGCCCGGACGCGTCGTCAATGCCGGCTATCGCTTCCGGCGCGATCTGCTCGAGCAGTTCGACGTGTCGGGCGCATGGCCGATCTCGAGCCAATGGCGGGGTTTCGCGCGCTGGGTCTACTCGCTGAGCGAGGAGAAGACCCTCGACCAGTTCGTCGGACTCGAGTTCTCGTCATGCTGCTGGGCGGTGCGGTTCGTCACGCGCCGGTTCGTCTCGAGCCGCACGGGCGACTCGGACACCTCGTTCGGGCTGCAGCTGGAACTCAAGGGTTTGTCCAGTGTCGGAGTCGACAACGAAGCTTTCCTGCGCGATGCGATTCGTGGATACTCCGCGCTTCCGTCCGCGCCTCGGTCCTGAGATGTCCCTGATTTTAAAGCGTTTTTTCGGCGTTGCCCTGCTGCTCGCCGTGGTCGGCACGGCCTATTCCCAATCCAAGGAGCTGAGCTCCACGGGCGTCCTGCTCGACCGCGTCGCCGCGATCGTGAACGACGGCATCGTGCTGCGCAGCGACGTCGAATCGCAGATGGCCGTCATCAGCGCCCGCATCCAGGAACAGGGGCAGCAACTGCCGCCGCGCAACATCCTGCGCCAGCAGGTGCTCGAGCGTCTCGTGCTGCAGGAACTGCAGATCCAGCGCGCGGACCGTCTCGGACTGCAGGTGTCCGACGAGATGGTCAACCAGGCCCTGACGGAGGTCGCCGAGCGCAACAAGATCAAGTTCAGCGACCTGCCGGCGGCGCTCGAGCAGCAGGGCCTCGATTACCGCGAATACCGCGACGACGTGCGCCGCGAGATGACGCAGTCGATGCTGCGGCAGCGCGACGTGCTGGCGCGCGTCTACGTGTCCCCGCGCGAGGTCGACCAGTGCATCGCGAAGCGCACGGCCTCGCCCGACGCCGACCGCGAGTTCAACCTGGCGCACATCCTGATCGCGGTGCCGAACTCGGCCAACGAGCAGCAGGTCGCCGAACGCACCGCACGCGCGCAAGGCGTCTACGAACGCGCGCGCAACCACGAGGATTTCGCGCAGCTCGCGATCAATTATTCCGATTCCGGCACGGCGCTCGAAGGCGGCGCCCTCGGCTGGCGCAAGGCCAGCCAGTTGCCCTCGTTCGTGGCGGACCGCGTGCCGACCATGCAGGCGGGTGACGTGACCGAACCGATCCGCACGCCGCAGCGGGCTGCACATCTTCAAGGTGCTCGAGTTGCGCGGCGCGCAGACCCCGGCGCTCGTGTCGCAGGTGCACGTGCGGCACATCCTCATGAAGCCGAACGCGGTCGAGGACGACGCAGACGGTGCGCCAGAAGCTCGTCCAGATACGCGAGCGCATCCTGAAGGGCGAGAGCTTCGAGGCAATCGCGTCGGTCACCTCCGAAGACCCGGGCTCGGCGGCCGCCGGCGGCGACCTGGGTTGGACCGGACCAGGCAGCTTCGTGCCCGACTTCGAGCGCCAGGTCGAGTCCCTGCAGGACGACCAGATCAGCGAGCCGTTCAAGTCGCAGTACGGCTGGCACATCGTGCAGATGCTCGGCCGCCGTACCTACGACGCGAGCGAGGACGTCACGCGCAATCGCTGCGTCGCGCAGCTGCGTGAAGCGCGCGCCGACGAGGAGACCGAGATCTGGCTGCGCCGGCTGCGCGACGAAGCGTTCGTCGAATACCGCATGTGACGACCACGGCCCGCCGTCCCCGCCGGGCTGCGCCGCTGCGCACGATCGCCGTCACGTCCGGTGAACCGGCGGGGATCGGGCCGGACATCTGTGCCGAGCTGATCACTGCACCGCCCCGCGGCTGCCGCATCGTGCTGGTCGGCGACGCGTGCCTGTTCGGCCGCGGCCGGTCCCGCCGTCGATCACGCATGGCCTTGCAGGCATTCGACGCCGCGGCGCCGGTGCGTGCCGGCGTCGAACTGCTCCACGTACCACTCCGCGCGCCGTGCACGCCGGGACGGCTCGATCCGGCCAATGCACGCTACGTCCTCGATACGCTCGATGCGGGCGTGGGCGGCTGCGCCGCAGGCGCGTTCGACGCGATCGTCACGGCGCCGGTCCAGAAGATCCGTGATCAACGACGCGGGCATCCCGTTTACGGGGCACACGGAATACCTTGCCGCGGCGCACCGGCGCACCGCTGCCGGTCATGATGCTGGCGGGTGGCGGCCTGCGAGTCGCGCTCGCGACCACGCACCTGCCGTTGCGCAAGGTGAGCGCGGCGCTCAAGCCCGAACGGCTCGAAGCCGTGCTGCGCATCGTCGACGCGGACCTGCGCGCGCTCTTCGGCATCCGCCGGCCACGCGTGCTGGTGCTCGGCCTGAATCCGCACGCCGGCGAAGGCGGGCATCTCGGCCGCGAGGAGATCGAGGTCATCGAACCGACGCTCGCGCGGTTGCGCAACGCAGGCATTCGACGCTGCTCGGACCCGTGCCGGCGGACACGGCCTTCCTGCCCGCCAGGCTGCCGGACTGCGATGCCGTGGTCGCGATGTATCACGACCAGGGCCTGCCCGTGCTCAAGCACGCGAGCTTCGGCCGGGCGGTGAACGTCACGCTCGGCCTGCCCATCGTGCGCACGTCGGTCGACCACGGCACCGCGCTCGACCTCGCCGGCACTCGCAAGGCCGATTCCGGCAGCCTGCGCGCCGCGTTCGCGCTGGCGCTCGAACTGAGCCGCTACAACCGGCGCAAGGCGACGCACTGGTGAATCGCGGCTTCGCCAAGAAGCGCTACGGGCAGCATTTCCTGCACGACCCCGGCACCATCGACCGCATCGTGCGCGCCATCGCCCCGCTACCCGGGCGACCGTCTGGTCGAAGTCGGGCCGGGTCGCGGCGCGATCACCGCGCCGATCCTGCAGCTCGCGGGCGCGCTCGACGTGATCGAGATCGACGACGACGTCGTGCCGCGACTCGAGGCGAGCTGTGCCGGCCGCGGCGAGCTTGCGCTTGCATCGGGCCGACGCGCTCGAGTTCGACTTCCGCGCCTTGCGCGGCACCGGTCCGCCGCCTCCGGCTGCGTCGGCAACCTGCCCTACAACATCTCGACGCCGCTGCTGTTCCGCTTCATCGCGCAGCTGCGACGCGATCGCGGACATGCATTTCATGCTGCAGAAGGAAGTCGTCGCGCGCATGGCGGCAGCCCCGGGCACCGGCGACTACGGCCGCCTGACGGTGATGCTCGCGCCGTCGGTGAGCGTCGAGCCGCTGTTCGACATCGGCGCCGGCGCCTTCAAGCCGCGCACCGCAGGTCACCTCGACGTTCTTCAGGCTGCGACCGCACGTGACGCCGCCCTTCGTGCTCGAGCATCCCGCCGGCTATGCGCGCATCGTGCTCGCGGCATTCTCCAAGCGGCGCAAGACCTTGCGCAATTCGCTGGCCGGGCTGCTCGACGCGGCCGCGATCAGCGCTGCGGGCGTCGATCCGGGTGCGCGCCCCGAAACGCTGGCCCCGGCCGCGTTCGCCGCGCTGGCGCGGCAGCTGCCGGGTGCTCCAGGCTCCGTCGCGAGCCCGGGGAGCCACCTGTAGGGCATGATTGCGGGCCACGCCGGGGACCCACGGCGAGCCACGATTTGTGCGTTGCCGCGCGCACCCTATAATCGATGTGCGACTCTCTACGCCCGGGGCACACACGCGCCCAGGGCCACTCCCGGAGCAGAACGATGCGCGAATACAAGAAGATCCTGTTGTGCCTCGACCTGACCGACGACAGCGAGAAGATCGCCGAACGCGCCAAGGACCTGGCCGGCCGCTGCGGGGCCGAGATCATCCTGCTGCACGTCGTCGAGTACGTGCCGGTCGAGCCGATGGGCGAGGCGCTGCTGCCCGCGGTGCAGATCGAAGGCGAACTGGTCGAACGCGCGACGCAGCGCATCGCGACCCTGGCCAGCAAGCTCGGCCTGGAGGGATCCGACCGCATCGTGCACGCGGGCAACATCAAGTCCGAAGTCGTGCGCATCGCCACCGAACGGCGCGCGGACCTGATCGTGATCGGCAGCCGCGAGCGGCACGGCGTCTCGATCCTGTTCAATTTCACCGAGGACACGGTCCTGCACGCGGCGCCCTGCGACGTGCTCGCCGTGCGCCGCGAATACAAGCAGCAATGAACGAACCGCACCCGCACCGGATCCGCGTCGACGTCGCGACGAATTACGTCGAGGACCAGTCGAACCCCGGCGAGGGTCGGTTCGTCTTTGCGTACACGATCACCATCCGCAACGAAGGCGGCGAGGCCGGCGCGCCTGCTGACCCGGCACTGGATCATCACGGACGCGAACGGGCAAGGTGCAGGAGGTCGTCGGCGAGGGCGTGGTCGGCGAGCAGCCGCACCTGCTGCCCGGCCAGGGCTTTCGCTACTCGAGCGGCGCGATCCTCGAGACGCCGGTCGGCGCGATGCAGGGCAAGTACCGCATGGTGGACGACGACGGCGAGCAGTTCGACGCGCCGATCGCGCCCTTCACGCTCGCGATGCCCGGCGTGCTGCACTGACGGCCGCGCGGGCCAACCCCACGCGCGGCCATCTACGCCATCGGCGACGTGCAGGGCTGCGCCGCGGAACTGCGAGACGCTGCTCGACCGCCTCGCGTTCGATCCCGCGCGCGACCGCCTCTGGTTCGTCGGCGACCTCGTCAATCGCGGGCCCGATTCGCTCGGCGTGCTGCGGCTCGTCGCGAGCCTGGGCGACGCCGCGATCGTCGTGCTCGGCAATCACGACCTGCACCTGCTGGCGCTCGCGCGCGGCGACGCCGAGTGGCGCAAGTCCGATGCCGTCCTGCGACCGATCGTCGACGCGCCCGACGGCGAGCGCCTGCTCGACTGGCTGCAGGCACGGCCGTTGCTGCATCACGACGCCCGGCTCGGCTGCACGCTGCGTGCACGCCGGCCTGCCGCCGCAGTGGGACGTCGCGACGGCGCGCGCGTGCGCCAACGAAGTCGAGCGCGAACTGCGCGGCGAACACAGCGGCCGGCTGCTGCGGCGCATGTACGGCAACGAGCCGGACACCTGGCGCGACGATCTCGAGGGCTGGGACCGGCTGGCGATTCACGATCAACTGCTGCACGCGCATGCGGGTCTGTGACGCCACGGACGGACGCCTGCTGCTCAAGTTCAAGGGCACGCCCGGCACGATCCCGGCCGGCGCCTTGCCGTGGTTTCGCATACCCTGGCGGCGATCGGCGGGTGCGCGGATCGTGTTCGGCCACTGGTCCGCGCAGGGCTATGTCGACGAGGCCGGCGTCCTCGGACTCGACACCGGTTGCGTCTGGGGAGGGCCGCTGACCGCGCAACGCCTCGACGTGGTCGATGCCCGCCCCGTTCAGGTGCCGAATCGCTCGGGCGCCGTCCCGTTCGACGACTGACCGCTGGCCCGGGTCAGTTCGGCGTTGCCAGGACTTCGTCCGGCTCCGGCAGCTTCTGCAGCGCGTGGAGCCGGAGGTCCACCGCTCCCAGCCGCACCTGGTACGGTGCGCAGGATATCTGCGAGTCCTCCGCGACACGTATGCCCATGGGCACCAGCACCCTCCTCGTCAGCTGCTCGATCAACTCGCAGTCGCCATCCTCGATGCGGCGGTTGCGACGGCTCTGGATCTCGACCGTGCGCCAAGTTGCCGGAAACGGCGCCATCGCCGCATCTGCGCTCCTGGGTCTTGCCCTGCACGCGCGCGATCAATGCGCGCTCCGGCGCGTCCTCGGCGAGCTTCGCCAGCACTTCGGGCGTGGCGACCGTCGGCACGGCGGCACGGATCCGAACGCTCGGCATGAACTGCGGGCCAACGGGGTCGATGCAGCTCACCAGCACCCTGAGGTCGCCGGGCCGCGCGCCGGCCTGCTCCAGCAGGTAGATCATCTTGTTGCGCAAGCCGTCGCACGAGTAATACGTCGTAAGGCCGAAATAGGTGAAGTTCAGCTTGTGCTCGACCCAGACCGCATTCACCGGTGGCGCGTCCACCGGCGCGCGGCGGCACCCGTTGCGGCAGCGACGTCCGGCACCTCCACCACGGCGGGGGCAAAGTTACGTCCTGGGGCACCTCAGGGGCCAGTGCCTCCGGGCGCTTGTGCCCGGGGGCCGGGTTGAGGGCGAGCACGGCGCCGCCCAGGGCAGCCGCAACCATCCAGCGCGTTCTGTGCTTCATGGCCCCTACCTTATACTGCCGACATGGGTCCCCTGACAGCCTTCAGCCTTGCGCAGTGGATCGACATCGCACCGCGCCGAACTGCGGCCTCCCGTCTGCAACAAGCAGGTCTTCGACGACGGCGAGTTCATCGTGATGGTCGTCGGCGGGCCGAATGCCCGCAAGGACTATCACGACGACCCGGGCGAGGAGTTTTTCCACCAGATCGAGGGCGACATGCTCCTGCGCACGATGCAGGGTGGACGAGCGCGTCGACATCCCGATCCGCGAAGGTGAAATCCTCCTGCTGCCACCCCATGTCCCGCACTCGCCGCAACGGTACGCGGACACGATTGGCCTCGTCGTCGAACGCAAGCGTCGCCCGGGAGAGGCAGACGGCTTCCTCTGGTACTGCGACCATTGCGACGCACCGCTCTACAGCGAGTACCTGCAGGTCACCAGCCTCGAGACGCAACTGCCGCCGATCTTCGAACGCTTCTGGGCGGATGCCGCCCACACGGCCTGCCGCGAGTGCGGCCGCGTGCTGCGCCAGTGACGCCGACGTGACCGTCCTCGAATTTTCGGCCGACGGCCGCCGCTGGCGAGCCGAACTCTCCGCAGCGGTTGACCTCGCCATTCCACTCGAGTTCGACGGCGCGCAACCGCGTTTCTTCGCGGAGCAGCCGGCGCGCGCGGAACCGCTGCGTGTCGGCGGCTTCTCGGGCAGCGTGGCACTCGGTGCGAGCTGCAATTGCGCCGTGCACACGCTGGCTCCGCACTGCCACGGCACGCACACCGAGTGCGTCGGGCACGTCACGTCCGGCGGCACGGTGGTCGCAGCGGTGACGCCCGTGCCGCCCAGCCTTGCGTTGCTCGTCTCGCTTCGGCCCGAGGTGCTTGCCAGCATTGCGCGCCTCGCCCCCGGCGAGAAGCGCCGCTTCCGACCTCTGCATCAGCCGCCGTGTGCTCGCCGCCGCCGCCGCACGCTGGGCTGACGACCCATGGACTGCGCTCGTCGTGCGCACGTTGCCGAACGACGCGGCGAAGCGGCACCGCGACTACGGCGGCGGCGGTCACCCGCGCCTTATTTCCTCGTCGACGCGATGCAGTGGGTCGTCGACCGCGACGTGCAGTCGCTCGTGGTCGACCTGCCCAGCCTCGATCGCGCCGACGACGGCGGTGAACTCGCCGCGCATCGCACCTACTGGGGCCTGCCGCGCGGCTCCGTCGACGCGACGCAGGCCCGGCGCGGCCGCGCCCTCGTCACCGAACTCGCGTATGTGCCGGAGACCGCATCCGACGGCCTGTACCTGCTCGACCTGCAGGTGCCTGCTTGGGTCGCGGATGCGGCGCCGAGTCGCCCGGTCTGTTCCGGCTCGCCGAGCAGCACGCGCCCCCGCAGGAGCCGGGCCGTGAGGCTCGATCGGGAACACGCGCAAGTGCTCGACGCCGCCGACCCGCTCACCGCCTGGCGCGACCGCTTCGTCCTGCCGCAGCGATCCGGACGCGGCGCGCGACCTCGTGTATCTCTGCGGTCATTCGCTCGGCGCGCAGCCGCGTGCTCGCTGCGGACTACGTCGAGGAAGTCATGCGCGACTGGCGCTCGCTCGGCGTCGAAGGTCACTTTCACGGCCGGCATCCGTGGATGCGCTACCACGAGCGGCTGGCCGAGCCGCTGGCCCGACTCGTCGGCGCCGGGCCGGCGAAGTCGTGGCGATGAACTCGCTGACGGTCAACCTGCACCTGCTGCTCGCGAGCTTCTACCGGCCGGCCGGGCGCGCACGGCGCTGCTGATCGAGCAGCACGCGTTTCCATCCGACCGCTACGCGCTCGAAAGCGCAGGTGCGGTTCCACGGGCTCGATCCGGCGCGGGACCTGCATCGAGCTCGCGCCGCGCGACGGCGAGGCTTGCCTGCGCACCGAGGACGTCGATCGAGACGCTCGAACGCGACGGCGTCGCGTATCGCGACGTCCTGCTGCCCGGCGTGCAGTACCTGACCGGGCAGGCGACTCGACATCGCGGCGATCACGCCGGCGGCGCCGCGCGGCCGGATGCCGGTCGGCTGGGACCTGGCGCACTCGATCGGCAACGTCCCGCTCGCAGCTGCACGACTGGGACGCCGACTTCGCGGTCTGGTGCAATTACAAGTACCTGAACGGCGGGCCCGGCGCGGTCGGCGGCGCATTCGTCCACGAGCGTCACGCCCGGCGACGCGACGCTGCCGCGTCTCGCGGGCTGGTGGGGCCACGACAAGGCGACGCGTTTCCGCATGGGGCCCGAGTTCCACGCCGATCGCCGGGCGCGGACGGGCTGGCAGGTGAGCAACCAGCCGATCCTCGCGCTGGCGCCGCTCGCGGCGTCGCTCGAGCACTTCGCCGCGGCCGGCCTGCCAGCGTTGCGCCGCAAGTCGATCGCGTTGACGGGGTACCTCGAGTCACTCGCGCACGCCCGGCTGGCGGCACGTGCAAGTATCCTGACGCCGTTCGGATCCGCCGCGCGTGGCGCGGCGTTGTCGTTGGCCGCCTCGAATGACCGGGCCCGCGCACGCGCCGCCTTCGACGGTCTGCGCCGCCGCGGCTTCGTGCCCGGACTGGCGCGAGCCGGACGTCATCCGGGCCGCTCCCGTGCCGTTCTACAACCGCTACGACGACGCCTGGCGTTTCGTCGACGCGCTGCACGCCGAGCTGGGCGGCCCGACCGCAAACTAGCCCGCCACCGTGAACCGCCACGTCACGATCCTGGGCGCCGGTCTCTCCGGGGCCTTGATGGCCATCTTTCTCGCGCGCCAGGGCCGCGAGGTGATGCTGTACGAGCGCCGCCCCGACTTGCGCAAGGTGGACATGGACGCCGGCCGCTCGATCAATCTTGCGCTCGCCGACCGCGGCATCCACGCGCTGCGGGAGGCTGGCGTGTTCGGCGACGTCGAGCCGCTCCTGATCGCGATGCGCGGCCGCATGCTGCGCGGACGAAGGTGACCTGGCGTTCGCCGCCTACGGCCAGCGACCGCACGAAGTGATCTACTCGGTGTCGCGGCCGGGGCTGACGCGAGTGCTGCTCGACCACGCCCGGCAGCACTACGGCATCGAGCCGCGCTTCCTGCAGGCCGCCCGCAGCCTCGATTTCGAGCGCGACGAACTGGTGATGCTGGACGAAGTCTCAGGCGACACCTACACCGTCGGCATGGCGCCCCTGATCGCCGCGGACGGCGCCGGATCGGTCGTGCGCCGTGCGATGACCGGGCAGCTCGGCGTCCGCGTCGCCGAGGACATGCTCGACCACGGCTACAAGGAGCTCACGCTCGCCGGCGGCGGCGGTGCCGCCGCGCTCGAGCGCAACGCCCTGCACATCTGGCCGCGCGGCGGCTTCATGCTGATCGCCTTGCCAAACCCCGATCGCATCGTTCACGGCGACGTTGTTCTTGCCTCACGGAGGGCGACAAGCTTCGCGACCGTCGACGGCGAGCGCGGTCGACGGCGTTCTTCGGCGCAGTTCCCCGACGCCGTGCCGCTGATGCCCGCGCTCGCGCGCGACTATCGCGAACCATCCCGCGGCCTGCTCGGCACCGTGCACTGCCGGCCGTGGAGCCGCGGCACCGCGCGCTGCTGGTCGGCGACGCCGCGCACGCGATCGTGCCGTTCCACGGCCAGGGCATGAACGCGGCTTTCGAGGACTGCGTCGTGCGAGCTTCGACCGCGGCTGCGCGGCTCGGCGGACTTGGCCGGCGGTCGTTCGCGGCTTCGACGGCCCGGCGCACGCCGAACACGCGCGCGATCGCCGAGATGGCGCTCGAGAACTACCGCGAGATGCGCGACGAGGTCCGCGACGCCGAAGTTCGAGCTGCGCGCCGCGCTTCGTTCGAGCTCGAGCGGCGCTTCCCGGGCGTTTCATCCCGCGCTACTCGATGGTGATGTTCCACCCCGAGATTCCGTATCGAGTTGCGTTCGAGCGCGGCCGCGTCGAGGCCGGGATCGTCGAGGAGCTCGTGGCCGGAGTGCGGTCGGTCGAGGAGATCCCGCCGGAGCGCATGGCGAGTGCGCTCGCCGGCAGGCTCGACCCGCTCGAATGACGGGCGCGCGCGGCGGCGCTCAGGGCAGCAGCGACACCACGTTGCTGCGGCCGCCATTGGTGCCGTCCCGCGCAACCGGGGCCCGCGGCAGGTTGCGCAGGATCGAGATCAGTTGCGTCACCTGGTAGGGCTTCACGAGATGCGCCTGGAAGCCGGCCTGCAATGCACGGTCGCGATCCTCGTCGCGTGCGTACGCCGTGATCGCGACCGCCGGCAGGCGCGCGCGGGAAGTCGCAGCTCGTGACGCACGCGACGGATCAGCTCGTACCCGTCCATGTGCGGCATGCCGATGTCGCTCACGAGCACGTCGAACTCCTGCGACTGCTTCCGCAACATCTCGAGCGCGATTGAGCCGGACGCGACCGGCACGACCATCGCGCCATGATCCTCGAGCATGCGGCGCAGCGACTCGAGCATGTCGGGCTGGTCCTCGACGGCGAGCACGCGCTGGCCATCGAGCCGGACA
>CAWBAG010000010.1:0-85428 GCA_963786705.1 uncultured Gammaproteobacteria bacterium
CCGACCTCCCGGAGAGCGGCCAGACGACGCTGTACGACGGCCGCACGGGCGAGCGCTTCGAGCGCCAGGTGACCGTCGGCTACATGTACATGCTGAAGCTCAACCACCTCGTCGACGACAAGATGCACGCGCGCTCGACGGGCCCGTACAGCCTCGTCACGCAGCAGCCGCTCGGCGGCAAGGCGCAGTTCGGCGGCCAGCGCTTCGGCGAGATGGAAGTCTGGGCGCTCGAGGCGTATGGCGCCGTCCTACACGCTGCAGGAGATGCTGACGGTCAAGTCGGACGACGTCACCGGCCGCACCAAGATGTACAAGAACATCGTGGACGGCAACCACCAGATGGACGCGGGCATGCCCGAGTCCTTCAACGTGCTGGTGAAGGAAATCCGGTCGCTCGGCATCAACATCGAACTCCACCAGGAAAAGCGGTGAGCGGCCCCGCCGCCACTGCACGGGTGAATCAATGAAAGACCTCTTGAAGATGTTCAAGCAGCAGCCGACCGTCGAGGACTTCGACTCGATCCGCATCGCGCTCGCATCCCCGGAGATGATCCGGTCCTGGTCGTTCGGCGAGGTGAAGAAGCCGGAGACCATCAACTACCGCACCTTCAAGCCGGAGCGGGACGGGCTCTTCTGCGCGAAGATCTTCGGCCCGGTGAAGGACTACGAGTGCCTCTGCGGCAAGTACAAGCGCCTGAAGCACCGCGGCGTCGTCTGCGAGAAGTGCGGCGTCGAGGTGACGCAGGCCAAGGTGCGCCGCGAGCGCATGGGCCACATCGAGCTCGCGAGCCCGACCGCGCACATCTGGTTCCTGAAGTCGCTGCCGTCGCGCATCGGCCTCATGCTCGACATGACGCTGCGCGAGATCGAGCGCGTGCTCTACTTCGAGGCCTTCGTGGTGATCGACCCGGGCATGACGGCGATGCAGCGCGGCCAGCTGCTCTCCGACGAGACCTACCTCGACGCGATCGAGAAGCACGGTGACGAGTTCGACGCCCGCATGGGCGCCGAGGCGATCCACGAGATGCTGAAGAGCCTCGACCTCGCGCACGAGATGACCAAGGTGCGCGAGGACATCGCGGGCACCACGTCCGAGACCAAGATCAAGCGCCTCTCGAAGCGCCTGAAGCTGATCGAGTCGTTCCTCGAGTCCGGCAACCGCCCCGAGTGGATGGTGCTGACGGTGCTGCCCGTGCTGCCGCCGGACCTGCGGCCGCTCGTGCCGCTCGACGGCGGACGCTTCGCGACCTCCGACCTGAACGACCTCTATCGCCGCGTCATCAACCGCAACAACCGTCTGCGCCGGCTGCTCGAGCTGAACGCGCCGGACATCATCGTGCGCAACGAGAAGCGCATGCTGCAGGAGTCGGTGGACGCGCTGCTCGACAACGGCCGCCGCGGCCGTGCGATCACCGGCACCAACAAGCGCCCGCTGAAGTCGCTCGCCGACATGATCAAGGGCAAGCAGGGCCGCTTCCGCCAGAACCTGCTCGGCAAGCGCGTCGACTACTCCGGCCGCTCGGTCATCGTGGTCGGCCCGACGCTGCGCCTGCACCAGTGCGGCCTGCCGAAGAAGATGGCGCTCGAGCTGTTCAAGCCGTTCATCTTCCAGAAGCTGCAGCTCCGTGGCGAGGCCACGACCATCAAGGCCGCCAAGCGCATGGTCGAGCGCGAGGGCCCGGAGGTGTGGGACATCCTCGAAGAGGTCATCCGCGAGCACCCGGTGCTGCTGAACCGCGCGCCGACACTGCACCGCCTCGGCATCCAGGCGTTCGAGCCCGTGCTGATCGAGGGCAAGGCGATCCAGCTGCACCCGCTGGTCTGCACGGCGTTCAACGCCGACTTCGACGGCGACCAGATGGCCGTCCACGTGCCGCTGTCGCTCGAGGCGCAGCTCGAGGCGCGCGCGCTGATGCTGTCCTCGAACAACATCCTGTCGCCGGCCAACGGCGACCCGATCATCGTGCCGTCGCAGGACGTCGTGCTCGGCCTCTATTTCATGACGCGCGACCGCGTCAACGCGCGGGGCGAGGGCATGTTCTTCACGGACGTGGCGGAGGTCCACCGCGCCTACGAGAACCGGCTCGCCGACCTGCAGGCGAAGGTCAAGGTGCGGCATCGTCGAGCACGTGCGCCAGGGCGACTCGTTCGTCGAGAGCCGCCGCACGGTCGACACGACCGTCGGCCGCGCGCTGCTCTTCGAGATCCTGCCGAAGGGGCTGTCCTTCGACCTGATCAACGAGGACATGACCAAGAAGGCGATCTCGGGCGTCATCAACGCCTGCTACCGCCAGCTCGGCCTCAAGGAAACGGTGATCTTCGCCGACCAGCTCATGTACATGGGCTTCCACTACGCGACCCGCGCCGGCGTCTCGATCGGCGTCGACGACATGATCGTGCCCGAGCAGAAGGACCGCATCCTCGCGGCCGCCGAGCGCGAGGTGAAGGAGATCCAGGAGCAGTACGCCTCGGGCCTCGTCACCAACGGCGAGCGCTACAACAAGGTGGTGGACATCTGGTCGCGCACCAACGACCAGGTCGCCAAGGCGATGATGGAGAAGCTCGGCAGCGACGAGGTCGAGAGCTCGACCGGCAAGCGCGTGCGCCAGAAGTCGTTCAACTCGATCTTCATGATGTCGGATTCCGGCGCGCGCGGTTCGCCGGCCCAGATCCGCCAGCTCGCCGGCATGCGCGGCCTGATGGCGAAGCCGGACGGCTCGATCATCGAGACGCCGATCACGGCGAATTTCCGTGAAGGCCTGAACGTGCTGCAGTACTTCATCTCGACGCACGGCGCCCGCAAGGGCCTCGCCGACACCGCGTTGAAGACGGCGAACTCGGGTTACCTCACGCGCCGTCTCGTCGACGTCGCGCAGGACCTCGTGGTCACCGACGTCGACTGCGGCACCACGAACGGCATCGCGATGATGCCGATCGTCGAGGGCGGCGACGTCGTCGAGGGCCTGGGCGAGCGCGTGCTCGGCCGCGTCGTCGCGAGCGACATCTTCCGCCCGGGCACCGACGAGGTGCTCGTCGCGGCCGGCATGCTGCTCGACGAGAAGCTCGTGCGCACGCTCGAGCAGGCCGGCGTGGACCAGATCTCGGTCCGTTCGCCGATCACCTGCGCGACGCGCTACGGCGTCTGCTCGCAGTGCTACGGGCGCGACCTCGCGCGCGGCCACCGCATCAACATCGGCGAGGCGGTCGGCGTGATCGCGGCCCAGTCGATCGGCGAGCCGGGCACGCAGCTCACGATGCGCACGTTCCACATCGGCGGCGCCGCCTCGCGTGCCGCCGCCGTGAACTCGGTCGAGATCAAGAGCAAGGGCACCGCCCGCTGGCACAACCTGAAGGCCGTGCACCACGAGCGCGGCCACTGGGTCGCCGTGTCACGGTCCGGCGAAGTCGGCGTCATCGACGACTTCGGCCGCGAGCGCGAGCGCTACCGCGTGCCCTACGGCTCGGTGATCACGGTGAACGACGGCGAGCACGGTGCAGCCCGGCCAGGTCATCGCGACCTGGGACCCGCACACACACCCGGTGGTCACGGAAGTCGCGGGCTCGATCCGCTTCCAGGACTTCATCGACGGCATCACCGTGCAGAGCCAGGTGGACGAGGTCACGGGCCTCTCGAGCACCGTCGTCATGAATCCGAAGGAGCGCGGCGCCGGCGGCAAGGACCTGCGCCCGGTGATCAAGCTGATCAACTCCAAGGGCAAGGAAGTCTGCTTCGCCAACACCGACATCCCGGCCGTCTACGCGCTGCCCCCGGGCGCGCTGGTGAGCCTCGTCGACGGCGCCCAGGTGTCCGTGGGCGACGTCATCGCGCGCATCCCGCAGGAGAGCTCGAAGACCCGTGACATCACGGGCGGCCTGCCGCGCGTCGCGGACCTGTTCGAGGCGCGCAAGCCGAAGGACTCGGCGATCCTCGCCGAGTACTCGGGCACGGTCAGCTTCGGCAAGGAAACCAAGGGCAAGCGCCGGCTGATCATCACCGACGAGCAGGGCGAGAAGCACGAGGAGCTGATCCCGAAGTGGCGCCACCTCACGGTGTTCGAGGGCGAGCACGTGGAGCGCGGCGAGACGATCGCGGACGGCGAGCCGAACCCGCACGACATCCTGCGCCTGCAGGGCGTCGAGCCGCTCGCGAACTACCTGGTCCGCGAGATCCAGGACGTCTACCGGCTGCAGGGCGTGAAGATCAACGACAAGCACATCGAGGTGATCATTCGCCAGATGCTGCGCAAGATCGAGATCGTCGAGATCGGCGACACGGCGTTCCTGCGCGGCGAGCAGATGGACCGGGCCCGGGTGCTCGAGGCCAACGACCGGGTCACCAGGGAAGGCAAGCTGCCGGCCATCGCCGACCCGATCCTGCTCGGCATCACCAAGGCGTCGCTCGCGACGGAGTCGTTCATCTCGGCGGCCTCGTTCCAGGAGACAACGCGCGTGCTGACCGAAGCGGCCGTGCGCGGCATGAAGGACGACCTGCGCGGCCTGAAGGAGAACGTGATCGTCGGCCGGCTGATCCCGGCCGGCACGGGCTCGTTCTACCACCAGACGCGCCGCAAGCTGCACCCCGAGGCAGGGCGCACGGGCGGCGGGTTCGGCGAGGTCGGGACGGGCGGCGCGGCGGCCGATTTCGACTCGGCCACGCCCGACGAGTCCGAGGTCCCCGCCGGCTGAGGCAGGTCCGGGCAGGAGGGCTGCGCCGTGTCACATTGACACGGGTGGCCCCCCTCCTTAAAATTTCGGCCCCTTGTTTGGGATGCTGCCGGCGATCCCCCCGTGCGGCATCCTGGCTTGAACCTTATCGGGCCGCCGCAGGGCGGCCCGGTGTTTCCTGTCTGAGATTTTTGGGGTGGCACGCCGGATCGCGTGCCGCCGAACGTCCTGGAGTCGGATCCGAACAATGTCAACCGTCAATCAGCTGATCCGCGGCCCGCGCCGCGTCGCCGACGCCCAAGAGCAAGGTCCCGGCCCTCGGCAGCTCGCCGCAGAAGCGCGGCGTCTGCACGCGCGTCTACACGACGACGCCGAAGAAGCCGAACTCGGCGCTGCGCAAGGTGGCCAAGGTGCGCCTCACCAACGGCTACGAGGTCATCAGCTACATCGGCGGCGAAGGCCACAACCTGCAGGAGCACTCGGTCGTGCTGATCCGCGGCGGCCGCGTCAAGGACCTGCCGGGCGTGCGCTACCACACGGTGCGCGGCACGCTCGACTGCGCCGGCGTCAACGATCGCAAGCAGAGCCGCTCGAAGTACGGCGCGAAGCGCCCGAAGGGCGGCTGACGGGCGCGGCCGGGCCGTGCGGCCCAGCCAGCCTCATTTTCTTGAACAATCACCGCTAGTCCTCATCACTAGCCCAGCCGGTAGCAACTATGTCCCGTAGATCACAGGCCCCCACCCGCAGCATCCTGCCGGACCCGAAGTTCAACAGCGTGCTGCTGGCGAAGTTCATGAACATGATCATGGAGCGCGGCAAGAAGTCGGTCGCCGAGCGCATCGTCTACGGCGCGCTCGACGCGCATCGCCGAGAAGACCGGCCGCCCGCCGGACCAGGCGATCGAGCTCCTGAGCCAGGCACTCGACAACGTGAAGCCGATGGTCGAGGTCAAGTCACGCCGCGTCGGCGGCGCGACCTACCAGGTGCCGATCGAGGTGCGCTCGCAGCGCCGCCAGACGCTCGCCATGCGCTGGGTCATCGACGCCGCGCGTCGCGCGCAGCGAGAAGTCGATGTCGCAGCGGCTCGCGTTCGAGTTGCTCGAGGCCTCGGAGAACCGCGGCGCCGCCGTGCGCAAGCGCGAAGACACGCACCGCATGGCCGACGCCAACAAGGCTTTCGCGCACTACCGCTGGTAAGGCCCGCGCGGCCTGACCCACACGTCCGAGGATCCTCACCGTGCCACGCACAACCCCGATCGAGCGCTACCGTAACATCGGTATCTCGGCCCACATCGACGCCGGCAAGACGACGACGACCGAGCGCATCCTCTTTTACACCGGCGTCTCGCACAAGATCGGCGAAGTGCACGACGGCGCCGCCGTCATGGACTACATGGAGCAGGAGCAGGAGCGCGGCATCACGATCACGGCCGCGGCGACGACCTGCTTCTGGAAGGGGATGGACAACCAGTTCCCCGAGCACCGCATCAACATCATCGACACGCCGGGGCACGTCGACTTCACGATCGAAGTCGAGCGCAGCCTGCGCGTGCTCGACAGCGCCTGCGCGCTCTTCTGTGCCGTGAGCGGCGTGCAGCCCCAGTCCGAGACGGTCTGGCGCCAGATGAACAAGTACGGCGTGCCGCGCGTGGCGTTCGTCAACAAGATGGACCGCGCCGGCGCCGACTTCCTGCGCTGCGTGGACCAGATCCGCACGCGCCTGCGCGGCAATCCCGTGCCGATCCAGCTGCCGATCGGCGCCGAGGACAACTTCGAGGGCGTCGTCGACCTGATCACGATGCAGGCGATCTACTGGGACGACTCGACCGAGGGCATGCGCTTCGAGCGGCGCGAGATCCCGGCGGCGATGCAGGCCCAGTGCGCCGAGTACCGCGAGAAGATGATCGAGGCCGCGGCCGAGGGCAGCGAGGAGCTGCTGCACAAGTACCTCGAGCACACCGACCTCTCCGCCGCGGAGATCAAGGCGGGCCTCCGCGCGCGCGCGATCAAGAACGAGATCGTGATCACGCTCTGCGGCTCCGCGTTCAAGAACAAGGGCGTCCAGGCGATGCTCGACGCCGTCATCGAGTACATGCCCGCGCCGACCGAGATGCCGGCCGTGATGGGCATCGACGACGACGGCAAGGAAGCCACGCGCGCGGCCAGCGACGACGCGAAGTTCTCCGCGCTCGCGTTCAAGATCCTGAACGACCCGTTCGTCGGCAACCTGACGTTCTTCCGCGTCTACTCGGGCGTGCTGAACTCGGGCGACCAGGTGTTCGTGCCGGCCAGGAGCAAGAAGGAGCGCATCGGCCGCCTGCTGCAGATGCACGCCGCCGAGCGCGAGGAGATCAAGGAAGTCCGCGCGGGCGACATCGCCGCGGCCGTGGGCCTGAAGGACGTGACGACGGGCGACACGCTCTGCGACCCGGACAGCATCATCACGCTCGAGAAGATGGAGTTCCCGGAGCCCGTGATCTCGGTCGCGGTCGAGCCGAAGACCAAGAGCGACCAGGAGAAGATGGGCCTCGCGCTGCAGCGCCTCGCGAAGGAAGACCCGTCGTTCCGCGTCAGCACCGACCAGGAGTCCGGCCAGACCATCATTTCCGGCATGGGCGAGCTGCACCTCGAGATCCTCGTGGACCGCATGAAGCGCGAGTTCAAGGTCGAGGCGAACGTCGGCAAGCCGCAGGTCGCCTACCGCGAGACGATCCGCGCCAAGGTCGAGGTCGAAGGCAAGTTCGTGCGCCAGTCCGGCGGCCGCGGCCAGTACGGCCACGTCTGGCTCAAGGTCGAGCCGCAGGAAGAAGGCAAGGGCTACGAGTTCGTCAACGGCGTCGTCGGCGGCGTGGTGCCGCGCGAGTACATCCCGGCCGTCGACAAGGGCGTCAAGGAAGCGCTCGAGGGCGGCGTGATCGCCGGCTACCCGGTCGTCGACGTCAAGGTCACGATCTTCGACGGCTCGTACCACGACGTCGACTCCAACGAAATGGCGTTCAAGATCGCGGGCTCGATGGCCGTCAAGGACGGCGTGCGCAAGGCGAAGCCCGTGCTGCTCGAGCCGATCATGAAGGTCGAGGTCGTCACCCCGGAGGATTACTCGGGCGACGTGATCGGCGACCTGAACCGCCGCCGCGGCCAGATCCAGGGCATGGAGGATTCCGTGTCCGGCAAGGTCGTCACGGCCGAGGTGCCGCTCGCCGAGATGTTCGGCTACGCGACGTCGGTGCGCTCGATGAGCCAGGGCCGCGCGACCTTCACGATGGAGTTCGCCAAGTACCTGGAAGTGCCGAACAACGTCGCCGAAGCGGTCATGAAGAAGGCGAGCTGACCTTCGCTCCGGATTCGCACACAGATCGAGTCAGTCAGAGGTACTGGTCGTGGCTAAGGAAAAATTTGCGCGTACGAAGCCGCACGTGAACGTGGGCACGATTGGTCACGTGGACCATGGCAAGACGACGCTGACGGCGGCGCTGACGAAGGTGATGGCGGAGACGCACGGTGGCACCTTCATGGCCTACGACCAGATCGACAAGGCGCCGGAAGAGAAGGCGCGCGGGATCACGATCTCGACGGCGCACGTGGAGTACCAGTCGCCGGCGCGGCACTACGCGCACGTGGACTGTCCGGGGCACGCGGACTACGTGAAGAACATGATCACGGGTGCGGCGCAGATGGACGGGGCGATCCTGGTGGTCTCCGCGGCGGACGGGCCGATGCCGCAGACGCGCGAGCACATCCTGCTGGCGCGGCAGGTGGGGGTGCCCTACATCGTGGTGTACCTGAACAAGGCGGACATGGTGGACGACGCGGAGCTGCTGGAGCTGGTGGAGCTGGAGGTGCGCGAGCTGCTGTCGAAGTACGAGTTTCCGGGCGACGACACGCCGATCGTGACGGGCAGTGCGCTGAAGGCGCTGGAGGGGGACAAGGGTCCGCTCGGGGTGCCCTCGGTGGTGAAGCTGGTGGAGGAGATGGACCGTTACATTCCGGTGCCGGAGCGGGCGGTGGACGGTGCGTTCCTGATGCCGGTGGAGGACGTGTTCTCGATCTCGGGGCGCGGCACGGTGGTGACGGGGCGCATTGAGCGCGGCATCGTCAAGGTGAACGACGAGGTGGAGATCATCGGGCTGCGGCCGACGGTGAAGACGATCTGCACGGGCGTGGAGATGTTCCGCAAGCTCCTGGACCAGGGGCAGGCGGGGGACAACGTGGGGGTGCTGCTGCGCGGCACGAAGCGTGAGGAAGTCGAGCGCGGGCAGGTGCTGGCGAAGCCGGGTTCGATCACGCCGCACACGAAGTTCGAGGGCGAGGTGTACGTGCTGACGAAGGAGGAGGGCGGTCGCCACACGCCGTTCTTCAAGGGTTACCGGCCGCAGTTTTACTTCCGCACGACGGACGTGACGGGGTCGGTGGAGTTGCCGGAGGGCGTGGAGATGGTCATGCCGGGCGACAACATCAAGATGACGATCGAGCTGATCAGCCCGATTGCGATGGAGGAAGGCCTGCGCTTCGCCATCCGCGAGGGCGGCCGCACCGTAGGCGCGGGCGTCGTTTCCAAGATTCTCAAATAAGGGCAGATATAAACATGGCTCGCCAGAACATCCGCATCCGCCTGAAGGCATTCGACCACCGCCTCATCGACAACTCGGCCCGCGAGATCGTCGAGACGGCGAAGCGCACGGGCGCCACGGTGCGCGGCCCGGTCCCGCTGCCGGTCAAGATGGAGCGCTTCACGGTGCTGGTCTCGCCGCACGCCGACAAGGACGCGCGCGACCAGTACGAGATGCGCACCCACAAGCGCCTGATGGACATCCTGAACCCGACCGACAAGACGGTAGACGCGCTCATGAAGCTCGAGTTGCCGGCCGGCGTGGACGTCCAGATCAAGCTGAACTGATCGAACGAACGACGCTTGCATGACGGTCTGGAGCCGCTATAATGCGCGGCTCTCTCGCCGAGGTCAGGCCGGTCTTGCCGGTACCGCTCGAGCGGCGCGGCGCCAGACCTGGACGCCGCTCCTCTCAGCAGTTTCCTTGACGAGTCCCGGGGTCGGTTTTTAGCGGTCCCTGGCGCGAATTCTTGTTTTCAGCCCCGGCCAATCGCAGCCTGGGCGGTGTACGAGGACTATGAGATGACGATCGGTCTGATTGGCCGCAAGGCCGGCATGACGCGCGTCTTCACGGACGCGGGCGAGTCGATCCCGGTGACGGTGATCGAGGCTCTGCCCAACCGTATTACCCAGGTCAAGGGCGTGGAAGGCGACGGCTACCGTGCCATCCAGGTCACCTTTGGCAGCCGCAAGCCGTCGCGCCTCACGCGCCCGCTGGCCGGCCACTACGCCAAGGCGAAGGTCGAGCCCGGCGTGTCGCTCGTCGAGTTCCGCCTCGCCGATGGCGAAGGCGCGGATCTCGCCGCCGGCGCCGAGCTCAAGGTGGACATGTTCGCCGCCGGCCAGAAGGTCGACGTCACCGGCACCACGATCGGCAAGGGCTTCGCCGGCACGATGAAGCGCCACAACTTCGCGGGCGGCCCCGCGTCGCACGGCGCCTCGGTGTTCCACCGCGCGCCGGGCTCCATCGGCCAGCGCCAGACGCCGGGACGCGTGTTCCAGGGCAAGCGCATGTCGGGACACATGGGCGACCTGCGCCGCACGATCGAGAACCTGCGCGTCGTCGAGATCGACACCGCGCGCAACCTGCTCCTGATCCGCGGCGCGGTGCCGGGCTCGCCGGGCGGCGAAGTCATCGTGCGCCCGTCGCTGAAGGCCGCGCGCCTCGCGAAGCGCAAGATCCTGGCGCCCAAGGCGGCGCCGGCCAAGACCAAGAAGTAACCCGCCATGGCCACGCAACTGAAGCTACAGGACGGCGCTGCCGGTGGCAGCATCGAAGTCTCCGAGAAGGCCTTCGGCCGCGAGTTCAACGAAGCGCTCGTGCACCAGGTGGTCACCGCCTACATGGCGGGCGGCCGCGCGGGCACCAAGCGCCAGCTGAGCAAGGCCGAGGTCCGCGGCGGTGGTCGCAAGCCGCACAACCAGAAGGGCGGCGGTCGTGCCCGCGCCGGCTCGATCCGCAGCCCGATCTGGGTCGGCGGCGGCCGCGCTTTCGCCGCGCGCCCGCGCGACTATTCGCAGAAGGTCAACCGCAAGATGTACCGCGGCGCACTCGCCGCGCTGCTGTCCGAGCTGGCCCGACTCGAGCGCCTCACGGTGGTCGAGTCGATCGCGCTCGAGGCGCCGAAGACGCGCCTGCTCGCGGCCCGCCTGAAGGAACTCAACCTCGGCAACGTGCTGATCGTGGTCGAGGCGTACGACGAGAAGCTCGAGCTCGCCTCGCGCAACTTGATCGGCGTGACCGTCCTGCCGGTGTCGGCGGTCGATCCGGTCAGCCTGATCCGCCACGAGCGCGTGCTCGCGACGGTCGGCGCGGTCCGCATGCTCGAGGAGAAGCTGGCATGAGCAGCAAGGAAAGACTGATGGCGGTGCTCGTCGCGCCGCACGTCTCGGAAAAGGCCGCGCGCGTCGCCGAGCAGGGCAACCAGGTCGTGTTCCGTGTCGCACGCGACGCGACCAAGCCCGAGATCAAGGCGGCGGTCGAGCTCATGTTCGAGGTCAAGGTCGACGCGGTGCAGGTCGTGAACGCCGCCGGCAAGGCGAAGCGCTTCGGCGGCCGCCCCGGCAAGCGTTCCGACTTCAAGAAGGCCTACGTGAAGCTCGCGCAGGGCCAGACGATCGATTTCGCCGGCGTCGAGAAGTGACGCGGGCGTCCAGCAGACGGAAGGCTTAAAGATGGCTCTCATCAAGACCAAACCGACGTCGCCGGGCCGGCGCTTCGTCGTGAAGCCGAACCGCTCGCACCTGCACAAGGGCGAGCCGGTCTACGCGCTCACGTCGAGCCAGAAGCGCACCGGTGCGCGCAACAACATGGGTCGCATCACGACGCGCCACAAGGGCGGCGGCCACAAGCAGCGTTACCGCATCGTGGACTTCCTCCGCGACAAGGACGGCGTGCCGGGCCAGGTCGAGCGCCTCGAGTACGACCCGAACCGCACCTCGCACCTGGCCCTCGTGCTCTTCGCCGACGGCGAGCGCCGCTACATCCTCGCGCCGAAGGGCGTGAGCGTGGGCGACGCGGTCTCCTCGGGCACCGAAGCCCCGATCAAGCCCGGCAACGCGATGCCGCTGCGCAACATCCCGATCGGCACGCAGGTGCACAACGTCGAACTGAAGCCGGGCCGCGGCGGCCAGCTGGCGCGCAGCGCCGGCGCGTCCGTGCAGCTCGTGGCCCGCGAAGGCCTCTACGCGACCATCCGCCTGCGCTCGACCGAGATGCGCAAGGTGCACGTCGACTGCCGCGCCACGATCGGCGAAGTGGGCAACGACGAGCACAACCTGATCGTCTACGGCACGGCCGGCGCCATGCGCCATCGCGGCATCCGCCCGACGGTCCGCGGCGTGGTCATGAACCCGGTCGATCACCCGCACGGCGGCGGCGAGGGCAAGTCCGGACAGGGCAACCCGCATCCCGTCTCGCCCTGGGGTTGGAAGACCAAGGGCAAGAAGACCCGCACCAACAAGCGTACGGCCGGACTCATCATCCGTCGCCGCAACTGAGCCTGAGAGGAGCTTTCCGTGCCCCGTTCAGTCAAGAAAGGCCCGTTCGTCGACCTGCACCTCGCGAAGAAGGTGACCGTCGCGGCGGAAAAGAACGACCGCCGCCCGATCAAGACCTGGTCGCGCCGCTCCATGGTCCTGCCGGACATGGTCGGCCTGACCATCGCGATCCACAACGGCAGGCAGCACGTCCCGGTGCTGATCTCCGAGAACATGGTCGGCCACAAGCTGGGCGAGTTCGCGCCCACGCGCACGTTCCGGGGCCACTCGGGCGACAGAAAGGCGTCGGCGGAGTAACCATGCAGGTCGCAGCCAAACTGAAGTACGCGCGCATCTCGCCGCAGAAGTGCCGCCTCGTCGCCGACATGGTCCGCGGCAAGCCGGTCGGCCTCGCGCTCGCGACGCTGCGCTTCACGCCGAAGAAAGGCGCCGAGCTCGTCCGCAAGGTGCTCGAGTCGGCGATCGCGAATGCCGAGAACAACCACAACGCGGACATCGACGCGCTGAAGGTCGATCGCATCGAGATCAACGAGGCGCCGCGCCTGAAGCGGTTTCACGCCCGCGCCAAGGGCCGCGGCAACCGCATCGTCAAGCGCAACAGCCACATCATGATCCTGGTCGGCGACGGCCGGCAGGACTGAGGGAGCAGCGTTCCATGGGTCAGAAGGTCAATCCGGTCGGCATCCGCCTCGGCATCACGCGCGACTGGACTTCGCGCTGGTACGCGAACAAGCGCAATTTCCCCGCCTACCTCCTGCAGGACTGGCAGGTGCGCGAGTTCCTGAAGAAGAAGCTGTCGGAAGCGTCGGTCAGCAGGATCCACATCGAGCGCGCCGCCCGCAAGGCCAACATCACGATCCACACCGCCCGCCCGGGCGTGGTGATCGGCAAGAAGGGCGAGGACATCGAGCGCCTGCGCCTCGAGGTCTCGAAGATGATGAAGATGGGCGTCAACGACGTCCGCCTGAACATCGCCGAGATCCGCAAGCCGGAGATCGACGCGCAACTCGTGGCCGAGGGCATCGCCCAGCAGGTCGAGCGCCGCGTCATGTTCCGCCGCGCGATGAAGCGCGCCGTGATGAACACGATGCGCAGCGGCGCGCTCGGCGTGAAGGTGCGCCTGTCCGGCCGCCTGAACGGCTCGGAGATCGCGCGCACGGAGTGGACCCGCGAGGGCCGCATCCCGCTGCACACGTTCCGCGCCGACATCGACTACGGCACCGCCGAAGCGCAGACCACGTACGGCGTGATCGGCGTGAAGGTCTGGATTTTCAAGGGCGAGGTTTTCGACCAGGTGGCCCCGCAGGCCGTCGAGGTCGAGGCCGTGCCTGCCGCGGAGCAGTCGGCCTGAGGCCGCCAAGTTGATTGACCGCGGCGCGACGGACGGAGTGACACGCTGATGATGCAACCCAAGCGAACCAAGTATCGCAAGCAGTTCAAGGGCCGCAACGCGGGCCTGGCCCAGCGCGGCAGCAGTGTCGCGTTCGGCGATTTCGGCCTGAAGGCCACGAGCCGCGCGCGCATGACGGCCCGCGAGATCGAGGCGGCCCGTCGCGCGATGACGCGCTACGTGAAGCGCGGCGGCCAGGTCTGGATCCGGGTGTTCCCGGACGTGCCGGTGTCGAAGAAGCCGCTCGAGGTCCGCATGGGCTCGGGCAAGGGCAACGTCGAGTACTACGTCGCGCGCGTGCAGCCGGGCAAGGTGCTCTTCGAGATGGAAGGCGTGGCCGAGGAGATCGCGCGCGAGGCGTTCCGCCTGGCCGCGAGCAAGCTCTCGGTCGAGACGATGTTCGTCAAGCGGCAGGTGCGCTGATGAAGGCCAAAGACCTCAGGTCGAAGAGCAAGGGCGAGCTGCAGGAAGAACTCCTGAAGCTGCGCCGCGAACAGTTCAACCTGCGCATGGCGCAGGCCTCCGGTCAGGCCGCGAAGCCCGACCAGTTCGGCAAGGTGCGCCGCAACGTGGCGCGCGTGAAGACGGTGCAGGGCGAGCAGGCCCGTGCCGCCGCCGCCAACAGGGGTAGCAAGTGATGAGCGAGCAGCAGGCCGCGACGGCCACCACCGCCAGCGGCGCAGAGCGCACGCTGACCGGCACGGTCGTCAGCAACAAGATGCAGAAGACGATCACGGTGTCGGTCGAGCGCCTGGTCAAGCACGAGCGCTACGGCAAGTACGTCCGGCGCACCTCGAAGCTCCTCGCGCACGACGAGAACTCGGAGTGCAAGGAAGGCGACGTGGTCGACATCGCCGCAACGCGCCGCCTGTCGGCCCGCAAGGCGTGGCGCCTCGTGCGCATCGTCAAGCGCGCCGAGCAGGTCTGAGCCGGTCGCAAAGGAGATACCGAAATGATCCAGATGCGAACGATGCTCGCGGCCGCCGACAACAGCGGCGCGAAAAGCCTGATGTGCATCAAGGTGCTCGGCGGCTCCAAGCGCCGTTATGCCACCGTCGGCGACGTGATCAAGGTGAGCGTCAAGGACGCGATCCCGCGCGGCAAGGTCAAGAAGGGCGAGGTGTACGACGCGGTCGTCGTGCGCACCGCGTTCGGCGTGCGCCGCCCCGACGGTTCGCTGATCCGCTTCGACGGCAACGCCGCGGTGCTGCTCACGAACAAGCTCGAGCCGATCGGCACGCGTATCTTTCGGGCCGGTGACCCGGGAGCTGCGCACGGCGCAGTTCATGAAGATCATCTCGCTCGCGCCGGAAGTGATCTGAGCCCGGGCGCGCGAAGGTCGAGGAACGAGGAATGAACAAGATCCGCAAGGGCGACGAGGTCGTCGTCATCACCGGCCGCGACAAGGGCCGGCGTGGCGACGGTCATCAGGGTGCTCGAGGAGCAGGTGCTCGTCGAGAACGTCAACATGGTCAAGCGCCACACGAAGCCCAACCCGCAGAAGGGCATCCAGGGCGGCATCATCGAGAAGGAAGCGCCGTTGCACCTCTCGAACGTGCAGCTCTGGAACCCGGTCGCGAAGAAGGGCGATCGCGTGGGCATCCGCACGCTGGCCGACGGCCGGCGCGTGCGGTTCTTCAAGTCCAACGACGAAGTCGTGGACGCGTGAACGGCCCCGTGAACGGGTCCAGCAGAATCGAGGTCGGCTGAGATGGCAAGGCTGCAACAGTACTACCGGGAAAAGGTCCTGCCCGAGCTCATGACGAGCCTCGGCGTGACGAACCCCATGCAGGTGCCGAAGATCACCAAGATCACGGTCAACATGGGCGTGGGCGAGGCCGTTGCCGACAAGAAGGCGATGGACAGCGCCGTCGGCGACCTGACCGCCCTGACCGGGCAGAAGCCCCAGGTGACGAAGTCGCGCAAGGCGATCGCGGCGTTCAAGCTGCGCGAAGGCGTGCCCGTGGGCGCGAAGGTCACGCTGCGCGGCGCGCGCATGTACGAGTTCCTCGACCGCCTGATCAACGTGGCGATGCCGCGCATCCGCGACTTCCGCGGCGTGTCGGCGCGCTCGTTCGACGGCCGGGGCAACTACACCTTCGGCGTCAAGGAACAGATCATCTTCCCGGAAATCGCCTACGACCAGGTCGACGCGATCCGCGGGATGGACATCACGATTACGACCACGGCACGCGACGACCGGGAAGGCCGGGCGCTGCTCGAATCCTTCAACTTCCCGTTCCGCAAGTAGGACAGGAAAAATGGCGAAGACCAGCATGATCATGCGCGAGAAGCGCCGAGAGAAGCTCGTGAAGCAGCACGCCGTGAAGCGCGCGAAGCTGAAGGAGATCATCTCCAGCCCGAAGGCGACGGACACGGAGCGTGAGGACGCGCAGCGCAAGCTGCAGTCCATGCCCCGGGATTCGGCGGCTTCGCGGGTCCGTAATCGCTGCGCGATCACCGGCCGCTCCCGCGGCGTCTACCGCAAGTTCGGCCTCGGGCGCACCAAGCTCCGCGAAGCCACGATGCGCGGCGACGTCCCGGGCCTGCGCAAGGCCAGCTGGTAAGCCGGGTACTGGAGCAAACGCATGAGCATGTCGGATCCCATCGCGGACTTCCTCACCCGCATCCGCAACGGCCAGCTGTCGGGCAAGCCCGAGGTGGCTGCACCCGCGTCGCGCATCAAGCTGGCGCTGGCGAAAGTGCTGAAGGACGAGGGCTACATCGAAGACTTCGCCATCGACGGCGAGGCCGAGAAGCCCACGGTCAAGGTGCGCCTGAAGTACTACCAGGGCCGCCCGGTCATCGACCGCCTCGAGCGCGTCAGCCGGCCGGGACTGCGCGTCTACAAGGCCAAGGACGAGCTGCCGAAGATCCTCGGCGGCATGGGCGTGGCCATCATCTCGACCTCCAAGGGCGTCATGACGGACCGCGAGGCCCGTGCGGCCGGCCACGGCGGCGAAGTGCTCTGCATCGTGTCGTGACGGCACGGGCGAAGACCAGGACAAGACAATGTCACGAGTAGCAAAAAGGCCGGTCACGCTCCCGAAGGGCGTCACCACCACGGTCGACGGCGACACGGTCACCGTCAAGGGCGCCAAGGGCGCCCTGAAGATGCCGCTGCGCCCGGGCCTCACGCTGGTGCAGGAAGGCCAGGACGTGCGCGTCGAGATCGCCGAGCGCAACCGCGAATCGCTGATGCACGCGGGCTCGCTGCGCGCCCACCTCGCGAACTTCGCGCTCGGCGTGTCGACGGGTTACGAGAAGAAGCTGGAGCTGGTCGGCGTCGGCTACCGCGCGGCCGCGCAGGGCAGGACGCTCAACCTGACGCTCGGCTTCTCGCACCCGGTGGTCTACGACGTGCCCGAGGGCATCACGATCGAGACGCCGACGCAGACCGAGATCGTGATCAAGGGCGCCGACAAGCAGCGCGTGGGCCAGGTCGCCGCGGAGATCCGCGCGTACCGTGCACCGGAGCCTTACAAGGGCAAGGGCGTTCGTTATTCCGGTGAGCGGATCGAGCTCAAGGAAACGAAGAAAAAGTAGGTGCCGCATGGAAAAGAAAGTCAGTCGTTTGAAGCGGGCCCGTCGCGGCCGCGCCAAGATCCACGAGCTCCGTGCCGTGCGCCTCTCCGTGCACCGCACCGCGCAGCACATCTATGCGCAGGTGTTCGACTCCGACTCGCGCGTGATCGCGGTGGCGTCGACGCTGCAGAAGGACGTCGCCGAGGGCCTGAAGGGCACCGGCAACGTCGATGCGGCGCGTGCCGTGGGCAAGGCGATCGCCGAGCGCGCGAAGGCCAAGGGCATCACGCAGGTCGCGTTCGACCGTTCGGGGTTCAAGTATCACGGGCGCATCAAGGCGCTCGCCGAAGCCGCGCGTGAAGCCGGCCTCGAGTTCTGAGCCGCAGGCAGCAGGTTCCAGGAGCAGTAATGGCGAGAATCGAAAAAGTTGCGGCGTCGGACGAGTTCATCGAGAAGCTCGTGACGGTCAACCGCGTGTCGAAGACCGTCAAGGGCGGCAAGCAGTTCGGCTTCACGGCGCTCACCGTCGTGGGCGACGGCAACGGCCGCGTCGGCTTCGGCTACGGCAAGGCGCGTGAAGTGCCGGTCGCGATCCAGAAGGCGATGCAGCAGGCGCGCAAGAACCTCGTGAACGTGCCGCTGCGCAACTCCACGCTGCACTTCGCGATCGTCGGCAAGCACGGCACCTCCAAGGTGTACATGCAGCCGGCCGCGGACGGCACGGGCGTCATCGCCGGCGGCGAGCATGCGCGCGGTGTTCGAGTGCGCGGGCGTGCGCAACGTGCTCGCGAAGAGCTACGGCTCGCGCAACCCGATCAACGTCGTGCGCGCCACGATGGACGCGCTGACGCGCATGCCCTCGCCGGACCGCATCGCCGCCAAGCGCGGCAAGACGATCGCCGAGATCACGGGCTGATACCGACATGGCAAAGAACACACCGGCAAAGGGCGTGAAGGTCACGCTCGTCAAGAGCCCCTTCGGGCAGCTGCACCGCCATCGCGCCACCGCGCGCGGGCTGGGGCTGCGCCGCATGAACCAGACGGTCGTCGTGGCCGACACGCCGGAGAACCGCGGCATGATCCATGCATCGCGGCATCTCTTCCGCGTGGAAGAAGCGTGAGGACGGCATGAAGCTCAATACGATCAAGCCCGGCGCGGGCAGCAAGAAGACCCGCCTGCGAGTCGGTCGCGGCGCGTCCGCCGGCCAGGGCAAGACCTGCGGCCGCGGCGTCAAGGGCCAGCGCGCGCGCAAGGGCGGCTACCACAAGGTCGGCTTCGAAGGCGGCCAGATGCCGCTGCAGCGCCGGCTGCCGAAGTTCGGCTTCCGCTCGGCGATGGCGCGTCGCGTCGCCGAGGTGCGCCTGAGCGAGCTCGGCAAGCTGCAGGGCGGGACCATCGACCTCGCCGCGCTGAAGGAGGCGAACCTCGTCCCGGCGAACACCCTGCACGCCAAGATCGTGCTCTCGGGCGGCGTGGCCAAGGCATTCGCCGTGAAGGGCGTCGGCGTCACGAAGGGCGCCCGCGCGGCAATCGAAGCCGCCGGCGGCAAGGTCGAGTCGGCGGCCTGACGCCGCCGTCTCCACCAGTCCAGCAAGGCATCCAGGAAACCACGTGGCCAATCCGAACTCCAGCAGCCCCATCGCCGCCCTGGGCGAAGTGACCCGGCTGACCGAGCTCAGGCGGCGATTCCTCTTCCTGATCGGCGGCCTGGTCGTCTACCGCATCGGCACGTTCATCCCGGTGCCGGGCATCGACCCGATCGCGCTCGCCCGGTTCTTCCAGGACCAGGCCGGCACGATCCTGAGCATGTTCAACATGTTCTCGGGCGGCGCGCTCGCGCGCCTGTCCATCCTCGCGCTCGGCGTGATGCCGTACATCTCGGCGTCGATCATCGTGCAGATGATGGCGGTCGTGGTGCCGCAACTGCAGGCGCTGCGCAAGGAAGGCGAGGCCGGCCGGCGCAAGCTCACGCAGTACACGCGCTGGGGCACCGTCGGGCTCGCCGCGTTCCAGGGTGCGGGCGCGTCGATCGCGTTCCAGAACCAGGGCGTGGTGATCGCACCCGGCCCGCAGTTCGTGGTGCTCGCCACCGCGACGCTCGTGGCCGGCACGATGTTCCTGATGTGGCTCGGCGAGCAGATCACGGAGCGCGGCCTCGGCAACGGCATCTCGATGATCATCCTCGCGGGCATCGTCGCGGGCCTGCCCGCCGCGATCGGCGGCACGCTCGAGCTCGTGCGCAACGGCGAGATCAACCCCGCCCTCGCGCTGATACTGGTGCTGCTGGTCGGCCTCGTGACCGGGTTCGTCGTGTTCGTCGAACGCGCGCAGCGCCGCATTCCGGTCAATTACGCGAAGCGCCAGCAGGGCCGGCGCGTGTTCGCGGGCACCACGACGCACCTGCCGTTCAAGCTCAACATGTCGGGCGTGATCCCGCCGATCTTCGCCTCGAGCCTGCTGCTGTTCCCGGCGACGATCGCGAGCTGGTTCGGCACCAGCGAGAACTTCGGCTGGCTGCAGAACGTCGCGGCGAGCCTGGGGGTGGGCCAGCCGGTCCACATGATCCTCTACGCCTCGCTGATCATCTTCTTCTGCTTCTTCTACACGGCACTCGTGTTCAATTCCCGCGAGACCGCCGAGAACCTGAAGAAGTCGGGAGCGTTCATCCCGGGCATCCGGCCAGGCCAGCACACGGCCGAGTACATCGACAAGGTCCTCACCAGGCTCACGGTCTGGGGCGCCCTGTACGTGGCCACCGTGTGCCTGTTGCCCGAGATCCTGATTGCCCAGTTCCAGGTGCCGTTCTATTTCGGCGGCACGTCGCTCCTGATCATCGTCGTGGTGATCATGGACTTCATGTCCCAACTGCAGGCGCACATGATGTCGCACCAGTACGAAGGGCTGATGAAGAAAGCCAACCTGCGCGGCTACGGCCGGCCCGGCCAGGTGCGCTGAGTCGCCCGGCCGCAACGAAGAGATAGAGATAAAGAGTCATGAAAGTTCGTCCCTCGGTGAAGCGGATCTGCAAGAACTGCAAGGTGGTCAGGCGTCGCGGCGTGGTCTACGTGATCTGCAGCGACAAGCGCCACAAGCAGCGCCAGGGCTGATGGCCCGGGTCTTGCATTGAGCGGCACTCGTTTTTCTGATATTCTTCCGCGCTTTTCGCGCCCCGGAGTGAGCCTAAAATGGCCCGTATAGCCGGCATCAACATCCCGATGAACAAGCACGTCTGCATCGGGCTGACGTCCATTTTCGGTGTCGGCCGTTCGCAGGCGCTCCGCGTCTGCGAGGCGGCTGGCGTCAAGGGTGACACCAAGGTGAAGGATCTCACCGAGGCCGAGGTCACCGCGCTCCGCTCGGCGATCGCGCGCCTGCCGGTCGAGGGCGACCTGCGCCGCGAAGTGGCGATGAACATCAAGCGCCTGATGGACCTGGGCTCGTACCGCGGCGTGCGTCACCGCAAGGGCCTGCCGATGCGCGGCCAGCGCACGCGCACCAATGCGCGCACGCGCAAGGGACCGCGCAAGGCGGCGGTCAAGCTGAACGCACCTCCGGGCAAGGCATGACGCCCCGCCCCGGCACTGACTGAATACAGGTTGTACTCGAATGGCTGACGACAAGAAGGCTGGCGGCAAGGTTCGCAAGAAGATCAAGCGCGTCGTGACCGACGCGGTTGCGCACGTGCACGCATCGTTCAACAACACGATCATCACGATCACCGACCGCCAGGGCAACACGCTGTCGTGGGCGACCTCGGGTGGCTGCGGCTTCCGCGGCTCCCGCAAGAGCACGCCGTTCGCCGCGCAGGTCGCCGCCGAAAAGGCCGGCGTCGCCGCGCAGGAATACGGCGTGCGGACCGTGGACGTGAAGGTGCGCGGACCGGGCCCCGGCCGCGAGTCGGCCGTGCGCGCGCTGAACGCCGCCGGCCTGAAAGTGACCAGCATCGAGGACGTGACGCCGATCCCGCACAACGGTTGCCGTCCGCCGAAGAAGCGCCGCGTCTGACGCGCCGCCGCCGAGGAAACTGAACACATGGCAAGGTATCTTGGTCCCACCTGCAAGCTCTCGCGCCGCGAGGGCACAGACCTCTTCCTGAAGAGCGGCGTCAAGTCGCTCGAATCGAAGTGCAAGCTCGAAGTGCCGCCGGGCGGCATCAAGGGCGAGCGCCGCGCGCGCGTGTCGGGCTACGGCCTGCAACTGCGCGAGAAGCAGAAGCTGCGCCGCATGTACGGCGTGCTCGAGCGGCAGTTCCGCGGCTATTACTTCCAGGCGGCCGGCCGTCCGGGCGCGACGGGCGAGACGCTGCTGCAGCTGCTCGAGTCGCGCCTCGACAACGTCGTGTACCGCATGGGTTTCGCGGTGACGCGCAGCGAGGCACGCCAGCTGGTGAGCCACGGCGCGATCCTCGTGAACGGCGAGCGCTGCAACATTCCCTCCATGCAGTGCAAGGCAGGGGACGTGATTGCGTTGCGCGAAAAGGCTCAGAAGCAGGCGCGGATCGCGCAGGCGCTGCAGATACGTGCCCAGGTCGGTTTTCCGGACTGGGTCGAAGTCGACGAGAAAAAGTTCTCCGGTGTCCTGAAGTCGCTCCCCGAGCGCGGCGACATACTGCCGGACATCAACGAGAGCCTCGTCGTCGAGTTGTACTCCAAGTAATCGGGCAGGGTGCTCTTCATGCAGTCAGCCGTCGCTGAATTCCTCCGTCCGCGGGTCGTCAAGGTCACACCGACGTCACCGCGCCACGCCAAGGTCGTGATCGAGCCGTTCGAGCGCGGCTTCGGGCACACGCTCGGCAACGCGTTGCGGCGCGTGCTGCTGTCGTCGATGCCCGGCAGCGCGATCACCGAGGCCGAGATCGATGGGGTGCTCCACGAGTACACCAGCATCGAGGGCGTCCAGGAGGACGTCGTCGACATCCTGCTGAACCTGAAGCTCGTCGCGATCCGCCTGAACGCGCGTGACGAATCCGAGCTGCGCCTGTCGAAGAAGGGCCCGGGCCCGGTGCGCGCAGGCGACATCCAGGGCGACCACGACGTCGAGATCCTGAATCCCGAGCTCGTGATCGCCAACCTGACCAAGGCCGGCGAGCTCAACATGACGTTGAAGGTCGAGAAGGGGCCGCGGCTACCGCCCGGCCGGCCAGCGCCTCGCGTTCGAGGAGGCGAGCCGCCCGATCGGCCGCCTGCTGCTCGACGCGTCGTTCAGCCCGATCCGCAAGGTCACCTACAACGTGGAGGCCGCGCGCGTCGAACAGCGCACCGACCTCGACAAGCTGATCCTCGACATCGAGACCAACGGCACGATCGACCCCGAAGAGGCGATCCGCCGCGCGGGCTCGATCCTGAAGGACCAGCTCTCGGTGTTCGTGGACCTGCAGGGCCAGGACGAGGAGAAGTCGCGGCCGACGGATCACCACTTCGACCCGCTGCTGCTGCGCCCGGTGGACGAGCTCGAGCTCACGGTGCGCAGTGCGAACTGCCTGAAGGCCGAGAACATCCACTACATCGGCGACCTCGTGCAGAAGACCGAAGTCGAGCTGCTCCGCACGCCGAACCTCGGCAAGAAGTCGCTCACCGAAATCAAGGAAGTGCTCGAGAGCCACGGCCTCACGCTCGGCATGCGCCTCGACAACTGGCCGCCGATGGGCCTGAAGCGCGACGACGAGCGCGACGTCCTCTAAGCAAAGACATAGACCATGAGACACGGACTGACCGGGCGGCAGTTGAGCCGCAACGCTCCCCATCGTGCCGCGATGCTGCGCAACATGGCTGCATCGCTGCTGCGCCACGAGACGATCAGGACCACCGCGCCGAAGGCGAAGGAACTGCGCCGTTTCGTCGAGCCGCTGATCACGCTCGGCAAGACGGACAACGCGTCGAATCGCCGCGTCGCGTTCTCGCGCCTGCGCGACCCGGAGGTCGTGACCAAGCTGTTCGACGAGCTCGGCCCGCGCTTCAAGGCGCGCCCGGGCGGCTATACGCGCATCCTGCGCATGGCGAATCGCGTCGGCGACAACGCCGACATGGCGCTGATGGCCCTCGTCGATCGTGCGGCGACTGCGGAGGCCCCTGCGGCCGAAGCGGGCGCGGGCGACAAGAAGGCGAAGCCGCGCCGGAAGAAGGCGGCCGCGCCGGCTGCCGACGCCAGCGCCGAGGCGCCCGCGACCGAGAAGAAGCCGCGCGTGCGCAAGAAGAAGGCCGCGACGGCCTGATCCTGCCGCAGCCGGCCGGCGCGGGTTCGATTCGAACCGGCGCGCTGGCCTGCCACGACCGACCAGGGAAGCCGGACCTCGCGTCCGGCTTCTTTTTCGCGGCTGCTGTCCTATCGTCCCGCGGGGTACGATCGGGCCGTCAACGTGACGAACAACACCAAGCGGAGCGGGCAGCCATGAGTCTGATCAAGGAATTCAAGGAATTCGCCATGAAGGGCAACGTGCTCGACATGGCGGTCGGCGTCGTGATCGGTGCCGCGTTCGGCAAGATCGTGTCCTCGCTCGTCGCCGACGTGGTCACGCCCATGCTCGGCAAGGCCATCGGCGGCATGAATTTCAAGGACCTGGCGCTCAGCCTCGGCACCGATCCCGCCGGCGCCGAGATCCTCGTGAAATACGGCGTGTTCCTGCAGAACATCTTCGACTTCGTGATCATCGCGGCCGCGATCTTCATGGCGATCAAGGCGATCAACCGCCTCAAGGCACCGCCGCCAGCCCCCGTCGACGCGGCTCCGCCCGCCGACGTCGCGCTGCTGACCGAGATCCGCGACCTGCTGAAGCAGCGACAGGGCTGACCCCCCCGTGACCGCCCGCGCGGCATCGGGCACGTCCCCGGGCGCTGCGGGCTCGCGCGCACCACTCTTCCTCAGGGCTGGCACGCGCCAATCAGTTCGCAGAACTTCTTCAGGTCGATGTTGCCGCCGGAGACGATCGCGACGATCGGGCCCTGGCCGGCCTTCCCGGTCAGCGCGGCGGCGAGCGGCAGCGCGCCGGCGCCTTCGGCGATGACGCGCGCCTTCTCCGCCATGCAGCCGCATCGCGCTGCCTCGTCTCCTCCAGGCTGACGACGATGTAGCCGTCGACCACCGGTTTCATGCGCTCCCACATGCGCGGGAAGACGCTCTGGCCGCCGGCGCCGTCGACGAACGACGCCTGCCAGTCCTCGAAGACCTGCGGCGAGCCCATCGCGAACGAGAGCGCGGCGGGCGCCGCCGTCTCGGGCTCGGCGCCCCAGACCTTGATCGTCCGGCTTGAGCGCCTTGATGGCGCTGCCGACGCCGGTGATGAGCCCGCCGCCGCCGATGCCGCCGATGACGGCGGCGGTGTCGGGCGCGTCTTCGAGGATCTCGAGACCCATCGTGGCGTGACCGGCGATGAAGTTGTGATCGTCGAAGGGATGCACGAACGTGCCCTCGACGCCCGGGATACGCGCGCTCCTCGAGCGCCTTCCAGGCCACGTCGTAGGGCACCGGCACGAGCGTCGCGCCGAGCGCCTTCATGCGCTCGATCTTGGATGCCGGCGCGGTCTCGATCACCACGACCGTGCACGGCACGCCCGCCTTGCGCGCCGCGTAGGCGACGCCCTGTCCGGCGTTGCCGGCGCTGATCGTCCAGACGCCGCGCCTGCGCTCGGACTCGGGCAGCATGCGCGACGGCATTGGCGGCGCCGCGCAGCTTGTAGGCGTTGATCGGCTGCAGGTTCTCGAGCTTGAGGCGGATGTCGGGATAGCCGGGCCCGAGCTCGAGGCGGACGAGCGGCGTGCGCACGATGGTCGGCGCGATTCGCGCGCGTGCCGCCTGGATCTCGGCGAGCGTCATCGGGCGCACGGGTTCGGGTGTCGTCGTGGTCATGTATGGCCTTCGCGCGTGCGCCTGGCGACGATCGCTGGCGTCACGGAGTTACGTTGATACGTTGTTACGGAGTGGCGGAGGTACGGAGATACGGAGACACGGAGTTTCGGAGTGTCGGAGTTACTGTGTCACGGCGTCCCGGTGCTCGCCCTGGATTCGTGAGACACGCCGTGAATCCGTCCATGGAGGCTCGCACGCGCCATCCATGGCGCGTGACGGTCTCCCGAAGCCAGGCCGAACACCGGAACGCCTGTCATTGCACGCATATATCCTGTCGCGTGGCGATGTCTCGAATCCCGAGCGGACCCCGGAACGCTTGTCACCGCACGCGCGATCCCTTTCGCGTGGCGATCTCGCGAATCCCGAGCGAACCCCGGAACCCCTGTCACCGCACGCGCAATCCTCGTGGTAGTCCGATCCGCGGATACCGGATCGGCTCGTGCAATGCCTGTCAGCCAGTGCAGCACCAGTCGCCGTCACGCCACCGCGTCGAACGCGTCGCGAGTAAGGTTCTCCGGCGTGTCGGTGGCGGTGCAGGCCACGTCGTCCTCGATCCGGATGCCGCCGTACGGCTGCAGGCGCCGCACGGTGTCCCAGTGTATGTGGCGACCGAGGCCGTTCCGCTGCGCCTGCTCGAGCAGCAGGTCGATGAAATAGATGCCCGGCTCGATCGTGACGACGAAACCGGGTTCCAGCGGCCGCGTCAGCCGCAGGTACGGATGCCCGGCAGGACGCGGGATCTGCTCGCGCCCGGTGTCGTCGCGCGCGAGGCCCGCGACGTCATGCACCTGCAGCCCGAGCAGGTGACCGATGCCGTGCGGGAAGAACACGCTCGTCAGCCCGGACGCGACCGCGGTCTCCGCGTCGCAACCGGCCACCACGCCGTGCTGGCAGAGCAGCGCGGCAATGAGCCGGTGCGCCAGCAGGTGCACGTCCCGGTAATCGACGCCGGGTTTCACCGCGGCGCACACCTCGAGCTGCAGCGCATCCATGGCCACGAGCAGGTCCTTGTACTGCGGATCGACTCCCGTGCGGGCCGCGTGGGTACGCGTGATGTCGCTCGCGTAGCCGCGGAACTGCGCTCCTGCGTCGATCAGGAAGGACGGTCGCGGCACGTCCCGTGTGCGGCCGAGTGTCGTGTAGTGCAGGATCGCCGCGCCCGTCCCGAATGCGATGATGTTGCCGTAAGGCAATTCCTGCTCGCGCAGGCCGACCGCAGAGCAGTACGCCTGGTGGACCTCGAACTCCGAGGCGCCCGCATGATAGGCGGCCGTCGCCGCCGCGTGGCCCCTTGCGCCGAGTCGCGACGCCTCGCGCAGGCAGGCGAGTTCGTAGGCCGTCTTCGCGGCACGGTGATAGTGCAGGTAAGCGAGCAGGCCGGGCGGGTTCACCGCGCTGAAATTCCATTCGCCGAATTCCGCCGGGCACTCGCCGACGAAGGCGAGCCGGCGGTTGCCGGCATCGAGCAGCGCGCGCGCTTCGTCCGGCGCGCGTATCACTTCGATGTCGAATTCGCGCGTCCAGGCCCCGGCCGGCAGGTCCGGCGGCTTGTGCCAGTAGTCCGCGGGCTGGTGAAACACCAGCGTCGGGCGTCGCCCAGGCAGGTAGTGCACGAAGCAGTCGGGTGCCTCGAGCAGCGGCGCCCAGTGCAGGAAATGCGGGTTCGCCTTGAAGTGCGGCCCGTGGTCGTCGAGGAAGTGCAGGCCCGGCCGGCCGGAGTAGACGACGAGACCATCGTAGCCCTCGCGTTCGAGTGCCGCGTCGGCGAGCGTGCGCACGTGCGCGATGTGGGCCGCAAACATCAGGTCGATCGCATGGCTCATGGCGGGGGCGTCCGTGTTGCGCGCGAGCGGGAAGGGCGCAAATCCGCGCCGTGCGCGGCATCTTGCCCAACCGGCGCTCCGAACGCACCTGCGCAGACAATCACCGCGCCCTGGGCCGAATCCGCCGTCTGTCGCCAGATAGAGACAGTTTCGACCATGCCGCACGGAAACCCCGGCCCTAGAATCCAGTACGCGCATTCGACGGGTGACTCGCACTGACAGGCACCGACGCATGCATGGTTTTTCGTCATCCACCGACCGCTCACGCAATCAGGTAACTACACATGAACGCAAAGATCGCCCTCGCCGCCGCCCTCGCCGCCCTGGTCCTCGCTGGCTGCGCCAAGAAGGAAGAGCCCGTCGAGGCCACGCAGGAAGCCGCTGCTGACGCCGCCGCCGCCGCTGGCGAAGCTGCCGACGCCGCTGGCGAGGCCGTCGAAGCCGCTGGTGATGCCGCCGCCTCGGCTGGCGAAGCCGCTGTCGACGCCACTGCCGAAGCCGCGTCCGACGCCACCGCCGCCACTGGCGAAGCCCCCGCTGAGCCCGCGCCGGAAGCGGCCAAGTAACAGCCGCCTGCTGCCGAGTTCGCCGGCCCGGCAACGGGCCGGCGAATCAGGATGGGGCGGGTCCCGGCTGGGATCCGCTTCGTCTCTGAACCGATACACACGACCAGCCCCGGGTACCCGGCCCGGTGACGCCGACGCCAGCAGGAGGCTGGCCGCGCAGTGCCAGTCACGCTACGCGACGCTCGCAACTCCGACGCCGACCGCGAATGGATTCGTGCGGTCTACCGGGACTATCTGTCGGAACTCTCCGTCTCGAAGACGGGACTCTTTCCAGTGCTCGGCGAATGGGCGGCCCGTGAGAACGAGTTTCTCGCCAGCTGGTTTGCCGACTCGGGCGCGCATCCATTCGTGATCCTGCACGAGGGCCAGCGCGCGGGCTTTGCGCTGGTCGCGAGGCCGCCTGCATTTCCGCCGACCTCGGTCAACTTCCGCATGGCGGAGTTCTTCATCGTGGACGACGCGCGTCGGCGTGGTGTCGGCGCGAGCGCGGCCGGGATGTTGTTCAATCGCTTTGCCGGCGACTGGGAAGTGCTCGAGGACGAGCACAACCGCCCGGCGCTGCAGTTCTGGCGGCGCGTGATCGGCCTGCAGACCGGCGGCCGTTACTCGGAGACGCGCGGCGGCGGTGAAGTCCGCCACCGGTTCCGCACCGAATCGCGCCCGTCCGTCAGCGGCGTCTAGTCGCGAACACCTCGCGACGGCACCGGCGGCAGTGCCCGGCACGTCCACGGGAGAAGACTCGCGTAACCACTGCGCGTAGCGGGCCACGCGCGCTGCCCTAGCGCGCGAGCACGCGCGCGAGGTACCGGCCGGTGTGCGAGCCCGGCATCGCGCGCGACGTCCTCCGGCGTGCCCACCGCGACGATCCGGCCGCCGCCCGCGCCGCCTTCGGGCCCGAGGTCGATGATCCAGTCCGCGGTCTTGATCACGTCGAGGTTGTGCTCGATCACGACGATCGTGTTGCCCTGGTCGCGCAGCTTGTACAGCACGTCGAGCAGCTGCGCGATGTCGTGGAAGTGCAGGCCGGTGGTCGGCTCGTCGAGGATGTAGAGCGTGCGGCCGGTCGCGCGCTTCGACAGCTCCTTCGCGAGCTTCACGCGCTGCGCCTCGCCGCCCGAGAGCGTCGTCGCGTTCTGGCCGAGCCGATGTAGCCGAGGCCCGACGTCCATCAGCGTCTCGAGCTTGTGCGCGAGCGTCGGCACGTTGCGGAAGAACGCGAGCGCGTCCTCGACCGTCAGCTCCAGCACCTCGGGGATGTTCTTGCCCTTGTAGCGGATGTCGAGCGTCTCGCGGTTGTAGCGCTTGCCGCTGGCAGATGTCGCAGGGCACGTAGACGTCGGGCAGGAAGTGCATCTCGACCTTGATCACGCCGTCGCCCTGGCACGCCTCGCAGCGGCCGCCCTTGCACGTTGAAGCTGAAGCGGCCCGGCTCGTAGCCGCGCGCGCGCGCTTCCGGCACCTGCGCGAACAGCTCGCGGATCGGCGTGAACACGCCGGTGTACGTGGCGGGGTTCGAGCGCGGCGTGCGGCCGATCGGGCTCTGGTCGATGTCGATCACGTAGTCGAGTGCTCGAGGCCCTTGACGGCGCGGAACGGCGCGCGGCTCTCGCCGCGTTCGCGCGAGTGCGCTCGCGCGCGTGCGCGGTACAGCGTGTCGTTCACGAGCGTGCACTTGCCGGAGCCCGACACGCCGGTGACGCAGGTCATGAGCCCGAGCGGGAACTGCGACGTCGACGTCCTTCAGGTTGTTGCCGCGTCGCGCCGTCGATCTTCAGCGCACGGTCGGCGCGCGCCGGCGCGCGCGCGCGGCGGCACGGGGATCTCGCGCCGCCCGACAGGTACTGGCCGGTGAGCGACGCCGGGTTCGCCGCGATCTCGGCCGGCGTGCCCTGCGCGACGACTTGGCCGCCGTGCACGCCGGCGCCCGGGCCGAGGTCGACGACGTAGTCGGCCGCGAGGATCGCCTCCTCGTCGTGCTCGACGACGAGCACGGTGTTGCCGAGGTCGCGCAGGTGCATCAGCGTGTCGAGCAGGCGCTGGTTGTCGCGCTGGTGCAGGCCGATCGACGGCTCGTCGAGGATGTACATGCACGCCGACGAGCCCCGAGCCGATCTGGCTCGCGAGCCGGATGCGCTGCGCCTCGCCGCCGGACAGCGTGTCGGCGCTGCGGTCGAGCGACAGGTAGCCGAGCCCGACGTCGCGCGAGGAACTTCAGGCGGTCGCCGATCTCGCTTGACGATCTTGTCCGCGATCTCGCCGCGCCAGCCTTCGAGCTCAGGCTCGCGAAGAAGCGCCGCGCGTCGCGCGATCGCAGCGACGCGATCTCGGGCAGCGCTGCGCCCGCACGAACACGTTGCGCGCGGCCGCGTTCAGCCGCGCTGCCGCTGCAGTCGCGCACGCGCGCGTGCCGCGGAACTTGCGCGAGCTCCTCGCGCACGGTCGCGGACTCGGTCTCCGATAGCGGCGCTGCATGTTCGGGATGATGCCCTCGAACGCATGCGCTGCGCCGTGGTCGCCGCTTCTTCTGGTCTCGTACTTGAACTGGATCTTCTCGTCGCCGCTGCCCCAGAGCAGCACGATGCTGCGGACGGCTTCGGGCAGCTCGGTCCAGCGGCGCCTCGACGTCGAAGTTGAAGTGCTTCGCGAGCGACTGGATCATCGGGAAGTAGAAGGCATTGCGGCGGTCCCAGCCGCGGATCGCGCCGCCCGCGAGCGACAGGCCCGGATTGACGACGACGCGCGCGGGGTCGAAGAACTCCGCACGCCGAGGCCGTCGCAGTCCGGGCAGGCGCCGGTCGGGTTGTTGAACGAGAAGAGCCGCGGCTCGAGCTCGGTGATGCTGTAGCCGCAGATCGGGCACGCGAAGTGGTTCGAGAAGCAGCAGCGGTTCGCGGCCGGGCTCGTCGTGAAGGCGACGAGCGCGATGCCGTCGGCGAGCCCGAGCGCCGTCTCGAAGCGACTCGGCGAGCCGCAGCGCGACGTCGGGCTCACCGTGAGCCGGTCGACGACGACGTCGATGTTGTGCTTCTTGCGCGCGTCGAGCTTCGGCGGGTCGTCGAGCTCGACCACCTTGCCGTCGATGCTCGCGCGCACGAAGCCCTGGCTCCTGCAGCTCCTCGAGCATCTCGACGTGCTCGCCCTTGCGGTCCTGCACGATCGGCGCGAGCAGCAGAACGTCGGTGCCCTCGGGCAGCGCGAGCACCTGGTCGACCATCTGGCTCACGTTCTGCGCCTCGAGGTCCTGGCCGTGCTCCGGGCAGCGCGGCATGCCGGCGCGCGCGTAGAGCAGGCGCAGGTAGTCGTAGATCTCGGTGACCGTGCCGACCGTCGAGCGCGGGTTGTGCGACGTCGCCTTCTGCTCGATCGCGATCGCCGGCGACAGGCCCTCGATGTGGTCGACGTCGGGCTTCTCCATCACCGACAGGAACTGCCGCGCGTAGGCCGACAGCGACTCGACGTAGCGGCGCTGGCCTTCGGCGTAGATCGTGTCGAACGCGAGCGACGACTTGCCGGAGCCGGACAGGCCGGTGATCACGATCAGCCGGTCGCGGGGCAGGTCGAGGTCGATGCCCTTCAGGTTGTGAGTGCGCGCACCGCGGATGCGTATTACGTCCATACCAAGCGTCATCCATCCGGCCGGCGACAGGCAGCCTGCTAATATAGGCGGCGCTCCCGCTCCGAGGCAAAACCCATCCGACCCCCTGACCCTGTCCAGAGGCCGGCACTCACGCGTCTGGAACGCCGCTCCGTCGGCGCGCTCGCGGCGATCTACGCATCGCGAATGCTCGGCCTCTTCCTGTTGCTGCCGGTGCTCGCGCTGCACGCGCAGTCGCTGCCGGACTACTCGCCGGAACTGCTCGGGCTCGCGATGGGTGCCTATGGCCTGACCCAGGCGGTCCTGCAGATACCGTTCGGTCGCTGGTCCGACCGCTATGGCCGTAAGCCATTGATCACTATAGGTTTGTTGCTGTATGCAGCCGGCTCGGTACTCGGCGCCATGGCGCACACCGTGGCGGCGCTGACGCTCGCACGCGCGGTGCAGGGTTCCGGCGCCGTATCGGCGTCGGTCACGGCCCTGGTGGCCGACCTGACGCGCACCGAGGTGCGCACGCGCGCCATGGCGTTCATCGGCATCAGCATCGGGCTCTCGTTCGTGGTCGCGCTGGTCCTCGCGCCCGTGCTGGATGCGGCCGTCGGCGTGCCGGGCATATTCACGATCATGCTCGGGCTCGCGCTGGCCGGCCTCGCGCTGCTGCATTTCGCGGTGCCCGCCGAGCCCGTGCGCGGCGGCGGTGCCGAAGGCAGGAAACTCTCGGCGATGCTCGAGATCCTGTTGCGGCCGGAGCTCAAGCCCTTGTATTTCGGGGTGTTTGCGCTGCACTTCATCATGACGGCCACGTTCATATCGGTGCCGCAGGCGCTCGAGGGCGAACTTGGCCTGCCCTCTGCGACGCACTGGAAGGTCTATCTCGGGGTCTTCGTCGTCTCGATCGCAGGCACGCTGCCGCTGGTCCTGCGCACGGAGCGCGATCGGCCGGGCGGAGTCCTGTTCGTCCTGGCGATCCTCATGCTCGGCGTGGCGCAGGCGCTGCTCGGCCTCGACCACATGCACCTGTGGGTCGTGCTCGCCGCGCTGACGCTGTTTTTTGCCGTTTTCAACTACCTCGAGGCGCGCCTGCCCGCGCTGCTGACGCAGTCCGCCCCGGCCACCGACCGCGGCGCCGCGCTCGGCGTATTCGCGACGTCCCAGTTCCTCGGTGCATTCGGCGGCGGGGTGATCGGCGGGCTGCTGCTCGGCCGGTTCGGCCTGGCGGGCGTCTTCTGGGGCAGCGCAGTCATGGCCGCGCTCTGGGCCGGCATCGCGCTCCGGTCGGGGCAGGCCCCGGCGGTCGTCGTTTCGCACTGAATCGCGCCGAATATGCATTCCCGCGGCGCCGGCCGGGTGCCGTAAAATCGCGTTCTTTTCCCGCAGTCGCGCTCTCTCCCAAAGGACAGGATCCATGGCAAGCGTCAACAAAGTCATCATTCTCGGCAACGTGGGGCAGGATCCCGAGCCGCGTTACCAGCCGAGCGGTTCCGCGATCGTCAATCTCCGGATCGCGACCTCGCGCAACTGGAAGGACAAGCAGACGGGCGAGAAGCGCGAGGCGACCGAATGGCACACCGTCGTGTTCTTCGACCGCCTGGCCGAGATCGCGGCCGAGTACCTGCGCAAGGGCTCGCCGGTGTATGTCGAGGGGCGCCTGCAGACGCGCAAGTGGCAGGACAAGGAGACGGGCAAGGACCGCTACAGCACCGAGATCGTCGCGACGGAAATGCAGCTGCTCGGTTCGCGCGGCGGTGCGGGCGGCGGGGCCGGGACGGAATCCCGGGGTGAGCCGCGCTCGGCGCCAGCCAGTGCCGGGGCGGGCAGCCGTGCCCCGGCGGGCGGCGGCGACGACGCGCCGTTCGACGACGACATCCCGTTCTGAGCGTGCCGGGCCGCTCGATGCCGCGCGTCTATCTCAAGACCCTGGGCTGCCAGATGAACGAGTACGACTCCGCCCGCATGGCGGACGTGCTGCGCGTCGAAGGCGGCTACGAGCCGACGGACGACCCGGCGCAGGCCGACCTGCTGCTGCTCAACACCTGCTCGGTGCGCGAGAAGGCGCAGGAGAAGGTCTTCTCGCAGCTCGGCCGCTGGCGCGAGTTGAAGGCCGCGCGCCCGCACGTGGTCATCGGCGTCGGCGGCTGCGTCGCGAGCCAGGAGGGCGACGGCATCACGCAGCGGGCGCCCTTCGTCGACCTCGTGTTCGGCCCGCAGACGATCCACCGGCTGCCCGCGATGCTGGCGGAGTTGCGGCGTCACGGCCGCTCGGTCGTGGACGTGAGCTTTCCGGAGATCGAGAAATTCGACCGCCTGCCGGAGCCGCGCGCCACGGGTGCGACAGCGTTCGTCTCGATCATGGAAGGCTGCAGCAAGTACTGCACGTTCTGCGTCGTGCCGTACACGCGCGGCGAGGAAGTAAGCCGCCCGCTAGAGCAGGTCATGGCGGAGGTGCAAGGGCTCGCCGGGCAGGGCGTCAGCGAAGTCACGCTGCTCGGGCAGAACGTGAATGCGTATCGCGGCACGATGGCGGGCGGCGGGCACGCGGACCTCGCCGCGCTGATCTACTTCGTCGCCGAAGTGCCGGGCGTCGAACGCATCCGCTTCACGACCTCGCACCCGGTCGAGTTCCGCGACTCGCTCGTCGACGCCTACCGTGACGTGCCGAAGCTCGCCAACTTCCTGCACCTGCCGGTGCAGAGCGGCTCCGATCGCGTGCTCGCGCTCATGAAGCGCGGCCACACCGTGCTCGAGTACAAGCAGAAGCTGCGCCGGCTGCGCGAAGTGCGGCCCGGCATCAGCGTGTCCACCGACCTGATCGTCGGCTTTCCGGGCGAGACGGAAAAGGACTTCCAGGCGACGCTCGACCTCGTGCGCGAAGTCGGCTTCGACCAGAGTTTCAGCTTCATCTACAGCCCGCGGCCGGGCACTCCCGCGGCTGCGCTGCCCGACTCGACCACGCTCGAGGAGAAGCAGGCGCGCCTCGAGCGCCTGCAGGCGCAGTTGAACGAGCAGGCGCGCGCGATCAGCCGCAGCATGGTGGGCACGGTGCAACGCGTGCTCGTCGAGCGGCCGGCCAGGAGGGATGCGCGCCAGCTCGCGGGCCGCACCGAGAACAACCGCTGGGTCAACTTCGACGGTCCGCCAACGTTGTTCACGCGCTTCACCGACGTGCTGGTCACCGAAGCGATGCCGAATTCCCTGCGCGGCCGTCTCGTGGCGCAAGCCCGGAGCATCGCTTGAGCGTGCCGATCGAGGCGCGCGAGATCGAGCTCGAAGGGGCCGACAACGCGCGGCTCGTCAACTTCGCGGGGCCGATGGAGCAGAACCTGCGCCACGTCGAGGAGCGCCTCGGCGTCGAGGTCCGCCGGCGCGGCCACCGCCTGCAGGTGCTCGGCCCGCCGGAACCGCTCGCCAACGCCGCGGCCGTGCTGACGCGCATGTTCGAACTCTCGGCGACGGAGACGCTCTCACCGGACCGGGTCCACCTCTGCGTGCAGGAATTCGGGTTCCCGCAACCCGCCACCGACAGCGTCCCCGCGGACGATGGCGCCCCGGCGGACCCGCGCGAAGTCGTCGTGCATACACAGCGCGGCGGCATTCGCGGCGCGCGGCCCGAACCAGCGCCTCTACCTCGAACAGATCCAGCGCAGCGACCTCACGTTCGGCATCGGCCCCGCCGGCACGGGCAAGACCTATCTCGCCGTCGCGAGCGCCGTCGAGGCGCTGCACTCCGGCAGCGTGCGGCGGATCGTGCTCGTGCGGCCGGCGGTCGAGGCGGGCGAACGGCTCGGCTTCCTCCCGGGCGACATGGCGCAGAAGGTCGATCCGTACCTGCGCCCGATGTACGACGCGCTCTACGAAATGATGGGATTCGACAAGGTGGCACGCAACATCGAGCGCCAGATCATCGAGGTCGCGCCGCTCGCGTTCATGCGCGGCCGGTCGCTCAACGACTCGTTCATCATCCTGGACGAGGCACAGAACACTTCGGTCGAGCAGATGAAGATGTTCCTGACGCGCATCGGCTTCGGCTCGAAGGCCGTGGTGACCGGCGACATCACGCAGGTGGACCTGCCGCGCCAGCAGCGCTCCGGCCTGCGGCACGTGATCGACGTGCTGCGCGGTGTCGAAGGCGTCGCGTTCACGTTTTTCAATGCACGCGACGTCGTGCGGCACCCGCTCGTCCAGCGCATCGTGCAGGCGTACGAGCGCAACACCGACGCCGAGGCAGGTCAGGACACTTGAGTGCCAGGCGCACGCCGGCGGCCCGCAAAGCCCCGGAGCCCCTCCAGGTCGAGCTGCAGTTCGCGACCCGCAAGCCGTGGTCGCCGGGGCCGGTCGCGCTGCGGCGTTGGGCCCGCGCCGCGTACGCGGCCGGGTGCGCCGCCCTGGCGGGCGGATCCCGCCGCCGCGGTGCGCAGGTGGCCGCCGACGCGAGCGTCTGCATCCGCATCGTCGGCGCCGCGGAGAGCCGGCGTCTCGACCGCGCGTACCGGGGCAAGGACAAGCCGACCAATGTGCTGTCGTTTCCGGCGTCCGCCGCGGAGTCCGCCGAGGCCGGCGCGCTCGGCGACCTCGTGATCTGCGCGCCGGTCGTGGCGCGCGAGGCCGCGGAGCAGGGCAAGACGCTCGCCGGGCACTGGTCGCACATGGTGGTGCACGGCACCCTGCACCTGCTCGGTTTCGACCACGAGCGGCCCCGGGCCGCCCGTGCGATGGAGGCCCTCGAGGTGGAAATCCTGCGCGGTTTCGGGTATCACGATCCGTATCTCCTGGTCACGAAACGCGCTGAATGAGTAGTACCGAGCACCCTGGCCCCGCACCGGGCGGCTGGCTGCGACGCCTCGCCGACACGCTCTCGGGCGAGCCGCGCGATCTCGAGCAGCTCGCCGACGTGCTCGCGGACGCCCGCGACCGCGGCCTGATCGACGCCGACGTGCTCGAGATGCTCGAATCGGTGCTGCAGGTCTCGGAGATCCAGGTCCGGGACGTCATGGTGCCCCGCTCGCAGATGGTGGTCGTGCAGCGCGACGACCCGCCGGAGAAGATCCTGCCGGTCGTCATAGAATCGGGGCACTCGCGCTTTCCGGTCGTCGGCGAGGACCGCGACGAGGTGGCCGGCATCCTGCTCGCAAAGGACCTGCTGCGTTATTTCGCCGAAGGCGGCGAGCAGAACTTCGACATCCGCGAGTGCCTGCGGCCGGCCGCGTTCATCCCGGAAAGCAAGCGCCTCAACGTGCTGCTCAAGGAATTCCGCGTGAGCCACAACCACATGGCGATCGTGGTCGACGAGTACGGCGGCGTCTCGGGCCTGCTCACGATCGAGGACGTGCTCGAGCAGATCGTCGGCGACATCGGCGACGAGTACGACGTGGACGAGAGCGAGGGCATCCGCAAGGAAGGCGAGCGCACGTACGCGGTGCCCGCCATCACGCGCATCGAGGATTTCAACGCGGCGTTCGGCACGCACTTCAGGCACGACGAATTCGACACGGTCGGGGGCCTCGTGCTGCACGAACTCGGCCGCATGCCGCGTCGCGGCGAGGCGATCCAGATCGGCGGCCTCGAACTCAAGGTGACGCGCGCCGACCGGCGCCGCATCGAGTCGCTGCGGGTGACCACGCAACGCGACCTGGACGTGCGCATCCCGGATGCGGGCTAGCCGGGTGGCCGTCCCGGCGTGGCTCCGCGTGCCGCTGCGCGGCGGACGCTGGCTGGCGCTACCCTGCGGCGCGCTGCTCGCGCTCGCGTTCGCACCCGTCGATGCGTACCTGCTCGCGGTGTTGTGTCCGGCAGCGTTGTTCCTGCTCTGGCACGACGCGGCGCCGCGCGAGGCGGCGTGGCGCGGCCTGCTGTTCACGGGCGGCACCTTCCTCGCGGGCACGTACTGGCTGTATCACAGCATCCACCTCGTCGGGCAGGCGCCGCTCTGGATCGCGCTGTTCCTGATGCTCGGACTCGTGGCCATCATGGGCGCCTACACCGCCGCGATCGGCTACGCCGCCGCGCGCTGGCTGCCTGCGCGCGGCGCCACGCGCTGGCTCGTCGTGCTGCCCTCGCTGTGGGTGCTGACGGAATGGGTGCGCGGCTGGTTCCTGAGCGGATTTCCGTGGCTCTCGCTCGGCTACAGCCAGCTCGCGACACCGTTGCGCGGCTATGCGCCGGTGCTCGGCATTTACGGTGTCAGCCTCGCCGTCGCCGTCACGGCCGGTGCCGTCGCCGCAGTCGTGCTCGGCGAGCGCCGCGATCGCCTCGTCGCACTCGGCGTCGCGCTCGCGACACTCGCCGGCGGGGCGGGTCTCTCGCAGATCGAGTGGACCAGGCCCGCCGGCGCGCCACTGTCCGTGGCTCTCGTGCAGGGCGCCGTCCCGCAGTCGATGAAATGGGTCGAGGGCCAGCGCGAGCGCACGATGCAGTTGTACCTGGGCCTGTCGCGCCCGCATTTCGGCGCGAGCATTGTCGTCTGGCCCGAGTCCGCGATCCCGGCACTCGAACGCGACATCCGGCCGTTCCTGGAGCAGGTCGTCGCGGAGGCGTCGGGCCGCGGCTCGGCACTGATCACCGGCTTGTTGCGGCGCGATGCGTTGAGCGGCGCGTACTTCAATTCGATCGCCGCGTGGTCTGCCGGCGAGTCCGAGCAGTGGTACGACAAGCGCCGCCTGGTGCCGTTCGGGGAGTTCTTCCCGGTGCCGGACCAGGTGCGCGAATGGATGCGGCTCATGAACCTGCCGTACTCCGATTTCGAGGCCGGCACCGAAACGCAGGCGCCGCTGCGCGCCAGCGCGCAGACGCTCGCGCCCACCGTCTGCTACGAGGACGCGTACGGCTCGGAGCAGCTGCGGCTGGTGCGTGGGTCGACGCTGCTGGTCAACGTCACCAACGACGCGTGGTTCGGCGACTCGACCGCGCCCCACCAGCACCTGGACATCAGCCGCATGCGTTCGCTCGAAAGCGGCCGTGCGATGCTGCGCGCGACGAACGACGGCGTCACGGCGCTGATCGACCACGACGGCTCGGTGCTCGGGCGACTGCCGCAGTTCGAGTCCGCGGTGCTGACGGGCCAGGTGCAGCCGCGCGATGGACTCACGCCCTACGTGCGATTCGGCAATACTCCGCTCCTGACGATCGTGCTGGTGGGCCTCGCGACAGCTTGGGGCCCCGGGCGGCGCAGACGAGAGACCGGCCCATGAGCGAGCATCGCCGCGCGATTACCCACGAAGGCGAGCTGTACCCGTCGCCGCGGCACGCGCTCGACTTTCTCGACGTGGACCCGCCCGGACCCGGCCACGCGCGCCAGATCGGCGACCGGCTCTGGTGGGCGCGGATTCCGCTGCCGATGGAACTGAATCACATCAACGTGTGGCTGCTCGACGACGGCGATGGCTGGACGCTCGTCGACACCGGCATGGCTGAGGACGTGTGCCGCGCGGCGTGGGGCACGCTCGAGTCGCAGTACCTCGGCGGGCGGCCGCTCACGCGCATCTTCATCACGCACGACCACCCCGACCACATGGGGCTCTCGCCCTGGCTCGCCGCGAAGCACGATGCCGCGATCTGGATGTCGGAGTTCGCGCACTCCGCCGTCGCGGAATACCTCGCGACGCCGGTCGAGCAACTCAACGAACGAATCGCAGCCCACCTGCAGTCCCACGGCATGCAGATACCGGCGGGCGCCGCGCGACAGAACCCGCGCGGACGCGACGACACCTGGTTCAACGGCGTGCCGCCCCTCGGCCGGGCCTGTGCCGATGGCGACGAACTGCCCGGCGCCGGGCGCACCTGGCGCCTGATCGAGACCGACGGCCACTGCCGCGGGCACCTGTGCCTGCACGACGCCGCCAACGACGTGCTGATCAGCGGCGACCAGGTGCTGCCTGCGATCTCGCCGAACGTCAGCGTGATCTCCAATCGGCCGGACGGCGACCCGCTGCGCGATTTCCTCGCCTCGCTCGCGCGGCTGGAGCGCTGCCCGCCGCAGACGCTCGTGCTGCCGTCGCACGGACGGCCGTTCCGCGGCCTGCAGCGGCGCATCGCCGTCGTGCGCGCGCATCACATGCAGCAGCTCGACTCGCTGCGGGCAGCCTGCATCGAGCCGCGCACGGCGCACGAGCTGCTGCCCGTGATGTTCGGCCGCGCGCTCAGGGGCTTCCACGTGTTCCTCGGCATGGGCGAAACACTCGCGCACCTGCACTATCTCTGGCACGGTGGCGAAATGCGGCGCGAGCTGGGCGCCGACGGCATCTACCGGTTTGCAATGGTGTGAGGACGCATTGATGGACATCTCGCTCGCGACGTTCTGGTGGGTCCTGGCAGGTGCGGCCGTGGCTGTCGAACTGGCCACCGGCACGTTCTACCTGCTCATGCTCGCGCTCGGCTTCGCGGCGGGTGCGATCGCGGCGCATCTCGGCCTGCCCATGGCCTGGCAGATTACCGTGGCCGCGATCGTGGGCGGCGGCGCAACCGCGCTTTGGCACTGGCATCGTTCGCGCCAGCCGGCGACGCACACTGCGGCGCAGAATCGCGACGTCAATCTCGACATCACCGACCGGGTGCACGTCGCCTCGTGGGCGCCGGACGGCACGGCGCGCGTGCAGCATCGCGGCTCCATGTGGGCGGCGCGGCTCGCGCCCGGCGCGGCCGCCCGTCCCGGCGAATACGTGATCAGCGCCGTAGAGGGTAACTGGCTCGTGCTCGTGCCTTCGGACCGGCAATAACCCGCACTCGACAACAGCACAAGGCAGCATTCATGGAAGTCGCAATCGTCATCGCCGTCATCGCGATCATCTTCATCCAGCAGACCTTCAAGATCGTGCCGCAGCAGCACGCGTGGGTCGTCGAGCGGCTCGGCAAGTACGATCGCACGCTGACGCCTGGCCTCAGCTTCGTCGTGCCCTTCCTCGAGCGCGTGGCCTACAAGCACTCGCTCAAGGAAGTGCCGCTCGACGTACCGAGCCAGGTCTGCATCACCAAGGACAACACGCAGTTGCAGGTCGACGGCATCATCTACTTCCAGATCACCGACCCGATGCGCGCGAGCTACGGCTCCAGCAACTACGTCTTCGCGATCACGCAGCTGGCGCAGACCCTGCTGCGTTCCGTGATCGGCAAGATGGAACTCGACAAGACGTTCGAGGAGCGCGATTCCATCAACGCGTCGGTCGTGAACGCGCTCGACGAGGCGGCGTCCAACTGGGGCGTCAAGGTGCTGCGCTACGAGATCAAGGACCTCACGCCGCCCGCGGAGATCCTGCGCTCGATGCAGGCGCAGATCACGGCCGAGCGCGAGAAGCGCGCGTTGATCGCGGCATCCGAGGGCCGCAAGCAGGAGCAGATCAACATCGCGACCGGCGAGCGCGAGGCGTCGATCGCGCGTTCGGAAGGCGAGCGGCAGGCGCAGATCAACCAGGCGCAAGGCGAGGCGTCCGCGATCGTGGCGGTGGCCGATGCGACGGCCGACGCGATCCGCAAGATCGCCGAGGCGATCCGCGCGCCGGGCGGCGAGCAGGCCGTGCAGTTGAAGGTGGCCGAGAAGGCCGTCGAGGCCTACGCCCAGCTGGCGCAGAAGAACAACACGATGATCGTGCCCGGCAACATGACCGAGGTGTCGGCGTTGATCGGCTCGGCGATGACGCTCATGAAGGGCAGGGCGCCCTGAACCGTCGCTGCCGGGCGCCATCGACCCGATCCTTCCAGTCGAGCGCGCCGAAGGCGGGCATTCCCGGCTGTCGCGCGCCGGCCGGGACCGGGCGATGGATTACACGCTGAAATCGGGCGGGCCGACGCTGTAATCTAGTGTCGACTTCTGGCCAGGGCAGGCGTAGATGGCATCGATTCTGTTCGTGCCGGTGGAGCGTCTCGAATTGACGGGGCGGGCATCAACTGTGGCGACTACGCGTGGCGAAACCGGGCGTCTCCTCCGCGAAGAAACGGAACGAGCTCCGTGAAAGCGATGCTCCCGACCGGCGAACGGAAAGGGTGAGCGCGTGGCCACCGTCACACAGGAGCGTTGCCAACGGTGGACCCAACTCCTCCTTGCGGTCGCCGCCTCCGTTGCGGCGAGTGCCGCATTCGCGTGGACGTACCCCGAGCACCGGGACATCGCCGCGCTCGCCGTGCAGGGTCTCGACGCCGAGCACAAGGCTGAACTCGACCGCCTGTGGCTGGATGCGCGGGCCGGGGACACGGCGCGCCTGTGTGCCGCAAGCAGCGACACCGGGCAGGGCCTGACGCCAGCCTGCATCGACTGGACCGCGTTGTCGGCCATATCGGGCGATCACTCGTGCTCGAGCACCGAGATGCTCGACACGGTGCGGGCGTCGGACTGGATCCTGGTCGTGGCCGACGTCGGGGCGCAGCTCAAGGCGGACCTCGCGGCGATTCCCATCACCGCGCCGCCGAACCAGGCCGGGAATGCTGCGGCACGGTTGGATGACGCACGGCGGCGCATAGCCGACGAGGCGAGCCGCGCGAAGCGCCTGAATGCGCTGCGCGTCGCCGATACCAGGCTGCAACGCGCCGACCCGAAGTACGCGACGCGCGCCGATGCCAATCTCGCGCATTTCCTGTTGCCACGCCCCGACACGCGGCTCGAGCGATTCGAGTACGGCGTGCTCGCATTTCGTTCCGGATCGCAGCTGAACGCACTAGGCGTCTACACCTGGCATCACCTCAGCGCGCTGCAGAAAGCGAGCCGACTCGCCGACCCACGACTCGCACTCGACGAACGGCAGGCCCTGGCGCGAGCCGCCCTGTTCGACGAGGCGTTCGCGCTGCACTTTCTCGAGGACATGTACGCGTCCGGCCACGTCGCCGGGAGCTGGGGCGACGTCTCGCAGCGCAAGGGCACTCACGATTTCTACAACCAGAACGGGCTCGAGGTCTTCACGTGGGTGGGACGCGAGCGAACGGTCGTACTGATGGGCGATGCCCACATGCGCCCGGAGGACGCGGCGCTGGCGGCTGCAGCCGTGCGCACGAGCATTGCGCAGGTGCTGGATGCCGCGAGCGGTCGCTCGCGCGGCAATGGCCTGCCCCAGGTCGGGGACGCCCCGTTGCACGTCGAGGACTTCGACATCTGCGCGCATACGACCTTTCCCGATCGCCACGATCGGCTTGGTGCGGGAATGGAGTTGTATCGAGCGCCGCTGGAGCAGGTGCTGCTGCCGACGCCGGTGCCGGGTCTTGGACCGGGGCTGGGCGCGCAGCCGCGTGCTCGCAGTGAGCTGGGGACCTTCATCGGACTGGCGGCCTCGATCGAAGGACGCGGCGTGAGCGGTGGCTTCGAGCCCTCGCAGGACAGCAATGGCTGGCTGGGCGGACTCGATCTAGGCGTTCGATTCGGACTGGGGCTCGAGGGGGCGCTCGGTGACTCGGGCGACGGGCTGGCCTTCCTGCAGCTGGGTTTCCATGCCGATGGTCCGTCCACCAACAAGTTCGTCGAAACCGGGCTCAGCGGCATCGATGGCAGTCTCACGGCGGCGATACCGGCGCGTTCAGGCTTTTCGAGCCGGATCCGCCTGCCGTACTACCTGGTTCCGGGCGATCTGTTGCTGCTGTCGCCGCTTTATTTCTTCAAGCCCGAGACCTACACGGACATCGCCGTCACGGCGAGCAACGGCGGATTACTGGGTTGGCAGCAAGGCTATGCCACGCGCGTCGGCCGCTTCCAGTTCGTGCTCGGCCGCGAACTCGGCGTGACCTGGTACGGCGTCGAGAGCGACCAGCAACTGATCGCACCGCCTGAATCGCCCGGCGAACCCAGTCGCCTCGTCGATTTCAATTCCGTGTATTTCGACCTGCCGATCGTCGAATACCGCCTGTTCCGCGCATTCTCCGCCAACCAGGCCTCGACGCTGCTGTTCCAGCTCTTCGGCGGCGCGGACGTGCCCTACGGCGAATCCGTGAAGAGCCCGCCCGGCGCAACGGACGTCGACCTGGACACTGTCTGGTTCCTCGGCCTGCGCATGACCTTCGACTGGCGATACTACTGGTAGTCGGTCATTCGTTCGACGATCGCCGTCATCGCCGGAGCCGGAATGTCCCGAATGACCCACTTGCGTCGGCTCTGCGTCTTGTCGCAGGCCCTGGCCTTGTGCGCGTGCGCCAGCAAGCCCGTCGAACCCTACGCACGCCCGGCGCCGGAGTACGCACTCCCCGCCAGGTCCGGCACTGCGTTCGCCGCCATCGAGGCAGGCATCCGCGACGCGCACGGCCCCGAGGCCTCCGGCTTCGAACTGCTCGACCGCAACGAGGATGGCCTGCGTTGGCGGCTGGCGCTGATCGACTCGGCGACGCACTCGATCGACGTGCAGTACTACCTCTGGTACGGGGACGCGAGCGGTCGCCTGCTGATGAAGCGCGTGTTCGACGCTGCCGACCGCGGCGTCAAGGTGCGCATGCTGGTCGACGACCTGAACACGGTCATCAGCGACGCCAGTGGCAAGGTGCACGTGCGCGACAACGTCGCGACCTGACTCGATGCACACCCAAACCTCGAACTGCGTGTCTTCAATCCGTGGCGTGATCGATCCCTCGGCGGCCGGGTCGGCGAATCGGTGGCCGAGTTGGAACGAGTGAACCAGTGGATGCACAACAAGTAACTGATCGTGGACAACCAGGTCGTGATCCTGGGCGGGCGCAACCTCGGCGATGAGTACCTGGGCCTTAATCCCGTGTTCAACTTCCACGACCTCGACGTGATCGGTATCGGCCCCGTGGCCCGGCAGGCCTCCGAGGTGTTCGACCTGTTCTGGAACAGCGAGTGGGTGATGCCCGCCGCTGCGCTCGGCCTGCCGCCGCCGCAGGCCGACAGCGAGGCCGCCCGGGCGCAACTCGCACAGCAACTCGACGAGGTGCCGGCGCTGGCGCGATTCCCGATCCCGGTGCAGTCGTGGTCGGCGGAACTTGCTTCACTGGGCGGCCGACTGCACATGGGCACCAGCCGTGTGTCGACGGACCGTCCGGAGCCCGGCGGGATCCGCCAGGACATGGTGGGGCTGGTGAGCGAGCTGACGCGCAGCGCCACGCGCGAGCTGCTGATCATCAACGCGTACATCATTCCCAACGAACGCTCGATCGAGATGCTGCAGGCGCACAAGGCCCACGGGGCGACCGTCAAGGTCATCACCAATTCGTTCGCGTCGCACGACGTGCCGGCGGTCAACGGCCACTACAAGAAGTGGCGCAAGCCGATCGTCGAGGCGGGCGTCGAACTGCACGAGATCCGCCACGACGCGACGGTCCGGTCGGACGTGGCCGATACGCCACCGACGCGTGCGGAGTTCATGGGCCTGCACTCGAAGGGCATGGTGATCGACCGTGAGCGCGCCTGGATCGGCTCGATGAAATTCGATCCCCGCTCGGCCGACATCAACACCGAGATGGGCGTGGTCATCGAGAGCAGGAGCCTCGCCGAGAAGTTTGCCCGGCTGATCGGGCGCGACGCGCTTCCGGCCAACAGCTGACGAGTCGCGCTCGACGGGGACGGTCGGCTGACCTGGACCAACGACCACGAGACCGTGACACGCCAGCCCGCGCGCAACTTCCGGCAGCGCGTCGAAGACGTCATTTTCATGGCGTTTCCGAAAGAACTCTACTGATTCGACTGCGTCATGCCCATCGACGGCGACGAGCGAGAAGGCATAGCATCAGGCCGGAACTGCCTGGACCTGATGAAATGTTGCGCCAGGGAGCATCGAGGCGATGACAGCACGCATTCGGTTGAGCGTCATGGACGCGATGTTCCTGCTCGCGGAGACGCGCGAGACGCCGATGCACGTCGCCGGGTTGCAGATCCTCAAGGTTCCACCTGGCGCTCCTCCCCATTTCGTCGCGACCATGGTTGCCAAGTTGCGCACGTACCCGGTGTCGGTACCGCCCCTCAACTACCGGCTCACGGGCGGTTTCGCCGGCAAAGTGTTGCCGAGCTGGGAGGTCGTCGAGAACGTCGACCTCGACTACCACTTCCGCCACTCCGCGTTGCCCCACCCGGGCTCGGAGCGCGAACTCGGTGTGCTGGTCTCACGCCTGCATTCGAACCCGATGGACCTGTCGCGTCCGCTCTGGGAGTACCACCTGATCGAGGGCCTCGCGGGCCGTCGCTTCGCGATCTACACCAAGCTGCACCATGCGATGGTGGATGGCGCAGGCAGCATGCGGCTCATGAACCTGGCGATGGACCCGGCCGACAGCTACGCGCCGCCGTTCTGGGCGGACGAGTCGCGCACGCCGCCGGAGTCATCCACGCGCGCGAGCACGTTGCTCGAATGGTTGCCAGCCACGATCGGGGACGAGGTCAAGTCGTTGCCGAGCCTGGCTCGCGGCCTGGCGACCACGGCGCAGGGGTTGCTCGGCATGTCCGCCGAACCCGACCTCACGTCCATCACCGAGGCTCCCCGCACGCTCCTCAACGTCCGCGTCGGGGCGCAACGTCGAGTAGCGACCTATGCGGTCAAGCTGGCCCGCCTCAAGGCGATCGGCAAGGCGGCGGGTGGCACGATCAACGACGTGGTGCTGGCCGCGTGCAGCGGCGCACTGCGACGCTATCTCGCGGAACGCGACGCGTTGCCGGAGCACTCGCTCATTGCGGCTGTGCCGATGGCGCTGCATCCCCAGGACGGCGCCGCAGCCGGCAACGCGGTTTCATGCCTGAACGCACGCCTGGGCACCGACATCGCAGACGTGCGTCAGCGCTTCGAGACGATCTGCCGCTCGACCGTGGCAGGCAAGGCGCAGCTCAAGGGCATGACACAGACCGCGGCCATGCACTTCGTCACGTTGCTCAGTGTGCCGGTGCTGCTGACCTGGCTGCCGGGCGTCGACAAGCTGATCGGACCGCAGTCGAACCTGTTCATCTCCAACGTCCCGGGCTCGCGCGAACGGCTGTATTTCCACGGCGCCGAGATGGTTGCGCACTATCCCGTCTCGCAGGTCGGCCACGGCATGGCGCTCAATATCACGGTCCTGAGCTACGCCGGCAGCCTGTACTTCGGGTTCGTGGCCTGTGCCGACAGCGTGGCGAGCGTGCAACGGCTCGCCGTGCACCTCGACGCCGCCATGGACGAGCTCGAGGCGACATTTCTCGAGAGCCCACCGACGCAAAACAGCGGGAAGCCGCGCGGCGTGCGCAAGAAATCCAGGCGCAAGCAACCGCTTGCGACCAGGCGCGCGATCGGCAGGGTTAGTCGGTCGCGCTGATTCGCCGGATCGTGCCCGGCGCGCATTCCTGTTCGGCCTTGACTGCCGATCGACGCTCAACTGCCGAAGCGGCGCAGCAGGTCCTGCAGGTTGCCCGCGAGTTCGTCGCCCTCGGGTACGCGACCTTGCGGCGTGACGCGATCGACGACCTCCGGCAGCAACTGCGCGAGTCCCGACGCCGTTTCGCCTTCGCTCAATCCCGCATGGCGTGCGATGGCCGCGAGGCCGTCGGCACCGAAGACCTGGCTCATCGCGTCCGGCGTGATCGCGCGATTGGCGCCCGTGCCGACCCAGGAGCGTGCCTGCTCGCCGAACCCGCCGCGTTCGAGCTGACTCAGCAGGCCGCCGAGGCCACCCGCCGCGCCGACGCCGCCACCGGCACCGAGCACCTGCCCGAGGATGTCGCCGAGACCGCCACCCTCCCCCCGTGGCGATGATCCGGATCCGCCCAGGACCTGGCCCAGGATGTCGCCCAGGCCACCACCTGCGCCGCCGGAGGACCTTCGGTCGCCAAGGGCCTGGCCGAGGATGTCGCCGAGACCGCCGCCGGGACTCGCGCCGCCCTGTGAGCCGCCCCGGTTCGCGAGCAGCGCCAGCACGATAGGCAGCAATGCGACCAGCGCGGATGAATTCACGCCGCCACCGACGTTGCCGGATCGTCCCGTCGCCGGACCCTGACCACCCAACCCCTGGCCGCCCGCCGCGGCAGCCAGCAGATCGTCCAGCATTCCCATGGTTAGTCTCCCCGATGTGGCGTTGATAGTATCCTGTGCAATTCGCCCCGAACTTTTCGTCGCAGATCGAATTCCGGTTACATGATGATGCAGGAACGTTACGACCCGGCCGCGCTCGAAGCGCAGGCCCAGGCCTACTGGGATGCCAACGGCAGCTTCGCCGTCGGCGAAGACCCGTCCCGCGCCCAAGTACTACTGCCTTTGCATGTTCCCGTACCCGAGCGGGCGGCTGCACATGGGCCACGTGCGCAATTACACGATCGGCGACGTGATCGCGCGCTTCATGCGCATGCAGGGGTACAACGTGCTGCAGCCGATGGGCTGGGACGCGTTCGGCCTGCCGGCCGAGAACGCCGCGATGGCGAACGGCGTGCCGCCGGCGAAGTGGACGTACGACAACATCGCCTACATGAAGCGGCAGCTGCAGTCGCTCGGCTTCGGCCTCGACTGGAGCCGCGAGGTCACGACCTGCAGGCCCGAGTACTACCGCTGGAACCAGTGGCTGTTCCTGCGCATGCTCGAGCAGGGCATCGCGTACCGCAAGACGGGCGTCGTCAACTGGGACCCGGTCGACCAGACCGTGCTCGCGAACGAACAGGTCATCGACGGCCGCGGCTGGCGCACGGGCGCGCCGTCGAGAAGCGCGAGATCCCGATGTACTACCTCGGCATCACGCGTTACGCCGAGGATCTGCTCGGCGCTCTGGACGGCCTGCCCGGCTGGCCCGAGCGCGTGCGCGACGATGCAGGCGAACTGGATCGGCAGCTCCGAGGGCGCTCGAGATCGAGTTCGAGGTCGAGACGGCGGCGGCACGCTCGGCATCTACACGACGCGCCCGGACACGCTGCTCGGCGTGACCTACATGGCCGTCGCCGCGGAACATCCGCTCGCGCACGCGCGGCCGCGCGACGAATCCGGACCTGCGGCGTTCGTCGCGGAGTGCCAGCGCACGGGCGTCACCGAGGCCGCGCTCGCGACGCATGGAGAAGCGCGGCATGCCGACTCGGCTCGCACGTGCGATCCATCCGTTGAGCGGCGAACGCGTGCCGGTGTGGGTCGCGAACTTCGTGCTGATGGGCTACGGCACGGGCGCGGTCATGGCGGTGCCGGCGCACGACCAGCGCGACTGGGAGTTCGCGCGCCGCTACGGCGCTGCCGATCAAGCCAGGTGATCGCCGCCGAGGCACGCGCTCACTCGGCCGATGCTGGCACGAGTGCGTATCGCCGACCACGGCCGGCTGATCAATTCCGGCCAGTTCGACGGCCTCGAACTTCGACGCGGCCGTTCGACGCGATCGCGAGCCGACTTCGAGCGCAGGGCCTCGGCGCAAGCGCCGCAGCGACCTACCGCCTGCGCGACTGGGGCATTTCGCGCCAGCGCTACTGGGGCTGTCCGATTCCGATGATCCATTGCGCCGCCTGCGGCGGCGTGCCCGTGCCGGACGACCGAGTTGCCGGTCGTGCTGCCGGACGACCTGGTGCCCGACGGCAGCGGCAACCCGCTCGCGAAGAACGCGGAGTTCCTCGACTGCCGCTGCCCGCAGCTGCGGCGCAGGCGGCGCGGCGCGAGACCGACACGATGGACACGTTCGTCGACTCGTCGTGGTACTTCCTGCGCTATCGCGTGCGCCGACAACGCGCGCGCCATGGTCGATGCGCGCGTGAATTACTGGCTGCCGGTCGACCAGTACATCGGCGGCATCGAGCACGCGATCCTGCACCTGCTGTATTCGCGCTTCTGGACGCGCGTGATGCACGACCTCGGGCTCGTTCCAGGTCGCGCGAGCCATTCACGAACCTGCTCACGCAGGGCATGGTGCTCAACGAGATCTATTTCCGCAAACCGGCCGGCGGGGCGCGTCGAGTACTTCAACCCGGCCGACGTCGAGGTCAGGACCGACGCGCGCGGCAAGCGCGCATCGGCGCCACGCTGCGCGCCGACGGCGCAGCCGGTGGAGTCCGGCGGCATCGTCACGATGTCCAAGTCGAAGAACAACGGCGTCGATCCGCAGGCGCTCGTCGAGCAGTACGGCGCCGACACCGCGCGGCTGTTCATGATGTTCGCCGCGCCGCCCGAGCAGACGCTCGAGTGGTCGGACGAGGGCGTGCAAGGCGCGTACCGGTTCATGCAAGCGCCTGTGGAAGGCGGTGTACGATCACGTCGGCGCGCCGGCCGTCGCCGGCGAGCGTCGATGCCGCGTCGCTCAGCGACCGGCGCAGCGCGAGATGCGCCGGCAGGCCCACCAGACGCTCGCCAAGGTCACGGACGACATCGGCCGGCGCCGCACGTTCAATACCGCGATCGCCGCGGTCATGGAACTGCATGAACGCGCTCGCGCAAGTTCGACGACCGGACCGCCGCAGGGCCGCGCCGTGCGCGCAGGAGGCGCTCGAGATCGTCGTGCTCTGCCTGTCGCCGATCATCCCGCACGTGTGCCACGCGCTGTGGCACGAGCTCGGCCACGAGGGCGCGGTCATCGACGAACCGTGGCCGACGTCGATGACTCGGCCGCACTGCGTGCAGCGACGAGGTCGAGATCGTCGTGCAGGTCAACGGCAAGCTGCGCGGGCGCGTCACGGTGCCGGCCAATGCGGCGGAAGCGCAGGTGCGCGAGGCTGCGCTCGCCGACCAGGGCGTGCAGCGCTTCGTCGACGGCAAACCCGTGCGCAAGTTCATCTACGTGCCCGGCAAGCTCGCGAACCTCGTGGTGTGACGCTCGTGCACCCAGCCCGCGATGTGTGGCCTGCGAGAATGTTCCAGCCCTCCCAGGAGGGTTGCGGAAGACGCGCCGTGAACCCGAGCCGCCAGGTATCGCCAGCGCGAACTCCCCAGCCCTTTCCGGAGGGACCCGGAAGACCGTCTCGAAACACGAAGGGCGAGCGCGAGCCGCCGTCGAGAACGCCGCAGTCCTTTCCGGAGGGATTCGGAAGACCGTCACGAGCCATGGATGGCGAGTGCGAGCCCCCAGGGACGGGTTCACGGCGTATCTTCCGGGTCCCTCCGGAAAGGGCTGGGGCGCCCGTCACGAAAGCTCGTCGCGGCTTCGTCGCCGCAGCGTTCGCTTGCGTAGTTGCAGCGGTCGTGGCGCCGCTCGCGGGTTGCGGCTTTCACCTGCAGGGCGCCGCGACGTTGTCCGAGGCCAATCGCCGCATCTACATCTCGACGTCCGACCTGCTGACACCGTTCGCGATCGAGCTGCGACGCTCGATCGAGCGCTCGGGCGGTGAGATCGTGCCGTCGGTCGGGGAGGCGAGCACCGTGCTGCGCATCCGGTACGACCGCAGCGGCCGGCGCGTGCTGTCGGTGTCGGCGCGCAATACGCCGCAGGAATACGAAGCCTTCTACTCCATCGAGTACTCGGTGGACCGGGCCGGCCAGGAGGTCATGGAGCCCCAGCCGCTGGAACTGGCGCGGGTGTTCAGCTTCGACGATTCCGAGTTGCTCGCCAAGGACCGCGAGGAAGCCATCCTGCGCGGCGCGATGGCGCGCGACCTCGCCACGCTGGTCCTGCGCCGCATCGGCACGTTGTAGGCGGCACGTACAAGCCTGTTCGGCAGCCGCGAAACCGGCACAATGGGCGATGGTTCCCCGGCCACGGAGGTCAGCGAGATGGGAGCATTGACGAGGCAGGCACTCGGCGAGCTGCGCGCGACGTTCAACTACAACGACACGAACGGCGACGGCGTCCTGGGCTACGACGAGTTCGTGCGCCTCATGACCGAGCTCGAGGCCGGGCTGTCGCTCGAGGAACTCAAGATCGGCTTCGACGAGATCGACACCGACCACAACGGCTCGATCGGTTTCGACGAGTTCGTCGCGTGGTGGACCAGCGACTGACACCAGCCGGGGCCGACGCTCACCGTGCGAATCGGTCGGTCGCCGACACGAGCTCGTGCGTGTTGCCCGGTTCGAGCGCCGAGTGCCCGGCGTCCGGGACGACGCGGAAATCCGCCTCGGGCCAGGCCTTGTGCAGGTCCCACGCGCTGCGCATCGGGCACACGACGTCGTACCGGCCCTGCACGATGACGGCCGGAATGTGGCGGATGCGGCGCACGTTGCGCAGCAGCTGGTCCTCGCGCTCGAAGAACCCGCGGTTCATGAAGTAGTGGCACTCGATCCGGGCGACCGCGATCGCGAACTCGTCGGTGTTCCAGTTCGCGATGTTGGCCTCGTTGATGCGCAGGAAGCTCGTCGCGCCTTCCCAGACCGACCAGGCCTTGGCGGCCTTCAGCTGCGTCGCGCGGTTGCGGCTCGTGAGCCGCTTGTAATACGCACCGATGAGGTCGCCGCGCTCGGCGCGCGGGATCGCCGCGAGGTACGGCTCCCAGCGATCGGGAAAGATCGCGTTCGCGCCGTGCTGGTAGAACCAGTGGGTCTCCCAGTCGCGCAACATGAAAATCCCGCGCAGCACGAGTTCCGTGACGCGCTTCGGGTGCGTTTCGGCGTACGTCAACGCAAGTGTCGAGCCCCAGGAGCCCCCGAACACCAGCCAGCGCTCGATGGCGAGGTGCTTGCGCAGCTGCTCCATGTCCGCGACGAGGTGCCAGGTGGTGTTCTCCTCGAGGCTCGCGTGCGGACGGCTGCGCCCGCAACCGCGCTGGTCGAACAGGACGATGCGGTACTTGCGCGGGTCGAAGAACCGCCGCGAGCGCACGTCGGCACCCGCACCCGGGCCGCCGTGCACGAAGAGCGCGGGTTTGCCTCGGGGGTTGCCGCATTCCTCCCAGTAGACCTCGTGCGCTGCCGACACACGCAGCCAGCCGCTGCGATACGGCTCGATTTCGGGATACAGCTCACGCCGTGTGACGGCGGGCGACGGATCAAGCTTGCGGGATTTGGCCATGCCCACGATTGTAGCGTGCCGAACGCAGCGGGCGGTCGCGCCCGGCGCACCGGGGAGCAAATGACGCACCGCCGCAGCGTGCCGGAAACCGTGACGGCGCCCGCTGGCCCCCGCCGCCACTTGGCTTCATAATCGGGCCAGACATGCGCAACACCGCAAGCCGCGCCTCGATTCACGGACCCAGGTGAGGATCACCTCCGAGTCCCTGCAGGGTGCCCTCGCCAGGGGATCGTTGCCGCGCGCGTGCCTCATCACCGGTGTCGAACCCCTGCTGATCGACGAGGCAGCCAGCCTCCTGCGCGAGCGCGCGCGGCGCGACGGGTTCGGCGACCGCGAGGTGCATTTCATCGAGCGCGGCTTCGACTGGGAAGCGCTCGCGATGGACGCGAAGAGCCTGTCGCTGTTCGCGAACCTGCGCTTGATCGAGCTGAAGTTTCGCGGCGCGCCCGACGCGGTCGCTGCGAAGCACCTCGCGCAACTCGCGGCCGAGCCGCCCGCCGACACGGTGCTGCTCGTGACCGGCGAACTCGAACCGAAGTCACAGAAATCGGCCTGGGTCGGCGCCTTCGAGAAGCACGGGTTGCTCGTCGTCGCGTCCGCGGTCGATCGTGCCCGCCTGCCGGACTGGATCGCGCGCCGCATCGCGCAGCGTGGCGTCACGCTCGAGCCCGCCGCGGCCGAACTGCTGGCCGATCGCGTCGAGGGCAACCTGCTCGCGGCGCAGCAGGAAATCGAGCGCATGGCGCTGCTGCGGCCGGGTGCGACGCTCGACGTCGCCGCCGTAGCGGAACTCGTCGCCGACAACGCACGGTTCGACGTGTTCGAACTCGCGGCCGCCGCGTTTCTCGGCAATGCGTCGCGCGCGTTGCGCATCCTCGACGGGCTGCGTGGCGAAGGCCAGGCGCCGCCCCTGGTCCTGTGGGCGCTGTTGTTCGAGCTGCGGCCGCTCTCGCGCATCGCGCACAAGCTGCCGCGCGACCGCGAACCGGACGAGGGCACGTTCCGTGCCGAGGGCGTTTGGTCGAACCGCCAGCCGCCGCTGCGGGCGGCGCTCGGCCGGCTGCGCAGCGCCGACATCGACGAGCTGCTGCGGGCAGCGGCGCGCGCCGACCGCGTCGCCAAGGGCAGCCTGTACGGCGACCCGTGGGTCGAGATCACCGGGCTCGTGGCGCGCATCGCCGGCGTGCCGCTCAAGGCCGCATGACCGTCACGATGACTGCCCCGCTCGGCGTCTTCGGCGGCACCTTCGACCCGATTCACTACGGCCACCTGCGGACGGCGTTCGAACTGCTGCAGGCGTTGCGGCTCGGCGAGATGCGTTTCGTGCCGGCAGGCGACCCGCCGCACCGGGCACCGCCCCGCGCAACGGCCCGCCTGCGCCTCGAACTCGTGCGCGCGGCCACCGCCGACCAGCCTGGCTTCGTCGTCGACGATCGCGAGGTGCTGCGCGAGGGCCCGTCCTATACGGTGCTCACGCTGCGCGAGCTGCGTGCCGAGCACCCGCTGCGACCCCTCTGTCTGGCCATCGGCATGGACGCGTTCGCCGGCCTGACCGAGTGGCATCGCTGGCAGGAACTCGTGGAATTCGCGCACCTCGTCGTGGCGCATCGGCCGGGGTGGCAGGTTCCCCGCGACGGCCCGCTCGGCGAAGTGCTCGCAGCGCGACGCACCGATCGCATCGAGGACCTGCATGAAACGCACGCGGGCCGCATCCTCGTGCACGCGGTCACGCAACTCGAGATTTCGTCCACCGGCCTGCGCGAACTGCTCGCGGCCGGTCGCGATCCCCGATACCTGGTGCCCGACACGGTCTGCGCGCAGATCCGCGCGACAGGCTGTTATTTCTCCGAACCCTCAATGAGGTGAGCATGGCAGTCAAGCGATCCACCGGTTCCAAGTCGTCCTCCGCGCGCGCACCTGCGCGCAAGCCAGCCGCGCACGCCGCGACCGCCAGGCAGCGGCCGGCGGCGAAAGCGACTCACGCCGCGACCCGCACTGCGGCCACGCCCGCCAGGCCTGCGCGCGAGGTTGCCGTGAGTGCCGTACGCAAACCCGCTGCGAAGCCCGCCGCGCCACGCGTGAAAGCGGCCAAGGTGCGCACGCGGTCCACGCTCAGGGACGTCGTGCTCGACGCGCTCGCCGACATGAAGGCCGTGGACGTGAAGGCGCTCGACGTGCGCGGCATGACGGACATCACGGACACGATGGTGGTGGCGAGCGGCACCTCGGACCGGCACGTGAAGTCGATCGCCGACCGCGTCGTGCAGCGCTGCAAGGAAGCCGGATTCCGGCCCTACGGCATGGAAGGTGAACGTGACGGGGAATGGGTGCTGCTCGACCTGCAGGATGTCGTGCTGCACGTGATGCTGCCGCGCGTCCGCGAGTTCTACGCGCTCGAGAAGCTCTGGGAAGGCGGCGTCGCCCGGCGCGCCTGACGGCAACGCGAACAAGCGGCTGTCACTTCCCGTCCGCGCCGGAGCCCGTGCATGCGCATGCGCCTGATCGCCGCCGGCACCCGCATGCCGGGCTGGGTCGATGCCGGTTTCGAGGACTATGCCGGCCGCCTGCGCGGGGACTACCGGCTGGAACTGGCCGAGATCGCGCTCGGCGAGCGCGGCAGCGGCGACACCCGCCGCGCGGTCGAGACCGAAGGCCGGCGCATGCTCGCCGCCGCCGGCGAGAAGGGCTATATCGTCGCCCTGCAGGTCGGCGGCCAGTCGCTTTCGACGGAAGCCCTGGCGCGCTGGCTGGAGGCGCGTGCCCGTGACGGCGACGACCCGATGTTCTGCATCGGCGGCCCGGACGGACTGGCCGCGGACGTCGACGCCAGGGCCCGGCTGCGCTGGTCGTTGTCCGCCTTGACGCTGCCGCACGGCCTGGCGCGCGTCGTGGTCGCGGAAGCCCTGTACCGCGCCGTCAGCCTGATCAAGGGACAGCCCTACCACCGGGCGTAGCGGGGTGGCGATTGGCGCGGTGGACACGGAGGGGCACGGCAAGATTCAATGCCTGTTTCGCCGGTCTTTCCGCGCCGAGGCCCAGCAATGCACCCGTATCCCCATCGCTACACCGTCCAGGCCACCGCGGCCCCGGCCGGGGACGTTCCGATTTCGTCGCCGAACCTGCCAGTGCTGGCGACGGCGCCGCCGGTCGAGTTCGACGGCCCCGGGGATCGCTGGTCGCCCGAGGCGCTGCTCTGCGCCGCCGTGGCAGATTGCTTCGTGCTCAGTTTCCGCGCCGTGGCGCGTGCGTCGAAGCTCGATTGGGACGCGCTCGAGTGCAGCACCGAGGGCACGCTCGATCGCGTGGACGGCAAGTCGCGCTTCACGGTCATCGTGGTGCGGGCGACGCTGCGCGTGCCCGCGGGCACGGACCCGGACCGCGCATCGAAGCTGATGGTGAAGGCCGAGCAAGTGTGCCTGATCAGCAACTCGCTGGTCGCCGAGCGCCGGCTCGAACCCACCGTCATCGTCGGCTGAGGCGGGGCATGACCGCCGGCCAGCGTGCGATTTACCTAGCCTCCGCATCGCCGCGCCGCAGCGAGCTGCTGCGGCAGGTCGGCATCGAGCACGACATGCGGCCGGTCGCGCTCGACGAGACACCGCGCGCCGGCGAGGCGCCGTCGCGCTACGCGCTGCGCCTCGCGGAGGCGAAGGCCCGCGCGATCTGGGAAGCGCTGCCTGCGGCGGAGCGGCGTCCCGTGCTCGCGGCCGACACGACCGTGGCGCTCGGCGCGCGGATACTCGGCAAACCGGCCGATCGAGTCGAGGCGGCTTCGATGCTCATGCAGCTCTCGGGGCGCGAGCACGAGGTGCACACGGCGATTGCGCTGCTGCACGACGGCGGCGCCGATACGCGCATCAGCACGAGTCGCGTCAGATTTCGCGAGCTCTCCGCCGCCGAGGTCGACTGGTACTGGGACACGGGCGAGCCGGCCGACAAGGCCGGCGCATACGCCGTGCAGGGCAAGGCGGCGATTTTCATTTCGCACCTGTCAGGCAGCTATTCGGGCGTCATGGGATTGCCGCTCTACGAGACCTGGGAACTGCTGGCGCCGGTGCTCGGTCTCAACGGACGAGGGGTGGGGGGATGACTACGGAGATGGTCGTGAACGTGAGCCCGCGCGAGACGCGCGCGGCACTGCTGGAAAACGGCGTGCTGCAGGAACTGTTCATCGAGCGCGCGAGCCGTCTCGGCCTCACCGGCAACCTCTACAAGGGCCGCGTGTCGCGCGTGTTGCCGGGCATGCAGGCGGCGTTCATCGACATCGGGCTCGAGCGCACGGCATTCCTGCACGTGTCCGACATCGTGCAGCCGGCCGACGCGGAAGGCTCGGGCGATGCGCCGCGCAACGAGAACATCCGCGAGCTCGTCAGCGAGGGCGGCGACATCCTCGTGCAGGTGCTGAAGGACCCGCTCGGCACCAAGGGCGCGCGGCTGACCACCTTCATCACGATCCCGTCGAGGTACCTCGTCTACATGCCTTTCGGCCACGGCGTCGGCGTCTCGGCGCGCATCGAGCACGAGGACGAGCGTGCGCGTCTGCGCGAGGCGATGCAGACCTACGGCACTCCCGGCGAGTCGGGCGGCTACATCGTGCGTACGGCGGCGGAAGGCGCGAGCGGCGAGGCACTGCGCGCCGACATGCTGTTCCTGCGCAAGCTCTGGGACGTGCTCTCGCAGAAGGCGACCGGCGCGCGCGCCGGGGCGCTGATCCACGAGGACCTGCCGCTGCCGTTGCGGCTGATGCGCGATCTCGTCGGCGAGGGCGTCGACCGCGTGCTCGTGGACAACGAGCGCACGTGCGAGCGCATGCAGGAGTTCGCCGCGACGTTCATGCCCGCGCTCGGCGCGCGCGTCGAGCGCTACGGCGGCAGCCGCCCGATCTTCGACCTGCACGCGGTCGAGGAGGAGATCCAGCGCTCGCTCGACCGCAAGGTCGCGCTGAAGTCGGGCGGCTACCTGATCATCGACCAGACCGAGGCGCTGACCACGATCGACGTCAACACGGGCGCCTACGTCGGCCACCGCAATCTCGAGGAGACGATCTACCGCACGAACCTCGAGGCGGCGGTCGCGATCGCGCGACAGCTGCGCCTGCGCAACCTCGGCGGCATCATCATCATCGACTTCATCGACATGGAAGAAGAGGAGCACCGCCGCCAGGTGCTGCAGGCGCTCGAGAAGGCGCTCGCGAAGGATCACGCGCGGACGCATGTCTCGGCCGTGTCGCCGCTCGGCCTCGTCGAGATGACCCGCAAGCGCACGCGTGAGAGCCTCGCGCACCAGCTCTGCGCGCCGTGCCCGGCGTGCGAAGGCCGTGGCTTCGTCAAGACGGCCGAGACCGTCTGCTACGAGATCTTCCGCGAGGTGCTGCGGCAGGCCGGGCAGTTCGACTTCCAGCAACTCATGGTGCTCGCGCACTCCGACGTGATCGAGCGCCTGCTCGACGAGGAATCGGCGGCGCTCGGCGAGCTGGAAGTGCTGGTGGGCAAGCCGATCCGGCTGCAGACCGAGTCGCTCTACCTGCACGACCAGTACGACGTGGTGCTCATGTGAACGCGGCCGCCGCCGCGCCCCGCCCTTCGGTGCGGCTGTGGCGGATCATCGCCGGCGTCGGCGTTGGCGTGCTCGTGGTCGCGGCGCTGCTGATCACGGCGCTGCGCATGCTGCTGCTCTACCTCCCGGGCAACGCCGCGTCGCTGCAGGCGTGGGTCGAGCGCGAGACGCGGATGCGCGTCGAGTACTCCTCGCTCGACGCGCGCTTACGCTGGTACGGTCCCGAACTCGTGCTGCGCGACGTGAGCGTGCTGGACGAGGACGGCACGCAGGCGCTCTTCGCGACGCGCGAAGGCAGCGTCGGACTCGACGTCTGGAATTTCTTCCGCACCGGGCAACTCGTGGCGGGACGCGTGCGTTTCACGGCGCCGCGCGTGACGATCGTGCGCCTGGAGGACGGGCGCGTGCGCCTGCTCGGCCAGAGCGAGCGGCCGGCCGACCGCCCGCCGTTCGATCTCGACCGGCTGCCCGCGGGGCGGCTCGTGATCGAGGATGCCGTGGTCGCCTACCGCGACCTGAAGTCGGGGCGCGCGCCCATCGAGCTCCACGCCCTCGACCTCGAACTGCGGCGCGACCGCGACGACGTAGTGTTCGAAGGCACGACGTCGCTGCCCGAGGAACTCGGCGAGTCGCTCGAGTTCTCGGGTCGATTGAACGGGTCGCTCGATGCGCCGCAGGACCTCGACGCCCGCCTCGAACTGCAGACCGAAGAGCTGCGGCTTACCGGACTGCAGCGCTTCCTGCCCGCCCATATTGCGGTGCCGCTCGACGGGAGCGGCGCCGTGCGCGCCGTCGGCTCGCTGCAGAAGGGCCAGTTGCGTCACGCGCGACTCGACGTCGACCTGCGCAACGTCGTGCTGCGCCTGCCTGCGCGCACGGTGCCGGGTGTCGAGACGGTGCGGATATCGCCGGTCAGGATCGAGCAGTCCGGCAACGCGTTGCCGCACCCGATCGTGACCAAGACCGTCGTCGAACGGCCGGCGCCCGCGCTGCCGGCCGAGGTGCATTACGCGGTCCTGCAGGGCGACCTGAAGCTGCGGCAGGAGAACGGCGGCTGGACGTTCATCGCGGAAGAACTGCACGCACAAGGCAGTACGGACCGGGCGCGGCGCGCCACGCGCATCGACGCGCGCTGGCGCGGCAAGGCGGTGTCGACGTTTGCGCTCGAACTCGCGCTCGACGACGCCGACCTCGCGGCGCTCTGGCCGCTGGCCCTCGCGTTCGGCCCGCCGCTGTTCGATCGCTGGGCGGGGCTGTCGCCGGTGGGCCGCATCCGCACGCTGCGCCTGCGCGCGGACCGGCAACGGGCCGGAGCCGCGCCGCGATTCACGGTCGAGGCGGACATCGCAGCGCTGGGCGTGCAACCGCACGCGCGATTTCCGGGCCTGTCTGGACTGTCGGCGACGCTCGAGGGGAACGACCAGCACGGCCAGGCGCATGTGCGGTCCACGACGGCGAAGTTCGACTGGCCACGACTGTTTCGCGCGCCGATCGAGTTCGACCGCGCAACGGCGGACGTGACGTGGCGACGCGACGGCGAGACGTGGATCCTGCAGACCTATGGCGCCGAACTCGGACACCGGAAGGGCAGGGCGCAGGCGGACGTCGAGTTCCGGTACCTGGACGGCAGCGAGTCGCCGGTGCTGGCGATGACGGCGGCGGTCGACGACATCGACGTGACCGTCGTGCCGCAGGTGTTGCCGGTAGGGCGCCTGCGGGAGCGCACGATCGCGTGGCTCGACAGCGCATTCCGCCAGGGTCGCGGCATGCACGGGCACCTCGTTTATCGCGGACCGGTGCGGAAGTTTCCATTCCGCAATGGCGAGGGAGAGTTCCTGGCGACGGTGGACGCCGCCGATGTGACGCTCGATTATTTTCCCGGTTTCGCACCACTCACCGGGGCCTCCGGCAAGGCCGAGTTTCACAACGCGAGCGTGAGTGCGACGGTGGCCGCGGGGCAGGTGTCGGGACTCGCTCTCGAGCGCGGCAGCTTCCACATGGAAGACTACAAGCGGCCCGTGTTCGAGATCGCGGGCGGCGGTGCCGGCGACCTGGGCAAGGCGCTCCGCATGCTGCAGGCGACGCCCCTCGGCCCGCGTCTCGGCAAGCAGTTCATGGCGTTGTCCGGCGCAGGACCCGCGCGCTACGACCTGAAGCTCGTCCTGCCGGTCGCGAGCGACGCGACACCTGGCGTCGTGCCCGACGGCGCGCCCGCCCGTGCGCCCGGCCGCCGTGCGCTCGACTACCAGGTGCGCGCGGACCTCGACGCGGTCAACGTATCGTGGCCCGTGTTGCGCGCACCGGCGCAGAAAGTCACCGGGGAATTCGAGATCCACAACGACGCGGTGCACCTGCGCTCGGTGCGCGGCACGATCCTCGACGGGCCGTTCGAATTGAGCGCGGTGCCTGGACCTGTCTCGACCGACGTGATTTCCGCGGTGGAGTTCACCGCGCACGGTCGCGCGGCCGGCGCGCGCCTGCCTGCGTTCATCGGCCTGCCACGCACCATTCGCATGGCTGGTACTGCCGACTGGCAACTGCAGGGACGGCTCGAGCAACGCCAGGGCAAGCGGTGGCCAGTGCAGCTCGACGTGACGAGCACGCTCGCCGGGCTCGAGATCGGCGCACCGCAACCGTTTGCAAAGGCGGCCGCCGAAACGCGGCCGACGCGCGTGCGGCTCGACATTCCGGGCAATCGCTACGACGACGTCAGCATCGAGTCGGGCTCCGCGCGGGCGCGGCTGCGGTTCGCCGAACAGGGCGACAAGTGGCGGCTCGAGCGCGGCATGGCGCGGTTCGACGGCCAGTCGGTGGCGCTGCCGGCACACCCGGGACTGTTCGTGGCAGGCGACTGGCCGCAGTTCGATCTCGCCGAGTGGCTCGCGCTGTCCGACCCGGACGCACGTGGTGAGCGGCTCATGGACTGGCTCGGCCCGGTGGACGTGCATCTCGCCAGTGCGAACGTGCTCGGCTACCGGCTCAGCGAGGTCACGGCGCACCTGCGCGGCGACCGCAACGTCTGGCGCATCGACGTCGACGGGCCGCAGGCCAGGGGCGCGATCACGGTTCCGGACAACATCGCGGACGGGCGTCCCATCGTGCTCGACCTGGAGCGTCTGCACCTGTTGTCGGAGCCGTCCGCGGTCACGGGTGACAGCCGCGCGAGCCGCACCGGGCCCGATCCGCGAACGCTGCCGGCCGTCACGGCACAGGTCGACGACTTCACCTGGCAGTCGCGGCGTTTCGGGCGGCTGCAGGCCGTTATCGCCAGGGAGCCACGCGGCCTGGTGTTCGAGACGCTGGCAACGTCCGCGCCGGACTTCACGATACAGGGGCACGGCGGCTGGCAGATGGAAGGCGGCGTGCCACGCACGCGGCTCGAACTGGAACTGAAAAGCACGAATTTCGGGGCCGCCGCGCGTGCGCTCGGCTACCGTGACGCGGTCGAGGCCAGCAACGCGCGCTTCGCCGCCAACGTGTCGTGGCCGGGCGGGCCGTCCGAGGATGCCTTCAAGCGCATGAACGGCACGCTGCAGCTGGCCCTCGATGATGGGCAGCTGCGCGACCTCGAACCTGGGGCCGGGCGCATGCTCGGGCTGCTGAGCGTCGCGCAGTTGCCGCGACGGCTCGCGCTCGATTTCCGCGACGTCACCGACCAGGGCCTCGCCTTCGACACCGTGCGTGGCGACTTCGAGCTGCGGGCCGGCAACGCGTTCACGCAGAACCTGCTGCTCAAGGGCCCGGCCGTGGACATCGGAGTCGTCGGCCGCACCGGGCTCGGCACCGAGGACTACGACCAGACGGTGGTCGTGAGCGGCAATCCGGGCGGACCCCTCGTCGTGGCGGGAGCGCTCGCCGCGGGCCCCGTCGTAGGCGCAGGAGTGCTGGTCCTGTCGCAATTGTTCAAGGGGCAATTGCAGGGACTGACGCGCGCGTACTATCACGTGACCGGGCCATGGTCCGCGCCGGTCGTGCAGCGCATCTCGGCGCCCGCGACCGAGAATGCGGCTGCGGCCGGGCGGTCGGATGCGCCGGCTGCAGGAGTAACCCCATGACGCGTGTCGCTGCCATCCAGATGACCTCGTGCGCCGACGTGGCCCGCAATCTTGCGAGCGCCAACGTGCTGCTGCGCGAGGCCCGGACCAAGGGGGCGCGCATCGCGGCGCTGCCCGAGAACTTCGCCTACATGGGCCTCACCGAGGCGGACAAGATCGCGATCGCGGAACCGCCTGGCGACGGGCCGATCCAGTCGTTTCTTGCCGCAACGGCGGCCGAGCTGGGGCTCTGGATCGTCGCGGGCACCGTGCCCATCCGCCTCCCGGAAGAGCCCCGCGTGGCCGCGGCGTGCCTCGTGTTCGACGACCGTGGCCGCGCCGTGGCGCGCTATGACAAGATCCACCTGTTCGACGTGGACCTGCCGGGCCGGACCGAGAGCTACCGCGAATCGAGTTCGGTGCGGCCCGGGCAGGATCTCGCCGTCGTGGACACGCCGGTGGGCCGGCTCGGCCTCGCGGTCTGCTACGACCTGCGCTTTCCCGAGCTGTTCCGCCAGCTGCTGTCGCGAGGCGCGGACTGGTTCTGCCTGCCGTCCGCGTTCACGGCGCCGACAGGCCGCGCCCACTGGGAGGTCCTGCTGCGCGCGCGGGCGATCGAAAACCTCTGCCACGTCGTGGCGCCGGCGCAATCCGGCTTCCACGAAAATGGCCGGGAAACCCACGGCGACTCGATGATCGTGGACTGCTGGGGGCGCGTGCTCGCGCGATTGCCGCGCGGAACGGGCACGGTCACGGCAGAATTGGACTTCGCACGCCAGCGGGACGTCAGGCAGAATTTCCCTGCCGTGCACCATCGCCGGCTCTGGCCGGAACCGGGTACCCACCAAGCATGATCAAACCGATAATTCCCCCCGCGATGTTCGCACCCCAGCCGGCCGCGCTGGTGGCGGCTGCGACGTCCCGGGACCCGCTCGACGTCGCGCGCGCCGCGCTGCTTCTCCCCGCGCAGCTCGACGAAAATCGCGTTGCCAACGTGCTCGGGGACGTGATGGGTCACGCGGTCGATCACGCCGACGTGTACTTCCAGTCCACGCGCGAGGAGTCGTGGGCGCTCGAGGACGGCATCGTCAAGGACGGCGCCCACAGCATCGAGCAGGGCGTCGGCGTGCGTGCGCTGGCGGGCGAGAAAACCGGTTTCGCGTACTCGGACGAAGTGGTGCTGCCCGCGTTGCTCGAAGCGGCGCACGCGGCGCGCGCGATCTCGGGCTCGGGCGCAAACGGGGCCGTGCAGGCCTGGCACGCCACGGGCGGCCGCGGGCTGTACCAGCCGATCGACCCCGTCGAGTCGCTCGGCGACGGCGACAAGGTCCGGTTGCTCGAGGACATCGACCGCGAGGCGCGCGCGCTCGACTCGCGCATCACGCAGGTCATGGCGAGCCTCTCGGCCTCGTACGACACGATCCTCGTCATGGCGAGCGACGGCACGCTGGCGGGCGACGTGCGGCCCCTCGTGCGCCTGAACGTGAGCGTGATCATCGAGCAGAATGGGCGCCGCGAGCAGGGCTACGCGGGCGGCGGCGGACGCTTCGCCTACACCGAATTCCTGGCCTCGCAACGCTGGCGCGCGCTCGTGCGCGAGGCCGTGCGCACGGCGCAGGTCAACCTCGAGGCGGTGCCCGCACCGGCCGGCACGATGACCGTCGTGCTGGGCGCGGGCTGGCCCGGTGTGCTGCTGCACGAGGCCGTCGGCCACGGCCTGGAAGGCGATTTCAATCGCAAGGGCACGTCCGCGTTCAGCGGGCGCATCGGCCAGCAGGTCGCCGCGCCCGGCGTCACGATCGTCGACGACGGCACGCTGGTGGCGCGCCGCGGGTCGCTGAACGTCGACGACGAGGGCACGCCCACACAGTGCACGACGCTGATCGAGAACGGCATCCTGCGCGGCTACCTGCAGGACAAGCTGAACGCGCGGCTGACGGGTGCAAAGCCGACCGGCAACGGGCGCCGCGAGAGCTACGCCCACATGACGATGCCGCGCATGACCAACACCTACATGCTGCCGGGCTCCCACGCGCCGGAGGAGATCATCGGCTCGGTGGCCAAGGGGCTCTATTGCCGCAATTTCGGCGGCGGCCAGGTGGACATCACGTCGGGCAAGTTCGTGTTCTCGGCGAGCGAGGCCTACCTGATCGAGAACGGGCGCATCACCAGGCCGGTCAAGGGCGCGACGCTGATCGGCAACGGGCCCGAGGTCATGACGCGCATCTCGATGGTGGGCAACGACCTGCAGCTCGACGACGGCGTCGGCACCTGCGGCAAGGAGGGCCAGGACGTGCCGGTCGGCGTGGGTCAACCCACGCTGCGCGTGGACGCCCTCACCGTGGGCGGCACGGGATAGCGGTCATGATGTGGATTCCGCGCCCGCTATACGAGTCGCTCCCGTATGTCAGCATCGTGGCGGGCATCGCGTGCCTGGCGGCGCCTTTCCTGCTGGAAAGCGGCCCGCGCGCGCTGCTGCTCACGGCCGGCGGGCTGTTCGTGACGCTCGGGCTCGTGGTCTGGATGAAACGCCGCGATTACCGCACGACGCGCCACGATTACGATCCGCGAGCCCTCGACGAGTAGGTTTCGCCGCGCGCGTCGCGGGCATCCCCGGACTCCTCGGCGTCCGCGCGCGGCTCCTCGCGTTCACCGACGCTCTCGAGGCCATCCTCTTCATCCTCGTCGTCGTCCAGGTCGTGCCCGAGCACGGTCGTCCGTGTCGCGTGCGCTTCGTCGTGCGCAAGGATGTCGGGGCTCTTGTACGTGAGCTCGTGCACGCCGAGCTTGATCACGTCCCCCGCCACCAGCCTGTGGCGGCGCACGCGCTTGCCGTTCAGGTAGACGCCGTTGGTGCTGTTCAGGTCTTCCACCACGGTGCCGCCGGGATTCGTGATCAGCTGCGCGTGGTGCCGGCTCACGAACTTGCTTTCCACCTGCATGTCGTTATCGGGCGTGCGCCCGATCACGAAGCGGCCTGGCAGCAACGCCGACTCGTCGAGCTTGACGCCCTTCAGGCTCAGCACGATCCGGCCGACGGGCAGGCGCAGGTGCGGCGAGGTATCGTCGAGCTGGGAGACCGGCAGGTCCGTGTGCGTGTGGCTCCCGTACTCCTGCCACTGCAGTTCAGCGATCGCCGTGTTCAGCGTCGTCAGGCTGACGTCGGGCAGGTCCTTCGCGAACGCCTCCATCATCGCCGTGTCGCAGAGCGTGTTGATCAGGCGCGGTATGCCGCCGGTGTAGCGGTAGAGCTGCGGAAACGTATCAGGCGCGAAGATCTCGCGGCCTTCGGCGCCAGCCACGTCGAGCCGGTGCCGGATGTAGCTTCCCATCTCCTGTTCATTCAATGCGCCGAGATGGAAACGCAGGCGCACGCGCTGTTTCAACTGCACGAGTTCGGGCGAGTCGAGTTTCTGGTTCAGCTCGGGCTGTCCCGCGAGGATGATGCGCAGCACCTTTTCCTTGGTGGTCTCGACGCCCGACAGCAGCCGCACTTCCTCGAGCACCTTGTTGTTGAGGTTCTGGGCCTCGTCGATGATCAGCAGCACCTTGCGGCCGGCCGAGTGCTGCTCGATCAGGAAATTGTTCAACGTCGAGAGGAGCTCCGCCTTGCGCATCCGGAACGGGTTGAAGCCGAACTGCGCGAGCAGTGTCTGCAGGAACTCGATCGGCGAAATCTGGGTCTGGTTGAGCTGCGCGACGACCTCGTCCTGCACGAGTTCCTTCAGGAAGGTCTCGATCAGGGTCGTCTTGCCGGAGCCGATCTCGCCCGTGATGATCACGAAGCCGTCCGTGAACCAGATCGTGGACTCCATGTACGCCTTGGCGCGGGAGTGGCTCTGGCTCGGGTACAGGAACGCCGGGTCCGGGCTGAGCCGGAACGGCAGTTCCCTGAGCTTGAAGTGTTCCAGGTACATGCGTCTTGCTCTATGCTCCGCCCGATACTATACGGGAGCCGGAGGGGCCACGGACTGAGTGGCCGTTCACAAAACGACGGGTCAGCAACGACCGACACCCCCAGGTTTCATAATCTTTCAGCGCGGCAGTCGCCGCAACACCTTGCGGAGCAGGCGGTCGCGTTCCGCCGCACTGCCCGCCACGATCGTGCAGTGGCCGATCTTGCGTCCGGGCCGCGGCGCCTTGCCGTAGTCGTGGTAGTGCACGCCGGGCAGGGCGAGCAGCGCCGCGCGCTCGGGCATGGCGCCGATGAAGTTGACCATCGCACAGTGGCCCACGGCGCGCGTGTCGCCGAGCGGCAGCCCCAGGATCGCGCGCAGGTGATTCTCGAACTGCGAGGTCGCTGCGCCTTCGATCGTCCAGTGCCCCGAGTTGTGCACGCGCGGGGCCATCTCGTTCGCGACCAGCCGGCCCTGCTGCACGAAGAACTCGATCGTGAGCACGCCCGCGTAATCGAAGTGCCGCAACAGGCGCTTCAGGTGCGCCTCGGCCGCGCGCTGCAGCGGCGCACTGCGATGCGGCGCGACCGTGACGCGCAGGATGCCGTCGCGATGCGTATTGGCGACGATCGGATAGGCGCGCACTTCGCCGCGCGTGCTGCGCGCGCCGACGATCGACAGTTCGCGGTCGAAATCCACGAACCCCTCGAGGATCAGCGGCGCGGATCCGAGCGCCTCCCACGCGGGCTCGACGTCCGCGGCCTTGCGCAGGTAGCGCTGGCCCTTGCCGTCGTAGCCGAGGCGGCGCGTCTTCAGCACGCTGGGCAAGCCGATGTCGGCGACGGCAGCGCGCAATTCCGCCAGCGATTCGATCGCGCGGAACGGCGGCGTCGGGATGCTGAGCTGCGCAAAGAGCTGTTTCTCGAGCAGGCGGTCCTGCGAGACGCGCAGCGCCTCGACGGGCGGCAGACACGTGCGTGATCGCGACACGCGCTGCAGTGCCTCGACCGGCACGTTCTCGAATTCATAGGTGACGATGTCGACGTCGGCCGCGAGCCGCTCGAGGCTCGCCGGGTCGTCGAACGCGCCGGTCACGATCGGCGCGACCTGGCCGCCGGGTGAATCGGCGCTCGTGTCGAGGAAGCGGAACTGCAGCGCGAGCGGATAGCCCGCGAGCGCCAGCATGCGGCCCAGCTGGCCCGCGCCGATGACGCCGATCCTCATCACGCGGCGGGAAGCTGCCGCGGATCGGGTTGCGCGAGGACCTTGTCCGTCTGCGCTGCGCGAAACGCGTCGAGCGCCGTGCGGATCGCGGCGTGCGTGTTGCCCAGGATCGACGCTGCGAGCAGCGCGGCGTTGGTCGCGCCGGCGACGCCGATCGCCATCGTGCCCACCGGGATGCCAGCCGGCATCTGCACGATCGAGAGCAGCGAGTCGAGGCCGCTCAGCGTCTTCGACTGCACGGGTACGCCCAGCACCGGCACGGAAGTCTTGGCCGCGGTCATGCCCGGCAGGTGCGCCGCGCCGCCGGCGCCCGCGATGATCACCTGCAGGCCGCGCTCGCGCGCCGTGGCCGCGTATTCGAACAGCAGGTCAGGGGTGCGGTGCGCGGAGACGACGCGCACTTCGTGCGGCACGCCGAGGCGCTCGAGCGTCTCGGCCGCGGACTTGAGGGTCTCCCAGTCGGAGGTGGACCCCATGATGATGCCAACGAGCGGTTTCACCCCCGGCATTGTACAGTCGGGCGCGGAAAATCCTAGGATTCCGCCGCCTCGAGCGCGTCTCGCAGGCGCCGGAACAGCTGCCGGGCGGCGGCCGGGGGACGCGCCGCAGCCTGCTCAGCTCGTGCTTGCTTTGCGAGCGTGCGCAGCTGCTGCAGCGATTGCGGCTCCACGCGCGCGCCGAGCTCTGTCCAGGCGGCGGGCTCGTCCGCGAGCAGCCGCTGGCGCCAGGCCTCGACCAGGTGCTCGCGGTGGATGCGCTGGCGGTCGTTTTCGCCGCGCCGGGCGAGCGTTTCGCGGATCGGTTCGACGTCCACGTGGCGCATGACCTTGGCGATGTACATCTCCTGCCGCAGCCGGGCGCCGTGGCTCGAGATCGCGCGGCAGTCCATGACGGCGTCGAGCAGCTTTTCCGGCAGTTCGAGCGCCTCGAGCTCGGCGAGCGGCAGCTCGACGAGCGCCACGCCCAGGTCGCGCAGGTCGTGGTCGTGCCGCTTACGCGCGCTCTTGCTCGGGCCGTCGTCGCCGTCCGCCGGTTCCCCGGTTTCACCCCGCCTGCGCGCCATCGAATCTGCCTCCGAAAAGCATGCTAGCACGCAGGATCGAGGCCCGGTCCGCTGTAGAATCCGCGCCATGGCGTCGCGCCCAAGAATAAGAGCCAGAGGACGAACATGCTGCCGACGACGAAGGACCGTACCCCCACTCTGACCGCCGACGGCACGGACCTGCTGGCGCTCGTCGAGCTGGCGCTCGGCGAGGCGCGCGCGCTCGGCGCGAGCGAAGCCGAGGCCGCCGTCAGCATGGACGTCGGACTGAGCGTCTCCGCGCGGCTCGGCGAAGTCGAGACGATCGAGTACCAGCGTGACCGCGGCATGGCCGTGACGGTCTATTTCGGTAAGCGCAAGGGCAGCGCCAGCACGGGCGACCTGAGCCCCGCGGCACTGCGCGAGACCGTGGGCAAGGCCTGCACGATCGCGCGTTTCACGGCGGAGGATCCGTGCGCGGGCCTGCCGGACCCGGACACGCTCGCCACGTCGATTCCGAACCTCGACCTCGAACATCCGTGGGACCTCACGCCGGAGGCCGCCTGCGAACAGGCGATCGCGTGCGAGGCGGCCGCGATGGCGCTCGACAAGCGCATCACGAATTCGGAAGGTGCAAGCGTCAGCACGCACCGCGGCCTGCGCGCCTATGGCAACTCGATCGGGTTCCTCGCCGCTTACCCCGGCACCGTGCACAGCATCAGCTGTTCCGTGCTGGGGTCCGAAGGCGACCAGATGGAGCGCGACTACTGGTACAGCACGACGCGCGACTGGCGCGACCTCGAGGAAGCGACGAGCGTCGGGCGCCACAGCGGCGAACGCGCCGTGCGCCGGTTGGGCGCGCGCAAGCTGCCGACGATGAAGGTGCCGGTGCTGTACGGGCCCGACGTCGCGCGCGGCCTGATCAGCCATTTTCTCGGCGCGATCCGCGGCGGCAGCCAGTATCGCCGCGCGTCGTTCCTGCTCGACGCCGCGGGCGAACAGGTGTTTCCGGACTGGTTCGCGATCTCGGAGCGTCCGCACCTGCAGAAAGCGCTCGCGAGCGCGCCATTCGATCACGAGGGCGTCGCCACGCGCGACCGCGAACTGGTCGAGGGCGGGCGGCTGCTCGGCTACCAGCTGAGCACGTACTCCGCGCGCAAGCTCGGGTTGCGCACCACCGGCAATGCCGGCGGTTCGCACAACCTGATCGTGCACGGCCGCGGGCGCGATTTCGACGAGATGCTCGCCGCGATGGGGCGCGGGCTCTACGTCACGGAGCTGATGGGGCAGGGCGTCAACGGCGTGACGGGCGACTACTCGCGCGGTGCATCCGGCTTCTGGGTGGACGACGGGCACATACTGTATCCGGTGCACGAGGTCACGATCGCTGGGAACCTGAAGGACATCTATCGCCGCATCGTGGACGTGGGTTCCGACGTCGACGTGCGCGGCGGCATCCGCACGGGCTCGATCCTGGTCGAGGAGATGACCGTCGCCGGCGACTGACGGCGTGTCGCGACGAAGGACCGTCAGGCGGGCCGGATCAGGTCGCGCAGCGTCCTGCCGGCCATGCTCGCGCGCATCGCAGCGTCGGCCTCGGCGGCTGCTGCATCGGCCGCGGGCACCGCGTACGGGCGCGGACTGCGCGGATCCGGCAATTCGTGGCGGATCGCATCGAGGACCTGCGCGAGCGTGATGCTGGCAAGGTCGCGGCCCGGCGCGACCGTATCGTCCTCGGCGGTCAGCACGAGGCCGTGATCCTCCAGCGCGCTCAGTACCTCGTTCAGCACCGTGGCGGGCACGTCGAGGCGATCGGCCAGGTCCGACACGCTCCAGCGCGGACCGGCATCGAGGAATCGCTCGCCGAGCAGGAACATGGCGCCGAAAGCGAGGCGCTCGCGCAGTGCGTTCGTCATTGGGATCTCGCCATGGCCGGTGCGCAGGTGCTCGGGATGCTGCACGTAAAAAGACAACTGCGCGCCGAGCAGCAGCATGAGCCAGCTCAGGTGCAGCCAGACGAGGAACAGCAGCAGGATCGCGAAGCCCGCGTAGATCGCCGCCGCCTTGGACGCATACACGACGATGCGCGTGAAGACCGCGCCCATCATGGCCCACATCGTGCCTCCGAACACGGCGCCCACGAATGCGGGTTGCCACCGCACGCGGGTGTTCGGCATGTACACGTAGACGAACCAGAAGAGGCCGATGATCAGCAGGTACGGCGCCAGGTGCGAGCGCGCACCGGCGTTGCCCGTGGCGAAGCCGGACAGGCGGCTCATCGCGTCGCTCGACTCGATCGAGGCAAGCAGCACCATCGACGCCACCGCGATGACGGGCCCGATCACCATGACCACGAGGTATTCGCTGACGCGCTTGGCGAGGCTGCGCGGACGCTCGACGTGCCACGTGAAGTTGAGCGCGTCCTCGACCTTCTGGATCATCGTGATGACGGCGTAGAGCAGGAACACGAAGCCCAGGGTGCCGAGCAGCGTGGTCTGCGCGTTCTCGACGAACTTCATGATGGTCGCCGTGAGCTCGCTGCCCTTCTCGCCGAGCGGGCGCAGGAACTCGAACAGCACGGGTTCGAGCTCGCGGTGGTAGCCGAAAGCCTTCAGCACCGAGAACGCCAGCGCGACGACCGGCACGAGCGCGAAGAGCGACGAGTAGACGAGGCTCATCGCGCGCAGGCCGAGATCGCCGTGCACGAAGTCCCGCAGCAGGGCGTAGACGAAGCGGAGCGGGACCACGAGGAAGTGCAGCGTCCTGCCGCCGACCTCCTCAGGCAGGTCGAAGAGCCAATGCTCGAAGCGAAGCTGCAGGGCGCGAAGCGGCGTGGGCGAGGGCAAGCGGTAGGCCTGGTGCGGCGGCGATGCCGGGGACGAGTGTCGCGGCGCCAAGCCTTGCATGACGGGGTTGCCGCAGGCAAGGCCGCGGGGCGCAACACCTGCCAGGGCGTTCCGAGGTTTGCTCCTTCGTCGTGACGGGGCCGTGTCGGCCCTATGGGCACGTGGCCGACTTCGCGAGTTGCCGGAGGATTCGCGAACTTCGTGCAGGTGTCGCAGGGGTTCAGCGAACTACGCGAATAGTCCGATTTCGACAGTTGGCATTGAGACGCATTCCGCCTCGACAGTTCTGCAGGCGCTGGCACGTTTGTCGCGAGATCCTGCGAAACCGGCAGACTCCGGATGGCACGACCCGGAGACAGTCCATCGGCGCCGCGATGCACGCGGCGCGGATGTCAGTGACGTCGCTCTGCCCAGTCCCGGACGACGCGACTCAGGGCCGCGAGGCCATCGGTCAGCGCCGCGGGACCCGGCTGCAGGATGATCGGCGACTTGATCTCGTGCAGCTCGCCGTCGCGCACGGCTGGAATCGCGTCCCAGCCCTCGCGTGCGGCGACGCGCTCGGGCCGGAATTTCTTGCCGCACCAGCTGCCGAGGATGATGTCCGGTGCACGGCGGATCACTTCGGACGGGTCGGCGAGGATGCGGTCGCGCGCGAGCGGCATCGACGCGCGCTCGGGAAAAATGTCGTCGCCGCCCGCGATGCCGACCAGTTCCGACACCCAGCGGATGCTCGTGATCTGCGGTGAATCCCACTCCTCGAAATACACCCTCGGCCGTCGCGCGAGCGTTGCGGCCTGCCGGCGCGTCGCGGCGATGTTCGCCTCGAAATCCGCGGCCAGCAACTCCGCGCGCTCGGCGGCACCGACCATCGCGCCGAGGCGACGCACGTAGTCGAGGATGCCATCGACGCTGCGGTGGTTGCTGATCCAGACTTCGACGCCGTGCTTGATGAGCTCGCTCGCGATCTCCGCCTGGATGTCCGAGAAGCCGACGACGAAGTCCGGCCGCAGCGCGAGGATCTCGCCGATCTTCGCGCTCGTGAACGCGCTGACTTTCGGTTTCTCCTTCCGTGCAACCGGCGGGCGCACCGTGAATCCGCTGATGCCGACGATGCGGTGCTGCTCGCCGAGCAGGTACAGCGTCTCGGTCGGCTCTTCGGTCAGGCAGACGATGCGTTGCGGTCCCATGTCACGTCCGTACGCTGGAGTAGCGAGTGTGCGACATGCGGCGGCACATGTGTCGGGAGACTCGCGAGCTGGTTGGTTGCGGTGGCGGTCAATGAATCCAAAGCCTCGCGAGCCGGTTCGTCACAGCAGCGCCAATGTGTCGGGAGAATCACGAGCTGGTCCGCTGCGGCGACCTGCCCGGTCTGACTCTGGCGGGACGCCGTGAATCCGTCCCTGGAGGCTCCGGCCGCGGCATCCTTGCCGCGGACGGCCCGCCAGAGTCAGACCGGACAGATTGCTCGCAGCTGCGTCGTCGAGGATTGCACGTTGCAGCGAGGTCCGGAAGATCGCCCGCAGCTGCGTCGTCGAGGATTACACGCCGCTGCACGACCCGACACGTCGCTCCAGCGAACCGGCTCATGAGTCTCTCGTCGCTGTCACCGCAGCAGACGAGTGCGCGAGTCTCCCGACACGCATCACCGTTACGTTAACGAATCAGCGCGCCAGCCGGGGCGCGACGTCAGCGCAACTCGACGTCAGTCGGCCGTCAAGCGCCGCAGCGCCTCCTCGTATTTCTCGCTCGTGCGCGCGATCACGTCCGCGGGCAGCGACGGCGCCGGCGGCGCCTTGTTCCAGTCGAGCGTCTCCAGGTAGTCGCGCACGAACTGCTTGTCGAACGAGGGTGGGCTGCTGCCCGGCCGGTAGGTGTCGACCGGCCAGAACCGCGACGAATCCGGCGTGAGCGCCTCGTCGATCAGCGTGAGCCGCCCGCCGTTCTCTTCGTCGATCCCGAACTCGAACTTGGTGTCCGCGATGATGATGCCGCGTGCGAGCGCGTGCGCCGCCGCGAACTCGTACAGCGCGATCGCCGTGTCGCGCACCTGCTGCGTGAGGTCGCGGCCGATCGCGCGCGCGATCTCGTCGAAACCCACGTTCTCGTCGTGATGGCCGCGCTCCGCCTTGGTGGACGGCGTGAAGATCGGCTGCGGCAGCCTGTCCGCCATGCGGAGCCCCGTCGGCAGGCGCAGGCCGCAGACCTCGCCCGAACGCTGGTAATCCTTCCAGCCCGAGCCGATCAGGTAGCCGCGTACGACCGCCTCGACCGGCAGCGCCTTGAGTCTTCGCACTATCATGCTGCGGTCCGCGAGCAGCACGCGCTCGGCCGCATCCGGCACCACGTGCGCGAGGCTGCAGCGGGCCGGGTCGGCGAGGTGATTCGGCACGATGTGCGTCGTGCGCGCGAACCAGTAGTTGGAGATCGTCGTGAGCACGCGGCCCTTGCCCGGGATCGGGTTCGGCATCACGACGTCGAACGCGCTCAGGCGATCGGTCGTCACGATCAGCATATGGCGCGGGTCGCCCGGCACCGCGTAGATGTCGCGCACCTTGCCCTGGTGGATGCGCTCGAGGCCGCGCAGGTGCGACTCGTGCATCGGCGGCGACTGGCCGCCGGCATCGCCACCAGGGGCCGCCGCGGCGCTGCCTGCCGCCGGCCGGCCGGATGCGGGGGACGAGGAGGCGGCAGGATCGGGCGTGACGATGGACATGGTGGAATCGCCGGTGCTGTTAAAATGGCGTGTCGGGCCAGGCGCGCTGCCACGGTTGCAAGCGCCGCCACGGGACCGAATGCGTGCTGCGTTGCGCGCATTGTAACCACTCCCGGCAACAATGGGCCTGCGCGGAATTCATGCTCGAAGGCTGGTACGGCAAGATCATCGGCGCGATCCTCGGCGCCATCATCGGCAAGGGCCTGCTCGGCGCCATCATCGGCCTGGTGCTCGGGCACCAGTTCGACGTGGCTGCCGCCCGCAATCGCCGTCGCGATGCGCTCGGCCGCCGGGATTCGGCGCGCGAGGTCGGCAGCGATTCCGCGGACGGTGACGTCGACGACGCCGGCTCGACGGGCGCCCACGATCCGGCCGCGATGCGGCGCGCGTTCTTCGAGGCCACGTTCGAGGTCATGGGGCACGTCGCAAAAAGCGACGGCCTCGTCACCACGCAGGAGATCGACGCGGCGCGCCAGGCGATGCGGCGCTTTGCGCTGAGCGACGCCGAGCGCCAGCGCGCGATCGAACTCTTCACGAGCGGCAAGCGTCCGGACTATCCGCTCGAGGCGACGCTCGAGCGGTTGTACCGGCTGGCCGGCGGCCAGGCCGACCTGCGGCGCCTCTTCGTGCAGATCCAGCTCGAGGCCGCGCTGCATGGCAACGGGTTGAGTGCACGGCCGCGCGTCGTCTTTGCGCGCATCTGCCGCACGCTGCGTATCTCGCCGCTCGAGTTCGCCGCGCTCGAAGCCATGCTGCGCATGCACGCGAGTGCCACGAATGGCGGCGCTGGAGCGCGGCAATCCGCGGGCGGCGCCGCAGGCTCAGCCACCGCACGGTCCGCCGCGCGGCTCAAGGACGCGTACGAGGTGCTGGGCGTCACGCCGGGCACCGCGGACCCGGAAGTCACGCGCGCGTTCCGGCGCCTCATGAGCCAGAACCATCCCGACAAGCTCGTCGCGCAGGGCCTGCCCGAGTCGATGGTGACGGCCGCGCACGAGCGCACGCAGCGTATCCTCGAAGCTTACGAAACGGTCAAGAACCATCGCGGGATGAAATGAAGAAGCAAACGGGAGCACCCTTGATCATGCACGCCGTGCCGCAGACGCCGTGGATCGCGCCGTCGATCCTGTCCGCCGACTTCTCGCGCCTGGGCGACGAGGTGCGCGCGGTGCTCGCGGCCGGCGCCGACATCATCCACTTCGACGTGATGGACAACCACTACGTGCCGAACCTGACCATCGGCCCGCTCGTGTGCGAGGCGCTGCGCAAGGCGGGCATCGAGGCGCCGATCGACGTGCACCTGATGATCAAGCCCGTCGACCGCATCGTGCCGGACTTTGCCCGGGCGGGCGCCACCTACATCACGTTCCACCCCGAGGCGAGCGAGCACGTCGACCGCACGATCGGGCTGATCCGCGAGAACGGCTGCAAGCCGGGCCTCGTGTTCAACCCGGCCACGCCGCTCAACTGGCTGGACCACGTGCTCGACAAGATCGACATGGTGCTGCTGATGTCGGTCAACCCAGGCTTCGGCGGCCAGTCGTTCATCCCGTCCGTGCTGCCGAAGATCGCGCAGGCGCGACGCATGATTGCCGACAGCGGCCGCCCGATCCGACTCGAAGTGGACGGTGGTGTGAAGGTGGACAACATCGAGGCGATCGCGGCCGCGGGTGCGGACACCTTTGTCGCGGGCTCGGCGATCTTCGGGTCGCGGGACTACGCCGACACGATCAGCGCGATGCGCGATCGGATTGCACGCGCATCCGCAGCGCACGCGTAACGCACACGGCGGCGACGCGGGTCTGAGCTAGCAGCAGGAAAGTTGTGCCGGAGGCGGCGAAGCGGGCCTGGGCTAGCAGCAGGATGGGTGTGCCGGAGCCGGCGGCCGAGCGCCGCACGCGAATCGATAAGGCCACGATCGGCGTCGGGGACTACTCCTCGTCGTCGTCCTCGTCGTCTTCTTCGTCATCGGCGACAACCGTGGCCTTGGTCGCGCGCAACGCGAGTCCGGCCGGCGGTGCCGCGGCGGCCGACATCGCGGCGGCCTTGCCCTTCAGGCGGGGACGCACGCCGTAGACGACCATCGTCTTGCCGCGCGCCGTGAGCAGGCCCTGTTCTTCGAGCACCTTGAGCACGCGGCCGGCCATTTCGCGCGAGCAGCCGACGAGGCGCGAGAGCTCCTGGCGGCTGACCTTGATCTGTGTGCCCTCCGGGTGCGTCATCGCGTCCGGCTCGTTGCAGAGGTCCATGATCGCGTGGGCGACGCGGCCCGTGACGTCGACGAACGCGAGGTCGCCCAACTTGCGGTTGGTGCGGTCGAGGCGGCTGGCGAGCTGAGTCGCGAGCTCGAACAGCAGCGTCGGGCTTTCCGCGGCGATCTGGCGGAAGCGCGGGTACGTCATCTCGGCGAGCTCGCACTGGTTGCGCGTGCGCACCCAGGCGCTGCGCGCGGGCTGCTCGTTGAAGAGGCCCATCTCGCCGAAGAACTGGCCCTTGTTGAGGTAGGCCAGCACCATCTCGTTGCCTTCCTCGTCCTCGATCAGGACCTCGACCGAGCCCTTGATCACGTAGTAGAGGACGTCGGGGACGTCTCCCGCATGGATGAGGACCGTCTTGGACGGCACCGTGCGGATGCGGCAATAACTCAGGAAACGATTGATCGCGGGAATGTCGCTCAAGGGTCTTCCGCCGGTTTCCATGCGCCCGTCCTGTAGTGGTTATATGTCAAAGGCTGCGACGCTTTTAATATAACGACGATTGCGCCGCAAGCATTCAGATTCGATAGGCCGTCCGCGTCATCACCCGCGCGATGCGTCGCATGAGCCCGCGGACGGGGTTCGGCAGGTCCCAGGCGCCCGCACTGCGCGCGTCGTTGCCGTGCCGGTCCTCGTCGGATTGCATCTGCGCGACGATGCGCCGCGAGCGTTCGTCGTTGGCCGGCAACTCGTCCAGGTGCGATTCCAGGTGCTCGACCACCTGCTTTTCGGTCTCGGCGACGAATCCCAGGCTCGCGCGGTCGCCGGCCAGGCCGGCCAGCGTGCCGATCGCGAACGACCCGGCGTACCAGAGCGGGGCGAACAGGCTGGTGTGGCTGTCCAGGTCACGGACCCGCCGCTCGCACCAGGCGAGGTGGTCCGTCTCGTCGCGGGCCGCCGCCAGCAGCGACTCCCGAATCGCCGGGTTCCGGGCCGTCAGGGCCTGTCCGTGGTAGAGCGCCTGCGCCGCGATTTCGCCTGCGTGATTGACCCGCATCAGGGCCGCGGCGTGACGCCGGACCGCGGGGTCTTCGACCGACTCCGGGAGCCCCTCGGCCGGGTAGGGCCGGGCCGCAACATTGGCCGCCGCGACGGTCCGGAGCCCCCGGTCGAGCTCCTGGATCAGCCGGTCGGCGAGGCTCAGGTGTCGCAGCGGGGTCCGGGCGGGGGTCCCGGCCCCGGGTAGGGCCGCCTGGCGGGGGGATTTGGCGGGCATGGACACACATTATAAATGGGTCTGGCGGCGGCGTTGCGCGCCGTGCCGGGACGGCCCCGCGCCCGGGCCCCCGCTTTGCAATGGCTGACACGCTTGGGTATGATTCGCGGCTCTCTGCACGACCGACAGGCCCTGGAGCCTCCTTGATGAGCACCGTATTCGCACACCCCGAGAAGGTGCGGCGCGACTGGTATGTGGTGGATGCGAGCGGAAAGACGCTCGGCCGCCTCGCCACGCAGCTCGCCTTCCGACTCCGCGGCAAGCACAAGCCGGAGTACACGCCCCACGTCGACACCGGCGACCACATCATCGTGGTCAACGCCGACAAGATCCACGTGACCGGCAACAAGCTGGCCGACAAGATCTATTACTGGCACACCGGCGCGATCGGCGGCATCAAGAGCCGCACGCTCGACAAGATGCTGGCCCAGCACCCGGAGCGCGTGATCGAGATCGCGGTCAAGGGCATGCTGCCCAAGAATCCGCTCGGCCGCGCCATGTACAAAAAGCTGCACGTGTTCGCGGGCGTCAAGCATCCGCACACCGCCCAGCAGCCGAAGCCGCTCGACCTCTGAGGCCCCGACTCACCATGCCCGCGAACACCAATTACGGCACCGGCCGCCGCAAGACCTCCACCGCACGCGTTCACCTGCGTCCCGGCAGCGGCAACATCCGCATCAACGGCCGCACGATCGACGAATTCTTCGGTCGCGAGACCTCGCGCATGATCGTGCGCCAGCCGCTCGAGATGGTGCAGATGTCGCAGAACGTTCGACGTCGACGCGAACGTCGCCGGCGGCGGCATGACCGGCCAGGCCGGCGCCATCCGTCACGGCATCACCCGCGCGCTGATGGAGTACGACGAGTCGCTGCGCAAGTCGCTGCGCGCCGCCGGCTTCGTGACCCGCGACGCCCGCGAGGTCGAGCGCAAGAAGGTCGGCCTTCGCAAGGCCCGCCGCGGCACCCAGTTCTCCAAGCGCTAACCACGTTAGTGCTTCGGTGCGCGGGGCGGTCAGGGCGCCTCGCTCACTCGCCGATAGCCAACGATCCATTGGGGGATCGTCTAGCGGTAGGACTACGGACTCTGACTCCGTCAACCTAGGTTCGAATCCTAGTCCCCCAGCCAAAAAATGAAAGGGCCCACCACAGGTGGGCCTTTTCGTTTTAGTTGGGCGGGCACTAGGACTTCGAACTTCGGGCACCTAGGTTCGACAACATCGCGACAGCGATGTTGGACGTTGCGATTGCGCACTTCAGGGCGCCATCGCAACGGTCGCAATGCGACGCGCAGTGCGCGCACTCCTAGTCCCCGGAATCCTCTCGTCGTCACCTTCTTCTTCTGCTTCTTCTACTTCTCAAGCTTCCTCTATTGGACCTATTGATCCAGCGGACTCAGCACCGCGTTGGCCCCTTTGCGCATCACGTGCGTGTAGATCTGCGTCGTCTTGACGTCCTTGTGCCCGAGCAGTTCCTGCACGGTGCGGATGTCGTAACCGCGCTCGAGCAGATGCGTCGCAAAGCAATGCCGGAAGGTGTGACACGAGGCCGGCTTGTCGATGCCCGCGGCGCGAACCGCCAGCTTGACCTGGCGCTGCACGTTGTCCTCCAGGAGGTGATGCCGGCGCCAGGTGTTCGTGCGCGGGTCACGCGAGGGCGAGCGCGCCGGAAACACATACTGCCACCCCCATTGGCCCGAGGCCTGCGGATACTTGCGCTCGAGCGCGAACGGAATCTCGACGCCGGCGTATCCGTTCTTTCTCGCGATTTCGTGCAGTTGCCGTACTTTCAGCAAGTGGGATTGCAGTGGCTCCACGAGCAGCTTCGGGCATGATCGTGACGCGGTCCTTGTCGCCCTTGCCGCTGCGCACGTGGATCTGGCGATACTCGAAATGCAGGTCCTTGACGCGCAGACGCAGCGCTTCCAGCAGTCGCAAGCCACCGCCGTACAGCACGTTGCCGACCAGCCAATACTCGCCATCGAGCTTCGCGAGGACGGCGCGAACCTCCTTCGCGGACAGCACCACCGGCAGGTGTCTGGAGCGCTTGGCGCGTACGACCCCATCGAGCCAGGGCAACTCGATTTCGAGCACCTTCTGGTACAAAAAGAGGATAGCGGCGAGCGCCTGGTTTTGTGTCGATGCGGAAACCTGCCGATCGACCGCGAGGTGGGTCAGGAATCCTTCGACCTCGACGGCGCCCATGTCTGTGGGGTGGCGTTTACCGTGGAACAGGATGAACCGGCGGATCCAGCCGAGGTATTGCTGCTCCGTCCGGTAGCTGTAATGCAAGGTTCGAAGCCGGCCTTGCACGAGGTCGAGCAAGCGCGGCGGGGACGCCGCTTCACCGGTCGCCTTGTCCATCGAGCGTCCTTGTTTGGCCTAACATCCACGGCCAATTGACGGTCTAATCCGTTAGTGGTCTATTCAAGCCAAGGACTTACAGCGACGCCACGCCGATATGCCACCAATGTTCGGTTTTTGTCCGGAGTTATTTCCGCACGGCGCGGCATAACAGTCCGGTCTAATTGTTGTTAGGCGGCAGAGTGGTAGCCACCACCAGTGCACTTCCCAACCGAACACTGCTGCTCGTCGCCGTTGCCGTGGTAGCCAGCACAGCGGTGCTCCCTTCGATTGGTGGGTACGGAACGATTCTCTTCCAAGTCATCGTACTTGGTGCTTGGGGCATCTTGTCCGCAGTGACTTCCGACCAATACACTGACTTGCACCACGGCCCCTTGTGGGCGATCGCCTTACTCTTGAACCTGGCCATCTTCTTGGTGCCAGCGACACTGCTGTGGCTTGTGACGCGACGCAGGTGGCCTATCACGTGCGCAGCTTTGCTAGTCGCATGGTGCATGTTCTATCTTTTGAGCTTGTTCCTCTTCTTTCCGGCGACCGACGGACCATGACACTAAAGTCGAGGCATAGCCGCCTAACAAATCGCTGGAGCGCACGCGTGAGAGATAAAGTGCCAAGCTCATACAGCAGCGCGCGCGGCGCTCAGCTCAACCGTTAGAGGGCGCGATTTGCCTTCGATCGAAGGAGGTGTAGGCTTCAGCCATGGCAGCTTCGAAAGACGTCATATATCGAACCGCGCTGACTCTGCCCGAGTCGGAACGTGCTGAACTCATTGGGGCGCTTCTCGACAGCTTGGACCGAGAGGTCGAAGAGGGCGTTGAGGAGGCCTGGCGCTCGGAGATCGATCGGCGTGCCCGCGAACTCGAGTCTGGCGCCGTTCAGAGCATTCCCTGGGACGTTGTGAAAGAGCGTCTCTCGCGCGCTCAGCGTGGCTGAACTCGAAATTCGGCTCCATCCGCAGGCTGCTGCTGAGGCGGAGACGTCGCGTGCTTGGTACTTCGAGCGCAATGCAACAGTTGCCGCCGCGTTCTTGGCTGAACTGAATGCTGCGATGCTCGCCGTTCGGGAATCACCAACGCGTTGGCCGCTGGTCCACGGCAACTTTCGGCGCTTCGTGCTGCACAAGTTCCCGTTCAGTGTCGTATATGCCGTGCGCGATGGTTTCATAGAGGTAATCGCGATAGCGCACCACCGTCGTAAGCCAGGTTACTGGTCAAAACGATGATCGTCGCGCCCTCTAACAAATCGCTGGAGCGCACGCGTGGACGATAAAGTGCCAAGCCCAATTCGCCGTAGCCGCGGCGCTCAGCTCAACCGTTAGGTCGGCGAATCAGCGCGCGGTGATTATCTTCGCGAGGTCGCTGTTAGAAACCCCAAGTGCAATTAGGGACCGGACGAGCAGGTCGATGGAAACGGTCGGATCGCCGGCCTCCATCTTGGCCACGCGCGACTGGCTGGAGTTCACTGCTTTGGCAAGCTCGACCTGGGTCAATCGCTTGCGGACACGGCGGTCCTTCAGGCCTCCCGCGAGCTTGAGTCGTAGGCTAATCAGGGCCTCTTCCTCGGCCGAGAGACGCAGGAATTCAGTCACGTCGCCGACTTTCCAGCCACGACCCTGCAATCTCTCACGTTTACTTGCACGCATCGTCGTACTCCCGAAGACGTCGCCGGCAGGTTTCAATAACCATCTGCGGCGTCTTCTACCTCTTCTTTCCAAAGACCTCGGCAATAATGATCGCGTCCCGGTCCGTCCGGTAAATGAGGCGCCAAGTGACACCAGCATCGTTGAGGCGCAATTCATGGCACCGTGACCCCACGAAAGGCATCGGCCGGCCATGGGGCAGCGTGATCGAATCGCCTCGCTGCAGACGGCGCAGGAGGTAGCCCATTTCAATCCGGGCCTCACGCCCAAATGGAGGTGTCTTCACTTCGCCGTGAAGCCAAACCAGCGGCTTGTCTTTCGGGCTCATTGCGTTCACGATATGTCAGCCGCGACATAGTGTCAATCGAAGTCCGCCAACCTAACTATGCGATGCAGCAAACAACGCTTATTGTCACGCCGCTCGCATACGCAATCGGCGCGCCAACCGCGCGTTGTTGCTGATCGCAGGCGTTAGACGACCATGACGCGTGTTGCCGTCGCTCGTGCGGTCTCGATTGCTGGCCACCCTGTCGTACTTGTCCTCGTTGCGGCCCTAATTGCGGCATCCACTCGGGGAGCGTCGCTCCAACAACTGAAGCTTATCGGTGGAGCGCTGGGGGCGCTCGGCATCATCGTGCTTGGCTTTAGCTGGTGGCAAGTGCGGGCTGGTCGTTGGTCACACGTTGACGCGAGCGTTCGGAATGAGCGTAACGCGCTCAATGTGTTCTTGGTAATACTGTGTCTCCTCAGTGCGGTGCTGCTCTGGTTCTTCACGCGCAGGCTATCGATGTCCATCGCGTTGGCATTGTCAGGTGCAACTGTCCTTGCGGCGTTGATGCTCGCGAGGTGGGTAAAGGTATCCCTTCACGTGGCGTTTGCTGCATTCGCCACCTGCCTTCTATGGCCGATCACACTCGCGGTTGTTGGCGGAGCGCTGGTTACGGCGGCGGTGGTGTGGTCCCGTCTCGTCCTCCGTCGACACGGCGCAGCAGACGTCATGGCTGGTTTGCTACTCGGCGTGGCCGCAGGTGGTGGGTATCATGTTTGGGTCGTCTAACAAGGCGTTCGAGCGGACGCGTATGAATCCAGCGGCCGCTGCGCGGGTTGTAGCTGTCGCGCGCGCCGCTCAACGCGGGCGTTAGCCCTCACATCGGAGTCGTCGCATGGGAATGGTTGGATGCTTTGCCGCCCTGGATAGAGAGGCGATCGCTCGTCTGAAGTCTGATCCGGATCAGGTCGAGGCATTTCTGCACCCGGATGGCGGGGACGGAGAGCCGCCGCACTACCTTGATGTAGACAAGGCTTGGCATGGCATACATTTCCTTCTAACAGGCACCGCTGACGGCGGCGCGGCACCGCTTTGCTGGACAGTGTTGGGGGGTGAGGAGATTGGAGATGACGTCGGCTATGGACCGGCGCGCATTCTCCAGCCGGATCAGGTTCGCAAAATCGCTCAGGCCTTGTTGGACGAGGAATCCTTCAAGGCCAGATTTGCCCCGGAGGCAATGGAAGCTGCGCAGGTCTATCCAGACATCATCTGGGTACGTGATGGGAACGATGCGCTTGAGTATCTCGTGGAGAACTATCGGGGCCTCGTTGCGTTCTACCGCAGCGCAGCGGACAGAGGCGACGGGGCTATCCTCTGGCTGTCTTAAAAGGTGAGGGCTAACACGTCGCTGCAGGCGGACAAAGGCACGCTGTCACGCCATCTGCGTGCGCACATGGCGCGCCACCCTGCCTTTGCCGCTGAGCTCAGCCGTTAGGCGACACGGGGTGAGCACTTCGCGAATTGGGCTCGTGCACTTGGAGCCAGACGGCGGGCGGCTCGTCGCGTATCTCGAATGAAGGACACCATGGGACTCTTGACCTTCAGTTTCAACGTCACCCTGGACGGGTGCGTCGACCACCAGGAAGGAATCGCCGACGACGATACACACGCCTTCTTCACCCGCCTCATGGACGAGGGCGGGGCCATGCTGTGGGGCCGCGTCACCTACGAGATGATGGAGAGCTACTGGCCAGCGGTCGCCCGCGGCGACACGGAGGCACCGCCGGCGATGCGCGAGTGGGCGGTCAAGCTGGAGGCCAAGCCGAAGTACGTGGTGTCCTCGACGCGAAAGGACTTCCCGTGGACCAACAGCCACCACATCGCCGGCGACCTGCGCACGGGCGTGCAAGAGCTCAAGGACGCGACCCCGGACGGCGTGCTCCTCGGCAGCGGCAAGCTCGCGACCGAGCTGGACCGGCTGGATCTGGTCGATGAGTACAAGTTACTCGTCCACCCCAGGATTGCCGGCCACGGCCCGACCCTGTACGAGAGCGGGCTGCCCAGCACGCGACGGCTCGAGTTGATCTCGGCGAAGCCGCTCCGCAGCGGTGCGGTCGCCATGCACTACCGGCGCGCGCGCTGACTCGGAGATGAGTCATGTCGCCTAACAACGCGCTGCACTCGGACGGGTCTCGCGTTGCTCGGCCCGCCGGTGAGCGCTGGCGTTAGGCCGATGTGAGGCTCAGGTGCCGGCGGTCAGTTACGACGAGCTCGAGATGGCCTTCGCCTTTGTCAGCTCCTCGCCTGCGATGGAGAACGCGGCGTATGTCTGCCTGGATACCGGCGCCGTTCACTGCACGTCGGAGTTCAACCCGATCGACGAGGAGGTTCCCGACGATCTCGAGACCTCCGATCGATACATCCCTTTGCCACATAAGAACGACCTCGACCTCGGTAGGCCGCTCGCTTTGCGCTTCGTGGCGCGGGAGCTACCGGAACAAACCGAACGCGTGGGCGGGTTCTTCCGACACAAGGGCGCCTACGCTCGCTTCAAGGAGCTGCTGGAGTCGGAGGGGCTGCTTGAAAAGTGGTACAACTTCGAGGCCGAATCCACCGAGAAAGCGTTGCGAGACTGGTGTGCCGAAAACGACATCCGGATCATCGATGACAACGATGGTGCATCGGCCTAACTACGCGTTCGAGCCGTCCGGTGACTCGCAGATGCGGCGCGCCGCAGGCGCGTTTCGAGAGTTTGCGCCCGCGGCGCGCTCGTACCGTTGGCGCGCGGCGGCTCAACGCGGGCGTTAGGCCAACATGAAAAATCATGATCCACTTGTAGATTCTCTAAATCTTGAATCGCCCAACTTGAGCGTAGATGCAAAGTCTTCTGAGCGTATTGAGACAAACCGCACCGCTCCGCTTGCAACTGGATACATCGCGCGACGGCGTATGCGCGTCGCCGGCCGGATGCTCGGCTCACTGCTGCTGGGTGGGGTGGCGATTCTTGGCTCGATTCTTTTCTTTCGACAAGGCCTGCTGCCGCTGATCGAAGCGGTGTTCCATCCCGGGCCCGAATTGCTCAGTGTCTTTAGGCGCGTTGGCATCCTTCTGACGGCAGTGGCGGGCTACTGGGCTTTCGTGCACTGGCATGAAAAACGCGAAGCGACCGAGCTGCATCTGCGGCCGATTCACCTGATGCTTGGCGGCGCGAGCGGCGCTGCCATGGTGGCGCTGCCGATGGCCGCGCTATTCGCTCTGGGCGTCTACCAACAGGTGCTGTTCCGCGGCGCCTCGCCGGCGCTGCTCGGCGTAGCAGCCCTTATCGGCATCGCGGCTGTCTTGGAAGAACTGGTTTACCGCTGCCTGCTGTTCCGGCTCCTGGAACGGGCCTGGGGAACGAAGTTGGCGTTGGCAGTACAAGCGGTGGCGTTCGCCCTGCAGCACTTGGAAAACGTCGAACAAGGTGGGATCAGCGATGTGGTGACAATGCTGGTATCAGTGACTTTGGCGGGCCTGCTCTGGGCCGGGGTGTTCGTCCTGGCGCGCAACCTGTGGGTGGTGGCCGCCAATCACGCGGCATGGAACTTCACCATTCTGCTCAGTGGCATGCCGCTTTCCGGCATTGAGGACTGGCGCAAGTTGGCGCCGCTCGAAAGCCGCTTTGCCGGGCCCGACTGGCTGACCGGCGGGATGTTCGGTCCAGAGAGTTCGTTGCTGGTGATCGCGTCGACCACGGTCGCGGTTGTGCTGCTGCTGCGCGCGGCACGGCGACGTGGGGCCTTCTTCGTGCCGGCGGCCGAGGGCCTGTTCACGCTAGCGCAGCGCCTCGACGACGAGCGCGAAGCACAGGAACGCCGATGAACATGACGTCGAGCTTGTCGAAGCTGATCTCGAAGATGCGGCGGAAACCCTTGAGCCGGGCGAAACAGCCGCTCGATCTCGTTGCGCCGACGATACCAGGCTTTGCTGTACGTCCAGGGCTCGACGCGCGTGGCGAGCGGGGGAACAACGGGAATGAAGCCGAGCTCGAGCGCGAGCTGGCGGGTTTCGTCTACCTTCATAACGCGCGGTCCATGAGCAGGCGGCAACGTCGTGGCAGGCCCGACAGCGTACGCAGCAGATCCCGACCGGCCGGCGCATCGCCGGCTTGTCCCGCCGTCAGGGAGAATGCGGATGGCGGACCGAGCATCCGCGGCAACCATATGAACCTCGGTGGTCCAGCCGCCTCGGGATCGGCCGATGGATTGCTGGCGCCGTTTTTTTTAGAGCGCCGGCGCCCGTCGGGATGCACCTTGACGACGGCGCGGTCGAGGCTGACCGCCTCGATCTTGATGCGGATAAGCTGCTGATGCTGCAATTCCTCGAACAGCCGATCCGAGCAGCCGCCAGCCTTCGCCCGAGCGGTTCATGCGCGTGTAAATCGTGTGCCAGTTGCCGAAGCGCTTCGGCAGGCCGCGCCATTTGCAGCCTTGCTCCGCGACGTACAGGATCGCGTTGACGACTCTGCAGATTACTGAGCGAGACGTCGCCGCGCTGGACGGGCAGGAATGGTTCGATGCGACGAACCGTGCGGTTATTTCCATGCCGCGTAGCCTATCACATAGTGTTAACAGGCC
>CAWBAG010000011.1:0-18197 GCA_963786705.1 uncultured Gammaproteobacteria bacterium
TTGGAGTGGCTCAACAGGACGCTCTGCAGCCCGATGACCCTTTCGGCGAACCCCTTGCTGGGCGTTGGCTGCGAGACTTGACTGCTCACCGTGGCGCCCGAGGCATCCTTCTTGCCGCCCGCATCCTGGCGCTCGCGGTCGTAGTTATCGACAAAGTCGTTGCCGGCCGAGAAGCTGCTGCTCATCCCGAAGAAGAACAGTTTCACCTCCCGCGGGTGCCAGCCGTACCGGTCCAGGTACTGTTCGAGTCGTTCCACCTGCCTGAGCGTCCCGCTGCCTGGCATGCCGAGGTTCACGCACGCCAGGTTGCGCCGCTTGCAGTACAGGCTGGCAAACGTCTGCTCATCGCTGAGCCCGTAACCGTACGTGAACGAGTCGCCAAGGAAAATGACGTCCGGGTTACCTTCGACGCCTGGTACACGATGGCCCTTGTCCGTGATCGTCGTGATCGCATCGTACTCGTTGGAGATCTGGCGGTAGACGCTGCCCGGCTCGAACCAGTCCTTGATCGGCCGTCCGTCGAGTGTCACGTTGTCGCGGCCGTCCCAGATCGGGTGGATGATCCGGGTTGCCACTTCCGCAATCACCAACGCGACGATCAACGAGATCAGGAGCAGTGTGAGGCGTATGGCCCACTCCCTGGTTTTGCTGCGAGTTCGGGCAGGGGCATCCATGTGTTCCTCCAGGCGGCCGACACTGGCGCAGGTTACTGCGCTGCTCCGGCGTGGTCGTTGAACTTGTTTGCCATCGCCGGGGTGGCCAGCAGCCGGGCCGCAACGGCGTCGGCGATCAGCCGATAGCCTGCTGAATTCAGGTGGCCGTCGGGGCCTTCCGGCAGGAACCTGTCAGTGTCGCAGGTCTGTTGCGTCCACAGGCTGAAGCCGTCGACATATGGCAGTCCCAGTGTTTCCAGTCTCCGCCGAGCCTGTGCAGGGTAGGGGTGATTCTTCCGTCCCGGGCTGACACACTATTGCGTGGACCGGCATGATGACCACGAGTGTTTCAAATGAGTTTTCCTGGCCAAGGCGCTCCAGATCGCCGTAGAACCTCTCGATGGGTTCCCAGTCCGCGTCCGCAAGGCCGTGTTCCAGCATCTGGCTGAATGCCCGCGCGTAAGCGCTCGTTCCACCGTCAGCGTCCCCCGCAGGCAGCAAGCGCGCAACCGCCTGGCGCATCGAGAAGAGCAGGGCGGAGTGCGCAAAGGCCCACGAGGCAAACTGTGGATCGAGCTTCGCGTATCGGCAGGACGATCCCAGACGAAGTGCCCGTCAGGCGTGAGCACTGGTGGAGCATCGGCGGCAGGCGGTGCAGCATTCATGAAGTCGTTCCAATACAGACCATGAATCACGATCGCCGGGCGAACCTGCAGCCCGGCAGATCGCAGCAAGGCCATTTCCTGGAAGACGCCGTAACTGATTGTGCCGGCATTGACGACACGGACTGCCTGTCCGGTCTGCGCGCGCAGCCGCGCCTCCAGTTGGGCCGGCCACGTCTCTCCATCCTCGACGCCGAGCCCGAAGGTGAAGGAGTCGCCGAGTGCGAGGACCACCGGTCCAGTCCGCTCGGAATCAGGCGGCATTGCAGCATTACGACGGAAACCATTCGCGTCGATCGAAACTCGAGCGCCATACGTGAACGCGGCCTGGTTCGGAAGAAGCGAGAATCGACGCACGGGATCCGGACGTAACGAACCTCAGGATCGACACGCACGAGCGGCAGGGTCACGAATAACCGTAAAACCAGTTCGCCGATTGCCAGCGACAGCACGAAGGCGATGGTTGCCAGTACGGCGTTCGTCCCGATCTGGCGAGCGCTCATGTGTCCGCGATTCCGTCCGACGCGCCCGCACTAGGCGCCGATCGCGAGCGCCGCGGTCGCGGAGTCGATGCACCTGACTGCGATGCGGAAATGATCAAGTGACATGCCGAATCCTCCAGGTCCCAGGCTTGCGGACAAGATACACGACGGATCCGGACCCGCTGGCATGTCGAGCAGTTCATTTGGCTGGCGATTTCGATGCTGTACGGTAGCGAATCGTCCGGCGCCAGAGTGCCGCACCGGTATCACGACATGCGCCCATCAGGCCCGACACGCTCCATGGGTAGATCGCGATCGTGTGATATGCGCGCACCTCCGGGCGCCAGCGTTGCTGCCAGGCTTCGGCAACCCCGAGAAACTCGTACGCCTCCAGCCTGCGTTCGAACGCGGCCCGAATGGATGCGTGGACGAGATGGAGGCCAGGGGAATGCTGTGCAAAGTCATCGCGGAACCCAATCTTCAGGCCCCACCTTCGGCCGTAGGCATCTATCGAGACTTCGGCAGCGGCAACCTGTGACCCAAAGGTCAGTCGAGTAATGCGCAATCGGCCCCGCTCCGCCGCTCTTCGGCAGTAGCTCTGGAAGAAGCTCGCGAGGTCGGTGCGATGTGCAAGCGACGATCCGCGACGCCCCTTCCAGCCCGAGCACTCCAGGTCCGCAAACTTCTCCAGCAGCGAAGCCACGTCGGATGGCCGCGGCTCCAGTGCCTCGACGCGACTGGGACCAAAGCACACGCTCCGCGTTTGCAAGGCTCTTCGACAGGCTGCCCAGCGTGCGGCGCGACATTCGGGAACAGAACTCGTCCCACGAACCGCGAGTGTCTATGCCGTGCGATGGGGATATCGTGCGAACGATCGTCAATCCGCGACCTCGAGTGTGCGCTGCCAGCGCGCCCGGCATGTCGGACGCTGCTGGAATCCGCTGCAACATCACCGGCGCACCGAGCTGCAGCACCGCGGAGGTCAATGCGGAAAGTGCCGCACGCGACGAGTACAACCACCCGCTTGGCTCGTACAGCAGGGCGGCGCCGAGCAACACGAGGTGTTGGCCCGGGCCGCCGCTTTCGCACACAAGCGGCGCGACTCCGGTCAGTGCACCGTGCTCGCGGGTCGTGACGATCCGAAGGTCACGCTCGTCGTGCAAGGCTTCCGCACAACTTAGAAACCAGTCGTGATCGAGCAGGGGGCAGGCTGCCTTCTCCGCAAGGGCATTCCACTCGCTCCGCAGCGAGCTGAGGTCGGCGATGGAAGTGACGATCGACGTGGCCATGACTGTCCGTTGTCAACGCGGGCCGTCAGCGCGCGGGTCGACGTGGCGAACCGTGCGTTGCGTGGTCCTTGCTCTTCGCAGGCGGTCGACCACGGCCAAGGTGGTCCCGGCGAGCGTCGGTCGGTAGAGCGTCAGAGTCTTGTGCCACCGCACGGTTTCGGTCCACTGTCGCTCCCACTCGTACGGTGCGGCCGGGAAGTCCATGCGTCGAAGGCGACGCTCGATCAGTGACCTGATGAGGCACGCCCTGAGGTATGCGGCGACGCCCAGCGGCTTCCACGCCTCGACAAAGCTCGTCTTGAGATAGAAGTAGATGCCGTCGCGCACGTACCCAAGATTGTAGGCGACGGGCTGGTCGCCAAAGAGCATTACCTGCAGGTCCAGGCGGCCACGGGCAGCGGCACCGCGACAGAGGTCGCGATAGAACCCGACTTGCCGCGGCACGGCGGTGATGGCAGTGCCATGAGCATGCTTCCAGCTGTGCCGCTCGATCCTGAGCAGCATTTCATACGCGTGGTCCACCTCGTCGACGCCCGTGAATTCGTGCAAGGCGACCGTGTTTGCCCCGTGAATCTTGCGCTCCGTGCGCTTCAGGTGGTTCCTGAACTTGGCACTGCGAGCTGCAAGGTATTCGTCGTACGACGCCGGGAGGTCCAGGTAGTAGGAGGCGTAGGACTCTCGCAGCAGGCCCGACGGCGCAGCGCGGGGTGATGCATCGGCGAAGTGCTTGACCAATGCATGCTCTTCGAGAACATTGGACATGCGGAACACGTCCCACGGCACGGGCAAGTCAAAGAGGGCCGCCAGCAGGGCCTGGACCGACGTCGCATCGAGCGAACTCGACAGTATGTCGCTGTGCGTGTTGTAGGCGTCCGAGATCGGGCACAGGAGTCGCACCGGACAGCCGTACACCTTCATCGACCTCGCGACCAATGGCACGAGGGCCAACGTCTCGGACGCCCGGGTCACCCCGAGGATGAACACCCGATCTCCGGGCGACAGGTGATGTCGCAACATGGCCCGGGTCCACTCGAACGATGTGGATGGTTCGTTCCCCGGAAAAGCGAACAGTCGCTCCCAATCGTCCTCGAACCGGGCGATGTCGGGTCCTTCCGAGACGATGCCAGCCTTTGTGTGACCCGATGCGGCCGCACTGGCGCCTGACGTCGTCGTGTTCACTCGAGAGAGCATCGTTCAGGACAAATCCCAAAGTGAACGAGCCGGACGAAATCCGCTTCTAGGGAGAGCCGGGGTGGCTCCTGGCCGTGCCGACGTACTCGTCCATGCCGCGAGGTTCATGGCAGGTGCCGCGGGTACGTCGCAGCGACTCCACGACTGCCTTGGCCAGGTGCAGGTCGGTCAACAGCGGCACGCCCTGGTCGATGGCTGCACGCCGGATCCAGTAGCCGTCGGGTCGGCCCTGCCGGTCATACTGGCGCGGGATATTGATGACGAGATCGACGTGACCCGCTGCGATGAGGTCCGTCGCGCTGTCGGCGCCGTCGGGTGACTTGCCGACCCGGGTCGCATTGATTCCCAGGTCGAGCAGCGCATCGGCGGTGCCCGCAGTGGCGAAGATCGGCAGCTTCAGTTCGTCGCGAATGACGAATGCCTCGTCCGAGAACGCAAATTTTTCGGAGGTCGGTCCGAGCGACAGCAGTACGCCCTTGGACGGGACGCGGAACGACGTCGAAAGCAGGCTGAGCAACAGCGCTTCATGAACGTTGCCGGCAATGCAACCCACTTCGCCGGTGCTCGCCATCTCGACGCCCGGCAGCGGGTCGGCGCCGTGCAGGCGCCCAAACGAGAACATCGGCGCCTTGACGCCGACATGGTCGAGGTCGAGCGAATTGCAGGTGGTGGTGCTGCCCACGCCCAGCATGTGGCGCATCGCCTCGGCGGCGAAATTGACGCCGAGAACCTTGCTGACGAAAGGCAGGCTGCGTGAAGCACGCAGGTTGCACTCGATCACCTTGACGAGGTTGTTCTTGGCGATGAACTGCACGTTGAACGGACCCGTAATGTCCAGTTCCTTCGCAAGCTCTGCGGCAATCTGACGCGCGCGGCGAATCGTCTGCAGGTAGAGCATCTGCGGCGGCAGCACCATGGTGGCGTCGCCGCTGTGCACGCCGGCATTCTCGATGTGCTCGCAGATGGCCCACAGGACGACATTGCCCTTGTTGGCGACTGCGTCGATCTCGATCTCGCGAGCGTGGGTCTCGAACTTCGAGACCACGACCGGGTAATCCGGCGAGACACGCTTGGCACGGGCAAGAATGGCCTGCAATTCATGTGGCTCGTGCGCGACGCTCATGGCGGCGCCGCTCAATACATAGCTCGGCCGCACGAGCACCGGGAAGCCACCGAGCCGCCGCACCAGGGTCTCGGCATCAGAGACCTCCGTGAGCGGCTCCCACCGGGGTTGTTCGATGCCAAGCCGATCGAGCAGGGCGCTGAACTTCGAGCGGTCCTCGGCGCGGTCGATGTTCGCGGCGGTCGTGCCGAGCAGCGGGATTCCCATCTGCGCGAGGCGGATCGCCAGGTTGTTCGGAAGTTGACCACCCATGCTGACGACCACGCCTGCGGGCCGTTCCCGTTCACAGGCCTCGACCACGGACTCCAGGCTGATCTCGTCGAACAACAGCGTCGTGCAGGTGTCGTAGTCGGTGCTGACCGTCTCGGGGTTGTAATTGACCATGATCGTCTCGAAGCCGGCCGCCTGCGCGGCCTGGGCTGCGTTGACGCAGGACCAGTCGAATTCGACGCTCGAGCCGATCCTGTACACACCGGAGCCGAGGATCATGATCTTCGGATTACCTGTGTCCCGTGTCTCGGACTGGGTGGCATGGTAGGTGCTGTACAGGTAGTTCGTGACTGCCGGAAACTCAGCCGCGGTGGTGTCGATCTGGGCGACATGCGGCCGAATGTCCGCGGCCTGTCGCGCGGCGCGTGTCGACCCGCGTGCCGAGTGAGTCAGGCGGTCGATCATCGCGTCGGAGAAGCCCAGGCGCTTGCACCGCAGAAGAGCGTCGGGACCCGGTGTCTGGCCGAGCAGTCGAATTTCCCCGTCGGCCTCGACGATGTCCGCGATCTCGCGCAGGAACCAGGGGTCGATTCGAGTGAGCGCACCGATGCGGTCGACGCTGTAGCCGCGTTGAAACGCTTGTGCGACTGCGAACACGCGACGGGGCGTCGCGTACTGCAATTCCTGCTCGAGGTCGTCGAACGCGTAGGCATTCGGATCGAGACCGTCGACGCCGATGTCCAGCATGCGCAGGGCCTTCTGCAGGGCCTCCGGAAATGTCCGGCCGATTCCCATGACTTCGCCGACGCTCTTCATCTCGCTGCCCAGCTGCTTCAGGGCGCCGCCGAATTTCGTCAGGTCCCAGCGCGGTATCTTGCAGACGATGTAGTCCAGGGCAGGCTCGAAGAACGCCGTCGTCTTGCGCGTTACCCCGTTCGGGATCTGCGGCAACAACTGTCCCAGCGCGATTCGGGTGGCCACATACGCCAGCGGATATCCGGTGGCCTTGCTGGCGAGCGCGGACGAGCGCGACAGTCGGGCATTGACCTCGATGACCCGGTACTGCCGGGATGTCGGGTCGAGGGCAAACTGGATGTTGCATTCGCCGACGATCCCCAGGTGCCGAGCCGTACGAATGGCGATGGAGCGCAGCAACTGGTATTCGGTGTCGTCCAGGGTCTGCGACGGAGCCACTACGATCGACTCGCCCGTGTGGATCCCCATGGGATCGAAATTCTCCATGTTGCACACGGTGATGCAGTTGTCGGCGGCGTCACGAACGATCTCGTACTCGATTTCCTTCCAGCCGCGCAGGCTCTCCTCGACCAGGACCTGTGGCGCACCGCCCGAGAACGCCCGCCGCAGCGCGGGGTCCAGTTCGGCGGGACTGTTGACGATGCCGCTGCCCTTCCCGCCCAGCGAAAATCCTCCACGCAGCATGACGGGCAGTCCCAGGCTCAGGGCGGCCTCGCGCGCCTCAGCGATCGAGTGGCAAGCGACACTGCGCGCCGTCGCGACCCCGATCTCGGCCAGGCGCTCGACGAATCGACGCCTGTCCTCGGTATCGCGAATCGCGGTCACGGGCGTACCAAGCACGCGAATCCCCAGTCGCTCGAGCACCCCGCTGTCGTGAAGCGCCAGCCCGCAGTTGAGGGCAGTCTGGCCGCCAAAGGCGAGCAGGATGCTGTCGATCTTCTCCCGGACCGCGATTTTTTCCACGTACTCGGGGGTGACGGGTGCCAGGTAGACGCGATCCGCCAGGTCGTTGCTGGTCTGGACCGTGGCAATGTTCGGATTGACGAGAACTGACCGGATGCCCGCCTCGCGCAGCGCCTTCAACGCCTGGGATCCGGAATAGTCGAATTCGCCCGCCTGGCCGATCTGCAAAGGACCCGAACCCAGCAGCAGGACGTTCTGGATCGTGGTCATTGCGACGGCCGGGATCGCAGCGAGCCGGCAAGTGCCAGGAAGTCGTCGAACAGGAATTCAGTGTCCGTCGGGCCGGGGCGACCTTCCGGGTGAAACTGCACCGAGAAAACCGGCCGGCCGCTCAGCCGGATGCCTTCGTTGGTGCCGTCGTTCAGATTGGTGAACCACGGCTCCCAGTCGCTGGGACAACGCGTCTGGTCGACCGCGTAGCCATGGTTCTGGCTCGTCACATAACAGCGCCCGGAGTGCACTTCGCGGACAGGCTGGTTGCAGCCGCGGTGTCCGTAGCGGAGCTTGTAGGTTTCGAAGCCAGCGGCGCGAGCCAGCAGCTGATGACCCAGGCAGACCCCGAAGATCGGACCGTCGAAACTGCCGATCAGCGTTCGCAGCCGCTGCACCACCGCATCGAGGTCCTGGGGATCTCCCGGACCGTTGCCGATGATGATGCCGTCGGCGGCGCGTGCGTCGACGAGAAAGTCCTGGTGCCAGGGCACGCGCACGACACGGGCGCCACGGCGCACGAGACACTCGACGATGCCGTCCTTGGCGCCGACGTCGATCAGGACGATCTGCAACTCGCCGTCGCCGTGCGTGGAACGCGCTTCAGGCGCCACCCGAGCAAACACCCCGGCAGTCATGTCGATCGCCGTGGCAATCCGTTGCGCCTCTGGGAGTTCCAGCGCGCTCGAATACAGCCATCCCTGCATGGTGCCGCGCTCACGCAGGCGTTGCGTCAGGGCGCGTGTGTCGATGCCACTGAGGATCGGCAGGCCTTCGCCTGCGAGCCACGCCTCGAGTGAGCGGCTGGCGAGGTGATGGCTGAAGTGTCGCGACAGGTGCTGCGTCACCAGGCCCTGCACCTGGATGCGCGACGACTGAAAGCTGCTCCGGCTGGCGCTGGACGGCACGCCGTAGTTGCCCACCAGGGGATACGTGAGGACCAGGATCTGGCCGGCATACGATGGGTCGGTCAGCGCCTCGACGTAGCCGGCCATGCTGGTGTTGAAGACGACCTCGCCTGCCACCGCGGTCTGGGCCCCGTACCCCTCACCTTGAAACAGCGAACCGTCCTCGAGTGCGAGGGTCATCGGTTGCGGCATCGGGGTAGGCGTAGCCGTCACGAGCGTCAGTCGAGGTCGAACTTGGTCTCGTAACGCGTCTTCAGGCTGGCGTCCTGTTCGTGCTTTTCGAGGATGCAGTTCTCCAATGCGAGTACCTCGATTTCGGTGCCCATGAAGCAGTGGAAACTGTCTTCAGGCGTGCACACGATCGGTTCGCCACGAACGTTGAAACTGGTGTTGACGATCACCGGGCAACCCGTCAGTTCCTTGAAGCGGCTGATCACCGCGTGGTAGGGCGGGTTGGTGTCGCGGTGTACAGTCTGGATGCGGGCCGAGTAGTCGACGTGCGTCACCGCCGGGATGGTCGAGCGCGGCACGTTGAGCTTGTCGATGCCGAACAGTCGCGACTGCTCCTCGGTCATCGCGATGCGGTGCTCCTTCTTTACGTCGGCGACCAGCAACATGTACGGGCTGTCTTCGTCGATGTCGAACCACTCGGCCACGTCCTCGCGCAGGACCGCAGGGGCGAAGGGGCGAAACGACTCGCGGTACTTGACCTTGAGGTTCAGGAGTTTCTGCATCGTCGGCGAACGGGCATCGCCCAGGATCGACCGGCCGCCGAGTGCGCGCGGGCCGAACTCCATGCGGCCCTGGTGCCAGCCCACCGCCTTGCCGTCCGCCAATGCCTGTGCGCAGAAGTCGATCTTTTCCGACTCGGATACCACACGGAAGCGGGCGCCCATGGCGCGCGAGTCGCTTTTCGACGTCGGACTGCACGTAAACGGGACCGAGGTAACCGCCTCGCATCGCATCGCGCCCTCCCGTTGCGCGGCGCGGGTGGCCCTTGAACAGATAATGGCTGCCGAGTGCGGCGCCAACCGCGCCGCCGGCGTCACCGGCCGCGGGCTGGATCCAGATGCGGTCGAAGGACTTGTCGCGCAGCAGTTTGCCGTTGGCAACGCAGTTCAGCGCCACGCCGCCCGCGAGGCACAGGTTGCGCTCGCCGGTTTCGCGCGCGATCGAGCGGCCGAGCTTGAGCACGATCTCTTCGGTGATCGCCTGCACACTGGCGGTGAGATCCATCTCGCGCTGGGTCAACGCCGACTCCGGCTGAGCGGGCAGGGCCGCCGAATACCTGGTCGAACCGCTCGTTGGTCATCCTGAGACCGGTGCAGTAGTCGAAGTAATCCATGTTCAGCCGGAAGGTGCCGTCGTCCTTGATGTCGACGAGGTGCTTGCGTATCAGGTCGACGTATCGCGGCTCGCCGTAGGGCGCGAGACCCATGATCTTGTACTCGCCGGAATTGACCTTGAACCCGGTGTAGTACGTGAAGGCCGAGTAAAGCAGCCCCAGCGAATGCGGGAAGTGGATCTCCCGCACCACCTTGAGGTCGTTGCCATTGCCGATCGCAAGCGACGTCGTGGTCCATTCGCCGACTCCGTCCATCGTCAGGACGGCCGCACGATCGAACGGGGACGGAAAAAAGGCGCTCGCCGCGTGGCTCAGGTGGTGCTCGGAAAACAGCAGCCTGGACGCCCAGTCCACTTCCTTCCCTAGACGCTCGCCAATTTCGCGGGCGATCAGGTCCTTCTGAAACAGCTTTTCCTTGATCCACACCGGCAATGCCTGGCGGAACGAGGTGAAGCCGCGCGGTGCATAGGCGAGGTAGGTCTCGAGCAGGCGCTCGAACTTCAGGAACGGCTTGTCGTAGAAGGCGATGTGATCGACGTCTGCCGGCGCGATGCCTGCCGAATCGAGGCAATAACGCGCGGCGTTCACCGGGAAGCCGGAATCGTGCTTCTTGCGTGTGAAGCGCTCCTCCTGCGCCGCGGCGACGATCTCTCCATCCACGACCAGCGCCGCCGCGGAGTCGTGATAGAAGGCCGACAGTCCGAGTATCTTCATGCGGGCTCAGTGTCTCAGAAGATCGTATAGATGAATGGCGCCAGTGCCGAGCCCTGGGCGAACACCAGCAGGCCCCCGATCAACAGCATCACGATGATGATAGGCAGCAGCCAGAATTTCTTGCGCTCGCCGAGAAAAGCCCAAAGTTCTTTCAGGAAACCCATGACATTCGCTCCAACTTAAAACTGACGGGGAAAGCTCCGCTCGGCATCGGGGCCCGGTGGCGTGCGATGGAGCCAGTAGCTCGGCTGCGAGGATTCGAACTTTCTATTGAGCGCGTCGCGCCCGCGCAGCTTGAAGATCAGTGCGACCGGCGTGAATACCCCGAAGAAAATGATCCCGAGCACGATCGGGCTGACGATTCGATGCAGGACTCCACCGAACCACATCCACGCGACATTGAGCGGGTGCAGCACCCTGGCGATGGCGATGGCCAGCACCGCAAACGCAGCCGACGCGCCGAGGCTGACGACCCAGTAGCCATTGCCCTTGTAGGCGAGCCACCCAGCCAGCAAGGCGAATACGGCGGCAAATGTCAGGCCGAAGGATCGATCCGATGGCAGAGGTGGCTTCGTCGTCACTTAGGGCTCCTCCCGGGAGCGCCCGAAGACTTCGATCGGGCGCTCGTGAAAAATATGTCAAACACGTTGCCCGCCCTGGCGGATTTCGCGACAAGCAACAGTTTGGCAACGAAGTCTCCGTGACTGGTCGCTTGCCCATTGTGAGGGCAGTCACGCATTTACCAAAGAGAATGACGGGGTCGGGCTTCGGCGCACTGCATCTCGGCTCTTTGCGCACCGCATCGACGCGGCACCGGCCGTTACCATCCGCAAGCTCCGTGAGCTCCAGCTCCACCGGTGCCTCACGTGGGTAATTTACACAGACAGTGGCTCACTGCCAACCGTTGCGCGACATTAACCCTCGTCTCCGACCGGATCGGGATCGTTGCTCGACTCCTCGAAGTCGGCGTCGGCGAAGCGCGCGGCCAGTTCCTGTCGGAGCCGTTGGCGATCGAACTTGCCGTTGCTGTTTCGCGGCAGCACGTCGCGCCAGTCGACAACCAGCGGAACCAGGTAACGTGGCAGCCGGCGTCGCAACGCCCCCAGCAGCGAGTCCGTGTCTGCGGCGGCCCCTTGCGGGGCCGAGGCGACGAGCACGATGCCGTGCCCGAGTCGGGCGTGTGGCACGCCGACGGCGACCGCGTCGCCCACCAGGCCAGTTGCATAGGCCTCTTCCTCGATTTCGGTCGGGCTCGCCCGATACCCGGAGGTCTTGATCATCTCGTCGCGGCGCCCGATGAAGTAAAGAAAGCCCTCCGCGTCGCGCCGGACGATGTCGCCGGACCAGACGGCAAGCTCGGGTTGGGGCCTGCCGCTTGCAATGGGCGGCACAGGCCGAAAGCGCTCCGCCGTGCGTTCCGGGTCGTTCCAGTAGCCGAGCGTCACCAGTGAGCCGCGATGTACCAGTTCGCCTGGCTCGCCCACGGCGCACGGCGTGCCGTCGGGCCTCAGCACCAGCACTTCGGCCCCGGGAATCGCCTTGCCGATCGAATCCGGCCGCTGGTCGACTTCCTCCGGCGGCAGGTAGGTGGACCGGAATGCCTCCGTGAGGCCGTACATCAGGAACACGCGCGTCTGCGGCAGGGTCTGGCGCAGTTTGGCGAGCGTGGCCCGAGGCATCGCGCCACCGGAGTTGGTGATGTAGCGCAGGGTCTGGCGCACTCCCTCGGGCCAGCGCAGATCGGCCAGCTGGATCCAGATCGGCGGCACGGCGGCAAGGCCCGTGATGCGTTCGCGATCGAGCGTCAGCAGCACTTCCTGCGGCAACAGGTAATCGAGCAGTACGACGCTCGCCCCGACGGCGAAGGCGGTCGTAAGCTGGCTGAAGCCGTAGTCGAAGCTGAAACTGAGCACGGCGATACGCGTCTAGAGAGTTCAAACCCTCGACACTATAAAAGATCTGATATGACCCTTTTGATAACGTTAAAGGTCTCTTATGACCAATCAGAGCTTTTGTGGTGTTACCAGGAGTTAGTACAACCACGGCATCCCCGTGTTCCGACCTGTCGTTGTCCGCCCCGACCGCCTACGCGCAATTGTTCGAGGCAGCGCTCGCGGCGGACCATATGGGATCCGTCTCCGATCTAAGCGGGTCTTTCAATGCGAAGGCCATCAAGGGTCGACTGAACGCGCAAGACATAACAACGAAGGAAAGGAGACAGCGTCGGCGTCGGGTCAGATCCCAGGGCGCCCGGCATCCACCCAGCGTTGCACCTGCACGATAGGCAGCCGATAGCGCGCGCAGTTGAAAGACTCGAGGTGCGTGAGTTCCTCATGCGCCATGGCCGCGAAAGCCGCCGGGTCCTGCTCAGGCAACGTAAGGGATTCGATGGCCTCGGCCAGGGGCTGGCCCTCGATCACGTGCCGCACGACATCGCCGAGCACCTCGCGGTAGCGCACCCGCAACGGGTCAGGTTCGCCGAGCGACTCGCGCACGACGCGGTACTTCTCTATCGAGCGGCGATACGTCCACTCGTAGAGTTCGGCGGCCAGGGTTACATCGCGGCACTCGTACACGCCGAGCATCGCCAGCGCGTAATCGTCGCGCTCGACGTCGAGGAACGACAGGGGTGCACAGTTGCTCAGAAGCAGAGGCAGGTTTGCGCTCAAGCGACTGGCGTGCTTGTTGCCGTCCTCGAACGGCTGCAGGTACGCGATGTTCAACCACAGAAAAACGCTGCCTCGAGCGGGTTGTTGATCGCTCGTGCCTTCTCGACGATCAGCGCCAACATCTCTTCGAGCAGCTGCGGCACTTGAGTGGGCGTGTACACCGACTCCTCGACCTGAACGATCTTCCGGCGGATAGCGCCAACGGCGTTCGGATCGGCGAGCAGCCCCTGCATCAGCACGCCATGCAAGTTGCGGATCACGAGCACGGTCATGCCCTGCTCGGGTACCGCCTCGACCATGAACTCGATCGCTTCCTTGTGGTTGAGCAGCATTGTGGCGTCGCTGTCAGCGCCACCGTCGCGGCCGCGCGCGAACAGTTCGCGCGTGTCGAGCAGCGACATGCGATTGCCCTCGAGGCGTGAGGAATGCCATGACAGGTCGATAAGCAACTGCTCGAGCACCTTGCGCGCATACGTGCCCGCGGGTTGCCGACCGTGCGCGCGACCTGCGCGGTACAGGTCTTCTGCAAGGGCTGGCGGCAGCAGAGCGGTCCGGTTTGGCACGTAGTCATCGACAAACTCGCGTCGGTACGTGACAGGAGTACGCAAGCCGAGCGGTTGCATCAGCGCAAGTCGCAGCGCGTCGGCCGCCGGCGTCCGGGCGAGGAGGGTGGTCGGCGTGGGCGACGTCGGGACGGCCCCAGGGGTTCGGTAACGCGTGGCGCGCCCCGTGCCCTCGCGCAGAAGTCGTTGATCGTCGACGAGTCGCGCCAGATGACGGTTGACCGTTGGGCGGCTGACCTTGACCTGCGCGGTGATCTCATCGGCCGAGGGCGGATCGTCTGGCCGCCGTGCGGGCGCCGACGAAGTCCAGGATCACATCAGGGAGCCGTAGGTGTGCCATGGCGATCTTATCGTTATGATACGGAAACACCGAAGCAAGTACAATAGTGATAGGTAATGTGATATGTATTGATCTATTTTGACTTTTTCATATCATAGTGACAAGAAAATGATTAGGGAACCTCGCGGGCTGATCGCTACAGCGAAGTTACGGGCGAAACCAGATTCACGGGCACGCCGACTGCGCCGAACCGCCAGCAGGACGCCTTCCCGCCGTAAGGTCACAAACGGGAGAGGAGTAACAGCTTCCGGGTGCAGGTTGTCTGCTCAGTTATACTAGCATCGATGAGGAGTTAGTATAACCATGGCATCGCCCGTATTCCGACCTGTCGCTGTCCGCCCAGACCGCCTACGCGCAACTGTTCGAGGCAGCCCTCGGGCGTACTGACGCAGCACTACGTCGGTCCGGACAGCGCTCCGGTTCGCCAACTCATTGAACGCGCGAAACAGCCGGGCTCGCTGGAAGATCGCGTTTCAAAATTTGTGGGGGTGTTGCAGCGCGAGTTAGCCGAAGCGACTTCCGTCAAGGATTCAGCGGCAGAAACACTCGTCGACGAAGCGACCCCAACGAATTCCGTGTCTGGGCAGGCACCAGCAGCTTGCGCATTTTTACGGAGGTTTCTATAATCTATTCACAATCTATTCTCGCATCGACGATGAGTAATCTCGACCGCAATGTGCTGAACCTCATCGCCGGCGAACCCCGAGGGCTGTCTGCACCGGAATTGCGGAAGCGCCTGCGCCCGTCGGTGTCCCAGCCGACGCTGTGGCGCGTGCTGAATCGCCTGCGCTCGGAGGAAGTAGCGGTCGAAGGCCGGCGCGCGCGACGCGCTACCATGTCACTGGACCAACCAGTTCCGCCGTGCTCCGCAGCCGTGCTCTGCATCGCAAGGTGTCGGAGAAGATTGCGCGTCATCCTGATTTGCGTGAGCGTGGCCTCCAGCGCCTCTCGAAGCTGCGGGCCGTTAATCCGAACGGCAGGCGTTACCACGACCGGTGGCTGGCACTGCTGGAGGGTCCCCTGCCCACACTGCTCCGTACGCTCAACGAGCCATCGGAACAAGCGGATACGCTCCGCAAGGAGTCGCCTCTGACAGTCCTCGTGGATCCGGTCGAGCGCGAACGCATATTCGCGTCCGTTCGAACTGCCTGACGACATGCGGCGGGAGCAGTTGCAGCACGTCATTCTCGAGATAAGCGAGCGTTTCGGCCTCACGGAGATCTACGTGATTGGTTCCGCAGCGATCCTGGCGACCCTGCCGGATCCACCCGAAGGGGTTCTTGTCTCCGCCACTCGTGGCGTAGACGCGATTCCGGGCGCGGACGACGAGAATGTCGCGGGATCGGATTTCCTACTTGCTGCTCTCGAAACTCGGCGCCGGGCGCGAGAAGGACTTGGAGTTTGCCCAAGCCGTTGTTCGATCTGCACAGGTCCAGCGTCACCGGCTGCTCGCCCGCCTGGCTGACGTGGAAGCCGTTCCGGCCGTGCGCCGACTCATCGAGGACAGGATCCGGGCGCTATTCCAATAGGACTAGCCTATGTGCCGGTATGGATGGTTATACTAAGGTCAATGAGGAATTAGTATAACCATGGGATCCCCGTATTCCGACGGTTGTTGTCCGCCCAAGATCGCCTACGCACAACTGTTCGAGGCAGCGCTCGCGGCGGACCACATGCGATCCGTGTCCGATCTAACCGGGTCTTTCAATGCGAAGACCATCAAGGGACGCAGGTACTGGTATTACCAGTGCACGCAGCCCTCGGGCTGGTACCGACGCAGCACTACGTCGGTCCGCGGGACAGCGTTCCGGTTCGCCAGCTCATTGAACGCGCAAAACAGCCGGGCTCCCTGGAAAACTCGAACCCCTGATCCGTGCCGCACACGCGCTCGGATGTGCGGTGGTCGTGCCGCGACATGAAAAGGTCCTGCGGCGCCTGGCGGAGTATGGGTTCTTCCGGGCCGGCGGTGTGCTCGTAGGCACCCATGCGTTTCTCGCGTACGGCAACATGCTCGGTGTGCACTGGGGCCGTCCGGACGTCACCCAGGATATCGATTTCGCGCATGCCGGCCGGTCACTGTCACTCGCGCTGCCGAATACGCTCGAAGTGAAGACGGCCGACGCCATCGTTGCACGGGCTTCTTGCGAATCACCCAGCTGGCTGGCAAGTCGGGCGCGACGTTCCTGAATCCGCGGGAACCCGAGTTCAGGCTCGACTTCCTCACAACGCGACATCGCGGAGGCGACAAGCCATTCTCTCACCGGCAGCTCAACGTCGCTTTGCAGCCGCTGCCGTTCATGGAGTTGTCGACTCGAACACCTCGAGCAGGCGGTCGTGTTCTCGACGCGAGAACGCCGTGCTCGTCAACGTGCCTGACCCGGCGCGCTTCGCGCTGCACAAGCTGATCGTCTACGGTGAGCGCTCCGCGTCCTATCGTGCCAAATCGAAGAAGGATCTTTCGCAGGCAGGCAGCCTGCTCGCATATCTGTGGGAAAACCGACCAACAAGCGTAGAGGAGGCATTGAAGGACCTTCGGTCGCGGCAAGGGATGGACCTCGCGCTTCGCGGTCGGCGCACGGGCGCTCAAGACCGCGCACGCGGAGATCGAGAACGTCCCGGCCTGGCCAAGGCACTGCTGGCCAAAGGTTGAGCTGACATCGCGCGCCGGACAACGCCTCCCGCGAAGTGACATCTCTTGCAGATCGCATGTCACGCAACGATGTCCGACTGACCCGGTAGATCGACGCGCCCGAGTTTCGCCCGAGACCCGTGCTACTCCCAGTCCTTCTCCAGTCGACGTGCCGACATCACGAACAGCGCCGCCGCGACGAAATAGAACGACGTGCCGGCGAGGATGGCGTAGCGCAGGGACTCGGCCCCGAAGCGCGCGGCCAGCACGTCCGACAGGACGCCGAGCATGACCGTCCCCAGTCCGATGCCGATCAGGTTGTTGATGAACAGGAAGATCGCCGACGCCGTGGTTCGCATGTTGGGCGGCACGACGTGCTGGATCGACGACAGCACCGGCCCGAGCCAGACGAGTCCGAGCGCCGTCGGCACCAGGAACAGGAAGAAGGACAGCAGCGAGCGACTACGAGGTGACGCGCGCCGACGTAGAACGGCACCGTCGCGACGAACGCCGTCGCCGGGAATATAGAGCGTAGACGCGCCGGCGCGCTGTCCCGAAGCGATCGGCGAGCGAGCCGCCGAGCCAGATGCCCGCGATGCCGCCGACGAACAGGATCGCGCCGAAATAGAGCGACGCATCGAGGAGCGTGAGCCCGTAACTGCGCACGAGAAACGACGGCAGCCAGAAGAAGAGGCCGTACCCCATCATCGACGACGCGGCGGCGCCGAACGACAGCCCCCAGAATGCGGGCTTGGCGAGCAGGACGCGCACGACATCGCCGATCCTGGCCGGGCGCGCGTGCGGCGGCGGCGTCGAAGCGACCGCGCGCGGCTCGCGCACGACCAGCCTGAAGAGCGGTGCCACGACGACGCCCGCGCAGGCCGACGACCATGAACGCAGTTCGCCAGTCGACGCGCGCGCGATGAACCCGCCGAACAGGATGCCGAGCGCGCCACCGATCGGTATGCCGAAGGAATAGACGGCAAGCGCGCGCGCCCGTTGCTGCGGCGGAAAATAGTCGGCGACCAGTGAATAGGACGGCGCGACGCCGCCCGCCTCCCCGACTCCGACCCCGAGCCGCGCGAGGAACAGCTGCCAGAAGTTCTGCGCGAATCCGCAGGCGGCGGTCATCGCGCTCCAGAGGACCAGCGCCACCGTGATGATGTTCGTGCGATTGCTGCGGTCGGCAAGCAACGCGATCGGAATGCCGAGCAAGGTGTAGAAGAGCGCGAACGCGAGCCCGCCCATCAGGCCGAGCTGCGTGTCGGTGAGGCCGAGGTCCGCCTTGATGGGCACGGCCAGGATGCCCACGATCTGCCGGTCGATGAAGTTGAACGTGTAGACGAGCACCAGCATCGCCAGCACCACCATTCGATAGCGTGGCGAGTCGGGAGCGGCGGGCGTCGGGTTGGCGGGCGGCACGGCCGGGACGGTAGCATGGCGTCCGTGCGCGCGGTAGCGAGAGCCGGTCAACTGCGGGAGTGCTGGCC
>CAWBAG010000012.1:0-125548 GCA_963786705.1 uncultured Gammaproteobacteria bacterium
CTCGCATTTCCACCTGACGAACTACGTTCAAAAGGGCACGGACATGCGCAGGTACGTGGATGAGATCATGGGCGACAAGGTCTGTCGTTCGACCGTCTTCGGAATTCCGCTGCAGCAGACCTGGTCGTACGAGAACTCGGGCGATTTCGCGCCGACGTACTACCTGCAGTCCGACGCGCCGCTCTATTACTACTCGTTCACCGATGCCTGGATCGCGACCCAGTACCTGAAGCTCAAGCCCGAGGAGCGCAAGCGCCTCGACCCGATGATCACGGGGTTCAATCCTGTGGACATGTACGCGGTGGACCACATCCGGCGCGTGCTCGAAACGTATCCGGGTGTCTTCAGCGGCATCGGCGAGTTCAGCATCCACAAGGAATTCGTGTCGTCCAAGGTCGCGGGCGGGGTTGCCAGCCTGACCAATCCGGCGCTCGACCGGATCCTGGACTTCGCGGGCGAGGTGGGGCTCGCGGTGATCCTGCACAGCGACATCGACATGCCGTTTGCCAAGGCGGGTGCCGAGCCGGTGTTCCTCAAGCAGATGAAGGACCTGCTGCGCAGGCACCCGAAGACGACGATCATCTGGGCCCACATGGGTCTCGGCCGCGTCGTGCACCCCGTGCAGAGCCAGGCGACGACGGAGGCGGCGGAGCGTAACCCCAACCAGCTCGATATCGTCGGGGCGATGGTGACGGACCCGTCGCTGAGTCACGTCTACTTCGACATTTCATGGGACGAAGTGGCGAAGTATGCGATCGCATCGCCGGAGTCCATCGCCAAGGCGGCGGCGATGCTCGACAAGTATCCGGACCGTTTCCTGTTCGGCACCGACAACGTCGCGCCCGCGGATCAGGCAGCGCAGCTGCGCGTGTACGAGTTGTGGGCGCCGATCTGGGCCCAGCTGACGCCGGAAGCGAGTCTCAAGGTCCGCAAGGGCAATTACGAACGGATCTTCGACGCCGCTCGTGCGAAGGTGCGCGCGTGGGAAGCGGCGAACGTCAAGTGATCGCCGAGCAAGGAAACTCCTGACATGCATCAGCTCAAGGTCGCCATCGCTGCGGCGCTCATGATGGGCCCGGTGATGGCAAGCGCAGCGGACGCGTCCTCGTCCGTCGAGGCACGCTTGAAGGCGCTCGAGGAACGCCAGAATCAGCTCGAGCAGCAACTGGCTCGAGCGCGATGCGCGCATTCGCGAACTCGAGTCGCAGACCGCCAAGCCGACCGTCACCGCCGGAAGCGCTCCGATCGCGGTCGCCCCGTCGCTCCAGTCGCTGCGGCTGCAACGCCGTCTGCCGTCGTGCCCGCGACCGCCGAAGCGCTGGTGGACAACGAACCCGCGCCGATGGTCGGCCAGCCAGCGGCAACCGGCGGCACGCCGGCCGAAGCGTACTGGGGCACCTACGAAGGCGGCAGGGGCATCGTGCTGGCGCGGTCGAACAATGCGGAGGTGGATTTCAGCGTCTTCACGTATGTGCGCTACCTGAACCAGCTCGCGCTCGACGAGACCTACACCGACGCATTCGGTCGCACCAAGACCCTCGACCTGCGCAACGACGTGCAGTTGCAGAAGGTGATGCTCTACTTCAAGGGCTGGTTCATGGACCCAGACTTTCGCTACCTGTTCTACGCATGGACAGCCAATACCAACATGGGGCAGGGGGCGCAGGTGGTGCTGGCCGGAAACCTCAGCTACCGCTTCAATGAGGCGTTCAGCCTTGGGCGTGGGAATCGGCGGCCTGCCCAGCACGCGCACGACCAACTACACGTTCCCGCAGTGGCTGCGCGTCGACAATCGCACGATCGCCGACGAGTTCTTCCGCGGCTCCTACACGACCGGCATCTGGGCGTGGGGCAAGCTCTCCGACACCCTCAGGTACCGGGTCATGCTCGGCAACAACCTGAGCCAGCTCGGAGTCGATGCCGGCGAACTCGATGCCACGCTCAATACCGTGTCGGGCGCCCTGTGGTGGATGCCGACGACGGGTGAGTACGGGCCTGGTGAAGGCTTTGGCGATTTCGAGCACCACAACGAGGCCGCCACGTTGTTCGGCGTCAATTTCACGCACAGCCGCGAGGACCAGCAGAGTCAGCCGGGCCTGAACAGTTTCGAGAACAGCCAGATCCGGCTGTCCGACGGCACCACCATCTTCCAGACCGATCCGTTCGGCACCGGCACGCAGGTCCGGAAGGCCGACCTACCGGATGGCGGCCGCCAATGCGGGCGTCAAGTACCAGGGCTGGTCACTGGACGCCGAGTATTACTGGCGCTGGGTGGACGATTTCCGCGCGACGGGTCCGATGCCGTTCGACGAGATGTACGACCATGGCTTCCAGCTGCAGGGTTCTGCGATGGTCTTGCCGCAGCAGCTGCAGGCCTATGTCTCGGGTTCGAAGATCTTCGGCGAATTCGGCGATCCCTGGGACGTGGCGGTCGGCGTGAACTGGTACCCGATGCAGCGGCGCGAACTGCGCATGAACATGCAGGGCTTGTACCTGAAGGACTCGCCGGTCGGCTATTCGAGCGTGCCGTTTGTGGTGGGTGGCAACGGCTGGGTGTTCACGACCGACCTGATGTTCAATTTCTGACGGCAGGGGCAATCAAGCAATCGGGTTGTCCCAAGGAGACGGCAATGAGTTCCACGATGGCACCGAACGTGCGCGATGTGGACGCCCCCGGCCGACGCACGGCGTACAGCATGTGCGGCATGTGCGCCGTGCGTTGCCCGATCGAGGTGACGGTCGACGACGGCAAGGTGACCTGGGTGCAGGGCAACCCGCACGACCTGGCGATTGGCGCCAGCCTGTGCGCCAAAGGCTCGGCCGGACTGGCGCTGGAATACGCCGACGACCAGCGGCCGCAGACGCCGCTGATCCGCACGGGCGCACGCGGCGCGGGTCAGTGGCGGCGCGCGTCCTGGGACGACGCGTTGGATTACATCGCCGACAAGCTGCGCGAGACGATCGCCACCTTCGGCGGGCGCGGCATCGCGCTCTCGGACCGCGGCGGTCCGTTCACCGAACTGACCCGCACCTTCCTGCAGGCGCTGGGATCGCCGAATTATTTCAACCACGACATCACCTGCGCCGGCAACGGCCACAACTCGGCGATGGCCACCCTCGGCTTCAGCCACTTCGGGCTGATTCCAGACTTTCACAACATCCGGCATCTCGTGCTGTACGGGCGCAACATCATCGAGTCGCTGATGGTCAAGGAGGCCAAGGCCTTCATGGCGGGGATGGCCAACGGAATGCGCGTGACCTACATCGATCCGCGCGCCACCGCCACGGCCTGCAAGGCGCACCGTTACTGGCAGGTGCGCCCGAACAGCGACTACGCGTTGAATCTGGCCCTCATCCACGAACTGCTGAAGCAGGAGGCCTACGACAAAGACTTCGTCGCGCGCCACGTCAGCGGCATGGACACGCTGCGCGAGGCGGTCGAGAGCACGACACCCGAATGGCAGCAGCCGCATACGGGTGTTGCGGCCGATCAGCTGCGAGCCTTCGTAGCCGAAATCGCGGCCGACAGGCCACGCGTGGTCTTCCATCCAGGCTGGCATGCGGCGCGTCACAAGCAGTCGTTCCACGTCAGTCGTACGACGTTGATTCTCAATGCGCTGATGGGCAACATCGAAGTGCCCGGCGGCCTGGTGCTGGCGAAGGCCCCCGAGCAGGTCGGCCGCAAGAGCTTGAAGCGCCTGACCACGCGCGTGCCGCCCGTGCTCGAGCCGCGTGTCGACGGCGCGGGCACCGACCGTCCGAGCTGGGATGCGGCCACCGGAGCGCTGCATCAAATGTTCGCGGCTCTCGAGAGCGGCAAGCCCTACGGCATTGGCGCCTACTTCGCCTACCGCCACGATCCGCTGACCTCGCTGCCCGATGCCGACGCGATCAAGCACGCGTTCGACAAGCTCGGACTGCTCGTCTCGATCGATGTGCGCTACTCCGAGACCGGCTGGTACTCGGATGTCATCCTGCCCGAGTCGACCTACCTCGAGCGGGCCAATGTGCTGGCACAGATGCCCGGCCCGGTGCCGGCGTTCTTCATGCGCGACCAGGCGATCGCGCCGCGCTTCGACAGCCGGCCGGCATGGTGGATCTTCCGCGAGATCCTGCGCCGGCTCGGTGTCAAGGAAGCGCTCGACTTCGAGACCATCGAGGAGCTCTGGAACTGGCAGCTCGAAGGCACCGGTGTCACGGTGGCCGAGATGCGCGAGACGGGCGTCGTTCCCCTGGCCGCGGCGCCGCAACTGATACCGCGCGACCAGCTCAGGTTCCCGACACCGTCGGGCAAGATCGAGATCGACAGCGCGGTGCTGAAGAAGGCCGGCTTGCCCTACCTGCCGCCGTACGAAGCCAAGACGGCGCCGACCGGACGACCGCTTCCACCTGCTGTTCGGCCGACCGGCGACGCTGGCGCACGGCCAGTCGCTGAACAATCCGCTCCTGGCCGAAGCTGCACCACAGCAGGTGTTGTGGATCCACCCGGATCGTGCCGCACCGCTCGGCATTGCCGACGGCACCGAGGTCGAGGTCAACGGCGGTGGAAGCTATACGGGCCGGATCAAGGCCAAGGTGACGCCGTGGATCCATCCCGAGGCGGTGTTCATGCTGCATGGCTACGGCGCGACAGTGCCGCTCGCGACGCGCGCGCTGGGCCGTGGTGTGGCCGACCAGCGACTGCAGCACGGCAAGCTTTACGACTTCGATCCCGCCGGCGGCGGCTGTGCGCTGACCGAGACCATCGTCCGGATCAAGCGCGTCGCCTGAAGGAAGGACCCCGCCATGAGCAAGTACATCCTGCGCCACGACGAGCCCAACTGCATCGGCTGCCAGGCCTGCGAGGTGCACTGCAAGTCCAACAAGGACCTCGGGCCCGGGCCCGCGCCGTGCAAGATCGTCAGCATCGGCCCGATCGACGTCGGCGGCCAGCCGCGCATGCGCAACATCTTCATGCCTTGCTTCCACTGCGAGGATGCATGGTGCATGAAGGCCTGCCCGACCAGCGCGATCCAGCGGCGCGAGAAAGACGGCATCGTCTTCATCGAGTCCAGCTTGTGCATCGGCTGCAAGAGCTGCATCGCCGCCTGTCCCTGGGGCACGGTGCAGTGGGACCCGGTCACGCGCAAGGCGGTCAAGTGCGACTACTGCATGGACCGGCTCGATGCCGGCCTGCAGCCTGCCTGCGTCACCAAGTGCGTGACCGGTTGCCTGTCGTTCGGCGTCGCCAACGAACTGCCCGATCCGCGACGCGAGCGCTACGCGCGCCAGCTCATCGCCGAGCCCCCGGCCGGCGAATAGGGAGCGGCAATGGGCGATCTGAAGATGTTACCGAGCTGGCTCGACGAGGGCGCAGCCACCCTGGCGGGCTCGTTGCCGCCTGCCGCGCACCCTCGCGCGCTCGTTGCCGGGACTCGATCAGGCGCAGTCACTGACGCCGCTGCAGCGGCTGCAGCGCGTGCAAGCGTCGGGGCTGGCCGAATGCGGCGGCGCCGGTGAGCCGGTCCATCTCGCCTGGCGCCAGTTCCTGCGCGGGCGGGGTAGCGTCGGTGCTGGTCATCGACGCCACTGCGTTTGATGCCCGTGCGCGCGGCGCGGCCGCGGTGCTCGACAGCGCTCCCTGGCTGCTGGCCGAGGGCGTGCTGATCGCGGCCGGGCTGCGCGACACCCTGAAGGTCGAACTGCGCCTGCCTGCCGAATTGAGCGGGCGCGAGGCGCCCTTGCTCAACGCGGTGGACGCGATCCGTTCGCTCGCGCAGATCGCCGCGCCGCGCCGACAGGTGCAGGTGCTGCGCGACTGCCACCCGAGCTGCTGGGGCGAGCGCGCTGCCGGCGACAGCTCGCGTCTGGTCCACACGCCCGAGACCTGGTGCCGGATCGCACGCCTTTTCGCCGGCGCGTCGGGTCTCGATGGCTCGCTGCTGACACTAAGGCGCGGCATGACGCAGCGCGGCCTGGTCGAGCTTGCCCGCAACGGCAACCTGCGGCAGCAGATCGACGACTGGGGCGGCGGCGTCGAAGTGCAGGGCGAGGACTCGCTGCTCGTCTTCGACGACGGCCTTGGCGGCTTCCTGCCGCACTCGGCCGCGGACCTGTCGTGTGATCCGCTGTCGCTCGCCTCGGCCGGCATCGTGCCGGTGCCGGCCAGCCTGATGGTGATGGCCGACGGCGTGTGCCTCGTCAAGCAGACCGGACGCGCCCTGTATCGCCATTGGCAACTGACCGAGAGCGAACCGGCCGCGGTGCGCGCGCTGCTGGCACGCGCCGCCCGCCTCGTGACCGAGATCAGCCTCGGCCGCGGTGACGCCGGACATCTCGCCGCGCTCGACGCTCTTGCGCTCGACATGGCCACGCAGGGACTGGCGGCCGCCTGGCCGCTGGGCAGTTCGCTGCGTCACTGGCGCGGGCAATGGGAAAGCCACGTCCGGCGCGTAGTCCTGTCCCGAAGGGCTGTGCTTCGAGCGCCGCGCGGCGCCGTGCCACAGCACCTGCCCGGCCAACATCGACATCCCGAGCTTCATGGCCCACCTCGGCAACGGCGACTACCGCTCGACGATCGAGGTCATCCGGCGCGACAACCCGTTGCCGCTGACCTGCGGCCTGGTCTGCCCGGCGCCGTGCGAATCGGCCTGCGTGCGCGGCAGCAAGGACGGCGCGGTGTTCATCCGGCCGCTCAAGGCCAAGGCGGCCGAGCATTGCCTGGCCGAGGGCGGCTACCCGCGGCCCGAGATCGCGCCCGACAGCGGCAAGCGCATCGGCATCGTCGGCTCGGGCCCGGCCAGCCTGACGGCGGCCTACTACCTTCGCATCCAAGGCCACCAGGTCGAGGTCTTCGAGGCGCAGGCGAAGGCCGGCGGCATGCTGCGCTACGGCATCCCGGCGTATCGCCTGCCGCCCGACATGCTCGACCAGGAGATCGCGCAGATCGAGGTGCTGGGAATTCCGATCCGCACCAACGCCAGGGTTGAGAGCCTCGAGCAGTTCCGCAAGGATTACGACGCCGTGTTCGTCGGCCTCGGCACGCAGACGTCGCGCATGTTGCCGATCGACGGCGTCCATTATCCCTTCGTGCTCGGCGGCATCGATTTCCTGCGAGCCGTGCGCGGCGGCGAGAAGGTGAGGGTGGGCCCGCGGGTGGTCGTAATCGGTGGCGGCAACGTCGCCATCGACGTCGCGCTGACGGCGCTGCGCCAGGGCGCCACGCAGGTCGACCTGGTGTCGCTCGAGAAGCGCCGCGAGATGCCCGCGAGCCCGCATGAGATCGAAGGCGCGGTCGCCGAGGGCGTGATGCTGCGACCGGGCTGGGGCCCGCTGCGGATCGAGGAGGACGGCAACGCGGTCTTCCAGTTCTGCGAGAGCGTCAAGGACGAGAGCGGCAAGTTCAACCCGACCTTCGACACCGGCCGACTGCTGACCCTCGAGGTCGATCATGTGCTGCTGGCCACCGGCCAAGGCACCGACCTCGGCATCCTCGAAGGCAGCGCGGTCGAGAACACGCGCGGCTTCATCGTTGCCGACCCGAAGACCAAGATGACGACCGTGCCCGGCGTCTTTGCCGGCGGCGACGCGCAGCTCGGACCGCGCACGGTGGTCGAGGCGATCCGCGCGGGCAAGATTGCCGCCGCGTCGATCGACGCGTGGTTGCGTGGCGTGGCGCCCGATGCCGAACACCGGCACGCCGGTGCGTCGCGCCGACGTGGCACCGCTGGCCATCGTGGCGCTGGACCGGACCCGACGGGGCCGCGCCGCGATGCCGGAAAAGAGCGTCGAAGTGGTGCTCGGCGAGGGCAACTACGTCCGCATCGAAGACGGCCTGAGCGACGCGACTGCACAGGCCGAAGTCCGCCGCTGCCTGCGCTGCGACGTCTGCATCGGCTGCGGCCTGTGCATGGCCACGTGCAGCGAAATGGGAATCGAGGCGCTGCGGATGGCCGATACGCCGTCTGGCCGGCTGGCCTATTTTGACTTCACGCGGCCGGCAGAGCGCTGCATCGGCTGCGGCGCCTGCACCCAGGTCTGCCCGACCGGTGCAATCCGGCTCGAGGATCGTGACGGAGTGCGGCGCACGATCATCACCGGCACCGTCGTGCGCGAGCAGCCGCTGCTGACCTGCAGCGCCTGCGGCGCGCCGACACAGACGCCTGCGCACCGCGACTTCGTCCGCCACCGTCTGCCGGCGCACATGGCGGCCGCGCTGGATCGTGAACTCTGCCCGTCATGCGCACGACGGCGGGCCGATCGTCCCGGCGTGGCCGGCGAACAGTTATCCGTCTGACCAATGACTCAACCAAGGAGCGAACATCATGAACCGATTCGAATCTCTGGCTCACAGCCGCCTGCATGGCGGGAAGTCTTTGCATTGCAACCGTCGCCACGGCGCAGCAGCCGGGGCGACTCTCAAGGGCGACGCGGTGCTGGCCACTACGACAGTGACCGCGACGGTGGTGAAGATCGACCAGAAGACGCGCGCGGTCACCCTGAAGGCGGCGGACGGTCAGGAGTACAGCTTCGTGGCAGACGAGGCCGTGAAGAACCTCGCGCAGGTCAAGAAGGGCGACGTCGTCACTGCGACCTACACCGAAGCGCTGGCCTACGAAGTGAAGAAGGGAGGCGCCGCCGGGGCGGTCGCGACCGCCGGCGGCGGCACGGCAAAGCCCGGCGCGAAGCCGGCGGCAGCGCCTCGGGCGAACAGTCACGGTGGTCGTCGTAGATCACCGCGATCGACGCGAAGGCGCCGTCGGTAACCTTCAAGAGTCCATCCGGCGAAACGCGCACGGTCAAGGTCCAGTCACCGGAGAAGCTCGCGGGCGTGAGTGTCGGTGACACGGTCGAGATCACCTATGCCGAGGCAATTGCCTTGAAGGTCGAACCGGCGCCGAAGAAGTAAGTAGCGATCATCACAACCACCAATGACCAGGCGTCCTCGGGCAGGGTCTTGATCCAAGGAGAGCAGACATGGAAGACGTGAGACAACAGGTGAACGAACGAGTCAGTGAATGGGCCGACACGGCTGCGAAGAACGCCGGGTGGCTGATGGCACTGGGGGCACTGATCGTCATCGCGGGGTGCGCCGCGATCGCGAATCCCTGGGCCGGCGGCCGCGCGGTCGTGACCTTGATCGGCATCGCGCTGGGCATTGCGGGTGTCGCGCGAGTCTTCGGGACCTTCCAGGCGGGATCGTTCGGACAGGGCGCCCTCGCGCTCGTCGGCGGCATCCTGACGCTGCTGGCCGGGCTGATGATGATCTTCATGCCCGGTCTCGGCCTGGCGACATTGACGTTGTTGATCGCCGGCTACCTGCTGGTGGACGGGATCGCGGGCGGCGTCCTCGCGTTTCGAGTGCGGCCGAAGGACGGATGGGGCTGGATGCTCTTCAGTGCGGCGATGAGCGTGCTGCTCGGGATCCTGCTGTTCAGCGGATGGCCGCTCTCCGGCATCTGGGCTGTCGGCACCCTGGTCGGGATCAATCTGCTGTTCGCCGGCTTCTCGATGATCTCCATCGGGTCGGCGGTGCGCCGTCGCGTCCGGAAATAGCCGTGGAGACCGAACACACCTGACCATCACGCGGCACGCCAGTGCCCGCCGCGCCGGCCGCGGTCACTGGCGGACGCCTGCGTACTGAGCGTTTCCTTGGAGCCGAGGACGAGCAAATGAAGATCATCGAAGTCATCGAGCAGAAACGGCTCAGAGAGGCGCGCGAGGCCGGCCTGCCCTGGAAGATGTGGGGACCCTACCTGAGCGAGCGTCAGTGGGGGACGGTCCGGGAGGACTACAGCGAAGGGGGCAGACGCGTGGAACTACTTCAGCCACGACCAGGCGCGGTCGAGGGCCTACCGCTGGGGCGAGGACGGGCTGGCCGGCATCTGCGACGAAAGGCAGCGGCTGTGCTTCGCGTTGTCGATGTGGAACGGCAAGGACGCGATCCTGAAGGAGCGCCTGTTCGGGCTGACCAACGCCGAAGGAAACCACGGGGAGGATGTCAAGGAGTACTACTTCTACCTCGACTCCACGCCGACGCACTCGTACATGCGCTACCTGTACAAGTACCCGCAGGCCGCCTATCCGTACGACGATCTGGTTCGTACCAACCACATGCGGGGCCGGAATCAGCCCGAGTACGAGCTCATCGACACCGGCGTGTTCGACCAGGACCGCTACTTCGACGTATTCGTCGAGTACGCGAAGGCCTCCCCGGAGGACATCCTGATCCGCTGCACGGTTCACAACCGCGGGCCGGACTCCGCCACCCTCGACCTGCTGCCGAGGCTGTGGTTCCGCAACGAGTGGTCCTGGCATGCCGACGCGAAGCGCCCGATGCTCGCGCAGGTGGCGGATCGCCCGGGCGAGGTCGTCGTCCGCGCCGACCACCCGCGGCTGGGCACGCGCTACCTCTACTGCGAGGGGGACGTGCCGCTGCTGTTCACCGAGAACGAGACGAACACGCAGCGGATTTTCGGCACTCCGAACCAGTCGGCCTACGTCAAGGACGGGATCAACGACACCATCGTCGACGGGCGGGACGGTGCCGTGAACCCGGACAAGACCGGGACCATCGTCGCGGCCCATTACCGGCTGACCATCGGTCCGGGCGAGTCGCGGGTGGTGCGCCTGCGGCTGTCGGATGTGGCGCCCGCTGCGCTCGCAACCGCCAAGGGTGCGCAAGAGAGCGTATTCGGCGACGCCTTCGATCAGCAGGTCGACGGCCGTCGGCGGGAGGCGGACGAGTTCTACGCCACGATCATTCCGGCCTCGCTGAGTGCCGACGGCGCGAACGTCATGCGGCAAGCGCTGGCCGGAATGTTGTGGTCCAAGCAGTACTACCGCTACGACGTGCATCAGTGGCTCAAGGAGCACGGCTCGGACCCGTTCAATCCGACGCGCAAGGCAGCGCCGCGCAACGACCGATGGCATCACATGTACAACGCGGACGTCATCTCGATGCCGGACAAGTGGGAGTATCCCTGGTACGCCGCCTGGGATCTCGGATTCCATGTGTTGGCGCTGACGCTCGTGGATCCCGACTTCGGCAAGCAGCAGCTCAAGCTCCTGCTGCAGGAGCATTACATGCACCCCAACGGCCAGTTGCCCGCCTACGAGTGGAACTTCGGCGACGTCAATCCTCCCGTGCATGCCTTCGCCACGATCTTCGCGTATCGTCTCGAGAAGGCGCAGACCGGAGTGGGCGACACCGAGTGGCTGGAGAGTTGCTTTCACAAGCTGCTGCTGAACTTCGGCTGGTGGGTGAATCGCGTGGACCGGACCGGACGCAACGTCTTCGAAGGCGGCTTCCTGGGCCTCGACAACATCAGCCCGTTTGATCGCAGCGCTCCGCTGCCGAACGGCGGACACCTTGAGCAGTCCGACGCCACCGCCTGGATGACGCTCTTCAGCCAGAACATGCTGGAAATCGCCGCGGAGCTGGCGATGAGCGATCCGAGCTACGCGGAGATGTCGCTCAAGTTCATCGAGCACTTCATGTGGATCGCCTCGGCGATGGGCGGCCTGGGCGACGGCACGGGCATGTGGGACGAAGAGGATGGGTTCTTCTACGACCTGCTGCGGCTGCCCGACGGCAGCGCCCAGCGACTCAAGGTCCGGTCGATGGTGGGTCTGCTGCCGCTTTGCGCAGGCACCACCCTCGAGGCGGAGCAGTGCGAGCGGTTCCCTGAAATGCAGGAACGCTTCGCCTGGTTCCTGAACGCCCGCCCCGAGCTAGCCGTCTCGATGCATGATCCGCGGCAGGTCGGTGTCGACGGCCGGCGCCTCATGTCGATCCTGAACGAGGAGCGGCTGCGCCGCGTGCTCGCGAAGATGCTCGACGAGAACGAGTTTCTGAGCCCGTATGGCCTGCGCTCCGTCTCGCGCTATCACGCTGAACATCCGTATGTCATCTCGGCCGGCGGTCAAGTCAACCAGGTCGTCCTATGTGCCCGCGGAGTCCGACAGCGGACTGTTCGGCGGCAACTCGAACTGGCGCGGCCCCGTCTGGATGCCGATCAACGTCCTCATCCTCCGGGCCCTCCTGCGGTACCACGAGTACTACGGCGACGACTTCACGATCGAATGCCCGACGGGCTCGGGTCGGCTGATGACTCTGCACCAGGTCGCCGAGGAACTCGCTCGCCGGTTGACGGCCATCTTCCTGAGGGACGCGGATGGCCGGCGACCCGTCTACGGCGGAACGCTCAAGTTCCAGGAAGACCCGCATTGGCGCGATTACCTGTCCTTCCACGAATATTTCCACGGAGACAACGGCGCGGGCCTGGGCGCGAGCCACCAGACCGGCTGGACGGGAGTCATCGCAAGGATCATGCACCTGTTTGCAACGCCGGCGGCCGCACCGGAGCGCGCGGCGAGACGAATGAGATGACGATGCGGTGGAGCTGCCCCTGGCAGTCGAACAGGGCTCGCGTCAGCGTCTGCGCGTCAGGACGGTGTGATTGCGCCTGGCGCCAAGCTGGAAAAGCTGGCCGGCGGCTTCGAGTTCACCGAGGGGCCGACGTGTGATGCGAAGGGCAATCTCTTCTTCACCGATCAGCCGAACGACCGCATCCTGAAGTGGAGCGTGGAAGGCAAGCTGTCCACGTTCCTTCACCCGGCCGGCCGCGCCAACGGAATGTATTTCGACCCCGGCGGCAATCTGATCGCCTGCGCGGATGAAAAGACCGCGCTGTGGTCGATCGCGCCGGACGGCAAGGTCAGCGTGCTTCTCGGCCGATACGAGGGCAAGCCACTGAACGGTCCGAACGATGTCTGGGTGCGACCGGACGGTGCGCTCTACTTCACCGACCCGTTTTACAAGCGGGCGTGGTGGACGTACGACTCGATGCCGCAGGACGGACAGCACGTCTACTTTCTGTCCGCGGACCGGCGGACGCTCGTGCGCGTGACCCACGATCTCGAGAAGCCCAACGGGATCACCGGCACGCCCGACGGGAAGACGCTGTATGTGGCGGACATCGGCGCAGGAAGAACCTACCGGTACGAGATTGCGCCGGACGGGGCCCTCATTCACAAGACGCTCGTCGCCAAGCACGGCTCGGACGGCATGACGCTGGACAACGAGGGCAATCTCTACCTGACGGGCGATGGCGTACGCGTGTTCGATCAGGAACGGCCGGCAGATCGAGCACATAGAGGTCCCCGACGAGCGCTGGACGGCGAATGTCAGCTTCGGCGGCAAGGACAGGCACACGCTCTTCATCACGGCCAGCACCGGCCTTTACGCGATCGGGATGCGCGTGCAGGGTGCCAACGCAGCGAAATAGTCATCACAGGAGAAATCATGTGAAAGCAATCACCGTAGAACCGCACAAGCCGGAAAGCGCGCGCCTGGAAGACGTCCCCGAGCCCGATGTACGCGCCGGGTCGGTCCTCGTGGAAGCCGTCGCGGTTGGCGTTTGCGGGACCGACGTCGAGATCGTTGGAGGCAGTTACGGCTGGGCCCCTCAGGGCAAGACGCGCCTCGTGCTCGGGCACGAATCGCTCGGTCGGGTCGTGGACCCGGGCCCGGGCGGCGCGCTTCAGGTGGGCGACCTCGTGGTCGGCATCGTCCGGCGTCCCGACCCCGTGCCTTGCCCCAACTGCGCCGTGGGTGAGTGGGACATGTGCCGGAACGGCCAGTACACCGAGCGCGGCATCAAGGAAATCGACGGCTACATGTCCGAGCGGTGGCGGATCGAACCCGAGTACGCCATGAAGATCGACGCCTCGCTCGGCCTGCTGGGCGTGCTGCTCGAGCCCACGACAGTCGTCACGAAGGCGTGGGAACAGGTCGTCGCGGTCGGTCAGCGTGCCTTCTGGGAGCCAAAGACCGTGCTTGTGACCGGTGCAGGCCCGATCGGTCTTCTCGCGGCCCTCGTCGGCAAGCAGCGTGGGCTCGACGTGCACGTCCTCGATCGCGTCGAATCGGGATCCAAACCGGAGCTGGTTCGCGCCCTGGGCGCGACCTATCACAGCGGTACCGTTGCGGGCGTCGGCTTCGAGCCAGACGTCATTGTGGAATGCACGGGTGTCGGACAGGTGATCAGTGATTCCATCGCAGGCATCGCGGCTGGCGGCGTGGTGTGCCTCACGGGAGTGGGGGCGGGCGGGTCCACGGTCAGCCCGGCCGTGGCCGATGTCGCCGCAGCGGCAGTGCTCAAGAACAAGGTGGTGGTGGGCAGCGTCAACGCCAATAAGCGTCATTGGTACAAGGCTGGAGAGGTATTGGCGCGCGCGGACCGCGCGTGGCTCGGACGCCTCGTCACGCGGCGCGAGAAACCGGAGGAATTCATGCGCGCATTGCAGCGGCAGCCGGACGACATCAAGGTCGTGATCCAGTTTGCGCCGGCCGGATCGGTGCGAGCAAGCAGCAATGGCAAGACGAACGACGCGAGTCGGTCGGCCTCGTACCGTGGCAAGTATTCGTTTCCGAGCTGGTTGGAACTGCGCTGCTCGTGCTGGTCGGTCTGTCGGTGGTCATTCTGATGTTCGGCGCAGGCAGTCCGGGCAGCGAGGCCTTGCCGAGCGAAGGGTGGCGGCGACTGATTACCGGCTTTCTCTTCGGCACGACCGGCGCGCTGATCACGCTGTCGCCGGTCGGGCGGCGGAGCGGGGCGCACCTGAACCCTGTCGTCACTCTGGCATTTCGCTTGATGGGCAAGCTCGACCTGCGGGCCACGATCGGCTACGTCATGGCGCAACTGTCAGGCGCAATTCTGGGGGCCCTGCCGCTGCTTGCATGGGGCTCGATGGGTCGAAGCGTGGCGTTCGGTGCCACGCTGCCGGGACAAGGCTATGCCATTGAGACGGTGTTGCTGGGGGAGGTGATCACCACGTTCACCATGGTCACGCTGTTGTGCGTGTTTCTCGGCTTTCGCAATATCCGTCCTTTCACCCCGGCGTTGTTTCCGTTTCTGTATGCCGTGATGGTGTATGCGGAGTCGCCGATTTCCGGAACGAGCACGAATCCTGCGCGCAGCCTGGGACCGGCCGTCGTCTCTGGACAATGGGCGAGTGGGTGGATCTACTGGGTCGGCCCGGTGATTGGCAGCGTCGCGGCCTGCCTGGTGTGCAGTGCTCTCGCGAAGCGAATCACGGTCGCCAAGCTGTACCACTTCGACAGCGACCACGACAGGCTGTTTCGGAGGATGAACGCCCGGAACCCCACGGGCCAGTGACCGGTCCTCCGGTCGCGGTCGGACACTCTCGCATCGGCTGGGTTTTGCAGGAGAGGCAAGCATATGGCGGTTCCTGAAAGGATCGGTCGAAGCGCCCCGCCCGGCGCCTCGATCGTAGACGGCGGCGTCAACTTCAGTCTGTTCTCCCGCAGTGCGACGGGCGTGGAACTTGTGTTTTTCGATCGAGAAGACGACGCCAAGCCCTCGCGCGTCATCGCGCTCGATCCGGTCGCGAACCGAACCTACCACTACTGGCACGTCTTCGTGCCCGGTGTTCGTCCGGGGCAGATCTACGGGTATCGAGTCTCGGGCCCGTGCGAGCCGACTGCCGGGCTGCGATTCGACCCCGCGAAGATCCTGCTGGACCCGTACGGCCGCGAGGTTGTCGTCCCGGAAAGCTACAGCCGCGAGGCCGCGAGCGGCGAAGGCGACAACGCCGCGGCGGCGATGAAGAGCGTGGTGGTGAACCCGGCTTCCTACGACTGGGAAGGGGACACGCCGCTGCACCTGCCATCTTCGCGCACAATCATCTACGAGATGCACGTGCGCGGGTTCACGCGCCACCCGAACTCGGGTGTGGACGAGCGCGTTCGCGGGACGTATGCCGGCCTGATCGACAAGATCCCTTACCTGCGCTCCTTGGGCGTCACGGCGGTTGAACTGTTGCCGGTGTTCCAGTTCGACGCGCAAGCTTGCCCGCCTGGGCTGGTGAACTACTGGGGTTACCAGCCTGTGTCGTTCTTCGCTCCGCACCGGGCGTACAGTTCGCGCAAGGGAGCCGCTGGGCCCAGTTGACGAGTTCCGCGACATGGTCAAGGCCCTGCACCGCGCGGGGATCGAAGTCATCCTCGACGTTGTGTTCAATCACACTGCGGAGGCCGGTCAGGACGGGCCCACGCTTTGCCTGCGCGGGATCGACAACCCGACGTACTACCTCCTGGACCAGGGTGGTGCCCGTTATGCGGACTACTCTGGTTGCGGCAACACGCTCAACGCCAACAACCCGGTGGTCCGGCGCATGATCGTCGATAGTCTCCGCTACTGGGTGAGCGAGATGCACGTGGACGGGTTCCGCTTCGATCTCGCCTCGATCCTGTCGCGCGATTCAGACGGACGGGTGCTCCCCAGCCCGCCGGTGCTGTGGGACATCGAGACCGACCCGGCGCTCGCCGGAACGAAACTGATTGCCGAAGCATGGGATGCAGCGGGGTTGTACCAGGTGGGGCAATTCATCGGGGACGCCTGGAAAGAATGGAACGGCCGCTATCGCGACGACTGCCGCGACTTCTTTCGCGCTGCGCCCGGTTCGCTCGGCCGGTTCGCCGATCGCCTGCTGGGCAGCCCGGAGTTGTATGGGCACAAGGGCCGTGAGCCCGAGCAAAGCGTGAACTTCGTGACCTGCCACGATGGCTTCACGCTCAACGACCTGGTCTCCTATGAGCGCAAGCACAACGAGGCGAACGGCGAGCACAACGGCGACGGGGCGGACGACAGTCGCAGCTGGAACTGCGGGACCGAGGGCCCGAGCGACGACCCGGCGGTGGAGGCGCTACGCAACCGACAGGTGAAGAACTTCCTCACGGTGACCATGCTCGCGCTCGGCGTGCCGATGTTCCTGATGGGCGACGAGGTGCGGCGCACGCAAGGCGGAAACAACAACGCGTACTGCCACGACGACGAATCGACGTGGTTTGACTGGTCGCTGCTCGACAGGCACGCCGACGTGCATCGATTTGTCACCCTGCTCGCGGCGCGGCGGCTCCTGCGCGACGTCGAGCACGAGGAACGGAGGCTCAGCCTGACTCAGATGATCGCGGCCGCGGACAAGACCTGGCACGGCGTGAAACTTGGGCAGCCGGATTGGGGTGAGCAGTCGCACAGCATTGCGTTCACGGCCAGGATTCGAAGCGAACGGATGACCTTCCATCTGATGCTGAACGCCTTCTGGGAGTCGCTCGAGTTCGAACTGCCGGAGACCGCTGGCCCGTGGCGGCGCTGGATCGACACCTCTCGGCCGGCACCGGAGGACATCGTCAAATGGCCGGACGCCCCAGCGACGCCCGGCGGTAGCTACCGGGTTGGACCGCGCACTGTCGTGGTTCTGTATGCGGCTGCTGCCTGAGCCCGCCGCGTCAACGAGGAGCATGGCAGTCACGGGCAGGCGCTCACCGCGATATGTGAGACACCAGCGGATCGCTACAGCAGGCGGTCGATCGGCAGCCAGGACATCACCCTGACGATCGCCCGCTTGATCAGCCCGCTTTGCGGCTCGGTCGTCAGGACCTGCTCAGTGCCGTCCCTGCGATCGATCCATTCGAGGCTGCCGTTCGGATCCAGCCGTACCTCATAGGCAACCTGCGGTACGGTCGTGTCGAATGCCGCGTGCATCCTCCCGGCCAGCGTCGGACTGTCGACGACGAATCCCATCTCGGTGTTCAACTCCGCGGAACGCGGATCGAAATTGAAGGAGCCGACGAAGGCGCGGCGTCCGTCCACGGCGAAGGTCTTGGCGTGCAGGCTCGCCCCCGACCCGCCGAGCGCCTTCACCCAGTCGCCGAGGCTGGCCGTGGGCGTCGACGTCGGCTTCAGTTCGAACAGTTTCACGCCCGCTTCCAGCAATAATTTCCGCTGTTTGGCATAACCTGCGTGGACGGCTGAGACGTCGGTCGCGGCCAGCGAGTTGGTGAGCACGCGGACTCGCACACCACGCCGGGCGAGTTCGGCGAAGGCCTCGGCACCGCTCGTCATCGGGACGAAGTACGGCGACACGACGTCGAACTGCGAGCCCGGTTCACCGACCGCCGCCTCGAGCCGCGGCATCAAGCGAGGGTCGGCGCCGCTCTGTCCGCGACCCAGCGTCTTCGCCGGGTCGTCCGCCAGCACGCGCGTCGTGACCCACTCGAACGGGAGGTTGCCACTCAGCAGGTCCCGGACCACGGACGAATTCTCGAGTGCCTGACGGTACTCCCGGGCGGCGGGCTCACCGCCCAGCACGTCGAGCCGTGCCTGGAGCAGGGAGGCCGCATTGCCGGGCACGCCTTTGACGACCGATCCGAGAGGGTACGCGGACTCGCTGTTCCAGTACTGGTCGAAGATACTGGAGACGTCCGCCACCACGCGCCCGACGGCGAGCAGGTCGACATCCGCGAAGTTCACGTGCTCGTCCGCGCCGAAATACTCGTTACCGACGTTGCGCCCGCCGATGACCGAAGCCGCATTGTCGGCGGTCAGCGACTTGTTGTGCATGCGGTGGTTCAGGCGCCGGAAGTCGGTGAGGTAGCCCAGCACGCGAAACGATCGTTGCCGGAATGGGTTGTAGAGCCGCACTTCGAGGTTGGGGTCTGCGGCAAGTGCGAGAAGGGTCGGATCGAGGCCGGCGATCCCATTGTCGTCGAGCAGGAGACGCACCCGCACGCCCCGCGCTGCGGCGCGCCGCAGCGCTTCGAACAGGAGGACACCGGAAATGTCGTCATGCCAGATGTAGTACTGGACGTCGAGCGTGCGCCGGGCCGCCTCGATCAGAAGTCCCCGGGTGGCGAAAGCGCTGCGGCCGCTGGTGAGCGCATCTATTCCCGTCAACTCCGGGTGTGCGGTCACGCGGCCTTGGATCGCCTGGGTGAGCGGGCTGTCGGATGTGTCCTGGATCACGTGGGTCACCGTGCGGCCTTCGGGTGGTGGCATGCCTCCGCAACTGCACAAGGCGGCGGCCAGCGCCGCGACGAGCGCGGCGAGCAGGTTGGGAGAGCAAGCCCGGCTGTCTGACTTCATTGATTCGTCATGAACGATGGAGTCCTTATGGTAGCTTGAATCCGCATCAGGATTTGACGCCCGTTGACAGCGAGGCGCTCTCGTGCCGTGAGAGCGCGTGCAGAAGCAAAGGGCAGCGTAAACTGACATCAAACTTTGACCAAATGAAGCGGCCCGGTCGGGCAGGGTCATGTCGGACGTAAGCTGCTGCGTTGACTGGGACCGGGAGGGAAGTCATGGTGTCATTTCTGCGTCGCACGTTCCTGAGCGGACTGTTCGTCGTTCTGCCGGTGACGTTGATCGTGATCGTGCTCACGCATGCTGTCGGAGGGCTTTTCGCGACCTTGATGCCGATCGCGACTGCGCTGCCCTTCGCGGCGCAATTCCCCGGTTGGGCCATCGCGTGGGCCGTGCTGGTGCTGTTTCTGGTGTGTTTCATTACCGGCCTGGTCCTGAAACCGCCATTGGTCCGGGATTTGGTCACGACGGCGCATGAGTCACTGACGAGGCGTTTCCCAGCTTACGCGGACCTTCGCGGCTTCGAAGATAGCTTTCTGGGAATGACCGGAGAGAAGCATGTTCAAGCCGCCTGGTCGAACTCGAGGACGCTCTCGTACCGGCTTTCCTGGCAGAGGAACTGACAGACGGGCGCTACGTCGTATTCGTGCCGGCGGTCCCGAACGTCAGCCAAGGTGTCGTTTACATACTCGCCCGCGCGCGAGTCCACCTGATCGACGCGCATGCCAGACAGGTCGCCCAGTGCGTTCGCCACTGGGGACTAGGCGCGGGAGAATTTGTCAAGACGATCCGTACGACCGCGTAGTTCGGTCAGCCGCGGAAGATCGCTTTCCAACGCTTACGCAAGCAGCGGGCAAGCCGCCTATTGAGACTTACGTAAGTGTTTGACATTTTTCACGCTGCTTGCTGTCCAAGTTCCTCGAGTGGTTTCATTCGAGGTGAGGATGGACAACGAGCAACGACTGAAGGAACTGGAGCGACGCCGTCGGCGCGGGGCGCGCCTGCTGACGGCGGGCGTCGCCCCCGCGGAGGTGGCGCGTCGCGTCGGCGTGTCGCGACAAGCGGTCTCGCGCTGGGAGAAGTTGCTGCAAGCGGGCGGTTTGGCGGCGCTGCGACGGCCCAAGCATTTCGGTCGGCCGCGGCGGTTGTCCGACGCGCAGTGCGCGGAGTTGGTCCGGCAACTCAAGGGCGGGGCGCTGGCCGCCGGCTTCCCGACCGAGTTGTGGACCTTGCCGCGGATGGCGCAGCTGATCGAGCAGCGCTTCGCGGTACGACTGACGGAGCCGTCGGTGTGGCGGCTGCTGCGGGCCCTGGGCTGGAGCGTGCAGCGGCCGACCGGCCAGGCGCGCCAGCGCGACGAGAAGGCGATCCGCACCTGGAAGGCCAGGAGGTGGCCGGAGCTAAAAAAATCGCGGCGCGACAGGGCCGAGTGATCGTCTTCATCGACGAGTCGGGACTCTCCGAACGACCGTGTCGCGCACGCACCTGGGCCCCACGGGGCCAGACCCCAGTGCTGCAGTACAGCTTCAGCTGGAAGCAGTTGTCGGTGATCGCCGGTATCTCCTACTGGCGCTTCTACTTCCGTCTGTTCCCCGGTGCGATCCGCACGCCGCAGGTGCTCGAGTTCTTGAAGGCCCTGCAGGCGACGATCGGTCGCAAGCTGCTGATCGTCTGGGATCGGCTGCAGGCCCACCGCTCCAAGCTCGTCCGCCAGCACGTCGAGGCCCAGCGTGGCGCCATCGCGCTCGAGTACCTGCCGGCCTATGCACCGGAGCTGAACCCGGTGGAGTGCATCTGGGGCTACCTCAAGCATCATGCCATGCCGAACTACTGCGCCACCGACTTCGGCGATCTCAAGCATCGTGCCCGCCGCAACCTGCGCTCCATGCAGCGCCGCTCGACCCTGGTGCGCGCGTTCTGGAAACAGGCGGAGTTGTTCTGAGGTGGTCAAGCACTTACGCAAGACTCAATAGGTCAGCTGACGTCGGCGAAGTGATTGTGAAGTAGCACTTGACGTTTCAGCTGAAACGTCAGTGTCGCGACAGCGACCAACGTCAGTGTCGCGACAGCGACCAACGCCAGCGTGCCTGAGACGGTCACGATCGCCTGACTTCCGGGTCACCGACGTCTCTTGCGCTTCGGCGAGACTGTTTTCGGCTGTCTGGGCATCAGTGCCTTCTTTCTTGCGTCTGTAGAAGCACGGGTTGGCGGCGCCTTCGTGTCGCGGCCCGCCATGTCGATGCCGAAGACGTCGGCCAGTTTCGAGGAGTCCAGGATGCGACCCGCGCCTGGCGCTTTCTTGACCAACGGACCGCGCTCCCCGGCCTGCGCGATGAGTTCCTTCGCGTCGACCTGCCGCAGGCTGAACAGCAGTTCCGGTTCCGCATCGAGCCGCGCGCCTATGCCATAGAGCGTCGCCGCCACGTGCTTGCACATGGCAGCCCAATCCGGACAACTGCAGCTGAACGAGATCTCCTTCGGCGACGGGAACAGTCCCGTCCCGGGCCGCGTGATGCGCTCCATCACCGACGTTGACAGCTGCCCCTGCAGCAGCTCGACCAGCGAGTCGATCGACTGCGCGCAATCGCGCGCGATGCCTTGCCACTGTCGCGCGGGAACTGCCGAGATGTTCACCTTGGTCCGGTAGAGACTCGATCCCATGACCTGGGCGGTCACGGTCCCCGCGGCAATCTCGAGATCGATCACGGAGCCATTGCGCAGATAGGTCCGCCCCCTCGGCAAGCGATTGGAGTAATCGCTGTAACGCTCGAGGTTCTGGCACCAGGCCTTTCCCCAGAACGTCCTGGCAATGGCGCCGCGCCCCGCGGCGACCGGCGAGAGGGTGGCGCCTGACTTCTTGAGCTTCGCGACCGTGCGCGCGGCCTTCTGGCGCCGCTGTGCGACGGGGACGTATGCTTTCCAGCGAAAGTCCATCGGGCGGTCTCCGATCACGAATGTGCGTCAGGTTTCGGCCTGCGCCGAATGTATATCGAGCGCGACAAGGTTGAGCAACTCCTTGTCGCTGAGCTCGGTCAACTGCAATTCCGCGCCGCCTTCGAGCACGCCCTTGACGAGCGCTTGCTTCGATTCGATCAACTGGTCGATCTTGTCCTCGACCGTGCCGCGGCAGATGAACTTGTGCACGAGCACGTTGCGTGACTGGCCGATCCGGAACGCCCGGTCCGTGGCCTGGTTTTCGACGGCAGGATTCCACCAGCGATCGAAGTGCACGACGTGTGACGCGGCCGTCAGGTTGAGCCCAGCCCCGCCCGCCTTGAGCGACAGCACGAAGAACGGCGTCAACTCGTCTTCCTGGAATCGCCGCACCAGTTCCTTGCGCTTCGCGACCGCCGTCCCGCCGTGCAGCACGAGCCCTTCGCGCCCGAAGACGTTGCCCAGGAACGCCGCGATCGGTTGCGTCGCCTCCCGGAACTGCGTGAACACGAGCATCTTCTCCTGCTTCGCCGCAATGACCTCGGCGAGCTCGCGCAAGCGCGCGAACTTGCCACTGTCGTTTTCCGCCCAGGCGCCATCGCCGAGCCATTGCGAGGGATGATTGCAGATCTGCTTGAACCGCATCAGGAACGAGAGCACCGTTCCGCGCCGACTCATCCCGTCAACGTTGTCGAGTGCCTCCGCGAGCTCTTCGACGGCCCGTTGGTAGAGCGCCGCCTGCGCGGGACTCAAGTGACAGAACGCCTTCATCTCGGTCTTGTCCGGCAGGTCCGCGATCACGGACTTGTCGGTCTTCAGGCGTCGCAGCAGGTAGGGCCGCACGAGATTCCGCAGCGGCGCAAAGTTTCCCGTGGACGATAGACGCTTGGCGTAGGACGAGAAAGCCTTGTCCGATCCCAGCAGCCCCGGGTGTGTGAAATCGAAGATCGACCAGAGATCCGAGAGACGATTTTCCACCGGCGTGCCGGTCAGCGCGATGCGGGTGTCTGCGCCGATTCTTTTCACCGCACGTGTCTGCTTCGCGCCAGGGTTCCTGATCGCCTGCGCCTCGTCGAGCACGGCCACTCGCCATGCCGTGCTCGCGAGCCACGGGTAGCGCAGCGTTGCACCGTAGCTCGTAATCACGAGATCGACGTCGGCGAGCCGCCCGGCATCCACGGCCTTCAGCTCCGCGGCGTCCGTCGCAGACGGGTGGGCGACGAATACCGACAGGCTCGGCGCAAATTGCTCGATTTCCCCCGCCCAGTTCGCCAGCAGCGACGCCGGCGCCACCAGCAGGCTCGGCCGTCGCACGGCTCGATTTTTTGCGTGCTCCTGCTTGAGCACCAGCAGCAGCGAGAGTACCTGCATGGTCTTGCCCAAGCCCATGTCGTCGGCGAGACACGCGCCGAGCCCCAGGCGATGGAGGAGGTAAAGCCAGCGGACACCGGCCTGCTGGTAGGGCCGGAGTGTTGCGTGCAGAGAAACACCCGGATCCACCTGTGCCAGGCCCGCGGGACTGCGCAGGCCCTGCAGCGTCGCGGCGAGCCAGGGGCCAGCGACAACAGTGGACCACTCCGGATCGGGCGCCTCCATGCCCTCCTCGGTGACGGCCACTCCAGCCATCAGCCGCATTGCTTCTGCAAACGGCACACCGCCCGCGGCGGCCAGCTTCTCCACGCGCTTGAATCGCTCGAGCAGCTGCGAGAGTTTCTGGCGGTCCACCTCGACCCAGCGGCCGCGCAGGAATTGCAGGCCGTCGGAGCTGGCCAGCAGTGCGCGGATCTCAGCGGCCGTCAGGCGTTCATCGCCGACGGTGAGCTCGACGCTGAAATCGAGCAGCGCCTCCTTGCCCAGCATCGATGGAACCCGCCCGCCGAGCGTGGCCCTGACCTGCGGCCGCGCCGGTCGCCCCGAACCCCAACCGCTCGGCGTACGCACGACGATGCCGGCCGCTTCCAGTGCCGGGACGTCGGTCAGAAACTGCAACGCCTCGGCTGGCGTCCAGCGCAAGGGATGGTAAATCTCGCCCGCCTCGACCATCGCGCGCAGCCACTCGCATTGCGCGGACCCGCGCTGGACGGGCTGCAGCAGGGAGAGCAGCCGCGCCTTGTTCTTCGCGCCCGCATACTCGCGCAGCGCCTCGGCGAGCGGCAGGTGCTGCGCGCGGCCCTGGGCCGAGAGCTGCGTCGTGTAGGTCGCGATAAAGGCGAAGGGCGCTTCCTCGTCGCTACGGTTTTCGGCGAGATTGAAGTGCACACGCCCGACGAGATGCCAGGCCGGGTTGCGTGCGTTGAGGTAGTCCTGCAGAGATTGCTTCGACTCGGTCCTCTCGGCGCGGCAGGCACCATCGACTTGCATCCACAAAGACTCGAGGACGTCGGGTGTGAGGTATTCGCCCCCGCCCATCGGTGGCGCAGCCGCGGCGAGCTCGCCGAGTTCGTCCGGCGAGGGCGCCGCGATCGTGTTGAGAGCCTTGTCGGTCGCTGCGGCCTCCGAGGATGTGCACAGTGTCGTGACGTAGCGCGCGCCGAAATCGCGCCAGAACGCGAACACGGGCGGCAACGCCGTGCCGACCTCACGCAGCCCCAGGTCCAGCAGTCCGTGCGCCGCGCCACGCGCGAACGCCTGCTCGAGGCGCCGTTGCAACTCCTGCGGCAAAGATGGCGCATCGGCTGACGGCACGAGCACGACGTGACCGTGTGGAGTCAGGGCGAGACTGAGCGCGGAGGTGGTCATGTCCGTGAGTCTACTTTCCTGCTCGCGGGGGCACCGCTGGCACGGAAGCGGCCGTTCAGCCCGCCCAGTTCTCGACCGACAGAGCCGGCACCCGCGCGAAATCCCGCGTGTTATTGGTGACGAGCACGGTCCCGAGCGCAAGCGCGTGCGCCGCGATCAGGGTGTCGAGCGGACCGATGGGCTTGCCCTTTTTCTCCAGCACCGCACGGACCGGTCCGCAGGCAGCGGCGGCTGCATCATCGAACGGCGCGATTTCGAGCGGCAACAGGAATTCGGCGAGCGCCTGTCGTGCCTGCTCCGATCGCTGACTCTTTGCAGCACCGAATTCGAGCTCCGCCAGCGTGATCGAGGAGATCCCGACCTGTCCGATGGCCTTCCCTCGCAATCGCTTGAGAGCCGACTCGGGCTGGCATCGAATGATCGCGATGCAGACATTCGTATCCAGCATCCACTTCATCGCGGTTCGCTCAGTCCATGTCGTCGCGCCGATCGGTCGCCGTCGGCTGCACTCGCGATTCCAGATAGTCCGACGGAAACTTCGCCAGGCTGTCCACGAGCGTGTCCCAGGACCTGGTCCGTGGCAGCAGCACGACCGCGCTACCCACACGCTTGATGAGCACTTCGGTGCCCTCGAACCGGAACTCCTTCGGTAACCGGACGGCCTGGCTGTCGCCGTCCTTGAACAACTTGGCAGTTTTCATCGGGCCATCCCACACACATATTGACAATACATACTACCGCCGTGACTTGAGATCAGGCGCGGTTCGTCCTCAGCGCCAGGCCATCTCTGCGCTCGTGTTCGGAAAACATTGGAACTGTCGCAACCTTGCGTGGCGGTCGAGTCGAATCATGACTCGACAAGGCCAGACCGACGAACGAGCAACGTCGGCAACCCTCGCATGTTCAAGAGCGATCGAGTGCATCCGCAACGCCACACCAGGAGCGACATCATCGATCGGGCGTTGCTGCCAGAAACACTTCCCAATCCGTCGTGACAGGCCATCAGTCACGCGACCGACGCACCCTTTTCGCTCAACGCTCCTGTGATGCCAATAGGCCGTTGACATGGATCGAACAGTACGCCTGGATTGAGAATTCCTCGTGGATCGACTGCCTTCTTGGCGGCGGCGAGCATCTGCCGGAACAGCGGATCGACTTCGCGCTCGTAGCCACCACGATGATCACGGCCAACGGCGTGGTGATGGGTAATGGTGCCGCCGTGATCGATGACCGCCTCGTTGGCGGCCTGTTTGATCTCGCGCCAGGCTGCCAGTGCGCTCGCGACACTGCCGTCGGCGGCGCGTGTCGCAAAGGTGAAGTACGGCGCGGGGCCGTCGGGATAAACATGTGTCAGCCGGCAGGAGAGCTGGATCTTCTGCCCGGTAGCCTGCTTGATCGTGCGCGCCAGGTCGGCTTTGACGCCGGCATAGAAGTCACCGAAGCGCTCCCAGGTAATCGCCGTCTCGAAGGTGTCCATGATCACGCCCAGACCCACTGCCGGGTCGCGCCAATATGGCATCCGCAGGAAGGCGTCTCGCCACGCACCGGCCGCGCCGCTGCGGTGCTCGGCCGTGTCCTGTCCGGCCATTGAGCGCGCCACGGCGTCGGCGTCAAAGGTGCCGCCGTGGTCGCTCACCAGTTCCAGGGCCCGTTGCATCCATGCCTGCAGCGGGTGATCGGCAGACTCGAAGCCGAGTACCAGCATCGCCGTCCTGCCGTCGCCGACGCCGGAGAACACTGTTTCCAGCGCGTCGAGCAGTCGACAGTTGCTCGGATTCAGGCCCGACTGTGCCAGTGCCCGGACGCCATCGGCGGCAGCACGGTAGTCGACGAAGTGCACCGCGGCTGAGGCCCGGAAGCGCGGTGGGGATTGCAGGCGCACCCATGCTTCGGTCAGGACGCCGAGCGTGCCCTCCGAGCCGAGCACCAGTCGGTCAGGTGCCGGGCCCGCACCGGAACCAGGCAGGCGACGGGTCTGGATGACTCCAGCGGGCGTGACCAGGCGGGTGGCCTCGACGAAATCGTCGATGTGCGTCTGTTGCGTCGCATAGTGCCCGCCGGCACGGGTGACGATCCAGCCACCGAGCGAGGAGAATTCGAAGCTCTGCGGGAAGTGGCGCAGCGTCAGGTCATGCGACTTGAGCTGCGCCTCGAGCTCCGGCCCGAGCGCGCCGGCCTGTATCCGCGCGGCGCGGCTGATGGGATCGACCTCCAGCACGCGGTTGAGCCGTTCCAGGTCGAGCGACACGACGCCCGCATAGCTGTCGCCGACGGCGGCTTCGACACCGCCACAGACGCTGCTGCCGCCGCCATACGGTATGACTGCGACGTTGCTGGTCTGCGCCCAGTCGAGGACGTCGATCACGGCGCGCTCGTCGCCTGGATAGGCCACCCAGTCGGGCGGTCGAGGTGGCTGGCGCAACCACATGCGCGCGCAATCGGCGTAACTCTTGCCGGCACTGTGGTTGAGACGATCCAGCGGCGTGGCCGACATCTCGGGCGGACAACGCCGGTGGCACCGTGATTCGAGGCGCGGGCAACGCGAACTCGTCGACTTGTGGCACGGGCCGCGCCTCGAAGCGGGCGCCGAGGCGCGCCAGCATGGCCTGCACGGTCGCTTGCTCTCGCGCATCGAGCGCGGCGTCGGCATTGCCCCAGCCCCAGAAGCGACGGCGCGGACGGCGCGACAGCGTGGCGTCGATACTCATGACGTGGCTCCGGTCAGGGGACTGATCTGCGTGGGCGGAATGCGTCGACGTTCGGGGACGCACGTTGATCGTAGGGCGCTCCGACTCCGGCGGACCCCAGAGGTGCTTCGGGCGCAGCGCCAGCGGGCCAGGACGGGTGTCGTCGCGGAACATGAAGACGCCGCCCAGGTTGCGATCGATATAGCGCGGATTGCGCCCGTGATGCACGCGGTGGTTCGACACTGTATTGAACCGCCATGCAATGGGCCCAGGCAATCGCGCCACCCACTGCATTTGCACGCAGATCTGCAACGCCATGTTCGCGGCCAGCATGGCCAGCACTATTGCCTTATAACTCATTGATTAAATTGACTACTTCCCAATCCCAGCGACCGGGCAATGTGCCCGCGATCATGTGTCGCTCCAGTCGCCAACGCAGCCTTGCCCACGCAGCGCAAGTCCTCACGATTGCGGACGTCACGGGTTGACGAGGATCTCGCTCGCCGCAGCATGATCGACGTGGCTGCCACCGTGTCACGTCGGGTTCGCGACGCCGCAGATCGGCGACGCTCCTGTAAAATCGGCGCCCCTTCAGCAGCTACCCAAGTCAGTGCCGCACACCTCCGCCACGGAAACCGCACCCCGCCCATCGAACTGGCACGACTTCTACGAACTCGGCAAGCCGAAGGTCGTCGCGCTGATCGTCTTCACCGCGGTGGTCGGCATGTTCCTCGCGGTGCCGGACCTGCCGCCGTGGCAGGCGCTCGTGTGCGGCACGATCGGCATCGGTCTCGCGGCGTCGAGCGCGGCGGCGATCAATCACGTGCTCGACCGCGGCTTCGACGAGAAGATGGCGCGCACGATGAACCGCCCGATCCCGACCGGGCACGTCACGACGCGGCAGGCACTCACGTATGCCGCGGCGATCGGGATCGCGGCGATGCTGGTGCTCTGGTTCCTCGTGAATCCGCTCACCGCCGTGCTCACGTTCGCGTCGCTGATCGGCTACGCGGTGCTCTACACCGTCTGGCTGAAGCACGTCACGCCGCAGAACATCGTGATTGGCGGCGCCGCGGGCGCTGCGCCGCCCGTGCTCGGCTGGACGGCCGTGACGGGTGCAATCGACCCGCACGCGCTGCTGCTGTTCCTGATCATCTTTGCGTGGACGCCGCCGCACTTCTGGGCGCTCGCGATCGCACGCCGCGCCGATTACGCGAAGGCCGGGATCCCCATGCTGCCGGTCGCCTACGGCGTCGACTTCACGCGGCTGCACATCCTGCTCTACACGATCCTGCTGTTCATCGTCACACTGCTGCCGTACCTCACCGCCATGAGCGGTCTCCTGTACCTCGCAGCCGCGGTCGTGCTCGGCGTTGGTTTCACGCGCCGCGCGGTCGCCTTGCGACGCCCTGACGCGCCGGCGCACCTGCCGATGGCCGTGTTCCGTTTTTCGATCAACTACCTGATGCTGCTGTTCGCGGCACTGCTGATCGATCACTACGTGCACGTCCGGCTCTAGCACGCCGATGGCGAGCCGCTCGCATTTCGCCGCGCCACTGCTGCTGGCCGTGTTGACCGGCCTGATCGTCTACGCGTCCCTGTACCCGTTTCGCTTTGCGGCCGACGGCCCGAGCCTGATCGCGGCGCTCGGCGAGCTCACCTGGGCACGCGCATCGCGCGGGGACATGTTCAACAACGTCCTGCTGTACGCGCCGTTCGGATTCTGCGTCGCGCTCGTGTTCGAGCCGCGCTGGGGGCGAGTCGCGGGAATCGTCGCAGGGTCCGTGCTCGGAGCCTCCCTGTCGCTCGGCCTGGAACTGCTGCAGGCCTCCGTCGCGCCCCGCGTGCCGAGCCTCACGGACCTGTCGCTGAACACGGCAGGGTCGTTCCTCGGCGCAGTGCTGGGCTCTGGATTCCACGCACTCGGCAGCCGGATGGTGCCGCAGGCGGCGCCTCGCGGACGCTCCGCCGCCGTCGCGCTCACGATCCTCGCGCTCTGGCTCCTCGAGCGGCTGTGGCCGCTGGTCCCCGAGCCGGGACTGCGGCAACTGAAGCTCGCGGTGCGACCGCTCCTGACGCCGCGCGTAGAGTGGAACGAACTCGTCGGATTTTTCATCGGTTGGCTCGTGGTCGCGCAGGCCGTGTTCCACCTGGCGAAACGGCAGCGCGCGATCGATCTCTTCCTGATCGTGATTGCGACGGTCCTCGTGGGCCGCACGTTCACCGCGGGCAACGTGCTCGTCACCGCCGAGATCGGCGCGATCGCGTTGCTGCTGCCCGTACTGGTGCTGCTGAGCCGGCTCGAGGACGGGATGCGCTCGGCACTCGTCGCGGTGCTGCTTGGCACGTGGCTCGCCTGGTCGGCCGTGCAGCCGCTGCTGGCAGGCACCGGATCGCTCGTGGCGAACCTCCCTGTGTTCAAGGAACTGCTGTTGCGCAACGTGCCGGCGCCGCCGCTGCTCGCCAGGAAGGGGTTCAGTTACATGTCGCTCGCCTGGCTGCTCGCGGGCGCCGGGTTCCTGCCGCACGTGGCCGCGGGCCTCACGGTGCTGTTCGTGCTGCTGCTCGTCCTGTTGCAGCTGGGCGCGGCGGTGCCGGTATACGGCTGGGTCGACCTGCTGATCGTGGCGGTCGCCGGCTGGACTGTAGCGCGCTGGATGCCGCGCAGCTGACGGCCCATCGCCGCGCGGCAATCCGGCGACCGCCGGACCGCGGCCGACAATTCCAGAACACTGTGATGGCTGCCCGGTCAGCCGATCGGCCGTGCGACGAAGACCACTGCGATCGCCATGACGAGCATCAGCAGCACAGCCTGGGCGCCGTGAAGCCTGGGATGGTTGGAAATGGTTCCTGGCACTAGCACTAGCAAGAGAGCAGCGCGCACGCCGCGTGCGCCGGACAGGTCCAACTGCCCTTCGATGAGGAACTGGGCGAGTGCGCCGTCCACGAGTGCCGCGAGCATGAGCCCCTGAATCCAGCGCGCGTGCCGATAGTAGTAGAACCGCATGTCATGTCTGCGATCGTCGTCCAGTTCGGGGACCGCGAGGTGGCTGACAAGATAGAGCAGGATCGGCACACCGAGCAGCAGCAGTGCCTCCAGGATCGTCCACGGCGAGTGCTGGGAAAAGCGCCACAACGCGAACCAGCTCACCACATGGCCCACGAACACGAGTCCAATCCAGCAGGTGTGGACCCAGTAGAGCTGGATGCGATCACGGGCCTCGATCATCTGCCCTACGCTGCGGACGAGCAGAGATACTCCAAGGCCGGCGACGATCGCGTACAACGTCAGAAGATATTCGAAAATGCTCATGCTTCGATCGCCCGCTGCTCGCGACTGAAGGAGTCTAGCAGCGGGCCGCGACCGGCCGCGTCTGTCCGACTGCCGACCCGCGGCTCGAGCATGGCCCGGTCCGGCAATACGATGCGCCCGGGAATCGGCCTGCAACCGAAACTGCATGAAAGCACCCCGCTTGTCCAATCGAACGACCGTGCTACGTTATGCACCACGCAGCAGGGAGGGCCGGTCATGGAACTGGGGGCGTTTTCCATCAGCTTGAGCGTGCAGGACATCACGGCGTCCCGCGACTTCTATGCGAAGCTCGGCTTCGCACCGGTCGGCGGCGACATCGAGCAGAAGTGGTTGATCCTCAGGAACGGGGACCACGTGATCGGACTCTTCCAGGGCATGTTCGAAAGGAACATGCTGACGTTCAATCCAGGCTGGGACCAGCACTGCAACGAAGCAGGGACCTTCACGGACGTGCGCGAGATCCAGCAAGAGCTGAAGAGGCTGGGACTGTCGCTCGCCACCGAGGCCGACACCACTAGCCGGGGCCCTGCGAGTCTCATGGTCGTCGACCCGGACGGTAATCCGATCCTGATCGACCAGCATCGCTAGCGGACCGAACGCCCGGCGTTCAGGCCCCGCGCCAGCCGTTGATCCCTGATCAGCCCCGCACCGTCAGCGTGCTACTTCGCGTAGGTCTCCACCAGGTACTTGCGGATCGCTGCCGACTCGAACATCGCGGCGCCGGTGTTCTGGTCGACGAGATAGGGCACCTGCACCTTGCCGGCGCGCTCGAGCAGTTCGGCCCGGGTCCGGCCCGCGACCGGCAGGTCCGGAAAAAGTGTCGCACGAATGCCCGGCGGCCCCAGGTCCTGCCAGCCCGCCTTGCCCGTACTGCGCAGCAGGTAAGGCAGCTCGAGTTCGCAGAGCAGTTCGCGCACTCGCCGGGAGTAAGGGCTCGATTCGAAGCTGAACAGTTCCAGCGGCCGCTTCGGCGCCTTCGACGGGCGGGCACGGGCGCCCGCGCGCATGCGCGGGATCCCGGCCAGGACGGAGGTCGAGACGTCGAGCGGTCGCAGCAAGCGCGTGGGCGCGGGGCGTCCGCCATATTGCTCGTACAGGTAGTCGATGATATCGGCCGACTCGTACATCGACTTGCCGGTGTTGGGATCGACGAGGAACGGAAACTGCTGCTTGCCGCCCATCTCCTTCTACCTTCGGACGAAAGCGCCTGCCGCCGTGTGGCGTCGGGTAGATCACGGCGTCGAGGTCGAGTTCGGTCAGCGCCTCGCGCACCAGCCGGCAGTACGGGCAGGCCTCGAATTCGTAGAGCTGCAGGTGCCGGGCGGGCTGCCGGGCCGAGGGCCGGGCATTCGTGCCGCGCCAGAGGCGCAACGTCGATGCCAGCGTGGAGTTCAGGATGTCGAAAGTGGTGTCGCTCATGCGCGCATTAGACCACGGCGCGCGAGCGGATGACTTGCGCCCGCGCGTCGACGCAACTCCCGCACGGCGGCCGCACGCATCGCCACGACGGGTTCAAAGCGGATCGCCGGCCGCGTCGCCGAGCATCAGGCGCCGCGTGAGCGGCAACGGTCCGCCGCAGGACAGGAACGTGTCGTGGAATTCGCGCAGCGAGGCCTTGCCGCCACGGGCCGCCATCCAGTCCGCGCGCAGCTTCAGGATCATGAGCTTGCCGAGCGTGTAGTTCAGGTACGCGGGATCGTAGGTGCCGCGCAGCGCCTGCTGACGCGCATTGCCCGGATCCTGCAGCGCGCCATCGCGAAACAGCGTCTCGGACTCGGCCACGGTCATCCCCTGCGTGTGCAGACCGATCGCGGAGACGTACCGCGCATTGCGCTTCAATGCCGACAGCAGCTGGCCGATGCGCCATTCGAGACTGCCGGCACGCAGGCCTTCCTCGACCATCATCTCCTCGGTGTAGTGCGCCCAGCCTTCCGTGTACGCGTAGCTCTGGAACAGCTGCGCCACCTTCGACGGGTTGCGGTTGACGTGCAGGAAGTGCAGGAAGTGCCCCGGCCAGACCTCGTGAACCGACGTCGAGAGCAGCGTGCTTTCACCCGACACGTATTGCGCCTGCTCTTCGGGCGTCCAGCGCGGGTCGGGCGGCGCGATGTAGTACACCGAGGGCACGTCCTTGTTCTCGTACGGGCCGGCCGTGACGATGTAGGCGAAGTTCTGGGCGTTATAGGGCGGCGCCTGGTCCACGAGCGCCTCCTCCGGTCCCGGGATCGTCACGAGGTTCCGCTGCTGTACGAACGCCTTGATCTCCGGCAGCTGGCGACGCGCCCCTGCCACGGCGCCGCCTGCGGGCTTGTGGCTGTTGGCGGTGTCGACGCACTCGCGCAGCGACTTGCCAGGAGTGTACTTCGCGCACACCTCGCGGAGCGCCGCGAGGTTGCGCTCGAGATCGGCCGCGCCGATCTGCCGCAGGCGCTCGAGCGGCACCTTCACCTGCTCGGTCGCCTCGAGCATGCGCGCGAAGAGTTGCGGGCCGAGCGCGAAATCCCTGGTTGCACGCGGCCGCTCGGACGCGAGCCAGTCGGCGAGGCCCTGCATGGCCCGCGACGCCGTGGCATTGGCCGTCGCCAGTTCCGACTGCAGGCCCGGGTTCCTGACCTCGGCGTACACCGCCGCCACGTCCCTGGCGAAAAACTCGGCGAATCCGCCGAACGCGTTGACGCCGTACTCGATCCAGGGCGCCGGCATCGGCGTACGCAGGTTGGCACGGATCTGCGCGGCCACGCGCGGAATCTCGCGGGCGTAGGCGATGTAGGCACGCATGCGCGTCTCGAGCGGCGCGTAGGGTTTGCTCAGGTAGATCTCGGGATCGATGACGCCCAGGTAGTACGCCGGGTTGCGGTAGGGCCATTCGGCTTCTTTCTTCCAGAAGAGATCCACGTCGATCGCGGCCAGCAGGAACTCGCGCTCCCGCCGCCGGTCGTCCGTCAGGGCGCTCGCATCGACGGCCAGCACGCTCGCACGCGTGGCCTCGAGGCGTGCCACGTCGTGCTGCAGCGCGGTCGCGCTCAGGTCCGGCAACCGTCCGTCGAACTCGTGCCGGCCCGCGTAGACCGCGCTCGACGGGTTGGCGGCGAAGTGGGCCTCGATGAATTGCGAGACCGTTGCGTCCCACGCGGCATCGGCAGTGGCAACCGCCGCCGCGGAGGACCCGGACCAGGACGCGAGGCCGAACGCGACGAGCGCGCAGGCAATCAGGGTCAGTCTGCCGAGACTGGGCAACGCAGGCATGCGACATGAACTCCGTGGAGGAACCGTTCCCGGGGCGGCTACTCTACGCGACGGCCTGCCGCTCCTGTAGAATCCGCGCCCTTCCCATGGACGTCTCCCACATCCTCGCGCCGCTCAACGATGCGCAGCGCCAGGCGGTCACCGCGCCGCTGCATCCCACGCTCGTCCTCGCCGGCGCCGGCAGCGGCAAGACGCGCGTGCTCACGCACCGGGTCGAGTGGCTGGTGCAGGTCGAAGGGGTCTCGCCGCACGGGATCCTCGCGGTCACCTTCACCAACAAGGCCGCGGCCGAGATGCGCCACCGCATCGAGACGCAACTGGGCCTGCCCTCGGCGCCGCTCTGGATCGGCACGTTCCACGGCATCTGCCACCGGCTCCTGCGCCTGCACTGGCGCGAGGCCGGGCTGCCGCAGGGATTCCAGATCCTCGACAGCGAGGACCAGCAGCGGCTCGTCAAGAAGATCATCCGCGGACTGAACCTCGACGACACGCGCTGGGTGCCGAAAGAGGTGGCCTGGTTCATCAACGCGCAGAAAGACGAGGGATTGCGGCCGAAGCACCTCAAGGACGACGGTGATCCGACGCGCCGCCAGATGATCAGGCTGTACGAGGCTTACGAGGACGCCTGCCGCCGCAACGGCGTCGTGGACTTCGCGGAGTTGCTGCTGCGCAGCTGCGAGATCCTCCGTGAATCCCCCGGCCTCGCCGAACACTACCGGGCCAGGTTCGGCCACGTGCTGGTCGACGAGTTCCAGGACACGAACACGATCCAGTACGAGTGGATGAAGCTGCTGACGGGCGCCACCGGCACGCCCTACGTCGTCGGCGACGACGACCAGTCGATCTATCGCTGGCGCGGCGCCCGGGTCGAGAACCTGCACCAGTACCGCAGGGACTACCACGGCGTGCAGCTCTACCGCCTCGAGCAGAACTACCGCTCGACGGGCAACATCCTGGCCGTCGCCAACGCGATCATCGCCAACAACAGTGGCCGCATAGGCAAGAAACTCTGGACCAGCGACGGCGCCGGCGCGCCGATCCGCCTCTATCGTGCGTACAACGAGCGTGACGAAGCCGAGTTCGTCGTCAACAAGATCCGTGAATGGGTCGCCCGCGGCGGCAACCGCCGCGACAACGCGATCCTCTACCGGTCGAACGCGCAGTCACGCGTGTTCGAGGAATACCTGCTCGCCGCGCGCATCCCGTATCGCGTCTACGGCGGGCTGCGGTTCTTCGAGCGGCAGGAAATCAAGGACGCGCTCGCCTACCTGCGCCTGGTCTCGAACCGCGACGACGACGCGTCGTTCGAGCGCGTCGTGAACCTGCCGACGCGCGGCGTCGGCGCCCGCACGGTCGAGGTGCTGCGCGCGCACGCGCGCACGCACGGGACGTCGCTCTGGCAGGCCTCCGGCGCGTGCACGGACGAACTCGGGACCAAGTCCGCGGCGAGCCTGCAGGCGTTCCTGGCACTGATCGAGAGGCTCGATGCCGAGACGCGCAGCATGTCCCTGCACGAACAGGTGGATCACGTGATCCAGGCGAGCGGCCTCACCGGCCACTACCAGAAGGAGAAGGCCGACAAGGGCGAGGCGCGGCTCGAAAACCTGGAGGAGCTCGTGAGCGCCGCGCGCGGCTTCGAGCCCGAGGACGCCGACATGTCCCCGGTCATGGCGTTCCTCTCGCACGCCGTGCTCGAGTCCGGCGAAGGCCAGGCCGAGGCCTGGGAGGACTGTGTGCAGATGATGACGCTGCACTCGGCCAAGGGGCTCGAGTTCCCGGTCGTTTTCCTGTGCGGGCTCGAGGACGGCCTGTTTCCGCACCAGCGGTCGGTCACGGACCTGCACGGCCTCGAGGAGGAGCGGCGGCTCTGCTACGTCGGCATCACGCGCGCCATGCGCCAGTTGTACCTCACGTATGCCGAACAACGCCGCATGCACGGTATCGACAGCTACGGGGCGCCCTCGCGGTTCATCGCGGAGCTGCCGGTCGAACTGGTCGAGGAAGTCCGGCCGAAGGTCAACGTAACGCGGCCGGCTTACGCGCCACAATCGCGCGCCGCGACGCACCAGGCCAGGCCGTCCGCCGTCGGCAACTACTCGATGAGCGGCCGCCGGTTCCAGGACGACGCCGTGCCCAACGGGGTCCGCCTCGGTCAGCGGGTCCGGCACGCCAAGTTCGGAGACGGAGTCGTCCTGAGCGTCGAGGGCCAGGGTGATGCGGCCCGGGTGCAGATCAACTTCGAACGCCAGGGCACCAAGTGGCTGATGATGGGGTATGCCCACCTCGAGGTCGTCTGACCGGCGCCCGCTGGACTGGCGCTAGAATGACGCGCTGCCCGACAGGTCAAGAATCTTGAAAATCATCATCCTCGGGGCCGGCCAGGTGGGCCGGACCGCGGCGCAACACCTGGCCCGCGAAGAAGCGAACGACGTCACGGTCGTGGACACGGACGAGCGCCTGCTGCGCGACCTGCAGGACCGCATCGACATCCGCACCGTGCAGGGCAACGCGGCGAGCCCGCGCACGCTCGAGGCGGCTGGCGCGCGCGACGCCGACATGATCGTCGCGCTGACCAACAGCGACGAGACCAACATGGTCGCGTGCCACGTGGCCTGGAGCCTGTTCGGCACGCGCACCAAGATCGCGCGCATCCGGTCGCGCGATTACACGCGACAGCCCAAGTCTGTTCGTCTCGACCGAATGGTCCGACCGGCCGGATACGCCAGCGCCGAGCCGACGGACGTGTCCGGCTTCGCGTCGACATGTACCTGAGTCCCGAGGAAGCGGTCACCGCGTACATCGAGCGCCTGATCCGGTACCCGGGCGCGCTGCAGGTCGTCGACTTCGCCGACGGCAAGGTAAGGCTGGTGGGGCTCAAGGCGCTGAAAGGAGGATTCCTCGTCGGACGTCCAATCCGCGAACTGCGCCAGCACATGCCGAAAACGGAGGCCCGGGTCGCCGCCATCTACCGCGACGGTGAAAGCATCGAACCCGAAGGAGACACGGTCATCCTGAGCGGCGACGAGGTGTTATTCGTCGCGGCCACCCAGGACATCCGCCTCGTCATGCAGGAAATGCAGAAGCTCGAGGATCCGGTGAAGCGCGTCGTCATCGCGGGCGGCGGCAACATCGGGTTCCGGCTCGCGCAGACGCTCGAGGACGGCAACCAGGTCAAGATCATCGAGCGTGAGTCGAAGCGCGCGCGCGGCATTTCCGAGCAGTTGCGCAGCACGATCGTGCTGGTCGGCGACGCCGCCGACGAGGAACTGCTGGTCGAGGAGAACATCGACAGCGCCGACGTGTTCTGCGCACTCACGAACTCGGAGGAGGCGAACATCCTCTCGGCCATGCTGGCAAAGCGACTCGGGGCGCATCGCGTAATGGCGCTCATCAGCCGCCCGGCATATGCGGACCTCACGCAGATCGGCTCGATCGACGTGGCAATCTCGCCGCAGACCGTGACCATCGGTTCGCTGCTCGCATACGTGCGCCGCGGCGACGTGGTGCAGGTGCACTCCCTGCGCCGTGGCTCCGCGGAAGCCATGGAAACCGTCGCGCACGGCGCGCGAGGGGGCAAGGTGGTCGGGCGCCCGATCGACAACATCCGGCTGCCCGAGGGCGCGAAGATCGTCACCCTGGTCCGTGGCGACCACGTGATCATGGCGCATCACGACACAGTCATCGAGAACGGCGACCACGTGATCCTGTTCCTCTCCGACAAGCGCCACGTCGAGCAGGTCGAACGCCTGTTCCAGGCCTGACCCTGACGCCGCTCCGCACGCGACACGCCGATGCTTGCCGTTCTCAATGTGCTGGGGTCGATGCTGATGCTGTTCAGCATCACCTACGCATTGCCGGTCGTGACCTCGATAATCTATGCCGACGGGTTGCTGGTCGATTTCATCTACGCCGCCGCCGGCAGCGTCGCGATCGGCGCGCTGCTTGTCGCGCTGACGCGGCGGCACAAACGCGAGTTGCGGTCCCGCGACGGGTTCCTGCTTGTCACGCTCGCGTGGATCTTCATGTCGACAATCGCCACCGTGCCGCTGTTGCTGTCGCTGCCTGGGCTCACGTTCACGGATGCATTCTTCGAGACGATGTCGGGCCTCAGCACGACCGGCGCAACGGTCCTGACCGGCCTCGATTCGATGGCCCCTTCGCTCAACCTCTGGCGCCACGCGCTCCACTGGTACGGGGGCATGGGCATCATCGTGCTCGTGGTGGCGATCCTGCCCATGCTGGGCGTCGGCGGCATGCAACTCTACAAAGCCGAGACGCCAGGCCCGGTCAAGAATGAAAAGCTGACACCACGCATCGAACAGACCGCCAAGGCACTCTGGTTCATTTATTTCCTGATCACGGTCGCCTGCATCGGCTGCCTGCGGCTCGCCGGCATGAACTGGTTCGACGCAGTTTGCCACGCGTTTGCGGCTCTCGCGCTCGGCGGGTTCTCAACATACGACGCGAGCGTGGGACATTTCGACTCACCCCTGATCGAGGCCGTGCTGATCGTGTTCATGTTGATCGCGGCCATGAATTTCACGCGGCATTTCATCGCATGGCAGCAGAAAAGCCTGCGCACATACCTGACCGATTCCGAGGCGAAAGCCATGCTGTCGGTGATCGGCCTCAGCACGATCGGCGTTGTCGCTCTACATCTGGGTGCACGGCGTCTACCCGAGCTATTGGACGGCACTGCGCCACGTCGCCTTCAACCTCGTTTCGATCGCGACCGATTGCGGCTTCGTGACTCAGGACTACGGGTCGTGGCCGGCGTTCGCGCCGATGTGGATACTGATGCTGTCGTGCTACTGCGCGAACACCGGTTCCACGGGTGGCGGCATCAAGATGTTCCGCACGCTCGTGCTCTTCCGCCAGGCCACCCGCGAACTCTGGCTGCTGGTGCACCCGTCGGCCGTGACCCCGGTCAAGATCCGCAACCAGGTCGTCGCCAACCAGATCGTGTTCGCCGTGCTGGCGTTCGTCGTGCTCTACTTCGCCACGGTGGTGACGCTCAGTTTCATGCTGCTGGCGAGCGGACTCGACTTCGTCAGCTCGTTCTCCGCGGTCATCGCCTGCATCAACAATGCGGGCCCCGGCCTGGGCGTGGTGGGGCCCGCGAGCAACTACCAGGGGCTGACGGACTTCCAGACGTGGGTCTTGTCGGCGGCGATGCTGCTCGGCCGCCTTGAGATCTTCAGCGTGCTCGTGCTGTTCACGCCGGCGTTCTGGCGCAAGTAAGCGGATATCATTTCGATGGCACGACGCAAGCTCTCGTCCCGGTCCCGCAAGCAACTGCAGCGCGGCGTCGCAATCGTCGCGATGCTCCTGCTGCTCACGATCATCGTCGTGGTCGCGATCCTCGACCGGCGCGTCACGCAGCAGTTCGAGGGACGCCGCTGGACCTTGCCGGCGCGCGTCTATGCACAGCCGCTCGAGCTCTACGTGGGCCAGGCACTGTCGTCCGCCCGGTTCGCCCGGGAACTCGCACGCCTGGGCTACATCCCGCAGTCGCCCGTCGATCGCCCCGGCACGTTCAAGCGCAAGGGCGACCGCGTCGACGTCTTCGTGCGCAGCTTCCGTTTCGCGGACGAGCAGCAGGCCGCGCAGCGGCTGCGCGTCGCGTTCGACGGCGACGCGATCACGGAGCTGGGCAATGCCGAGGGCACCGACGTGCCGGTGTTCCGGCTCGATCCGCTGCTCATCGGCAGCATTTTCCCGATCCACGGCGAGGATCGCATCGTCGTCTCACCGGAGCAGGTGCCGCCGATGCTCCCCGCGGCCCTGAAGGCCGTCGAGGATCGCAAGTTCGACACGCACCACGGCGTCGATCCGCTCGCGATCCTGCGCGCACTCGTCACGAACGTGCGCGCGGGTCAGGTCGAGCAGGGCGGCAGCACGCTCACGCAGCAGCTGGTCAAGAGCTATTTCCTCGACAGCCGCCGGACGCTGCGGCGCAAGGCGGAAGAGGCCGTCATGGCGGTCATTCTCGAATCGCGGTTCGAGAAGGCGGACATCATGAACGCCTACATCAACGAGATATACCTCGGGCAGGACGGCCGCCGCGCTGTGCACGGGTTCGGGCTCGCGAGCCAGTTCTACTTCGGCAAGCCGCTCGGCGAGCTGAACCTCCAGGAAGTCGCGCTCATGGTCGCGATCGTGCGCGGGCCGTCGTATTACGACCCCCGCCGGCAGCCGCAGCGCGCGCTCGAGCGGCGCAATCTCGTGCTGAAGCTGCTCGCCGAGCGCGACGTGATCACGTCGGCGGAAGCGCAGCGCGCGGCCGCGCAGCCGCTCGGGATCACCGACAACGCGGGCCGTTCCGCGAATTATTTCCCGGCGTTCCTCGATCTGGTGCGGCGGCAGTTGCGTGAGGACTACCAGGAGCAGGCGCTCACGGAAACCGGTCTCACCGTCTTCAGCACGCTCGATCCCCTGCTCCAGGAGAAGGCGGAGGACGCGCTGGCTGCGGAACTCGCGCGCCAGGACAAGTCGGGACGCAAGGGCGCCAGGGGGCTCGAGGGCTCGCTCGTCGTGACGACGCCGCAGACCGGCGAGGTCGTTGCGGTCGTCGGCGGGCGCCGGGCGTCGTTCGACGGTTTCAATCGCGCGCTCGACATGAAGCGCCCGATCGGCTCGCTGGCCAAGCCGCTCGTGTACCTCGCCGCGCTGGAGACGGGCGACTTCACGCCGGCGTCCACGATCTTCGACGAGCCCGTCGAGCTGAAGGTCGAGCGTGGCAACCTCTGGAAGCCTGCTAATTACGACAAGCAGGTGCACGGGCAGGTGACGCTCGTGCGCGCGCTGACGCAGTCGTACAACCTCGCGACCGTCAACCTGGGCCTCGAGGTCGGGCTGGCCAAGGTCGCCAGGACCTACGTGCAACTCGGCCTCGACGACGCACCGCCGAAATACCCGTCCATCCTGCTCGGCGCCGCGCAATTGAACCCGGTCGAGGTCGCGCAACTCTACAACTCGCTGGCGAACGGCGGCTTCCGCTCGCCGCTGCGCGCGGTGCGCGCGGTCGTGGACGAAAACGGCAAGCCGCTCAAGGCGCCCGAGCTCGAGGTGACCGAGGCCGCGCCGACCGAGTCGATCTACGAATTGAACCGCATGATGATCGAGGTGTTCGAGCGCGGCACCGCACGGTCTGCCCGCACGACGCTGCCGCCCGAGCTCGTGGTTGCCGGCAAGACCGGCACGTCGAACGACTACCGCGACAGCTGGTTCGCGGGTTACTCGGGCGGCCACCTGATCGTCGTCTGGCTGGGTCAGGACGACAATTCGCCGACCGGGCTGACCGGGACCACCGGCGCGCTGCCAGTGTGGACGCGGCTGATGACCTCGATCGCCACGACGTCTTTCGAGCCCTTGATGCCCGAAACAGTCGAGGACCGGTGGATCGACTATTATTCGGGCCTCGAAACCTCGCCCTATTGCAGCGGCTCCGCCGTCCGCATGCCGTTCCGGAACGGCCAGTTGTTGAACCCCAGTCCTATCTGCCCACCCGGCACCACGCCGGAGGAGGCCGCACTGCTCATGCCGGCTGCTCCGGAGGCTGGGGCTTTCACCACGACCGAGTCACCGTCGGCACCGGATTCACGCCGCGAGCCTTGATCTGCGCTGCGCGCCGACCGGACAATCGTGACCGAGGTACACCCCATGCGCCTGGCGCGCTCCATCACATTTGCTTTGTTGCTGGCGACGGCGGGATGCGCGCTACCGCCGTTTCGCGGCGAGGGGCCGTCGGCAGCGCCGGGGGGGCGAGGCTCGTCGTCCGGCCCGGGCGGCGGACCCTCGATTTCCGAGCCGCCGCCGGTGCCTGTGCCCGGTTCGTCCGAACCCACAATCGAGGCCCCACCTCCGACCCAGGTGCCGCGCGAGAGGCCGCGAGCAGCGCCAGCTGCGCTCGGTCCGGCGAGCAAGGCGCTGGTGTCGCAGGCCGAAGCCCAGCGCAAGCGGGGTGACCTGCCCGGCGCATCCGTCTCGATCGAGCGTGCATTGCGCATCGAACCGAGCAACCCTTTGCTATGGATCGAAATGGGCCGCCTGCGCATGGACCAGCGCAATTTCTCGCAGGCCGAGGCGATGGGGCGCAAGGCGGTGGCCATGGCACCCGGCGACAGCCAAACCCAGTCGTCGGCGTGGGCATTGATCGCGGACGCGCTGAAGGCCAGGGGCCGGAATCCGGAGTCTCAGGAAGCTATGGAACGCTCCATCGCACTCTCGGAGACTTGAAAAGTCTGGATTCATGACTTTGATTCCCACTTCGTGTATTTTTTTGATGAAAGAGTCTGACGATCAACTGATGAGTTGCGTAAATCATGTGAAGTGGGAAATTGGTCACGTTGATCGAGTATTTTATAGATTAAGTCGGTACAAGGCCCATGAGTCTCGGTGCCCTAACCATCAATATTGCATTGCCGAGAACTTTTGCCCCTCGAGTCACCATTGATCGCGCTGCTGCAGCGGGTCACCGAAGCCCGGGTCATGGTCGAGGGGCAGACGGTCGGCGCCATCGGCCGTGGCCTGCTCGTCTTTATCGCAGTTGAACCCGACGACAGCGAAGCCATCGCGCGACGGCTGATCGATCGCGTGGCGGCCTACCGCGTGTTCGGCGACGGTGACGATCGCATGAACCTGAGCGTGACGGACGTGGGCGGGGAGTTGTTGCTCGTCTCGCAGTTCACGCTCGCCGCCGACACCCGCAAGGGCCTGCGCCCGAGCTTCACGAACGCAGCAGCACCGGACCTGGGACGCAGGCTTTTCGAGTTCGCCGTCGCTTGCGCACGCGAGCGGCTGCCCGGGCGGGTGGCCACGGGCCGCTTCGGCGCCAGCATGCAGGTCAGCCTCGTCAATGACGGTCCCGTCACGTTCCGGCTGCGGGTTTCCGGCACCGGCGAAACCGAGTAGGCCCGGGGATTGTCGTATCATTACGCCCCTTCCTGCGGGCCCCGGAGTCTTCCATGGGTATTGGCTTTCGCGAACTGCTCATCATCCTGGTCATTGCACTCGTGCTGTTCGGCGCGAAGAAGCTCAAGACCGTTGGATCCGACCTGGGTTCTGCCGTCAAAGGCTTCAAGAAAGCCATGAGCGACGGTGAAGACGAACAGAACAAGCAGCTGTCGGACCTGACCAACGGCGGCAAGGACGCGGACTTCCAGGAGAAGACGTCGACGTCGACGAAGACGGACAGCAAGCCGAGCGTCTGACCCCGCCATGTTCGAGGTGGGTTTCACCGAGATCGTGCTGATCTTCGGCATCGCGCTGTTGGTGCTTGGGCCAGCGCGCCTGCCCAAGCTTGCCGCCGACCTCGGCCGCTGGGCGGGGCGGGCGCGTGCCATGGCCCGGCAACTGCGCACCCAGCTCGAGCAGGAAGTGCGCTTCGACACGCTGCAGGACGACTATTCAAAGCCGTCGTCGACGGCGCCCACGATCCACTCGCCGGCGCCACCGGTCGACGCCCAGGCTCGCGCCGACCCCCGCGCAGGTTGCAGCGGCAACGCCCGCCCCGGGCCTGGCCGCGCTGACACCCGCGTCGGGCTCGCCCGTGACCACAACGGCCACCGGTCACGTCGCGATGGACCACACGAACCCGGACACTCCTGCGACCACGCAGGCTGTCGTATCCGAGCCTCCCCCTACCCGGAAGCCCTGCTGCGACCGGACAAGACGATGCCCGATGAGCCCAAGCCCGTCTGACGGGGAACCACTGGCCGAAGCGACGCTGATCACGCACCTGCTCGAGTTGCGGATCCGCCTGTTGCGCGCCGTCGTTGCGGTACTCGTCTGCTTCGTGCCGTTCGCATTCTTCCAGGACGAGCTCTTCACGCTCATCGCGCGGCCGTTGATCGAGAAACTGCCGGAAGGCACCTCGCTGATCGCGACCAGCGTCGTGTCACCGTTCATGGCGCCGCTCAAGCTGGCGCTGATCGCCGCGATCTTCGCCGCCATGCCGTACGTCCTCTTCCAGGTCTGGGCGTTCGTCGCGCCCGGCCTCTACAAGCACGAGAAGCGCTTCGCCGTCCCGCTGGTCGTCTCGAGCATCGTGCTGTTCTACACGGGCGCCGCGTTCGCGTACTTCATCGTGTTTCCGCTCATGTTCCAGTTCCTCGCCTCGACGACACCGATCGGCGTGAGGATGATGACGGACATCGCGAACTACCTCGACTTCGTGCTGCTGCTCTTCTTCGCGTTCGGGCTCGCGTTCGAGGTCCCCGTCGCCGTCGTGCTGCTTGCAGCCACGGGACTCGTCAAGGTCGAGACGCTCACGAAGAACCGCGGTTACGTGTTGCTGGGGATTTTCGTGATCGCGGCGTTCCTGACCCCGCCGGATGCGGTGTCGCAGACGTTCATGGCCGTGCCGATGTACGCCCTCTACGAGCTCGGCATCCTGTTCGCAAAGTTCGTCCAGAAGAACCGCGCTGCAACGCAGGCATCGGACGCATGATGAGTCGGGCCACGGCATGGTGAGCGGGCACCCGCGCGCGCTCTCGACGCTGTTTTTCACCGAGATGTGGGAACGCTTCACGTTCTACGGCATGCGCGCGCTGCTCGTGCTGTTCCTCGTGGACGCGGTCGACAGCGGCGGTTACGGGCTCGACGACAAGACGGCCACCGCCATCTACGGGCTCTACACGGCGGCGGTCTTCATGGCCGCGCTGCCCGGCGGCTGGATCGCCGACCGGCTGATCGGTGCGCAACGTGCGGTCATGATCGGCGGCGCGCTGATGACGCTGGGCAACCTGATGCTGACGATCCCGGGGCCGCAGGAACTCTTCTTCGGCGGCCTCGTCGTGATCATCCTCGGTGTCGGCCTGCTGAAGCCGAACATATCGACGCTCGTCGCGAACCTGTACCCCGAAGGCGGCGGCCGGCGTGATGCCGGCTTCACGATCTTCTACATGGGCATCAACCTCGGCGCGTTCATCGGGCCGCTGATCGCGGGCTGGCTCGCGCAGCGCTACGGCTGGCGCATCGGATTCATGGCGGCTGCCGTCGGCCTGCCGTTCGGATTGCTGCAGTTCTGGCTGTCGCGTCACCTCTTCAACGGCGCGGGGGTCGCCCACAATCGCAACGACGGCGGGGCAGGCCTCGCGCAGGACTGGCGCCGGCTCCGGATTGCGGGCGGCGTGTTCGCGATCCTGGCGATCAATGGTGTTCTCGGGCGTGTTCGCGCTCGACCCGGCCCGGCTCGCCAAGGGCGCGGCGTACGTGCTCGTCGGCATGGCGGTGCTCTATTTCGTCTACCTCTTCGCAGGGGCCGGGCTCGACCCGGTCGAACGTCGTCGCATGGGCGTCGTGCTCGTGATGTTCATCGCGTGCGCGCTGTTCTGGTCCGGTTACGAGCAGGCGGGTTCCTCGATGAACCTGTTCGCGAAACGTCACATCGACCGGATGATCGGCGGTTTCGAGGTGCCCGCGGGCTGGTTCCAGTCGGTGCAACCAGCGTTCGTGATCCTGTTTGCACCGCTATTCTCGATGCTCTGGGTGCGCCTTGCGCAGCGCCAGATGGATCCGGCCGCGCCGCTCAAGTTCGCGTTCGGCCTGCTCCTCATGGGCACGGGCTTCCTCTTCATGGTGGCCGCGGCGAACATCGTTGCCGGCGGGTCCCAGTCGCCAGCCTATTTCCTGATCCTGACGTACCTGCTCACCGTGTTCGGCGAGTTGTGCCTGAGCCCGGTCGGTCTCTCGACCGTCACCAAGCTGGCGCCGGCGCGCCTCGTCGGCCAGATGATGGGCGTCTGGTTCCTCGGCAGTTCGCTCGGCAAGCTCATGGCCGGGCTGATCGCGGGCACCTTCGACCCGAACAACCTGGCCGCCATGCCGGACCGGTACCTGAACATCGTCTTCTACGCCTGCGGCGTCGGCCTCGTGCTGCTGCTGATCAGCCGTCCCCTGACGCGACTCATGGTGGGCGTGCGCTGACGCGTGTCCCGCCGCATTCGATTTCCCATTCCTGGACCTGGAGACCTGCCTATGCGATTGCCGCCGAACACGTTTGTCCGCTCGATGTTCGCCCTGGCCGGGCTCGCCTGCGCGTCCGTGACACAGGCTGCCGACGCCGCGGCCACCGCCGCGGGCGCCGCGGAACCGATCGTGGCCATCAAGGCCGGCAGACTGGTCGATGTCGGCGCGGGGCGTGTGCGGGACAACCAGGTGATCCTCGTGCAGGGCCGGAAGGTCACGGCTGTCGGCCCGGTCGCTTCGACGCCGATTCCGCCGGGCGCGCGCGTCGTCGACCTGTCGGCGCAGACGGTGCTGCCCGGCCTCATCGACACGCACACCCACATCACGTCCGACCCGACGTTGCCGCCGTATTACGGTTATGGAATCTCGACGCCACGCCGCGCACTGGCGGGAGCCCGGTTTGCCCGGGAGACCCTGCTCTCGGGCGTCACCACGATCCGCAATCTCGGCTCGGGAGGCTATGCGGACGTCGCACTGCGTGATGCGATCGCCGACGGCGACGTGATCGGGCCGCGTATTCTCGCTTCGGGCCCGGCACTCGGGATCACCGGCGGCCACTGCGACGACAACATGCTCGCACCCGAGTACGACGAGCGCGCCGAGGCCGTCGCCGACGGGCCCGACGCGGTCCGCGCGGTGGTGCGCCGCAACGTCAAGTACGGCGTCGATGTCATCAAGTACTGCGGCACGGGCGGGGTGTTCTCGAAGGGCACCCGTGTCGGCTTGCAGCAGTACACCGCGGAGGAAGTCGCCGCGCTGGTCGACGAAGCTCACATGCACGGGCGCCGGGTCGCGGTGCATGCGCACGGCGCGAACGGCATCAAGGTCGCGCTGCGGAATGGCGTGGATACGATCGAACACGCGAGCCTCATCGACCAGGAGGGGCTCGATCTCGCGAAAAAGAACGGCGCATACCTGTCGATGGACATCTACAACACCGAGTACACGCAGACGCAGGGGCCGAAGCGCGGCGAACTCGAGGAGTTCATGCGCAAGGACCGCGAGGTGGCCCAGGCGCAGCGCGACAACTTCCGCAAGGCCGTGCAGATGGGCATCAAGCTCACGATGGGTACGGACACGGGCGTGCACCCGCACGCCGATGCGCCGAAGCAGCTCGCATGGATGGTGCAGTACGGTATGACCCCGATGCAGGCGATCCAGGCCGCGACGAAGGTGGGCGCGGAAGCGCTCGGCATCGGCGCCGACGTTGGCCAGATCGCGCCGGGTTTCTCCGCGGACATCGTCGCCGTCACGGCCGATCCGCTCGCCGACGTGCGCGCACTGGAAACAGTCGAGTTCGTGATGAAGGAAGGCGCGATCTACAAGCAGTAGCCGTCGGCCACGGATCGCGACGCCTTAAGGGGCCGTGCAATGAACAACACCTGGTTCGGGCATCCGCGCGGCCTCGCCACGCTCTTCATGACCGAGATGTGGGAGCGCTTCACGTACTACGGGATGCGCACCATCCTGATCCTGTTTCTCGTGGACGCCGTTGCAACGGGTGGCTTCGGGCTCGACGATCGCATGGCCACTGCGGTGTACGGGCTCTACACGACCGCGACGTACCTGATGGCCCTGCCGGGTGGCTGGCTCGCCGACCGGCTCCTCGGCGCCCAGCGCGCAGTGTTCTGGGGCGCTGCACTCATGCTGGCCGGCAACGTGTTGCTGTCCGTGCCGGGCGGGCCGGCACTCTTCTACACCGGCTGCCTGGTCGTAGTGCTGGGCGTCGGCCTGTTGAAGCCCAACATCAGCGCGATGGTCGCGCAGCTCTACCCCGAGGGCGGCGCACGCCGGGACTCCGGTTTCACGCTCTTCTACCTCGGCATCAACGTCGGCGCCTTACTGGGTTCGCTCGCGACGCCCTGGCTTGCGCAGCACTACGGCTGGCGCGCGGGCTTCGCCGGCGCGGCCGTCGCGATGGGGTTGGGCCTCGCCCAGTTCCAGATCACGCGGCATCGCCTTGGCAATGCAGGCGTAAGGCGCGCGCCGACGCTGCCGTTCGAGATCGCCACCGACCGGCGACGCTGGCAGCTCGTGGCGATGTGCGCGACAGGCGTCGCATTGCTGTGCGCGCTCATAGCGGCGGGCATCGTGCCATTCGACCCGCCGCGTGTCGCGAAGCTGACTGCCGTGATGATCCTGGCGGTCACGGCGGCGTTCTTCGCCTACCTGCTGCTGCTGGCGGGACTGGACGGAGTCGAGCGCAGGCGCGTGCTCGTGGTGCTCGTGCTGTTCCTGTCCTCGGCGCTCTTCTGGGCCGGCTACGAGCAGGCGGGGTCGTCGATGAACCTGTTTGCCGAGCGCTACACCGACCGCCTGGCGGGGACGTTTGAGATCCCCGCGGGCTGGTTCCAGGCGCCGAGCTCGCTCTACATCCTGCTGTTCGCGCCCGCGTTTTCTGCCCTCTGGATCTTCCTTGGCCGCCGCAACCTGGACCCGTCGGCACCGGCCAAGTTCGCGATCGGCCTGGTGTTGCTCGGCGTTGGATTCCTCGTCATGGTGGGGGCCGCGGCCGTCGTCGTCTCCGGCCGGCTCGCGGGGCCCCAGTGGCTGCTGCTCGCGTACCTGCTGCACTGCTTCGGCGAGTTGTGCCTGAGCCCAGTGGGGCTCAGTTCCGTGACCAAGCTCGCGCCGCCGCGCTTCGTCGGGCAGATGATGGGACTGTGGTTCCTGGCGACGTCGCTCGGCCTGCTCGTGGCCGGCCTGGTCGCCGGCCGCTTCGACGCCAACGACGTGGGCTCGATGCCCGGCCAGTACCTGCAGATCGCGCTCTGGGCGCTCGTCGTGGGCGGCGGGCTGCTGCTGCTCTCGAGCCGCGTGCAACGCCTGGCGGGCGGCGTGCGCTAGGCGGCCGAGCAGCTTGCTCTCGCACCGCAAGATCGCCCAGACTCTGCGGCCTCGCGCCCTGCGGCGCAACCTATTGGAACAGCGGCAAGAGACATGTCCAGCACCGTACTCCCCGCCGTCGCCCGTGACACGTGGCTCGGCCATCCCAAGGGCCTCTTCCTGCTCTTCGCCACCGAGATGTGGGAGCGCGTCAGCTACTACGGCATGCGCGCGCTGCTCGTGCTGTCGCTGGTGGCCGGTGTCGAGACTGCGAATCCCGGCTTCGGCTGGACCCAGTCGGAGGCGCTCAAGCTCTACGGGCTCTTCACGGGCTTCGTCTACTTCACGCCGCTGATCGGCGGCTGGCTCGCCGACAATTACCTCGGCCAGCGCAAGTCGGTGATCATCGGCGGCCTGGTGATGGCGGCAGGCCAGTTCACGCTCGCCTCGGCGATCCCGGGCAACCTGCAGTTGTTCTACATCGGCCTGTTCCTGCTCGTGATCGGCAACGGCTTCTTCAAGGCCAACATCTCGACGATGGTCGGCGACCTCTACGCCGAAGGCGACGCGCGCCGCGACGCGGCGTTCACGATCTTCTACATGGGCATCAATTCCGGCGCGCTGCTCGCCCCGCTCGTTTGCTCGACGCTCGGCGAGAACCCGGATTACGGCTGGCGGTACGGCTACATGGCGGCCGGCATCGGCATGATCCTGTCGGTGATCATCCAGCTCACGCTCTCCAATCGCTACCTCGGCGACATTGGCAAGGTCCCGGCCGCCCATCGGGCCCTGGCGCAGTCCGGCGGCAAGAAAGAGCCGCTCACGCCGGACGAAGTGGACCGCCTGCGCGTGATCTTCATGCTGTTCGTGTTCATCGTGCTGTTCTGGGCCGCGTTCGAGCAGGCCGGCGGGTTGATGAACCTGTACGCGTCGGAAAAGACGGACCGCGTGGTCGGCAGCTTCGAGGTGCCGGCGGGCTGGTTCCAGTCGGTCAACCCGCTGTTCATCGTGCTGCTCGGCCCGTTGTTCTCGATGGTCTGGAGCGGCCTCGCGCGTCGCGACCGCAGTCCGCCGACGCCACGCAAGATGGCGTTCGGCCTCGTGCTGACCGGTATCGGCTTCCTGTTCATGGTCGCCGCGACGTTCGAATCGAACGGCGGCGCCAAGGCGAGCATGTGGTGGCTGGTGCTCGCGTACCTGTTCCACACCATGGGTGAGTTGTGCATCTCGCCGGTCGGCCTGTCGATGGTCACCAAGCTCGCGCCATTGCGACTGGCCTCGCTCATGATGGGCGTCTGGTTCCTCATCAATTTCGTGGCCAACTGGCTCGCCGGCATCATCGGCTCGTTCGCGGAGAGCATGGGCGAGCTGTCGATCTTCGGCGGCCTCGCCGCGACGCTGTTCCTGTTCGCGATCGTGCTGTGGACATTGTCCGGCCGGCTCGTGCGCTGGATGCACGGCGCGGAGGACATCAAGGCGGCCGCGTGAGGGCGCCGCGGAATGGACGGCGATGCCCGTGCCACCCGCTTGCCCGAACCATCACTTCTCTTCGATCCACGGCGCCGGGCCACAGTGCCCGGCCCCCTTTCCGTCCGGAGTGCCCATGATCCGTAATGCCATCCACCGAGTGCGCCGCCACGCCGCCGCCGCACTGGTCCTGTCCCTTGTGTCCGTCCTGCCCACGGGCATCGCCGCCGCCGAAACCGCCGACGAGTTCGTCGCCCGGCTGAACCGGGAGTTCATGGACATCAACCTCGAACTCAACGCCGCGGGCTGGACCCAGGCGACCTACATCACCAGGGACACGCAGTTGCTGACGGCCCGCGCCAACGAGCGCTTCCTCGCCGCTTTCAGCAAGGCCGTCGAGGAGTCGAAGCAGTTCGACGGCAAGCCGATGAGCGCCGCGTCCCGCCGCGCGATCGACCTGCTGCGCCTCGGCGTCGCGGCGCCGGCGCCCGACGACCCGGCCAAGCGTGCGGAGCTCGCGACGTTGCTCGCCGGCATGGAAGCCAAGTACGGCTCGGCCAAGTACTGCAAGCCGGGCGGTACGGAATGCCGCGACGAGGTGCAGCTGAAGACTGTGCTCGAGAAAAGCCGCGATTACGACGAGTTGCTCGACGCCTGGAAAGGCTGGCACGACCAGGCTCGCGCGCTGCGTCCGGACTACGTCCGCTTCGCGGAACTCGCGAACGAGGGCGCGCGCACGCTCGGCTACAAGGACCTCGGCGCGATGTGGCGCTCGGGTTACGACATGCCCGCCGACGCGTTCACCCAGGAGGCGGCGCGGCTCTACAAGCAGGTCGAACCGCTCTACAAGGACCTGCAGTGCTACGCCCGCGGCAAGCTCGCGCAGAAATACGGCGAGGACAAGGTGCCCGCGGGCAAGCCGATCCCGGCGCACCTGTTCGGCAACATGTGGGCACAGCAGTGGGACGCCATATACCCGTTGCTCGAGCCGTATCCGGGCGTGAGCCCGCTCGACGTCGACAGCGCGCTGGTCAGTCAGAAATACGACCCGGTGCGCATGACGAAGTCGGCCGAGGCGTTCTACGAGTCGATCGCGTTCCCGAAGCTGCCCGCGACGTTCTGGGAACGCTCGCTGCTGCAGCAGCCGCGCGATCGCGACGTGCAGTGCCACGCCAGCGCGTGGCACATGGATGGCAAGGAGGACGTACGCATCAAGCAGTGCATCCGTCCCACCTACGAGGAGCTGCGCACGATCTATCACGAGCTCGGCCACGTCTATTACTACCTCTGGTACAAGGACCAGCCGTTCATGTTCCAGAACGGCGCGCACGACGGCTTCCACGAGGCGGTCGGCGACACCATCACGTTGTCCATGACGCCGGCGTATCTCGCGAAGATCGGGCTGGTGCCGGAGTCGAAGACGAGCAAGGAAGCCGTCATCAACCAGCAGATGAAGATGGCGCTCGAGAAGATCGCGTTCCTGCCGTTCGGCAAGATGATCGACGAGTGGCGCTGGCAGGTCTTTGCGGGGCAGATCACGCCGGAGAACTACAACGCGTCGTGGTGGGCCCTGCGCGAGAAGTACCAGGGCATCCGTCCGCCCGTCGAGCGCACCGAGGCCGACTTCGACCCGGGAGCGAAGTACCACATCCCGGGCAATACACCGTACACGCGGTATTTCCTGTCGTTCATCATCCAGTTCCAGTTCCAGAAGGCGCTCTGCGACGCGGCGGGGTTCAAGGGCCCGCTCGCCGAGTGCTCGATCTACGGCAACGAGGAAGCCGGCCGGAAATTCGGCGCGATGCTCGCGCAGGGCGCGAGCCAGCCGTGGCAGGACACGATGTTCGAGCTGACCGGCACGCGCCAGATGGACGCCTCGGCGATCATCGAATACTTCAAGCCGCTGCAGGGCTGGCTCAAGCAGCAGAACAAGGGGCAGAAGTGCGGCTGGTGACCGGCTGACGCACGGCCCGCGCCACGGCGAGGCGCCGGGAAGGGACATGGGTCGCACCGCCATCGTCGTTGGCGCGAGCATTGCGGGCCTGCTGGCGGCGCGCGCGCTCGCGGGACACTTCGACCGGGTCCTCGTCCTCGACAAGGACGAATTGCCCGGGCCGGACCGCGCGCGCAAGGCAGTGCCGCAGGGCAATCACATCCACGTGATCTGGTCCGGCGGCGCCGCCGCGATCGAGCGCCTCTTTCCCGGCCTCTGGGACGAGATGCAGGCGCTCGGCGCCATCGCCTTCGACAATTCCCGCGACATGCGCTGGTTCCACCGCGGCGTCTGGAAGCTGCGCGCACCGACTGGATTCGTCATGCACTCGCAGAGCCGACCGCTGCTCGAGCACCGGATCCGGAGCCGGCTCGTCGCGCTCGGCAACGTCGAGGTGCGCGCCGGCCACACGGTGCAGGAGCTGCTCTGGGACGCAGCGGCGACACGCGTCCGCGGCGTACGTGCAACGCACGACCACGGCGCGTCGTCCGATCTGCCGGCGGACGTGGTCGTCGATGCATCTGGCCGGTCGAGCCGCGTACCGGAATGGCTCGAACGGCACGGCTATGCGCGACCGCGCGAGTCCACCGTCGGCATCGATCTCAAGTACGCGAGCCGCCTGTACGCGATTCCCCCGGATCCCGCGCGCGACTGGCAGGTCATGGCCATTTACGGCGGCCCGCCGGCGTCGAGACGCGCAGGCGTGATCTTCCCGATCGAGGGCGGGCGGTGGATCGTCACGCTCTCGGGTTGTCTCGGCGACCATCCACCGGGCGACGACGGCGGCTTCGTGGAGTTTGCCCGCGGACTCGACCGTCGCGACCTGCACGACGCGATCGTGGACGCGACGCCGCTGTCGCCGATCTCGGTGTACGGATTTGCGCAGGAACGACGCAGGCACTACGAAGCGCTTGCACGCGTGCCGGCAGGCCTGCTCGTGCTCGGCGATGCGGCCTGTGTCTTCAATCCGCTGTATGGGCAAGGCGTGAGCGTGTGCGCGCTGGAGGCGGAGGCCCTCGATCGATGTCTCGCGCGAGTCCCGGGCCGGAACGAGGATGCGCTGGACGCCCTGCCGCGCGACTACTACCGCGAGGCTGCGCGGATCGTCGCGCGCGCGTGGCTGCTCGCGACGGCGACCGACCTGCTCTTTCCGCAGGCCGTGGGCTCACGCCCGCCGGGCCTCGGGCTCTTCGGATGGTACAACCGGCAGATCCTCGAAGCCTCGTCGACCAACGAGGCCGTCCTGCGCCGCTTCTACGAAGTGCTGCACTTCCTCGAGCCACCTGCGGCGCTCTTCACGCCCTCGATCGTGCTGCAGGCCTGCCGCTGGGCGCTCGCCCGGCGCTGAAGCGCCGCCGGGCGCGCCCCGCTCGAGCGTCGTTCAGTACTGCACGCCGGCGCCGAGGCAGGCCTCGCGCTCGAGCATCGCGCTCGCCTTCGCTTCACCCGTGCCGGGTCGCAGTTTCGGAAACGCGTAGCGGTTCAGGTACGTCATCGCGTCGTCGGTGTCCTCGTGATCGTCGGGCGCGCCCGCCTGCGGCTCGAGCGGCTTGCCGTCCGGACGGTAGTAAAGCGCGTTGACTGCATCGAGCGCGCCCTGGAACGCCTTGCGCAACTCGCGCAGCTTCTGCTTCTGCTCGTCGGTCAGCACCGGGCGTCCCGCCGCGCGCCATTCCTGCTCGAGCGCCCTCTCGGCCGCCGTCAGGTTCGTGCGCTCGAACTCGTATTCGCAGAAATAGAGCAGGGACGTGTTGTGCGGCCGGTAGAACAGCAGGTCCGCCATGCGTGCGTACACGAGGTCCGTCGGCCAGCAGAGCGGCATCTTGTCGTGCGGCAGCTTGACGTCGCCGACGGCGTCCAGGCCCTTCTCGAACAGGTCGCCCGCGATCTTCTTGAACGGGTTGCCGTGTTCCCAGGCTGCGAGCACCGCCTGGATCGCCTGCGTGATGTAGCCCTGCAGCTGCGCGCCGAGCGCGTTCGACACGGTCTCCTCGATGACCTGGTCCCGGTTGGCGGGCGGTGGGACGCGGATCACGAACGGCACGGGTTTCTGGTCCATCATCAGGTGCAGCGTGGTGTGATCGCTGCTGTGCACGACCGCGGCATTCCAGATCACCATCGCGCACACGCGCGCGAGTTCGCCCGGCTCGCAGATGCGGTTCTCGTCGGGGAAACCGGGCAGCATCCGCGAGACCTGGTACGCCCAGTGCTTGATCTCCAGCCACGCGAGCGATGTCTCGTCACCCTTCGCGGGCGGCGGGCCGAGCAGCGCGACTGCCTGCGTCGCGAACGCGAGGATCGGATCGTAGTAGCTCTTCAGGAAGGCTCCATAGCGCGAGCAGTCCATGCCGATGAAGTTCGGGATCAGGCGCTGCGGGTCGTCCGCATCCGGCATCCCGTTCGGGTCGGTGCTGTAGCGGAAGGCCGGGTAGGAAGAGTTCCGGCCCAGCTCCGCGGCATCCTTGCCGTAGTACTTCTCCCCGTAGTAGCTCGCGCCGCCCCAGGCGAATGGAAACAGCTTGCGGATCTCGTTGCCTTTCGCGACGAACGGGCTCCACGGGTACCAGGTGTCGCGGTTGATCAGCGAGCGTTCGCCCTCCAGCACCGTATTGTTGACCGGCAGCGTGAGGCGGAAGTGCGGCATCAGCAACTGGCTCACGACGTGCCACACCGGCAGCACGGACTTGGTCACGGCGTTGATCGTGTCGGGCGGAAAGTGCACCTTCACGTGGTCGATCAGGTTGATGCGGTGGATCGCGCCCTGCAGCACGAAGTACTTTGCGAGGAACCAGCCCGGCAGGTCCTTGTGTTCCGCGTACCAGAAGATGAGGTCGGGCGGGAACTCGTAGACGCCGATGACCGGCGCGGGTGCAGCGGGGCCGGCATTCGCGCCGCCGGCCGCAACCGTGACCGACGCGACGGCGGCAACGCTCGCGACAAGGGGTGGGCTCGACTTGAAGCGCGCCATCGCGATCGCGACGAGTTCGTACGCGCCCTGGTCGGCATACCTGTTCGCACTGCCACGCACGCGCCGCACGAGGACGATCGTCGGGCAGGCATGTTCGTTCGGCCAGGTCTGCTGCACGACCATCATGCAGCGATAGTCCGACTTGAAGTACTCGTACTTCGACTTGCCTGCGACGTCCTCGGGCTTCAACCCGAAGAGCTCGATGTCCTGCGGATCGAGCGCCGACAGGAACTTGCTGTAGAGGCCCTCGCAGATCAACCCGATGAATTCGTCGTCGCTGACGTGCGCGTAGCCGCTCAGGCCATCCTGGAACACGTGATCGCGGGCGAACTTCGCCGACGCGACGCCGAACGGCGTCGGATCGGAGGCGCTGCCCAGCATGTTCTCGGTGTAGTACTTGCCGATGGTGTTCGCCCAGTCCTGCGTTTCCGCGGCCGGGATGTTCGTGACCTGCGGGGCCTGCCCGTACGGGTAATCGAACGAGGCCTCGGGCCACGGCGCATCGTGCGGATACAGGAACTCGTCCGCCTCGTACTGGATGCCGAGCGCCTGCTTGCGGCGCGAGTAATAGAGCGGAAATCCCTTGTCGTCGTTGCTCACTGCAATCCCCTTTGTGGATGCGTCGGTCCTTATGCGCGGTCGCGCTCGGCTCTCGCCTGCCATGCGCGGCCATCCATCCTGCGTGCCATTTCGATCGCCTGCGAGAGTTCCGCAGCGATCGTCCCGGGCTCGCCGTCCAGCGCGCGCCCCAGCCGGGCGCGCACGCGATGCAGGTCCGGTTCGGCCCAGGTCTCGCCCGACGCCGCGACGCCGTCACCAGCCTCGGCCAGCATCTGCCCGGACGCCGCCAGGTCGCCGGCCTCGAGGTACACCTCGGCCAGGTGTGTCTGCCACAGCGGCACGAAGCAACGTGCGCCGAGCGCGCGAAACTCGTCGATGCTTCGCACGAAGGTATTCCGGCCCGCGTCGTCGTTGCGGGCCAGGCATCCGAGCCAGGCGTCGATCACGCGGGCGTGGGCGAGGAATACCAGGATCCCGTATTCGTTGCACAGCTGTTCGAGCTCGTCCACGAAGCGTCGTGCGTCGCCGGCACTGCCGCGATACAGGTGCAGCCAGGCGGCGAACGAGAGCGCGAAGGACAGCGTGAGCGGATGCTCGAGACTGCGCGCGGCGGCCATGGCGTCCGCGCTCGCCTGCAGGGCGCGTGCGTCGTCTCCGCGGAGCCAGTGCATCCAGCTCAGGTAGCTCAGTGCGATCACGCGGGGGTCCTGGCCGAAGCGATAGGCGTGATCGCCGTGCCGCGCCGGATCGTAGTGCGCGACGCAAGCCTCGAGGTGCGACGCGGCCCGTGCAATGTCGGCGACGAAGAAGTGGGCGATGCCCATGATCAGGTCGGCCTCGACGACCAGGTGATCGTCGCCCGAGGCGCGGGCCAGTTCGTCGAACCGGTGCGCGAGTTCCACCGACGTGCGGTGATTGGCGCGCACGACGTGGAACATCCAGAGCCCGAAGATCGCGAAGACCTTGTCCGGCACGTCGCCCACCGCGTCGCATAACTCGAGCGCGCGCCGGCAGGTGTACTCGAGGTCCGCCGCACCGTAGCCCTTGGTCGCCACGACCGCCGGCATCAGGGTCATCTGCACGGCGAGCTCGGTCAGGTCGCGCGCGTGGCCCGGCGGCACTTCCTTCAATGCTTCGAGACACCGCTGCAGGTGATAGACCGCCTCGTTGTTCGCGGACCGGCGCACGGCGTGCCGGCCGGCAGCGAGCCCGTACTTCACCGCCTGCTCGTGGAGCGCCGCCTCGCCGAAATGCAGCGCGAGCAGTTCGGGCTGCGATTCGCACGACTCGGGGAATTTCTCCTCGAGGGCGGCTGCGATCCGGCCGTGAATTTCGCGACGGCGCGACTTGAGCAGCGACTCGTAGGCCGCGTCCTGGATCAGCGCGTGCTTGAAGATGTAGCGCGCCTTGCGGCCGATGCCCTTGCGGTAGATGAACTCGCCGGCCACGAGCTCGTCGAGGAGGCGGTCGAGCGTGTCCTCGTCCATGTCGGCCACGGCCGCGAGCAGCGGATAGGAGAACTCGCGCCCGATCGTGGCCGCAACCTGCGCGAGCCGCTTCGTGGGGCCGAGACGATCGAGGCGCGCGGCCAGCGACTCCTGCAGCGTGCCGGGGATCGCGACGTGGATGTCGTCGCCGTCCTCCACCTTGTCCAGCAGCCCGGACTCGAGTACCGACTTGGTCAGTTCCTCGACGAAGAGCGGAACGCCGTCGGCGCGCTCGACGATCCGGTCGAGCACGCGACGCGGGATCACGCGTGGCCCGGCGATGCGGGCGGCGATCTGCTCGGCGGCCTCCTGCGACAGCCGGCCCATGGGCAGGTGCACGATGTTCGAGCGCGCGCCCCATTTCGGCACGAACTCCGGCCGGTAGGTGAGCAGCAACAGCATGCGCGACGTGGGCAGCTGGTCGATCAGCAGCGACAGGAAGTCGAGCGTCGCCGCGTCGGCCCAGTGCAGGTCCTCGACGACGAGCAGCAGGGGGCTGCGTTCGGAGCTCTCCGTCAGGATGGATACGATCTGTTCGAGCAGCGCACGCTGCTGCAGGTCGGGTGCCAGTTGCAGCGCGGGGTACGGCTGCGGCACCGCGAGCAGCGGCCCGAACAAGGGCATGGACTGCGCCGGCTCGAGGCCCACGGCCTGCAGGAACGCGGTCAGCCGTTCCGTCTTGCGTGCGTCTTCAGCCTCGGCGTCGAAGCCGATAATGTCCCGCTGCAGCATGGATGCGATGGGAAACAACGAGCGCTGCCGGTGATATGGCGAGCACTGCCCGAGTGCGATGCGCGCGTCCCGGTCCCTGGCCACGATCTCCGCCACGCGCTGCACGATGAGCGACTTGCCGATACCGGGTTCGCCGCTCACGAGCACGGCCTGGCCCTCGCCGCTCGCCAGCACCGCCTGGCCTGCTCCAGTGCGCGAGAGACGCCACTTCTCCTCGAGCAGCGCCTGTTCCTTGTCGCGCCCGACGAAGGCGACGGGCTGGCCCGGCGCATTGCGCGCCTTGCCTTCCGTCACGCGCGTCACGCGATAGAGATGCTCCGGTGCGCGACCGCCGACCATCGCTGCGCCCCGGTCGTCGCAATCGACCATGTCCTCGATCAGCCGGTGCGTCGACGACGTCATCAGCAACTCGTCCGCGGGAGCGGAGAACTGCATGGCGGCCGGCACCTTCACCGCGTCGCCCGAGAGCGAGATGGAGCCGCCGCGACCGGCTCCGAGCTTGTCTGCGATGACCGTGCCGGTGTGCACGCTGACGCGCAGCTCGGCGCGCACGCCGCGCACCGCCGTCCAGGTCCGGTTCAGATCCGACGCGGCATTCAGCATCGCGAGCCCCGCGCGCACCGCACGCAGCGCATCGTCCTCGTGCGCGGTGGGCACGCCGAAGTACACGGCGAGGTCGTTCCCCGCCGCGTTGCCGATGTAGCCCTCGAACTCGCGCGCAATTCGCTCGCAAGCCTCGCGCACGGCGGGCGCAGCGTCACGCTCGACCTCGATGTCGATGTCGTCGTCGTCGGGCCCGCGCACCGCAACGCCGGCATAGAGGATCGTGACTTGCCTGCGCTCGGGGCCCGCGCCGGCATCGTCCGCGGCGGCCGGCTCCCCCGCCGGCAGCCCGGCCATGGGTTCGGCCCGCGACGGCAACCCGGGATCGGGTTCGACTGCCGCGGGAGGCATCTCGAGTTCCTCGGTACGCACGAACCCGGCGGCCGTCAGGTTGAACATCCACGCGACGAGCAAGGCGAACGGCGCCCCGGCGAACGCAGCGATGATCGTGACCCGCAATGCCCACGGCGGAGCTTCGAACGCCGGGAGCACGACCGAGGCAATCTGGACGAACACCCACGCGCCGATCGCATACGCGGTCATCGCGCCGATGAGCCTGCGGCGCGTCAGTTCGGCGAAAAACCGGCGCAGTCGGCTGCCGGCAGCATGGCCTGGATTTGTCACCGACCGTCGTCTCCCACGACACGCATCCTAACACCGAGCGGTCACTGGCGCGGCCCCGGCACCACTCGCTCAGGCGCGCATCAGCCGCGCGTAAACGGGCGCAACCCAGGAGCCGAAGAGCCGTGTCGCGAGGTTGATCACGCGGGCGTCGAGCCCGACCCGCCAATGGGACTTGCGGCCGTGCACCGCGCGCCAGACGTGTTGCGCGACGGTCTGCGGCGTCACCTTGACCCCGAGCCTGTCGATCGACGCCGCCTTCACCTTCGCGTCGAACACCATGCCAGTCTGCACGTAGGCGACGTAGATGGCCGAAACCTGGATCCCGTGCGCGCGATACTCGATGTTCAGCGCTTCCGTGTAGCCGCGCACGAAGAACTTGGTCGCGCTGTAGACCGCGTGTTGCGGCGCGCCGTATTCGGCCGAGGTCGAACTCATCGCCACCGCATGCGACCCCGGCGTACGCTTCAGGTGCGGCAGCGCGGCATCGAACGCGTGGATGACGCCGCACACGTTGACCTCGACGAGCAGTTGCTTCTGCGCGGCCGTGATGTCTTCGTCCGGTCCCATGAACAGCACGCCGGCATTCGCAAAGACGGCGTCGAGGCGACCGTCGTGCGCCGCTGCAAATTCATTCAAGGCGCCCGTGAGCGCCGCACGGTCGCGGACGTCGGCGGGGTGCACGCTGCAGCGCCCGGCGCCAATCTCGTCCTGCAGCGCGTCGAGACGACTTGCGTCGACGTCGGACGCGCCGACGAACCAGCCCTCGCTCGCGAACAGACGCGCGGTGGCCGCGCCGATCCCGGCAGCCGCGCCCGTGATGAAAATGGTCTTCTGCGTCATGGTGTTCGTCGCTCTCCTGTGCAGCCCGGTGTGTCCACGTTGCGCCCGGGCCGCGCGAACGCCCCTCCCGCATCGGGTCCGGAGGGTGCAGAATGCCGCGAATTTCTGCCCAGAAGTAACCCATGACGCAAACGAGTCCAGCGCCGCCGCAACTTACCGTGCGCGCCATCATCCTGGCTGTCGTACTGGCGGTCCTGCTGGCCGCCGCGAACACCTACCTCGGACTGTTCGCGGGGCTCACGATCGCGTCGGCGATTCCGGCCGCGGTCGTCTCGATGGCCGTGCTGCGGGTGCTCGGTGGCAGCACGATCCTCGAGAACAACATCGTGCAGACCGGTGCGTCGGCGGGGTCGTCGATCGCATCGGGCGTGATCTTCACGATTCCCGCCCTCGTGATCCTTGGCCATTGGGCCGATTTCAAGTACCTGTGGGTGCTCGCCATCGCCGGACTCGGCGGCATCCTCGGTGTGTTCTTCTCGGTGCCGTTGCGGCGCTCGCTCATCGTCGAACAGGGGCTGAAGTTTCCGGAAGGCGTCGCCGCCGCGGAAGTCTTGAAGGCAGGGGACAATCCGGGGCAGGGCGTGAAGTTGCTCGGGCTGGCGGCGCTCGGCGGCGGACTCGTCAAGCTCGCGGGCGGCAGCGGCCTGCGCCTGATTCCAGACACGGCCGCGGCGAGCGGCTTCGTCGGCAAGTGGCTCGCCTACTACGGGACCAACCTGTCGCCGGCGTTGCTCGGGGTCGGCTACATCGTCGGGCTCAACATCGGCGCGCTCGCACTGATCGGCGGCATGATCTCCTGGAACATCGCCATCCCGCTCTACAGCGCCTGGTTTCTCGCCGACAACACCGCGCTCGCGCAGGGCCTTGCCGGCGCGGATGCGGAGACCATCGCCTACGCGATCTGGTCTGCCGAAGTCCGTTATCTCGGCGTCGGCGCGATGCTGGTCGGCGGCATCTGGGCGCTGGTCTCGATGCGCAGTTCGCTCGCATCCGGCATCCGCAGCGGCCTCGACGCGACGCGTGCCGGCGCAGGCAAGGCGGTCGCGCACACCGAGCAGGACCTGCCGATGCGGGCGATCCTAATCGGCGTCGTGCTGTTCACGATCCCGCTCGCGATCCTGTACCAGTTGATCGTGGACAACCTCGGCGTCAGCCTGCTCATGACCGTGATCATGATCGTGGCAGGATTCGTGTTCACGTCGGTGTCGGCTTACATGGCCGGGCTCGTCGGCTCCTCGAACAACCCGGTGTCGGGCATCACGATCTGCACGATCCTGTTCGCGTCGCTGCTGCTGATGCTGCTCATGGGCAAGGACGCGGCGCTGGGCCCGGTCGCCGCGATCATGATCGGCGCGGTCGTCTGCTGCGCGGCCAGCGTCGGCGGCGACAACCTGCAGGACCTGAAGGCAGGCTACATCGTGGGCGCCACGCCCTGGCGCCAGCAGGTCATGCTGGCGATCGGCGCGGCCAGTTGCGCGCTCGTGATGGCGCCCGTGCTGAACCTCCTGCTCAAGGCGTACGGGATCGGCGTGCCGAGCGCCGAACACCCGAACCCGCTGATTGCGCCGCAGGCGACGCTCATGGCGTCGGTCGCCAAGGGCATCTTCGGCGGCCAGCTGCCCTGGGGCATGATCACGATCGGCGGACTGATCGGCGCCGGCATCATCCTCGTCGACCTGTACCTGAAGCGGCGCAAGGCGCCCTTCCACGCGCCCGTGCTCGCGGTGGCGGTCGGCATCTACCTGCCCCTCGAACTGTCGGTGCCGATCTTCCTCGGCGGCTTCATCTCCCACCTCGTCGAGCGCCGGCTCGGCGTGCATGGCGAAACGCCGGAAGCCGAGCGCGCGAAGCGCAACGGCGTGCTGTTCGCCGCGGGACTGATCACGGGCGAGGCCCTCATGGGGATCTTCATCGCGATCCCCATCGTCATGTCGGGAAGCGCGGACGTGCTCGCACTGGCCGGGTCGCTGCAGTTCGGCGAGTGGCTCGGCCTGGCTATCGTCGGTGCATTGGCGGTGTGGCTCTACCGGGTGGGCGTGGACCGGCGGTGAGCCCGCGGCGAGACGTGACGGGCGCCGCGGGCACCGCGACGGCTGCGGTTGCGCACGGCAACCGCGGCGCCAGGTATTTCCTCGCGTTTGCAATCATCTACCTGGTCTGGGGATCGACGTTCCTCGTGATCCACATCGGCGTCACGAACCTGCCGCCGCTCCTTTTCGCCGCGGCACGTGCGCTGCTCGCCGGGGTGCTGCTGCTCGCGCTCGCGTTGCAGCGACGCGACCGCCTGCCGCGCACGCGCCGCGAGTGGTGGCTGCTCGCGTTCTTCGGCGTGACGATGATCACCGTCCCGAACGGCGCGAGCACGCATGCGCTGCACAACCTGCCCTCGAACGAAGTCGCGCTGCTGAACGCGAGCCTCGCGCTCTGGATCGTCGGCCTCGGCACGCTCGGGCCGCACGGACAGAAGCTCACGCTGCGCGGCGCGTGCGGCCTGCTGCTCGGGTTCGGGGGCGTTGCACTCCTCGTCTGGCCGGACGACGCCGACCTGACCTCGCACATCGGCTGGCAGCTGCTCGCGCTGGCCGGATGCCTGTGCTGGTCGGTCGCCACGATCGTCTACCGCAACACGCCGCTCGGCGTCGGCCCGATCGCATTCAACGCCTGGATCATGCTGAGCGGCGGCTTCGGGCTGCTGGCCGGCGGCATCCTGGCGGGCGAGACGGCGCACTGGCACTGGGAGACGCGCGGCATGCTCGCGCTGCTGTATCTCGCGGTGATCGGCTCGGCGCTCGCCTACACGGCGTACGCGTGGCTGCTCAAGAACGCGCGCACCGATCGCGTGGCGACGTTCGCCTACGTCAACCCGGCGATCGCGACGCTGCTGGGTTGGCTCGTGCTCGACGAGACGTTGCGACCGCTGCAGGTCGCTGCGACACTCGTGATCCTCGGCAGCGTCGCGCTGGTGACGCTGCCCTCGCGCCTCGCCTGACGGTTCAGTGGCGATCGGGGCCGCGGATGATCTCGACGCGGCCGCTCGAACCGATCGCGCTCGAGGCCGCCCAGGACACGAGGCTCACGACCAGCGCGGCGCCGACCGCGGTCCAGAAGCCGGAAATCGTGAAGCCCGGCACGATCCATGCGACGAGCCCGATCATGGCGGCATTCAGCACGAGCAGGAACAGCCCGAGCGTCAGCACCGTGATCGGCAGCGTGAGGATGAACGCGAGCGGCCGCACGAAGGCGTTGACGATGCCGAGCAGGATCGCCGCCACTGCGAGTTTCGCGGGCGAGCTGAAGTGCAGTCCGTCGAACAACTGGCCCGCGACCCAGAGGCCGAGCGCAGTGATCGCCGCGCGCATGATGAATCCGACCATGATGTGCCCGCTCCCTCCGACGACGGCCGGCGCGGCCGTTGACCCAGCGGCGATGGTAATGGAATCTCCGCCTGCCGACACTCCGACGAACGATCCGGGGAGCGACTCATGGAATATCTCACGCTGGTCACAGGGCTGGTGCTGCTGCAGTACGTCGCGTTCGCCATGGCCGTGGGAAGTGCACGCGCCAGGTACGACGTGAAGGCTCCGGCGGTCAGCGGCAACGAGATATTCGAACGCTATTTCCGCGTCCAGCAGAACACGCTCGAGCTCATCGTCGTGCTCTTGCCGGCCCTGTGGCTGTTCGGCGAGTACGTGAGCGCGATCTGGGCGGCCCTGCTCGGCCTCGTGTATTTCGCCGGCAGGATCGTGTACTTCCGCAGCTACGTCGCGAACCCCGCCGGTCGCAGCGCGGGCTTCGGGCTCAGTGTCCTGCCGGTCCTGGTCCTCGTGATCGGCGCGATGCTGGGTGCCGGCTCAATGCTTCTGGGCAGGTGAGCCTGGGCGCGCCGCCGCGGCGAAATGGGCGCCGAGGCTGCGATCGCGCAGGTATTGCAGCGCGGCCTGCACGGCCGTATCGGAGCGCGGCACGACCTTGGCCGCCACGACCGGCTGGCCCGTGACCGCAGGCGCGACACCGGCGATCACGATGTCGGGATCGATTCCCCGCTCGTGGATAGACACGCCGGAGGGCGTGAAGTAGCGCGACGTCGTCAGCTTGAGGGCCTGCCCGTCGCGCAGGGGAATCACGGTCTGCACCGAGCCCTTGCCGAACGTGCGCGCGCCCATGAGCGTCGCCCGGCGGTGATCGCGCAGTGCGCCCGCGACGATCTCGGAGCCGGAGGCCGAACCGCCGTCCACGAGGACGACGAGCGGCCGCCCAGCCAGGGAGTCGCCGGGCGTGGCGCTCATTTCGAAGCGCGCCTCGGGCGTGCGGCCTTCCGCCCGCACGATCAGGCCCGCGTCGAGGAACGCGTCGGCCACGCTGACGGCAGATTCGAGCACGCCGCCAGGGTTGCCCCGGAGGTCGAGCACGAGCCCGCGCAAGGGCTGCACCGGCCCGGTTCCGGCGAGTCCGCTGAGCGCCGTGTCCAGGTCCGCCGGCGTCGAGTCGGTGAACTGCGTGACACGCACGTACCCGTAGCCGCCCGGCAACGGCTCGGCGCGTACGCTGTGCACGTGGACCTCGGTGCGCTCGAGCGTGAACAGCAGTGGCTCCGGCTCGCCGGTGCGATCCACCGCCAGGCGCACGTGCGAGCCTTCCGACCCGCGCATGCGCCCGATCGTCTCGTCGAGCCGTTCGGCCGTCACGGGATGGTCGTCGACCGCAAGGATCACGTCGCCCGAGCGCACCCCGGCTTGCGCCGCGGGCGAGCCCTCGATCGGCGTCACGACGACGATGCGGCCGTCGGTCGCCGACACTTCGATGCCGACACCGGAATAGCTGCCCGCGGTGGCCACGCGCATCTCGTCGTACTGCTCGGCGTCGAGGAACGCGGAATGCGGGTCGAGGCTCGCCACGACGCCTTCGACGGCGGCTTCCTCGAAATCGGTGTCCGGGACCGGTTCCACGTAGTCGCGCCGGATCCGACCCATGACTTCGTCCAGCAGCCGATGCGACGACGCGACCGGGTCGCCGAAGTTCGCGCCGGCCAGCGCACGCTCGGCCGGCGGGCTGCGCAGCCCGTCGGTGATGCGCGTCAAGCCGACGCCGACGGCGATGCCGACCGCGATGGCCAGGGCGGTGTGCAGGCGATGGTTCACGTCGTCAGGCGGTCTGCGATTGCTGCGGTCGGGTCATGTTAGCCGCAACGAGCCCGGCAAGCACCTTCTCCAGCGGGACCGGCCGTCCCAGCGAGAAACCCTGGCCATATTCGACCCCGAGCGACCGGGTCACGGCGCAGATCGCGTCGCTTTCGACGCATTCGGCAATCGTCTTGAGCTTCATGGCCCGGGCCAGCTGCACGATGGCGCTCAGCATGGCCTGCGACCGCTCGTCCGCGACCACGTCGCGCACGAACGTGCCGTCGATCTTGAGGTGCGTCACCGGCAAGGTCTTCAGGTAGGTCAGCGAACTCAGTCCGCGGCCGAAGTCGTCCAGCGCCACGGCGCAGCCGAGTTCCCGCAGCCGGCGGATCAGGGCTTCCGCCCGCACGATGTTGGCAACCGCCGCCGTTTCGGTGACTTCGAACGACAGCAGGCTGAGCGGCAGCCCGCTGTCGCGCAGCGCGGCCTCGATGAACGCCGCGAATTCCTGGTCGCCGAGCGACTGGCCGGAGATGTTCACGGCGAAGCAGGCATCCTGCGCCAGCAGCTTGTCGGCATGCGGCTTGAGCACTTCGAGGACCCGGCGCACGACCCAGCGGTCGATGGCCGGCGCGAGCTGGTACCGCTCGGCCGCGGACAGGAATTTGTCCGGCGGGACGATGTCGCCGCATTCGTCGCTCATGCGCAGCAGCAGCTCGTACTTCGGCGTGGCTGGCGCGCCGTTCAGCGGCACGATCGGCTGCGCTTCAAGCCGGAAGCGCTGGTCGAGCAAGGCGGAGCGCACGGTGCCGATCAGCGTGATGTCCGTGTAGCGGCGCACGATGCTCTGGTCGCCGTCCGCGTAGATCTCGACGCGGTTGCGGCCGCGGTCCTTGGCGGCCTTGCAGGCGATCTCGGCCGAGGCGAGGGCGTGCGACAGCGGATGCTGGCCGTCGGCAATGCCCGCGATGCCGAAGCTTGCCGTGACGTCGACTGTCTGGCGGCCCTGCACGAAGCTCAGGCGCTCGATGCCGTCGCGCAGGTTCTCCGCGACGTCCTGCGCGGTGTCGACGCTGGCCTCCGGCATGAACACCGCGAACCGGTCGCCGGAAATGCGCGACGCGAGCATGCGCGGCGACAGGTTGCGGCGGATCACTTCGGCGACCCGGACGATGACGTCGTCGCCCACGTGCATGCCGAGGTTCTCGTTCAGCACGTGCAGGCGGTCGATGTCGATGTAGATGACGCAGTTGTCGTGGCGGCGCAGCGACTCCGGCGTCAGCACGGCGTGCGCGCGCTTCTCGAACGCGGGGCGGGTCAGCAGGCCGGTCGTCGGGTCGTAAGCGTTCAGGAGGATGAAAGCGACGCGGCGCGCGAGCAGCTCGACGATGCGAACCTGGCGCAGGTCGAAGTCCGGTGCGGTCAATGGCTTGAAGAGCACGAGTGCGCCGAGCACACGCTGGGCGCCGTGCATGACCGGGCACGCGAGGATCTTGTACTGCACGTTGGCGAACGGCCCGTTCGGGACCGGCCGGTTGGCGGTCATCGTCTGCCGGTGCAGCTGGGTCCAGCCGATCAGGTGGCGGTGGGTGCGTGTAAGGACTTCCGCACCGGCGCGCGGCGGCGTGCCGTCACCGGTCCGGCAGACGGCGATGTTCTTGTCCGGAATCAGGAGCGCACCGACCGCGCAATCGAGGTGATCGACGCAGCCCTGCACGAGGCGCGCGAAATCGTCCGTGGCGTCGCTGTTCGCGGACTCGTCCTGCGCGGCGCCGAGCAGCAACTCGAGGTCGCGGTCGCGTACGACGAGGCTGCGTTGCAGGTCGCCGATGCTGGTCTGCGAGGCAAGCTCGCGACCGAGGCATTCGAGCGCCGGTCGCAGCAGGCCATGCACGAGCGAGAACGGCCGCGGTTCGCGGCCCGCCTCGCGGCTGACGAGCCCCACGACGCCAAGCAGCGCGCGCGACGAGTCCCGCAGCATGAAGACGTACGCCGCCTGCTCGTTGCCGAGCGGCGCAACCAGGCCGTCGGCAGCCGGATTGGTGGCGTTGAAATCCGCGGCGAGCGCATCCTGGACGATGCCCTGCAGCGCAGGGTCGTCGAAGCCTTCGCTCGCCCAGATGGCCACGCCGAGCCGGTCGTAGATCACGATCGAGTGCGCGCGGGGCAGCAGCATCTTGATCAGCTGCCCGTAAGGATCCAGCGACGTGGCGCTGATTGGCGCGGGCGCGTCGGTCAGCGCCACAGCAGTTAGCATCGAAAACCCCACCCGGTTGCCGGTCGATTCCGTTCGGGAGGAAATCTTCCGTCAATCGGGGGGGGCAATCCTTGATGGGACCCTCACTTTCTCGCGAGCCACTGTTCCGGATTGACCGGGGAGCGGCCGCGGCGGACCTCGAAGTAGAGTGCGGGCTGGTTGTGGCCGCCCGAATCGCCGACCGACCCGATGACGTCGCCGGCGGTTACGGGTTCGCCGACCTTGCGGAACAACTCCTCGTTGTGGCCATAGAGGCTCATGTAGCCGCCGCCGTGGTCGATGACCAGCATCAGGCCCATCCCCGGCAACCAGTCCCCGTAGACGACCCGCCCGGCGAACGGGGCGCGTACCCGGGCGCCCCGGTCCGTGCCGATCAGCATGCCCTGCCACTTGAGGGAACCCCCAGCCCGGGGCTGGCCGAACCGGGCGAGCACCTTGCCGTCCTGCACGGGCCAGGGCAGCTTGCCCCGGAGCGGCTCGAACGGCGCCTGCTGGGCCACTTTCGACCTGTCCGGGCTCGCGCTCGACCTGGCGAGCGCCTTGCGCAGCTCGGCAAGCACCTTCTCGACCGAACCGGCCTGTGCCTGCAGGCGGCTCAGTTCGCCACCGCGGCTCTTGATCTGCCGGTCGATGTTGCCGACGGCCCGCTGCCGGGCATCCAGGGACGAGTTCAGCGCCGCGACCTGCTGTTCCTGCTGCGTTTCCAGGGACTGCAGCCGCGCAGTCTCCGCGCTGATCTTCTCGCGCACGAGCGTCAGGTGCTCGAGTTGCTCGCGGATGCTGTCGATGCGGCCCAGGCGCGCCCGGCCGAAGTAACCGTAGTACGCGAGCGTGCGCCCAAAACTGGTCGGATCTTCTTGATTTAAAAGAAGTTTCAGCTGTTCCTCGCGACCGTTCACGTACGCCGTCCGCAATTCGCCCGCCAGCGCCGAGCGCTCCAGGTCGAGTTCCCGGTCGCGCTTTGCCTGCTCGCGCTCCAGTTCGCGGATGCGGCTCTCCGCCGCGATGCGCTGGGCGCGCAGGCTGTCGAGTTCGCTGCGTGCCGATTGCACACCGAGTTCCGCGTCGCGCAATTGCACCGACAGCTTGTCGCGCTTCGCGACGTCGGCGTTGACCGATTTGCGCACCTGCTCGATGCGCTGGTTGAGCTTTCTGAGCTCGGCTTCCTTTTGCGCCGGCGTCGGCTGCTTCGCGGCGAACGCGCTCCCGGCCGGCTGCGCGACGAGTCCGAGGCACGCGAGACCGGTGAGCACGGCCGGCCACAGTGCCAGGGCGCAACGACTTTGTGGCGGCGGGCGGGCGCGAGCCGCGCGGGATGTAGGGGCCTCGTTCGTCATGAATCGGCAGCGACGCGCGGGCGGACGTTCCTCGGGAGCGGCAGGGTGCCGGTGCAAAAAGCCGCGCAAGTCTAGCCTGTCGGCGAGGCTGCTATAATCCGCGGCCCTTTTTTCCCCGGCGTACAGATGGACCGTTTCCTCGAATTTGCCGTTCGGCACCCGTTCCTCGTGGGAGGCACGGTGGTGCTCGCGCTGGTGGCCGCGGCCTACGAATTCAGCCGGGTGCGCAGCGGCGGACAGTCGGTCGGACCGGCCGATGCGGTGCGGCTCCTGAACCAGGGCGCCTTGCTCGTAGACGTGCGCACGCAGCCCGAGTTCGCGTCCGGCCACATCATCGACGCGCGCCACGTGCCGCAGGACGAGTTGGCCGGTGCGGGCGAATCGCTGAAGCGCTTCCGCGACAAGGTGCTCATCACCTGCTGCGAGACCGGCGCGCGCTCCGGCGTCGCGGCGCGCACACTGGGCACGCAGGGTTTCACGAAAGTCGTGAACCTGCGCGGCGGCCTGCAGGCCTGGCGCGCCGAGAACCTGCCCCTGGTGAAGGACCAGGCGGCGAAGGCGAAGCCGGGAGACCGGGCATGACGGAACAACAGTCGCCGGACGTCGTCGTCTACTCCACGGGCTGGTGCCCGTACTGCGACCGCGCGCGCAACCTGCTCGAGCGCAGGAGCGTCGCGTTCCGCGAAATCAAGATCGACGAGGACGATGCCGAGCGTGCCGTCATGATGTCCCGGAGCGGCGGGCGCCGCAGCGTTCCGCAGATCTTCATCGGCGACCGTCACGTCGGCGGCTTCGACGACCTCTATGCCCTCGACAAGGCGGGCGAGCTCGACCGGCTCCTCGGCCGCGCCTAGGCCACTTTTTACGCACAGGAATACCACGCGATGACCGACCAGAACTCACAAGCACCCACGCAGCAACCCGTTGCCGACCTGAATGCCCCGGTGGTGACACCGCAAGTCGTCTACATCAAGGATTGTTCGTTCGAGGCCCCGAACGGGCCGTTCGTCGGCGGCCTGCAGGGACAGCCGGCGGTCAACCTGAACATCCAGACGCGCGCCAGCGCCCTCGCGCAGGACCTGCACGAAGTCGTGCTGCAGGTGAGCCTCGAGGCGAAGTCCGGCGACAAGGTGGTCTGGCTGCTGGAACTGCAGCAGGCCGGCGCGTTCGTGATCAAGAATCTCTCGACCGGCGACCTCGGCCAGGTGCTGTCGATCGCCGCGCCGAACTACCTGCTCTCGTACGCGCGCTCGACGGTGTCGGACCTCGTCGTCAAGGGGGGCTTCCCGCCGTTCCTGCTGCCGCTCGTGACGTTCGAAGCACTGCACGCGCGGGCCGCGGCCCAGCAGGCCGCGAGCAACCAGGCAACCGGCAACTCGTCGGCGGGTACGACGGTCAACTGAACCCGGCCGCACGCTGGGGCGCAGAAAAAGAACAGGGGGGAGTAGCGTGACGGCCTCGACGGATGACGGGGTCGCCGACACGCGGCCAGCGATCGTCGTATTGGGTGCCGGCTCATGGGGCACAGCCCTCGCCGTGCATCTTGCGCGGACCGGAAGCCCGACCTCGCTGTGGGGCCGGAACGCCGCACAGATGGCGGAGATGACGCACGATCGCTGCAATCGCCGGTATTTGCCGGCGGTGCCGTTCCCCGACCGCCTGCAGGTCGAGCGGGACCTGGCCGCGGCCGTCGCGGCGGCGGATGAGTTGCTGATCGCGGTACCGAGCCACGGCTTCCGCGAGTGCCTGCAGCTAGTGGCCCCATTGCTGCGCCCCGGCATGCGCGTCGCGTGGGCGACTAAGGGGTTCGAGCTCGATTCCGGCAAGCTCCCGCACCAGGTAGCCACCGAGGTGCTCGGCGGCCAGGTGCCCATGGCCGTCCTGTCGGGGCCCACGTTTGCACGCGAGGTCGGCGCCGGCCTGCCGACGGCAATGACGGTCGCCTCGCGCGACCAGGACTATGCAATGTCCCTTGCGCGCGGGCTCTCCGGCCAGAACTTCCGCGCCTATGCCTCGGTGGACGTGGTCGGCGTCGAGGTCGGCGGCGCGACCAAGAACGTCCTCGCGATCGGGGCCGGCATCTCGGACGGGCTCGGGTTCGGCGCCAACACGCGCGTCGCGCTGATCACGCGCGGGCTCGCGGAGATGATGCGGCTCGGTGTCGCGCTGGGCGCCGAGAAGGACACTTTCATGGGTCTCGCCGGTCTCGGCGACCTGGTGCTGACGTGCACGGACGATCAGTCGCGCAACCGCCGCTTCGGGTTAGCACTGGCCGCCGGGAAGTCGGCCGCCGACGCGCAGCGCGAGATCGGCCAGGTGGTCGAGGGCGTGCTCGCGGCCCGGGCCGTGCGCGGCGTGGCGCAGAATTTCCGGGTCGAGATGCCGATCGCCGAGCAGATCTACCAGGTGATCTACGAGGGCGCGCCGCCACGGGATGCGGTGCGTGTGCTCATGGGCCGCACGTTGAAGTCCGAGACGCAATGACGGCAGCGCGGTCCGGGCAGCAAACGCGCGGTGCAGCGCGCGGCCCCGGCTGCTCGCTACGCCGTTGCGAAACCGAGTTGACGCCACGCCTCGTACACGACGATCGCGACGGCGTTCGACAGGTTGAGACTGCGTGCGCCGGGCTGCATCGGGATGCGCAACCGGTGCGTGGCACTGCAGGAGGCGATGACATCGGGCGCCAGTCCCCGCGTCTCCGGGCCGAAGACCACTACGTCGCCGCGTTCGAATCGAGCAGCATCGTAGGTCACGCTGCCCCCGGTCGTGAGCGCATACCAGCGCGGTTCGAGCGCTGCCTGCCTGCCTGATCGCCGCGAGGCACGTCGCGAGGCTGTCGTGGACCCGCACGTCCGCGAGCTCGTGATAGTCCAGTCCCGACCGCCGCACCGACCGGGCATCGAGCCGGAAGCCCAGCGGCTTCACCAGGTGCAGCCGCGCGCCCGAGTTCGCACAGAGCCGGATCGCGTTACCGGTGTTGGGCGGGATCTCAGGCTGGAACAGGACGACATTCAGTGGCATAAGTATCGGTGCGGCGGTCGGCCGGCCCGCGGCCGGAACAGTTTCAGCGAGGGATTGTTGCATGCTGCGCGTCAAGCATCTGCTGGCCCGGAAGGGCAAAGAGGTCTGGTCCGTCGACGTCGATGAACCGGTGCTCGAGGCGATCCAGATCATGGCCGACAAGCACGTGGGCGCGTTGCCCGTCACCCGCGACGGCGAACTCGTCGGCGTGATCTCGGAGCGGGATTACGCGCGCAAGGTGATCCTGCTCGGCCGCTCCTCGGCCGAAACCCCCGTCTGGCAGATCATGAGCTCACCTGCGCTGACGGTCACGCCCGAGGACGACGTGCAGAACTGCATGCAGATCATGACGGACCGGCGCATCCGCCACCTGCCCGTGGTCGCCGAGGGCAGGATGGTCGGGATGATCTCGATCGGCGACCTCGTGCGCGCGGTGATCGAAGAGCAGCAGGAGACCATCCAGCAGCTGGAGCGATTCATATCCGGCTGACGGGTAACGGCCGAGGCGCATGCCTTACAATTTCGCCCATGCCTGACTCGCCCGAGCCCCTGCCGCCGTCGCTCGCCATCGATTTCTGCGGGCTCAGGCTCGCTTCGCCGATCGTGCTGCTCTCGGGCTGCGTCGGGTTCGGCGAGGAATACACGCGCGTCGACGGGTTTTCCAACCGCGACGTCGGCGCCATCGTCCTGAAGGGCACGACGCGCGAGCCGCGCCTAGGCAACCCCGCCCACCGCGTCTACGAAACGCCGATGGGCATGCTGAATGCGATCGGGCTGCAGAACCCCGGCGTGGACCAAGTCGTGGACCGGATCCTGCCGACGCTCGATTTCACGGAGACCTGCTTCTTCGCCAACGTCTGCGGCTCGACGATCGACGACTACGTCGAGGTGACGCGTCGCTTCGACGACTCGCCGATCGACGCGATCGAGATCAACATCTCGTGCCCGAACATCAAGGAAGGCGGTGTCCAGTTCGGCAACTACCCCGAGATGTCGGCACGCGTGGTCGACGCGTGCCGCAAGGTCACGTCCAAGCCGCTGGTCACCAAGCTGTCGCCGAACCAGACCGACATCAGGGAAAACGCGCGCCGCTGCATCGAGGCCGGCAGCGACGCGCTGGCCGTCATCAACACGGTGATGGGCATGACGATCGACGTGAAGACGCGCCGCCCGGTGATCGGCAACGTGCAGGGCGGCCTGTCGGGGCCTGCGATCAAGCCGATCGCGCTGCTGAAGGTGATGCAGGTCGCGGAGGTGGCGCGGCCGCTCGGCATCCCGATCATCGGCCAGGGCGGCATCACCACGCCGCAGGATGCGCTCGAGTTCCTGATCGCTGGCGCGACGACGGTGGGCGTGGGCACGGCGCTCTTCTACGAGCCGCTCGTCTGCCGCAGGATCAACGCCGGCATCGCGGAATATCTCGCCGCGAACGCGATGCCGTCGGTCAAGCACCTGGTCGGATCGCTGGAACTGCCGAAGCGGAAAGTCGAGGCCTGCGCCTGCTGAAGCGGTGCCTGCCCGCAGCCTAGTCGATTCCCAGTTCCTTGAGCTTGCGCGTCAGCGTGTTGCGGCCCCAGCCGAGCAGTTTTGCGGCTTCCTGCCGTCCGCCGCGCGTCACCTTCAGCGCCTCGCGTATCAGTGTCCGCTCGAATTCCGGCATCGCGTCCTCCAGCAGCGGCGCGCCACCCGCCTGCAGCCGGCCCTGCGCCCACGCGGCAAGTGCGTGCGACCAGTCGGACGATGTGCTGCCGTTCAACGCGCCGTTGCCGCCGAGGTCGCCGGGAATGTCGGCGCGTGTGATCTCGCGGCCGGCCGCCAGCACGGTCAGGCGGCGGCAGGCGTTCACGAGCTGACGGACGTTGCCGGGCCAGTCGAACGCGAGCAGGGCCTGCGCGGCTTCGTCGGCCAGCACTTTTGGTGCGACCCCGAGTTCGAGCGCGGCGACGTCGAGGTAGTGCTGCAGCAGCTGCGGGATGTCCTCGCGCCGCTGGCGCAGCGGCGGCACCTCGATCCGGATCACGTTCAGGCGGTGCAGCAGGTCCTCGCGAAAGAGGTTGTCGCGCACGCGTGCTTCGAGGTCCTGGTGCGTCGCGGCGATCACGCGCACGTCCACCTTGACCGGCAACTGGCCGCCGACTCGATAGAACTCTGCCTCTGCCAGCACTCGCAACAGCCGCGTCTGCAGCTGCGGCGACATGTCGCCGATCTCGTCGAGGAACAGCGTGCCGCCATCCGCCTGCTCGAAACGCCCGCGCCGCAGTTCGTTGGCGCCTGTGAACGCGCCCTTCTCGTGGCCGAACAGCTCGGATTCGAGCAGGTCGGCGGTGAACGCCGACGTGTTGAGCGCAATGAACGGCTTCGAGGCCCGCGGGCTGTGCCTGTGCAGCGCGCGCGCGACGAGTTCCTTGCCCGTGCCCGATTCGCCGGTGATCAGCACGGTCATGCTCGAGCGCGACAGCCGGCCGATCGCGCGAAAGACCTCCTGCATCGCCGGCGCGTGCCCGAGCATCTCGGGGATGCGGCGCGAGTCCGCCACCGAATCCTCGGCCCGCTGCAGCTGCGTGGCCGCGCGCCGCACGAGCTCGACCGCCTGGTCGATGTCGAAGGGCTTCGGCAGGTATTCGAACGCGCCGCCCTGGTAGGCCGCGACGGCGCTCTCGAGATCCGAGTGGGCGGTCATCACGATCACGGGCAGCTTGGGCCGGCGCGTGCGGATCTCGTCCAGCAGGTCGAGCCCGCTCCTGCCCGGCATGCGGATGTCGGTGACCAGGACGTCGGGCACGTCGCGGCGCAGCGCGGCGAGCGCGGCGTCCGCGTCCTCGAACGCGACCGGCGCCATGCCGGCCTGCTTCAGGGCGCGCTCGAGCACCCAGCGGATGGAGGCATCGTCGTCGACGAGCCAGACGTTAAGTGCTGGTGGCGGGTTCATTGTTGTCGAAGGGAAGCAGGATCGTGAAGACAGTGCGACCCGGGCGGCTGTCGAATTCGATCAGGCCGTCGTGACGGCCGATCAGGTCCTGTGCCACCGCGAGGCCGAGCCCCGTGCCGTTCTTGCGGCCGGTGACCAGCGGATAGAAGACGGTGTCCTTGAGCTCGACCGGCACGCCGGGCCCGTCGTCTTCGACCTGGATGCCGACGACGACCCGGTAGCGGCGGCTGCCGATGCTCGCGTTGGTGAGCGCGCGTGTGCGCAGCACGATGCGCCCGCGCACGCCGACGGCCTGGATCGCGTTGCGGCCCAGGTTCAGCAGTGCCTGGATGATCTGGTTGCGGTCGAGGCGAAGCCGCGGCAGGCTCGGGTCGTAGTCGCGCTCGATGACCACGCCCGTCGGCGCTTCGGCCGCGAGCAGGTGGCCGACGTGCTGCACGATCTCGTGGATGTTGACGGCTTCCTTGCGCGGTGGCGCGCCGGGGCCGAGCAATGCGTCGACGAGCGCGGCCAGCCGGTCCGCCTCGGCGATGATCACGGTCGTGTACTCGTGCAGCGCAACGTCCTTCAACTGCCGTTCGAGCAGCTGCGCTGCGCCGCGCAAGCCACCGAGCGGGTTCTTGATCTCGTGCGCGAGCTGCCGGACCATCGCCCGGCTGCCGCCGAGCTGCGTGAGCAGCGCGTTCTCGCGCGTGATGCGCTGGTGGTGCGTGGTGTCGGCGAGTTCGACGATCACGCCGCCGGGCCGTCCCGGCGGGTCGAACGGCGTCACCGTCACGTCGAGTACCCGCGGCGGAGCCGCAGGCCCGGCCTCGAACGGTATCTCGCGCCGCGAATACTGCGCGCCTGCGGCGCGGGCCCGGCTGATCACGCCTTCGAGTTCGATGTTGCCCTTGAGGATGTCGCGCATCGCGCGGCCCGCCACCTGGTTGCGGCTCAGGCCGAACAGGTCCTGCGCGGGCTCGTTCAGGTGCACCACGGCGCCGTCCGCATCGAGCCAGACGAGCGAGGTCGCAATGCCGTCGAGCAGCACGTTCAGCTCGGCTTGCGCCGGGGGCACGACGGATGAATGGAAGTCGGATCCCACGTCACGCCTCCGGCGGCCGGAGTCGCGACGCGACCGCCCCGGGTGAGGTCAGCCTCCGCCGTGGGGCGTCGGCCTGGGCCGCACTGTAGGGCCGGCGTTGCGCGGATTGTCGACGTTGATCTGCTTGACGTGGAAGGTTCGCGAGCCGCTGCGAATCTTCTCGTTGCCCTGCGAATCGAGGATCACGCCCACGACCGAGTGCTCGCCACGCTCGAGGTTCGCAAGGGTGTAGTTCTCGCCCTGCACAAGCTTGCCGTCCAGGTAGAGCTGGACCCGGTCGCCCTCCACGAGCGAGGGCTCGGATCGCACCTGCACCTCGACGACCGCGTCCGCGCCGAAGAACGACGCGCCTTCCTCCGGCGCCACGATCTCGAGCACCGAATATTCGACTCGCTTGCGCGTCTCGCTGCGGGCCGGCTGCTCGGCACTGGCCGGGGGCGCGGTCGGGGCGGGCTGCGCCACGGGCGCGCTTCCGGTCAACGTGATCTTCCGCGCGCCCGGTGCCGGCACGTCCGAGTAGTGCGTGACGCCGTTCGCGTCCTTCCACTCCCAGAGTTCCCGCTTCGTGGTCGTGGTTTGGGCGTAGCTCGCGACGGCGAGCACGCAACCCAGCAACAACACCAGGGTTTTCATGAAGCGAAAGCATAGCGACAAGCGTTCCCGCTGACAAAGTGACCCCGGTGTTCCGCGAAGTGCGTCAAGGGACCGCGGGTAACTGGAGGCGCCGGGCGGCCCGCGACCACCCGCCGCTCCCGCAGGCCGCAGGTCAGACGCTGTAGTAGAGCTCGAACTCGACCGGATGCGTGGACATGCGCAGCCGGGTCACCTCCTGCATCTTGAGCCCGATGTAGGCATCGATGACGTCGTCCGTGAATACGCCGCCTTCCTTCAGGAAGCCGCGGTCCTTGTCGAGCGCGTCGAGGGCCATGTCGAGCGAGTGGCAGACGGTCGGGATGTTCTTCGCTTCCTCGGGCTCGAGGTCGTAGAGATCCTTGTCGGCCGGGTCGCCGGGGTGGATCTTGTTCCTGATCCCGTCGAGGCCCGCCATGAGCATCGCCGCGAAGCAGAGATACGGGTTGGCGGTGGAATCCGGGAAACGCACCTCGATGCGGCGGGCCTTCGGGTTCATCACGTGCGGGATGCGGATCGACGCCGAGCGGTTGCGCGCGGAATACGCGAGCATCACGGGCGCTTCGAAGCCGGGCACGAGCCGCTTGTAGCTGTTGGTGCTGGCGTTGCAGATCGCGTTCAGCGCCTTGGCGTGCTTGATGATGCCGCCGATGTAGTAGATCGCGATCTCGGAGAGGCCGCCGTACTTGTCGCCGCCGAAGATGTTCTTGCCGTCCTTCGACAGCGACTGGTTCACGTGCATGCCGTTGCCGTTGTCGCCCACGATCGGCTTCGGCATGAACGTCGCGGTCTTGCCGTAGGTCGCGGCCACGTTGTGGATCGCGTACTTGAGGATCTGCACCTCGTCCGCCTTCTTCACGAGCGTGTTGGCCGACACGTTGATTTCAGCCTGGCCGCCGGTGGCCACCTCCGAGTGGTGCACTTCGACCTCGAGGCCGAGTTCCTCCATCGCGCCGCACATCGCGGTGCGCAGGTCCTGGTAGGCGTCGACCGGCGGCACCGGGAAATAGCCACCCTTCACTCCCGGGCGATGGCCCAGGTTGCCGCCGTCGATCGTCGCGCCCGTGTTCCAGGCGCCCTGGTTCGAGTCGACTTCGTAGAAGCAACCGTTGATGGAATTGCCGTGGCGCACGTTGTCGAACATGAAGAATTCGTTTTCCGGGCCCCACATCGAGGCGTCGGCGATGCCCGTCGACTTCAGGTAAGCCTCGGCGCGCTTCGCCAGCGAGCGCGGGCAGCGGTCATAGCCCTGCATCGTGGAGGGCTCGACGACGTCGCAGCGGAGGATCAGCGTCGGCTCGTCGAAGAACGGGTCCATGACGGCCGTCGACGCGTCCGGCATCAGGATCATGTCCGACTCCTGGATGCCCTTCCAGCCGGCGATCGACGAGCCGTCGAAGCCCTTGCCGTCCTCGAAAAAGGCGGCGTTCACGACGCGGGTCGGCACGGTCACGTGCTGTTCCTTGCCCTTCGTGTCCGTGAAACGCAGGTCGACGTACTTGATTCCCTTTTCCTCGATCAGCTTGAGGACATCGGCACCGGTGGTCATGTGAACTCCTGGAAGTTGCAGCGAGTAGGAGGCTTCGAGCCGCTCGCCGCGGCGACTCAGAAGCGGTTTCTATAAGGGCCCAAAGGAATGCAGCAATTATGCCAGCGCACAGCAGTAGCGCAAAGCGCTGGCGGGCAAACGGCGAGGTGGCGATTTCGACCGGGTTGGGCGCACTTGAGCGGTGCGGGCGACCGGCGTGTGCACCAATTATGTGCACTTGATCAATGAAATTCAGCGATCCCTTCCATGCACAGCACACGAGCGCCGTCACGCGCCCATACCCGGTACTGCTCGTGGCGAGCGCTCGGCGCGGCGCAGAGCGTCATCTCGGCCGGGTGGATCGCGGGGTGCAGGGCCCGGAACTCGAAGTGAGCAATGGCGGTTGCGGCGGGCAGGCGGTCACGCAGGTGATCGAGCATCAGCGTTGCGACGAGTGGTCCGTGCACGAGCAAGCCGGGATAGCCCTCCACCCGGGTCGTGTAGGGCAGGTCGTAGTGGATGCGGTGTGCGTTGAACGTGAGCGCCGAATAACGAAACAACAGGACCTCGTCGGTTGCGACCGTGCGCGTCCATTCGGGATCCGGTGGCGCAACCGACGGTTGCGTTGGCGCCGCATCGGGGCGCGCGTGATCGCGATAGACGACATCCTGCTCCTCGGTCAGCGCAACGCCGGCAGCGTCGAGGTAAGCGTGTCGTTGTTGCACGAAGACCAGGCGGCCGCTGCGGCCCTGCTTCGCCACGATGTCGACGATCGCGGTCTCCTTGGTGACCTCGGTCCCGGCGAGCAACGGGCGCTGCCACTGCAATCGGCTGCCAGCCCACATGCGCCTCGGCAACCCGATCGGCGGCAGCAAGTCGCTGCCACGGACGGCGCCGTCGGGACCGAGCGCCCCTGCCGGATACAGCGGCAGGAAGTGCAGCCAGTGGCGCAGTGGCGGCAGCGCTCCGTCCGCTGAGATTGGCTCGTCGCGCGACAGTGTCGCGGCGAGGCGCGCGGTCGGCCCGGCGTCCAGGATCTCGCTGCGTCGCACACAACGCCCGATCCATTCACGCAACTCGTCGTCGTGCACCGCTCACCCCTCGAGGTCATGCACCGCAACTCTACAGGCCACGCGAACGACCGTGGTAAAGTCGCCGAGGGGTGGTTGCACGCGCGAGCTGGCGGGATGGCCGGTGTTCGTACGTCTAGAGAACATGGACGCACCCGCACTCAGCGCGGGGGAGGGGACCGATGACTAGTCGCGCCTTGTACCACCGTGCCTTGGCAATCACCCTCGCAATCGGCATCGCGACGGCGCTCGCCGGTTGCGGCTCCAAGGAGCCACCAGCTGCGCCCGCCACGACGCCACCTGTCGCACCGGTAGCGGCTACGCCTGCCGGTCAGGCTGCGCTGGCCACAACGGCGTCGTGGACACCCGAGGCGCTCGAAGACCTGCTGGCCCCGATCGCGCTGTATCCCGACCCGGTCCTGTCGCAGATGCTGATCGCATCGACGAACCCTCAGGAGGTGCTCGATGCGGGCAACTGGCTGCTGCAGCAGGAAGGCGTCAAGGGCAAGGCGCTGGACGACGCGGCGGCGCAGGTGGGATTCACGCCGCCGATCCGCGCACTGGTCCAGTTTCCCGAGACCGTGGACATGATGTGTCTCGAGCTTGGCTGGACGACGGAACTCGGCGAGGCATTCACGGCCGACCAGGCCGGCGTGCTCGACGCGGTGCAGCGACTGCGCAAGCAGGCACAGGACGTCGGCAACCTGCAGAGTTCGGCACAGATGAAGGTCGAGACCGAGGTGCAGGAGGACAAGGAAGTCATCGTACTCAAGCCAGCGCAGCCGGAAGTGGTCTACGTGCCGCAGTACGACCCGCAGACGGCGTATGCACCGGTGCCGGCCGCGGCGCCGGCGCCGGCGACGACGACCACGACCACTACGACGACGGAAGAGAAAGGCCACAGCACCGGTTCGATGGTCGCGACGGGCGTGCTGGCTTTCGGCGCGGGCATCCTCGTCAGCGAGATCTTCGACGACGATGACGACTACTACCACCCCAACTACGGCTACGGCGGCATGCCGTACTACCCGCCCTACCCGTATCGGCCGTCCTACGGCGGCGGCTACTACCCGAGCAACTCGTACAACCGTCCGCCCAACTACAACAGCGGTTTCCAGAACACCGGCAATATCGTCATCAATACGGGCGGCAACCGTCCGGGCAGCAGCGGCAACGCCTACTGGGATCGCTACGACAACAAGCCGCGTGCTGGTGCCACGGGCAGCAGCGGGTACAACCGGAACCGCACCACGAGCAGCCCGATCAGTGCGGCGCGGCCGAGCCGGCCGGAATTGCAGGATCTCAACAAGCGGCAGGCGCGTCCGATGCCTGCCGACGTGAAGCGCCCGTCGCCGGATGCAACGGTCGACAACTGGAAGGGCCAGAGCGGCTACGCAGGCAAGAAGTCGGGCTCCGGGCAGTCAGCGACGGACCGGGTTGCCAATGCGAAGCCGGGGTATTCAAGCCCGGCCGCGGCCAAGTCGGGCACGCGCCAGAGCAAGACGCCACCCAAGGTACAGGGCAGTTACGCCGGCGCACGGGACGCCGATCGACCACAAGGCAGCAAGGCTGCGACCGGGTCGCGCGATGCGTCGCGGCCACAAGGCGGCAATGCGTCCCCTGGTTCGCGCGACATGCAACGGCCGCAAACCAGCAAGCCGGCGACGGCGTCGCGCGACATGCAGCGGCCGAGTAGCGGCCAAGGCGACCGCGGCTACGGCGGCGACGCGCAGCGTCCCGCCCCCAGCACGCGTCCCCAGTCGACGCAGCGACCGGCACCGTCCGCCGGCGGCGGCAAGCAGCACTCGACGGCTGTCTCCGGCGCCAACCGGGGCAGCGCGGACCGTGCCGCGAGCCAGCGTGGCAAGCAGAGCATGCCGAAGGGTGCGCACAGCAAGGGCGGCGGAAACAAGCAGAATCGGCGCTGAGACGGGGAGCACGACATCATGAATATCCAGACATACTTGCACGCGCGGCTGCGTGCAGCGGCAGCCCTCGTCGCGGTTGCGTTGCTGGCTGGCTGCGGCTCGAAGCAGGAGGCACAAGCCTCGTTCAGTTCGCCGGAGCAGGCCATCGAGGCCTTCGTGGTTGCCTTGCAGAAAGACGACCTCCCGGCGCTGCGGCACCTCCTCGGTCCTGAGACAGACGACCTGATCGACTCGGGTGACGCGGTTGCCGACAAGGCCGGTCGTGCGGAATTCGTCGCGACTTACCAGGCGAAGCATTCCCTCGTCGCCGAGGGCGACGACAAGATGACCATAGTCGTCGGCGAGAACGACTGGCCGATGCCGATTCCGATCGTGAAGCGCGATGGCAAGTGGTACCTCGACGGTGCCGCCGGCGCGGACGAACTCGTCTACCGTCGCGTCGGCGCCAATGAACTCGGCGCGATCGACGTCTGCCGCGGCTTCGTGCAAGCGCAATACGACTATGCGGAGGTGGGCCACGACGGCGACCCGCCCGGCATCTTCGCGTTGAAGCTCCTGAGCGACGAGGGCCTGCAGAACGGCCTGTACTGGGAGACTTCGGCCGACGAGCCGGCGAGCCCCGCCGGACCGTTCGTGGCCGCCGCGGCCGGGGAGGGTTACCGGTCCGTCGAAGGCGCGCGCACGCCTTACCACGGCTATTACTACCGGATGCTCTATGCACAGGGCGAGCACGCCAACGGCGGCGCACGGGATTACTTCAAGGATGGCCTCTACACCGAGGGATTCGCGCTGATCGCCTGGCCGGCCGATTACGGCTCGAGCGGCGTGCAGACATTCATCGTCAACCAGGACGGCATCGTCTTCCAGAAGGATCTCGGCGAGGACACGGCAACCGTCGTCGAAACCATCAACATCTACGATCCGGACGGTTCGTGGGTTGCAGTCGTCCCACCCGAGGCGGCCGCGCCAGCCGCCGCGCCTGACGCCTGAGCTTGCTCCGGGGCGCGCCGCATGGGTGTCACCCCGGATTTTCCCGCATGCGCCGCGCAAGGTGCGTCCTCTAGAGTGACCGCGTGTCTCCGGGGGACGTACTCATGACCCGACCGACCGCGCAACGCATGACTCCTTCCGAGGCTCTCGTCGAGACCCTCGCCGTCAATGGCGTCTCCGATGTGTTCGGCATCGTGGGCTCGGCCTACATGGACGCGCTCGACATCTTCCCGGCCGCCGGGATCCGCTTCATTCCCGTGGCGCACGAACAGGGGGCCGCGCACATGGCGGATGGCTACGCCCGCGCCTCCGGTCGCCACGGCGTCTGCATTGCGCAGAACGGACCCGGCGTCACGAACTTCGTCACGGCGATTGCCGCCGCGTACTGGGCGCACTCGCCGGTCGTGTTCATCACACCGGAGACGGGTTCGGCCACGATGGGACTCGGCGGCTTCCAGGAGACGGACCAGTTGCCGATCTTCTCGAAGATCACGAAATTCCAGGGCCACGTGAACAACCCGCAGCGCATGGCCGAGATTGCGGGCCGCTGTTTCGATCGCGCGATGCTCGAAATGGGGCCGTGCCAGCTCAACATTCCGCGGGATTATTTCTACGGCGACATCCAGGCCACGATCACACGACCGATGCGCATCGGTCGCGGCCCCGGAGACTCGGCGGCCCTCGACGCGGCGGCCGACTTGCTCGCCGGCGCGCGCTTTCCGGTCATCCTCGCTGGCGGCGGAGTGATCCTGGCGGACGGCACACGCGAAGCCGTTCGCCTGGCGGAGTTGCTGCATGCTCCGGTCGCCAGCAGTTACCTTCACAACGATTCGTTCCCGGGCTCGCACGCGCTCTGGTGCGGGCCGCTCGGCTACCAGGGTTCCAAGGCCGCCATGCGGCTGATCGCGCAGGCGGACGTGGTGCTGGCGCTCGGCACGCGTCTCGGCCCGTTCGGCACCTTGCCGCAATACGGCATGGATTACTGGCCCGCCGGCGCGAAGATCATCCAGGTCGATGCCGACGCCAGGGTGCTCGGTCTCGTGAAGCACGTCGACGTCGGCGTCCACGGCGACGCACGCGCGGCGGCGGGGGCACTGGTCGAGCGGCTGGGGGCGCGGCAACTTGCGTGCAGCGCGAACCAGGCCGAGCGCAAGCAGCGCATCGAGGCCGAGAAGAGCGCCTGGGAACAGGAACTCGCCGGCTGGACCCACGAGCGCGATGCGTTTTCGCTGGAGGTCGCTGCCGGCTCGCCGCACATGCATCCGCGGCAGGTGCTGCGGGAGCTCGAGCGCGCCATGCCGCAAGGGGCGATGGTGGCCACCGACATCGGCAACATCTGCTCGGTGTCCAATTCCTACCTGCGCTTCGAGCAGCCGCGCTCCATGTTTGCGGCCATGAGCTTCGGCAATTGCGGGTACGCGTTCCCGGTCGCCTGCGGCGCGAAGTTCGCGCGGCCCGAACGCCCCGCGATTGCGTACGTCGGCGACGGCGCCTGGGGCATCAGCTTGAACGAACTGCTCACCTGCGCCCGCGAACGGCTCGGCGTCACGGTCGTGGTCTTCAACAACGGCCAGTGGGGCGCGGAGAAGAAGAATCACGTCGATTTCTACTCGCGCCGCTTCCAGGCGGTCAACCTGGAGAGTCCCAGCTGGGCCGGCGTTGCGAAGGCGTTCGGCTGCGACGGCGTGACGGTGACCCGGCTGGACGACGTGGGTCCGGCGCTGCGATCCGCCGTCGACGCGCAAGCGGCAGGCCGCACGACGGTGCTCGAAATGATGGTCACGCAGGAACTCGGTGACCCGTTCCGGCGCGACGCGTTGTCGAAACCCGTGCGCTACCTCGACAAGTACCAGGCGTACACCTGATCCGGATGTCACCGGCGCGACGGCCGGCCTTACCCGTACACGGTACCGGTCACGACGCGACCTGCAGCGCGAGCCCCGTGAGAATCAACAGCGCCACAAATACCGTCTCCGCGACGATGACCGCGACGGGTTTCCAGCCGACACGCGCGAGGTCGCCGAGCGACGTCCGGGTGCCGAGCGCGGCGATCGCGACGACGAGACACCAGCGTGAGGCCTCCTGCAAGCCGCTCGAAAGCGCTGGCGGCAGCATGCCAGTCGAGTTGACGGCCACGAGCAGCGCGAACGCGACCAGGAACAGGGGCAGCAACGGTGGCCGCGGGGCGGCTCCCGCGCTCAGCTCGTGGCGGCCCCGGAACAGGAACGAAATGACGAACACCGCGGGCAACAGCAACGCGACGCGAAACAACTTCACGATCGTGGCCGCGTCGCCCGCCTCCTGCGAAACGCTGTAACCTGCCCCGACCACCTGTGCGACGTCATGGATCGTCGCGCCGAGGAATATCCCGCTCGTGTGCGGGTCGAAACCCGCGGCGTCCGCGATGAGCGGGTAGATGATCATCGCCATGGTCGAGAACGCCGTCACGGCGACGACGGTCATCACCGTATCGCGCTCGTGCGTCGGCCCCTTGGGCAGGACGGCGGCAATGGCCAACGCTGCCGACGCCCCGCAGATTGCCACCGCTCCCCCGGTGAGGACGCCGAACTCGCTGTCGAGACGCGCGGCACGCGCGGCCAGCCAGCCGAACGCGATCGTCGCCGCCACGGCGGCGAAGGTCAGCGCCAGCGCACCGGTCCCGAGCGATTGCACCTGTTCAAACGTGATCCGCATGCCCAGCAATGCGACGCCGACACGCAATATGGTTCGCGAAGCGAACTCGAGCCCCGGGCGGCAGCGGGCATCCTCGGACAGGAAATTGACGGCGATGCCGAGCAGCAGCGCGAACAGCATCACGGGGGCGTGGTAGTGGTCGGCAAGCCAGGACGCCGCGAGTGCAACGAGGCCGGCCACGACGAGCCCGGGCGCCAGGGAGCGGCACTGCGCCATCGTGAACGCGATCATCGCGATGGGTCCGCGATGTCCCTTGTGGGCCCGGGTTCTGCGCTCACGTTGCCGGGCAGCGCATCGTTCGACGCGGGACCGCATTCTTCAACGTCATGCTCGTTCCCCCGGTCATGCGGCCTGACACCTTCGCAGGGGCGTTCGTGTCCGGCCGGCTCGCGATGCGCGGCAGTATATGCCTTCACGGCGCGGGATCTCGTTACGGCATCGTCGCGGCCGGCGGCCCCGATCGCTCCCGAACCTGGAAGCCGGGCGGACGTGATCGACGTGCCTCAGCGCCGTGGGCGGCGGCCTGATCTGCCCGACGCCGTGCCGCGCTCGACGTATGGCGCCAGGTAACCGGTCATCATGGCCTTCGCCTGTTCGACGATCTGACCGTCCCTGCCGCCGGATTCGATCGACCACATGTCGAGCAATGCCGCGAGCGCCTCGATGGCGCAGCGCGCGACGACCATGGCCTTTTCCGGTCGCGTGCCGGCGCGCACGAGTTCGCCCGCGAGCACCGTCGCCACGGACCTGGTCATTCTCTGGTCGTGCGCCAGCAAGTCCGGCGAGGAACGCATGGCCTGGCGCAATGCCACGACGCCTGGCGTCGCCGCCCTGGCCTGGGCGACGGCCTCGACCACGCCGTTCACCACGCGCCGCCAGTCGGTGGCGGTACTGAACCCCTGGGTCATGCGGTCGCCGAGTTCGATCAGCGCATCCCCCTGGCGCTTGAATAGCGCCAGCAGGACCGCCTGCTTGTTCGGGAAGTACTGGTACAGCGTCGCCACGTTGACCCTGGCAGTGCGTGCAATCAAGTTGGTCGTCAGCGCCTCTGTGCCGGATTTCTCCAGCAGCCGTGCCGTGACATCGAGGATCCGGTCGAACGTGGCCTGCCCGCGGGCCTGCATCGGTGCGCGCCGCAGGTCGAGTTCGGGAGACTTGCGCTGCGCAATCCGGGCGCCGCGGGCCGCCGTCTTCGTCGTCGCACGCGTGCGCGCCCGCTTGCTGGGCCTGGCTGCCATGAGTTCGCTCCAGTCTTGGCCGCTCCGCCGGCGCGCCGGCCGGATGCGATCAAGTATGGCGAGGCCGCAGCGGCCTGTAAGGTCAAAAGGTCCGCGCGGTGCGTGGTTCCTGTCTGACACGCCGCACCCCGCGGCACCCGTCGGGGCACCCGGCGATTTTCACAAGCGTTTGCTTGCTTTCTCCCCGGGCGGGGCCGCGCGAGTCGAGACGTCGCAGGCCCGCCAGGATGTGACGCGCAGGACCCCGGCTGGCGTGACCAGGGCCGCCGCGGTGGCGATGGCCGGCTTGTTTCCGCGGCGCAGGGACACGGGCGCTCTTGTTCACCGAGGATCATCGCGTCCGTCGACCGGTGCTCGTCGCGTGTGACACGCGCAACCGCCAGCTGCGGCCCGAAGGCGCCAGCCGCGACGTTCAAGCGATTAATCCACCTTGAACAATACGGTGCTGTCGTTGAAGTTTTTGATCGACTGAATGATGGTGGTTAATAATCAGGGCGTCGTGCCGGGCCCGGATCGTTCGCTATACTGCGCCGCTTTGTTCGTATTTAGAGCCAACGGCGAAGAATCCAGATGCCCAGACCGGCGCGCACGACCCCCCGAACTTTCCAGGACCTGATCCTGGCGTTGCAGCGGTACTGGGCCGACCGCGGCTGCGTGATCATGCAACCCTACGACATGGAGATGGGGGCCGGCACGTTTCACACCGCGACCTTCCTGCGGGCCATGGGCCCGGAACCCTGGAGTGCCGCCTACGTGCAGCCCTCGCGGCGGCCGACCGACGGCCGGTACGGCGACAACCCGTTCCGGTTGCAGCACTACTACCAGTACCAGGTGGTCATCAAGCCGTCGCCGCCCGACATCATCGACCTGTACCTGGGATCGCTGCGGGCCGTGGGCATCGACCCGCTCGTGCACGACATCCGCCTGGTCGAAGACAACTGGGAGTCGCCGACGCTCGGGGCCTGGGGCCTCGGCTGGGAGATCTGGCTGAACGGCATGGAGGTAACCCAGTTCACGTATTTCCAGCAGGTGGGTGGTCTCGATTGCAGGCCCGTCATGGGCGAGATTACGTACGGCCTGGAACGGCTCGCGATGTACCTGCAGGGCGTGGAGAGCGTATTCGACCTCGTCTGGACGGATGGCCCGCTCGGCCGCGTGACCTACGGCGACGTCTATCACCAGAACGAGGTCGAGCAGTCGAAGTTCAATTTCGAGCACGCCGACGTGGACGAACTGTTTCGACAGTTCGATGCGTACGAGCGCGAGTGCCTGCGGATGCTCGAAGCAAGGCTGCCCCTGCCGGCGTACGAGCGGATGCTCAAGTCGTCGCACACGTTCAACCTGCTCGATGCGCGCAAAGCCATCTCGGTCACCGAACGGCAGCGCTACATCCTGCGGGTGCGCACGCTGGCGCGCGGGGTTGCCGATGCCTATTACGCGAGCCGCGAGGCTCTCGGTTTTCCCATGCTGCGGCAGGGCACGACGTTCGCGGAATTGAATGCCGCCGGCACGCTCGTCGATCCCCCCTTGCCCGAGCGTGGCCGGACGATCGGGGACCTCGCATGAGCGCCCATCGCGACTTCCTGGTCGAGATCGGCACCGAGGAACTGCCGCCCAAGTCGCTGCTGAGCCTGAGCACCGCATTCGGCGACGGCGTCGCCTGGGGACTGTCGAACGCGGGACTCGAGCACCGTGCCGTCGAGCGATTTGCGACGCCGCGGCGGCTGGCCGTGCGCGTCCGACGCCTGATCGCGCAGCAGCCGGACCGCCCGCTCGAGCGGCGCGGGCCCCCGGTCAAGGCGGCGTTCGACGTGCAGGGCACGCCGACGCAAGCGGCCACCGCGTTTGCAAGAAGCTGCGGCGTCGACGTGAGTGCGCTGGAAACGCTCGAGACACCTAAAGGCGCCTGGCTGGTTTACCGGGGTGTGGATCCTGGCGCGCGCACCGTCGAGCTGCTGCCGGGCATCGTGCAGGCGGCGCTCGACGCATTGCCGGTCGCCAGGCGCATGCGCTGGGGAGCCGGGGAGGCACAGTTCGTGCGCCCCGTGCATTGGGTGGTCATGCTCTTCGGCCGCGACGTCGTGCCGGCCGAGATCCTGGGCGTGCAGGCGTCCAACGTCACGTACGGGCACCGGTTCATGGCGCCAAAGGCGCTCAAGCTCGGCACCCCGATGGCCTACGTGAAGACGCTGCACTCCCGCGGCCGCGTCGTGGCCGACATCGACGCGCGCCGCGAGTCCATTCGCCAGGGCGTCGTCGCCGCGGCCGCCGACGTCGGTGGCGTCGCGGTCATCGAGCCGTCGCTGCTCGATGAGGTGACTGCGCTCGTCGAGTGGCCAGTGCCGCTGGCCGGCCGATTCGACGCGCAGTTCCTCGAACTGCCACCCGAAGTGCCGATTGCCACGATGCAGGAGCACCAGCGCTGTTTCCCCGTGCGCAGCGCCGAGGGCGCGTTGCTGCCGTGGTTCGTCACCGTCTCGAACATCGAGAGCCGCGATCCGGCGCAGGTAATCGCCGGCAATGAGCGCGTCGTACGCCCGCGCCTCACGGATGCGGCGTTTTTCTGGTCGACCGACCGCCGGCGCAGGCTGGACACGCACCTCGACGCGCTCAAGCGGGTCACGTTCCAGACCCAGCTCGGCTCCCTGCACGACAAGTCGCAAAGGGTGCGCGCGCTGGCGCGTTCGATCGCGGCGGCCCTGGGCGGCGATGCCGCGCTGGCCGATCGGGCCGCGCAATTGAGCAAATGCGACCTGCTGACGGCGATGGTCGGCGAATTCCCGGAATTGCAGGGGCTCATGGGCCGCTACTACGCCGCGCACGACGGCGAGGCCGCCGAGGTGGCCGACGCGCTCCGCGAGCAGTACCTGCCCCGCTATGCCGGCGACGCATTACCGGTCACGCGTACCGGCATGGCCGTCGCGATCGCGGACAAGCTCGACACGATCGCGGGCATCTATGCGACAGGCCAGAGACCGACCGGCACCCGCGACCCCTTCGGCTTGCGACGCGCGGCGCTCGGACTGTTGCGAATCTCGATCGAGCGCGGGCTCGACCTCGACCTGCAGTCGCTGATCGCGCAGGCCGTCGACGCGGCCCGCGCCGACATGGCGAATGTTGCCGTGGACCAGGGCAAGGTGCTCGCCCCGGTCGACGTCGCGCCACTGCGCATGGAAGTCTACGACTACGTCATCGAGCGGCTGCGCGCGTATTACGTGGAAGGCGGCGCGGGCATCACGGTGTCGCCCGAGATGTTCGACGCGGTGCTCGCGACCCGCCCGGCGTCCGCGCTGGATTTCGATTCCCGGCTGCGCGCCCTCGCGCAATTCCTGCAGCTCGACGACGCGGCGAGCCTGGCGGCGGCAAACAAGCGCATCGCGAACATCCTCCGCAAGGCGACCGGGCCGGTGCGCGACCGGGTGGACGCCGAGCTGCTGCTCGACCCGGCCGAGCAGGTGCTCGCCGAGCAGGTCGAGGCGATGGCCCGGGACGTCGAGCCGCGCTTCGCCGCACGCGAGTACACCACGGCGCTGCGACAACTCGCCGCGCTGCGCAAAGCGGTGGATGATTTCTTCGATTCGGTGCTGGTCATGGCGGACGACCCGGCATTGCGTGCCAACCGGCTCGCGCTGCTGAAGCGCATGCAGGGCTTGTTCATGCACGCGGCGGACTTGTCCCGCCTGCCGGGCTGACCGGCGGCAACGGACCCAGGGAGGAATCGACCCGCATGCAGTGGCTACGCTCGCTCGTGTTCACGGGGCTCGTCTTCGCGGTGACCGCGGTGTTCGGCGTGATCGTGCTGGTCGGCGCCGTGCTGCCGCTCACGCTCGCGCAGCGCTATGCCATACCGCGGGCGTGGGGGCGATTGCTCACCTGGCTCGCGGGGATCGTCTGCGGGTTGCGGTATACGATCGAGGGACAGGAGAACCTGCCTGCCCGGCCGTTCATCTCGCTCTGGAAGCACTCGTCCGCGTGGGAGACGATGGCGCAGATGTTCGTCGTGCCGCCTGCCTCCTGGCTGTTGAAGCGCGAGGTGACCTGGATTCCGATCGTGGGCTGGGCGGTCCGCACCTATCAGCCCATCGCCATCAACCGCAGTGCCGGGCACTCCGCGGTGAACCAGGTCGTAGCGCAGGGACGGGAGCGCCTGGCGGCGGGCATGGGTGTCATCGTGTACCCGGAAGGCACCCGCGTGATGCCGGGGCAGACCCGCAAGTATGGGGTCAGCGGCGCACTGCTCGCGTGCGAGACGGGTGCGCCGGTCGTGCCCATCGCGCACAACTCGGGTTATTTCTGGCGTCGGCGCAGCCTGCTGAAGAAGCCCGGCACGATCCGCGTGGTGATCGGACCACCCATCGACCCCGCGGGCCTGACGCCACGCGAAGTGAACGAGCGGGCGCAGCAGTGGATCGAAGCCAAGGTCGCCGAGATCGTGGCGCAGCCAGGCGGCAAGCCCCGCTGATCCGCAACTGCCTGCGTCCGCCTATGATGTCTGCCGGCGTCGGCCCTGCGCGCAGGAGTGAACCCATGTTGCGTCTCTACTTCCATCCGGCCTCGACCTATGCGCGGCGCGTGCGTATCGCATTGCTGGAGAAAGGGCTCGAGTTCGAGCCTGTGGTCGTCGACATGGCCGCCCGCGCCCACCGCGCGCCCGACTACCTCGCGTTGAATCCCTATGGCCGGGTGCCGACGCTCGACGACGACGGTTTCGTGCTCTACGAGTCGGCGGCGATCCTGCAATACCTCGAGGCAACCCGGCCGGCGCCGGCGCTGGTGCCGGCCGACGCGCGCGGCCGTGCGCTCGTCGACATGCACCTGCGCCTGTGCGACGCGCAGCTGGCTCGGCCCGCCGGGGTGATCATTTTCCCGAAGCGCTTCCTGCCTGAGTCGCGTTGGGATCGCGCGGCCATCGGCCAGGCAAAGGCCGAGATCGAGAAGCACCTGGCGATCGTCGAGAGGACGCTGGGCGACCGGCCGTACCTGGTCGGGGACGCCTACTCGCTGGCCGACGTCGCGTACACGCCATTCCTGCAGTTCCTGTCGTTGCTGGAGGTCGAGCCGGGGACTCGCGTGGCCGCATGGAGTACGCGGCTGCTGGAACGGCCGAGTGCCGCGGCGACCGCGCCGGAACACTAGGGGGTCCCGCCTGCACGAGGCGCCCAAGCGTCGATCAGGTTCGAACAGATTGATAGGTGGATGTGAACAAACTGAATAGCTTTTCGGCTGTTACTGCCATTTAGTCAATTAAACCTTCATATTATTAGTGTGTGTAGGGACGCAGGAATCGTGTCCCGCGGGGCACTCGAGTTGGTGCCCGAACGCCAGGTCGAATCGAGCTGGCAGATCTGCCGGACCGCCCTGTTGCACACGTCATGCGCTACAGCAGTGGCGCGGAAGGGGTACTTGATCGGGCTGACCGGAGATACGCAACCGCGAGCTCGCGCTGAAGGTCGTGGTCCACTAGCGCATCGAGATCAACCGGCCGCCCGAGGAGCGTGCGTGCACGCTCCGTTGTCAGGCGCTGGACACGGAATACGAGCGTGCGGTCCTGGTTGAGGTGCAGGACCTCGCCGTGACCGGAAGTCGGCAGCACCCGGTGCCCGGACGAGCGCTGCACCGACCAGGTGGTCGTGCCCTGGCGCTCGACCGGTGGATCGGTCTCGTAGGACTTTCCCGCCCAGAGGTAACTGGTGCTGAGGGCGCCGGTCGAGAAGAAGACCTGGGTCGAATACCAGTGCGCGAGCATCTCGCCCACCGAGTTGAATGCGTGGCCCTCGACTCGATACGAGTCGCCGTCGATGACGTAGAGGCACGAGAAAACCGAAACCCGATCGACCTTGTCGTGGACCTGCAGCCACCAGCCTTCGAAGGCGGCACGCGGGTCGATCCGACGACGCCAGCGCCAGGAGCGCTTCGGCAATTCGTCGGTCAGCTCGATCGCGATGAACAGCAGGACTCCGGCGAGCGCAGCGCCGACGGCCTTCTCGAGGTCGTTGCCGACGTGGAGGAGGTCCGCCACCAGCCAGGTGCAGCCGACCGTGAGCACCGGGGCGATGGCAGCCTGCAGCAGTTGCTTGACGCGCTTACCCATGGCGGGATCCGGGCGGGACTCGCCCTACTTTACTCCGGCGCGTCCGGTGTCTCCTGCCGAACTCCCGCGGCCGGCCTCAAATGCGCGACGCAGGCCGTGTCCAGTCCGACGTCGACGGCCGTTGCCGGCCGACGTGCGCGAATCACTGGCCGAAATTATCTGGAGTCGCGCGAATTCCGCGAGCGCCGTCTCCTGCACCTCCGCGAGTTGGGTCTGCGTCTCGGCGGCGCGTTTCTGGTCCTCCCTGAACTGCGTCTCCGCCGCCTGCAGTTGCAGCTTGAGCGTGGGGTCGCTTTCGACGAGGCGCTTGGCAACGGCGGGCTTCAACGCCGCAGCGACGGTGGCCCGGTCCGACCGGAGCGCCTCGAATCGACTGCCCGCGCGGCTGCCCACCGCCTCGATGCCGCGGTCGAGGTCGCCGGCGATTGCGTCGAGATCGGCGCTGCCCACTGCAGTGCCCGCGTCGGCGTTGACGAGAACCTGGGGGCGGCAGGCGTTGAACTGACGTTCGACGATCTGCGCGACATCGAGAGCGCCGTCGCCAAGGTCACCGTACACGGGTCACGCTACCCTGCGAAGCTCCAGGAACTGGTGGGCCGCTGAGCGAGTCCCGGCATGCAACTCGTCAGACGTCGAGGTTCGACACGAGCAGTGCGTTGCGCTCGATGAACTCGCGACGCGGCTCGACCTGGTCACCCATGAGCGTCGAGAAGATCTGGTCCGCGCCGAGTGCGTCCTCGATTCGAACCTGCACCAGGCGCCGCGTCTCGGGATTGATCGTCGTGTCCCAGAGCTGCTCCGGGTTCATCTCGCCCAGTCCCTTGTAGCGCTGGATCGACTGGCCCTTCCGGGCCTGGTCCAGCAACCACGCAATTGCTTCCTTGAAAGTCGCCACGTCCTGTTTCGCTTCGCCGCGCTGCACGTAGGCACCCTGGCCGAACAGGCCGGCCAGCGTGCGCGACAGGTCGGTGATGCGGCGATACTCGCTCGAGTTGAAGAATTCCTTGTGCAGGTGCTTCTCGACGGTGAGCCCGTGCTCGATGCGCGTCACGACGAGGTGCGGCGGCGTCCCCTCGTGCAGCGTCACGGTGTACGTGCGACCGGCCGACAAGGTGGCGTTCAACAGCGCTTCCAGCTGCTTGCCCCAGGTGATGAGCCGCGTAGTGTCCTCGCGCTCGGTCGGACTCAGCTCCGGCAGGTGCAGCATCTGATCGAGCACGTGCGCGTCGTAACGGCGCGGCGATTTCCGCACGGCATTCTGGAAGTCCATGTACTTGCGGGCGAGCGTCTCGAGCGCGCTCACCGGCATCGCCGCCGCGTCGGCGGCGACGTAGAGCTGGGCGTCCTCGAGCGCCGTGCGCAACAGGATGCCGTTCAACTCGACGTCGTCCTTCACGTAGTTCTCGGCCTTGCCCTTTTTCACCTTGTAGAGCGGCGGCTGCGCGATGTAGATGTGGCCGCGCTCGATGAGTTCGGGGATCTGCCGGTAGAAGAACGTGAGCAGCAGCGTGCGGATGTGCGAGCCGTCGACGTCCGCGTCGGTATTGTGGCAGCAGATGCCGCCCATGCCGGCGACGAAGTTCTCGTCGGCCGCGACGGAGAAGTCGTAGACGTAGCCGTTGCTGGACGTTACTTCATCGATCGCGACCACCGGCAGCGCCATCAGGTCGCCGTCGATAGTGTCGAAGCGACGGTTGACTGTCGTGGCTACACGGTCCACATGCGCACGGATGCCCTCCGCCGCCGGGTGGTCGGTCCAGATGGCTTCGAGTCGACGCAGGTCTTCGGCGGCGGCCACCGCGATCTGCCAGTAGCGGTGACGGGTGACGCAAGGCTGTCCCCTGATCAGCCGCACCTGTCCGTCCGGTTCGTGCTCGCTCAAGGATGCGACGACGCCGAGCGACGACAGCAGGTACATCAGGCCGCTCGCGAGATCGTATGACGACGTGGCGAATCCGACGCGTCCCGCGGCCGCAGTGCCGTCGCCGCGGAAATATCCACGCAGGAACGCGAGGCGCAACGGCGCCGGGACGTTGAAGACGAGGTCGGGGATCCGCTTCGTGTGCGATTCGGCGTCGCGGAACCCGAATGCGGCCTGCCAGGCAGCGGCCGCGACCCGGTTCACCAGTTTGAGCTCCGAGGCCCGGTCGGCCGATTCGTATAGTGTCGGGGCGAGGCCGAAGACGCGCTGCAGGCGGTCGGCCATCTCGGATGCGATGCCGCAGTTGCCACGGCCGATCGTAAAACGCAGGCCATTGCGATCGGAGCAGGAGCCTTCGGCGAGGTAAAAGCCCAGCAGCGACATGAGGTCTTCGTCGACACCGAGATGCCGCGGAATCGTGGCGTCCGCGTAGTGTTCCGGCGTGAGGTCGAAGTCGTCGCGCCCGGCGAACCACTCGACATCGCCTGCCTCGAGTTCGTTGACGCGCACGAGGTTGCGCACCGCATTTCTGCCGGAGCCCGAATACCGGTCCTGCCACGTGCGTTCCAGCCGGCTCGGCACGACCTGGACCATCGCCTGGGCGATATCCGCATCGGCGCCGACGGCGCGCAGGTACGCATCGAACTGAAGCTGCGTGGGCCGGGACTTGCGCTGCTCCCACGCATAGAAAGTCACGGGCTGCTTCACGCCGATCGTCTCACAGAACGTACGGTTGGTCAGTCCGCTCGCGCGCCTCTGCTCGGCCAGCGCGGCACCGACCGCACGCGGAATCTCGACACGTTCACCGGTCAGCTGCGGATTGTCCGCATGACGCCGGCGCACACGCTGCTTGAACCACTCCTCGACGGCCGGTCCACGTAACCAGACGTTGAGCACCGCGCGGCGCGCCTGCCAGAGCTCGCGCAGCACGTCGAGTCGCGTGGGTGCGTCCGCCGGCAATGACAGGCGCTGCGGCGCGACCAGGCGGTCGCCGGTCTTGAGCTCGTCGCCGCGCTTCAGACGGATGGCGCCGGCCTCGTGAGTGAAGACACTGTGACTCGAGGTCACGCGAACGGAGCGGCCATAGGCCGTGCGCACGCGGAGCAGCTTGTCCTGCAGTGGATGCCGGATCACCGCCTTGATCGGGCGGAACCGTATGGAGCGATCGTCGACGCCGAAACACATCACGTCACCGAGAGCTCCGTCGCCCACGCGCTCGGCGCGCAGCTTCTCCGCCTGGCCATCGGCATCGAGATGACCCGAGTGACGGTGCGACTCGATCGCGGCATCGATGAACTCGCCGATGCGCACCATGCGTGCAAGGCCGGCGCCTGCGCGTACGAAAACATGATCGTCGCCGTCGACGCTCATGATGATGATGCGGTGATACCGCAGCTTCGCGAGGTCGAGTTCATCCTTGCCGATGCCGCACCCGAGTGCGGTAATCAGCGTGCCCACCTCGGCCGACGACAGCATCTTGTCGAAGCGTGCGCGCTCGACGTTCAGGATCTTGCCCTTGAGCGGCAGGATGGCCTGCGTGCGGCGATCACGTCCCTGCTTCGCGGAGCCGCCTGCGGAATCGCCCTCGACCAGGAACAGCTCGGATTTCGCAGGGTCCTTCTCCTGGCAGTCGGCCAGCTTGCCCGGCAGGCCCGCGATGTCGAGCGCACCCTTGCGTCGCGTGAGCTCGCGCGCCTTGCGCGCGGCTTCGCGCGCACGGGCCGCATCGATGATCTTGGCGACGATCGCCTTGGCCTGCGTCGGGTTCTCGAGCAGGAACTCGCCGAGCTTCTCGGCGACGAGCGATTCGACCACGCTCTTGACCTCGGACGAAACCAGCTTGTCCTTGGTCTGCGAGGAAAACTTCGGGTCGCCGAGTTTCACCGACAGCACGGCGGTCAGGCCTTCACGTGAGTCGTCGCCCGTGGTCGGCACCTTGTCCTTCTTGTTCGCGAGCTCGCGCTCGATGTAGTCGTTCAACGTGCGCGTCAATGCGCCGCGGAAGCCGGCCAGGTGCGTGCCGCCGTCCTTCTGCGGGATGTTGTTCGTGTACGTGTACATCGTCTCCACGTAGGAGTCGTTCCACTGCAGCGCGAGCTCCACCGCGATGCCGTCACGCGAACCAGAAAACCAGAAAATTGATTCGTGAATCGCAGTTTTGCTGCGATTCAGGTAGCGCACGAACTCGCGGATGCCGCCTTCGTGGTGGAAGATTTCGCTGCGCTCGTCGCGCTCGTCGTTCAGCGCGATGCGGACGCCCGAGTTCAGGAACGAAAGCTCGCGCAGGCGCTTCTGCAGGATCTCGTACTCGAACTCGATGTTCGTGAAGATCTGGTCGCTCGGCTTGAAGCGGATCGTCGTGCCGCGCAGGTCGCTGGGCCCCACGACCGCCAGCGGCACGACGGGCTCGCCGAGCCGGTATTCCTGGCCGTATTCCTTGCCGTCGCGAAACACGGTGAGCTGCAGCGTCTCGGAGAGCGCATTGACGACGGAAACGCCGACGCCGTGGAGGCCACCGGATACCTTGTACGACGTGTCGTCGAACTTACCGCCGGAATGCAGGACGGTGAGGATGACTTCCGCCGCGGAGCGGCCCTCTTCCGGATGGATATCCACCGGGATACCGCGCCCGTTGTCGGAGACCGTGACCGACTGATCCGCGTGGATGGTCACCGCGACGTCGGTGCAGTAACCGGCCAGAGCTTCGTCGATCGCGTTGTCGACGACCTCGAAAACCATGTGGTGCAGACCAGTGCCGTCATCGGTGTCGCCGATGTACATTCCGGGCCGCTTTCGAACCGCGTCAAGGCCTTTTAAGACTTTGATTTTACTGGAGTCGTAGACGTCGGCGCCGCTCATGGGATGCCCGGTTCAGGAGGACGTCGAAGTATAGCAGACGGGGTCAATCTGCCGTGTTCCACGTGAAACGTACGCCCGGCAGGGAGTGCTTTGAACGCCAGGTTCGTCGGGTCGAGAGCCGTCACGAAGAGCTGCGCTGGTATCGCCAGCACTTCTCGCATCAGCCGCTCCAGATTGCCGGAATCGAGTTCCGCAGCGGGATCGTCCACCAGCAATGCGGCCGTTGGGCTCCCTTGGGCGGCATCGCACCGCAGTTGCCCGAGCAGCAACGCCGCAGCGGTGAGTTTTTGTTGTCCCCTGGAAACACGATGGCGGGCTGCGTCGCCGTCGAAGCGAATCGCTACGTCGGCGCGGTGCGGCCCCACGTGTGTTGTGCCTCGCGCGGCATCGCGCGCCCAGGATCCCGCAAGTGCGTCCGCCAGCTCGGTCCCGGTCACCCAACCCTCTGCGAGGCTCAGCTCGACTGGACCACCGAGCAGCCGCTCGCCCATCTCCGCGACGTATTCGCGCAGCTTGCCGAAGTACTCCCGCCGGTACCGTGCGACTGATCGGCCGGCGTCAACCAGCTCGGGGTCCCAGGCCCGCACGACTGTCTCCGGCTGCGCGGACCGCAGAGCCGCGTTTCTTTGCTTGAGCGCCCGCTGATACCGGCGCCAGTGATCCATGAAACCTGGTTCCACGTGAAACACTCCCCAATCCAGAAAGCGACGCCGCTCCTGTGGACCTTCCTCGACGCAGTCGATGGACCTCTGGATCGATTGCCTGGACCGGCATCGTCATGGCCAGCTCTGCCAGGCTGGAAATCCGATCCCCGCCGGCCCGCGCCTCGAACCCATCCCGGCTGTAACGGATTCCAAGCGGCCTGACGCTGCCGCCAATCCCTAGCCTGCCAGCGACCATCAGGTCGCGAGCCCCTTTGCGAATCAAGGTGTCATTCCGAGGAGTGCGAAACGAACGCCCGCGGCCCAGAAAAAAAATCGCCTCAAGCAAGCTGGTCTTGCCCGAGGCGTTCGCACCGCTGATCAGGTTGCAGCGGCCATCGAAGTCCAGGTCCGCCTGCTCAATGCAGCGGAAATCCCGAACCTCGAGGTGTTGCAGGGTCATCGCATGGCAATCAGGCGCTCGAACGTCCTCACAACCTCATCGGCATCACGACGTAGCGTGCTGACCCATCGCCGCTCGCCCGGATGAGGCAGCTGCTGTTGCCGTCGGTCAAGCCAATCTGCACATCAACGCCGTCCACCGCGGCGAGTGCGTCGAGCAGGTAATTCACGTTGAACCCGATCTCAAGGTCCTCGCCCTGGTAGGTGACCTCGACTTCCTCCTCGGCCTCTTCCTGCTCGGGGTTGTGCGACTGGATCACCAGCGCATTCGGCTTCAACGCAAACCGGATCCCGCGATACTTCTCGTTCGAGAGAATGGCCGCACGCTGCAATGCCTGGCGCAGGTCTTCACGCACTGCGCCCACGACGCGCGGCGGTTCCGCCGGAATCACGCGGCTATATTCCGGGAAACGTCCATCAATCAGCTTGGAAGTGAATCGAATATCGCCGATCTGCACACGCAGATGATTCGAACCGATCGCCACCTCCATGGGCTCGTCTGCGTGGCCGAGGATTCGCTGCAGTTCGAGCACGCCCTTGCGCGGAACGATGACCTGCTGCCCTGGTTTGCCGCCGGGTGGCAGATCCGTCTCGCACAGTGCCAGACGATGGCCGTCAGTTGCCACGGTTCTCAACATTTTCGCCGACGTTTCCAGCAATAACCCATTCAGGTAGTAGCGCACGTCCTGCTGCGCCATGGAAAAGTGGGTCTTGTCCAGCAACCGCTTGAAGTCTTTCTGCGGCAAGGTAAGCGTCTGTTCCGGGTTGATTTCCTCGACCGTCGGAAACTCTGCGGCGGGTAGCGTGGAGAGGGTGAACCGACTCTTGCGGGCCCGCACCAGCATCCGCTCACCTTCGAGCGCGAGCGTTATCTCGGTTCCCTCAGGCAACGCGCGGCAGATGTCCAGCAATTTGCGTCCCGGTACCGTCACTTCGCCGCCGCGCTGTACGTCGACGTCGGACGTGGCGACGAGTTCGACTTCGAGGTCGGTCGCGGTGACCGAGAGCTTCCCGCCCTTTGCGGCGAGCAGAACGTTGGCCAGGATCGGCATTGTCTGCTTGCGCTCGACGACACCGATCACCGCCTGCAACGGAGCCAGGATCGCTTCGCGTTTCGCGATGATCTTCATAATCTTGTTTATCCGGAATCTTATTTAAGATCTGTTATTACGATATTTAGCACAGCCCGAAGCTGTGCAGAACCTCATTTTCCCTTGCGGCCGCGCGGCTTTTGCGACCCTGCCAAGCTGCGTGCAAGTGCCGTGGACGCCTGTCGGCACCCTGTGGACGAAATGTGGACTACCGCGCGCCTGATTTCATGCACAGGTTGCGCACATCATCCCGCGAGCGTTCTCAACAGGTTCGAATAATCTTCGGTCAGGCGCGTCTGCGAATCGCGAAGCTCCTTCACGACCCGGCATGCATGCAGCACAGTGGTGTGGTCGCGGCCGCCGAAAGCGTCGCCGATTTCCGGCAAGCTGTGGTTGGTCAGCTCCTTCGACAACGCCATGGCCATCTGTCGCGGCCGCGTGATCGAGCGGCTGCGCCGCCGCGACAGCAAGTCCGCGACACGGATCTTGTAGTACTCCGCGACGGTCTTCTGGATGTTCTCGATCGTGACCAGGCGCTCCTGCAGCGCGAGCAGGTCCTTCAACGCTTCCTTCGCGAAGTCGAGCGTGATCGGACGTCCCGTGAACTGCGAGTTCGCGATCACGCGACGCATCGCGCCCTCGAGTTCGCGCACGTTCGAGCGGATGCGCTTCGCGACGAAAAACGCCACTTCTTCCGGCAATTCCACGCCTGCCGCGGCAGACTTGCTCATGAGGATCGCGACGCACGTCTCGAGCTCGGGTGGCTCGATCGAGACCGTCAGTCCCCAGCCAAAGCGCGACTTCAGGCGCTCCTCGAGGCCCGTCCACTTCCTTCGGATAGCGGTCGCAGGTCAGGATGATCTGCTGCTGTCCTTCCAGCAGCGCATTGAACGTGTGGAAGAACTCCTCCTGCGAACGTTCCTTGCCCGCGAAGAACTGGATGTCGTCGATCAACAGTGCGTCGAGCGTGCGATACGTCTGCTTGAAGTCGTTGATCGTGTTGTGCTGCAGCGCGCGGACCATGTCGCTCGACGAAGCGCTCCGAATGCACGTACGCGACGCGGGCGCTCCTGGTTCGCGGGCCCGGATCAGGTTGCCGACCGCATGCATCAGGTGCGTCTTGCCGAGGCCGACGCCGCCGTAGATGAACAACGGGTTGTAGGCGCGGCCCGGATTCTCGCGCGACCTGCAGCGCCGCGGCGCGCGCGAGCTGGTTGCTCTTGCCTTCGACGAAGCTGTCGAACGTGAAGTCCGGGTTGAGCCGCCCGCCAAACTGGGGCACCGGGTCGGCCCGGCGCGGCGTGGCCGCATCCCGGGCGCCGAACGCGGGGGCCGGATGCACGCGGCCGCGCGGTTGCACCGGAAAGTCGATGCCCTCCGTGAGCTTGGCCGGCGCGGGGATCGGGACCTGCAGTCGGCGCGAGCCGATTTCAACCACGAGTTCAGGCGCTGGCGCCGGCACGAGCTCGTCGAGGAGTTCGCCGATCCGGCCGGCACAGTTCTGGTTGACCCAGTCCACCACGTACCGGTTGGGCGCGAGCAACCGCAAGCGCCCATCGTCCTCGACGGCTTGCAGAGGACGAATCCAGGTGTTGAACGACTGCTCAGGGAGCTCTGCTTCCAGGCGGCGCAAACACTGATGCCAGAGCGAAATCTCCACGACCGGCGGGCCTTTGACAGGGACGGTGAGCGGGGCGAAACGGGAAAGGGCGGGGAGTGTATACCGCCCTCCGGGCCTGTGGATATCTCTGCTTCAGGTTGACTCCAGGCCGCTTGCTACGTATCCTTGCCCGCCCTTTTACGACCAGCCCATGTCGTTGTTTCTGGTCTTGTTTCGGGGACAACGGAGCCGAAGATGAAGCGCACTTACAACCCGAGCAATCTGCACCGCAAGCGAGTCCACGGTTTCCGTGCGCGCATGGCCACCAAGGGCGGTCGTCTCGTGCTGAGCCGCCGCCGCGCGAAGGGCCGCAAGCGCCTCGCGGTCTGATCGTTCCCACTACGCGCCCCGACCGTTCGCCTGCCGCGCCGCATTTTCCGCGCGCGAGCCGACTCACCGACAAGCCGCAGTTCGACGCCGTTCACCGCCAGGGCCAGCGGTCGTCGGACGCATTGTTCATGGTGATCATCCGACCGAACGAGGCGGGACGCGCGCGACTGGGACTGGCGGTCGGTGTCAAGGCGGCCGGAAACGCGGTGCAGCGCAATCGATTGAAGCGGCTCGTGCGCGAATCATTTCGTCATCGCCAGCAGGACCTCCCTCCCGTGGACCTCGTCGTCAATGCGCGCACGGCCGCGGCCAAGGCGCCGAACGCCGAGATCCGCGCGAGCCTGGCATCCCACTGGGATAGGATCGTGCGACGATGCGCCCGCTCCTGATCGCCCTGATCCAGATCTATCGCTGGTTCGTCAGCCCGCTGCTCGGGCCGAACTGCCGCTTCTACCCCACGTGTTCGTGCTATGCGCAGGACGCGATCCGTCACCACGGAGCGTTCCGGGGCTCGTGGCTCGCGGCGCGCCGCATCGGCCGCTGCCATCCCTGGAATCCCGGCGGCTACGATCCGGTGCCCGAATCGCGTAACGCCACGCCGTCCGCAACAATGAATAAGCGACCGAGTCATGGATAACCCCCGCCTGTATTTGTGGATCGGCCTGGCATTGCTCGTCTGGATGAACGTCGTCCAGTGGGATCGCGATTACGGCCAGCCGGCCGCGACCACGGCCGCAAGTGCTCCCGCAGGCACGGCACCCACCGCGGAGTCCGAGAGCGCGGCCGCCAAGCCGGCGGCGCCGGCGGGCCAGTTGCCGGCGTTGCCGGTGTCGCCAGGTGCGGCCCCGACCGTGCCGGCCGCGACCGCAGCCTCGGGTGCGGCCGCAAGCGCCGCCGCCGCGCAGCAGCCCAAGGTGCGCGTCGTGACCGACGTGCTCGACCTCGACATCAGCCTGCAGGGCGGCGATCTCCTGCGCGCCGACCTGCTCAAGTACCCGCGCGACAAGAAGCCGGGCAGCCCCGCCGTTCGGCTCTTGACCACGGACGAAGCGACCTACGGTGTGGTGCGCAGCGGCTTGCGGGCCGCGAATGGGCGCGCGGAACCCACCCACCTGGCGAACTTCACCACCGTCGCGACCGAATACCGGCTCGCGCCCGGGAGCGGCGAGTTGCGCGTGCCGCTGACGTGGACCGACGGCGCAGGTGTCACCGTCACCAAGACCTATGTGTTCCGCCCGGGCTGGTACGCGTTCAACGTGATCTACGACGTGCAGAACGCGTCGCCGGCTGAATGGCAGGGCGCGTCGTACCTGCAGTTCGCGCGGCACGTCTACCCGCAGAGTCGCTCGATGTTCGACGTCGAGAGTTACGCGTACCGCGGTCCCGCGATCTACGACGGCGAGAAATACCGCAAGCTCGACGTCGAGGACGAGGAGGACGCTGTCTATCAGCAGTCGTTCGCGAACGGCTGGATGGCCGAGATGCAGCATCACTTCGTCTCGGCGGCCGTGCCGCCCGCGGGCGAGCAGTACGACTTTTCGATGCGCTCCGAAGGCACGCACTCCGTGATCGGATACCGCGGCCCGCTGAAGACCGTGCCACCCGGCGGCAGAGCGACGTTCACCGAGAAAGTGTTCATCGGCCCGAAACTGCAGGAGCAGCTGAAGACGATCGGGCCGCGCCTCGAACTCACGGCCGACTACGGCAAGCTGACGATCCTCGCGCAGCCGCTCTTCTGGCTGCTGCAGAAGGTGCACGGCTTCATCGGCAACTGGGGCCTCGCGATCATCATCGTGACGATCCTGCTCAAGCTGCTGTTCTACAAGCTGACGGAGACGAGCGGCCGCTCGATGGCGAAGATGCGGGCGATTGCACCACGCATCAAGAACATCCAGGAGCGCTACAAGGATGATCGCGAGCAGCTCGCGAAGCAGATGATGGAGATCTACAAGCGCGAGAAGATCAACCCGGTCGCCGGGTGCCTGCCGATCCTCGTGCAGATCCCGGTATTCCTGGCGTTCTACTGGGTCCTGCTCGAGAGCGTCGAGATGCGGCAGGCGCCGTTCTTCGGCTGGATCCAGGACCTGTCGTCGAAGGACCCGTTCTTCATCCTGCCGATACTGATGGGCATCGCGATGTTCGGCCAGTTCAAGCTGAATCCGGCGCCGCCCGACCCGGTGCAGGCGAAGATGTTCGCGTTCATGCCCGTGATCATGACGGTGATGATGGCGTGGTTCCCGGCCGGACTCGTGCTGTACTGGCTCACGAACACCCTGCTGTCGATCGCACAGCAGTGGAACATCAACCGGGTCGTCGAGGCCGAGACCAGGAGCGGCAAGCCGGCTTGACGGGACTGGAATGTTGCATTTGCAACACTATAAGCTCAGAATGAGCCCATGGAACGTGTACGCTCGACGACGGGCCGGACCGACAGTGCCGCGACAGTCGCAGATCCGCTGCCCGGCGAGGTCCTCACCCGTGCCCTGATCGCGGCCGGACGCGACCTCGGGCTTACCCAGGTCGATCTCGGGCGCATCGTCGGCCGCGAACGCACGGCCCTCAATCGTAAGGCAATCGAACCGTCGACCAAGTCGGGCGAACTCGCACTGCTGCTGATCCGCGCCTATCGCGCGTTGTACGTGCTGGTGGGCGGCGAGCCGCGCCAGTTGAAGCACTGGATGCACACCCACAACCACCATGTCGGCGGCGTGCCCGCCGAACTCGTGCGCACCGTGCCCGGGCTCGTGCGTGTCGTCGAGTACCTCGACGCGATCCGGGGACGTGTCTGAGCGCGATCTGGGACGCCTGCGCGGCGCGCGCACCGACCATCCTGTTGACGGGCGCCGTGCAACGCCTCGTCGAGAGCCAGGAACAGGTGGCGACGAACGCACTCGTGCGTACGCTGGCGGAGCAGGCGCTGCTCGAGGAACTGATCGAGACGTCGAAGCCACCGCTGCCAGGGGCGGCGGCCGGGTTGCACTATCTGCTCGCCACGCCGTTTCGATATCCGCCGCTGCGATTTGGATCCCGCTTCGGCCGACGCTTCGAACCGAGCCTGTTCTATGCCGCGCGTTCGGACGACACCGCACTGGCCGAAGGTGCGTATTACCGGTTCGTGTTCTGGTCCGGCATGGCCGTCCCGCCACCTGCCCCGCTGCAGACCCGGCACACGATGTTCACTGCCGCCATCCACGCCGAGCGCAGCTTGCAGTTGCAGGCGCCGCCTTTCGATGCCTACGTCGGGGATCTCGCGCACCGCGCCGACTACGCCGCGACGCAGGCGCTCGGCACCGCGCTGCGGCAGGCCGGGTTCGAGGCCCTCGAGTACACGTCGGCGCGTGATCCCGCACGCGGCATCAACGTCGCGTTGTTCACCCCCGCCGCGCTGGCGGCCCGGCGGCCGGAGCGCGAATCGGAGTGGCTGTGCGAAACGCAGGCGGTGCTGGTGCGCTTCTACAACCGTGAGGTGAACCGGCTGCTCGAATTTCCACTCGACACATTTACGGTGGACGGCAGCCTGCCGACGCCGGCGACCTGACCGGCTCGCAGCGCCGTTGCTCCGTCGCTGCGCAGGAGCATAGAGTCGGCGCCGGCAGGGCCTTGACCCTGCGCAAAGCGACCGCAATCAACCGGGGAAATCGACATGAATGCCAAAGCGATCGCGCTCGGCGGATTCGCGTTCTACCTGGTCACCTGGCTCGTCTCGATGGTCACGGGGCCCTTGCTGCACCGGGGACTGCTGGACGAGGTCTACCGGGCGAACATGGCGTTCTGGCGTCCTGAACTGATGCAGGACCCGCCCGACCTGGCAGCATTGATGCCGCGCTGGGTGATCACGGGATTGATCCTGTCTTTCGTGCTCGCGGCCCTGTACACGCGGTTTGGGCCGGTCATCAGCGGTCACGGGTGGATGCGCGGCGCAAGGTACGGCTTCGCCGTCTGGGTGCTCGTCGCGGCCCTGATGGCCACCTGGACCGGCATCTTCAACCTGCCGGATAGCGTCTGGTTCTGGTGGGCCGTGGAAGCCCTCGCAACGTATGTACTCGGTGGCGCCGCGCTTGCCTGGGCGGTGGACCGATGGGCGCCCGACGCTCGTAACTCCTGATGGCGCGGGACGGAGACACAATTGCGGCCATTGCGACCGCGCCCGGGCGCGGCGGCATCGGCGTGGTGCGTGTCTCCGGCCCGGACACGCGCGCGATCGCGAGCCAGCTGCTCGGGCGAGTGCCGCAGGCGCGCTACGCTGAATTGCATCGCTTCGTCGATGCCAGCGGCGCCGCGCTCGATCACGGGCTGGCGCTCTACTTTCCAGCGCCGCACTCGTTCACGGGCGAGGACGTGCTCGAACTGCACGGACACGGTGGACCGGTCATCCTGGACATGCTGCTGCGGCGTGTGTTCGAACTCGGCGGCCGGCCAGCCACGGCGGGAGAGTTCACGCAGCGCGCGTTCCTGAATGACAAGCTGGACCTGGCGCAGGCCGAAGCCGTGGCCGACCTGATCGACAGCGGCTCTGCGCAGGCCGCGCGAGCGGCGTTGCGCTCGCTCGAGGGCGAGTTCTCGGCGCAGGTCCACGAACTGGCCGAACGCGTGCTGGACCTGCGCATGTGGGTCGAGGCGGCGATCGACTTTCCCGAGGAGGAGATCGACTTCCTGGCCGATCGTGGCCTCGGCACACGCATGGAGCACCTGCGCTCGCGGTTCGCGGAACTCGCCGAGACCGCGCGCCAGGGGGCCATGTTGCGGGACGGGATGACCGTCGTGATCGCGGGCCGCCCGAACGCCGGTAAATCGAGCCTGTTGAATCGCCTGGCCGGCTACGACGCGGCGATCGTCACGCCGATTGCCGGCACGACGCGCGACGTGCTGCGCGAACGTATTGCGATCGACGGACTGCCGCTGCACGTGCTCGACACCGCGGGTCTGCGCGCCGCGTCGGACGACGTCGAGGCCGAGGGAATCCGGCGCACGCACCGGGAGATGGCGCGCGCCGATCGCGTCCTGTTCGTCGTCGATTCGGCGGACGCGTCGGCGATGGCTGGAATCGCCGCCGACCTTGCAGCGTTGCCGGGCGAGATCCCGCGGACGCTGGTCTTCAACAAGATCGATTGCAGCGGCGAGATGCCCCGCGTCGTCGCCGGGGAGGGCGGTCCGGCACGCGTCTACCTCTGCGCGTCTACGGGCGCGGGACTCGACGGGCTGCGCGAGCACCTGAAGGACTGCATCGGGTTTCATCCGCCGGCCGAGGGGGCGTTGTCTGCGCGCGCCCGGCACCTGGACGCACTGCGACGCGCGCGCGCCCACGTCGAGACTGGCCACCGGATGCTGCTCGAGCGGCATGCGGGAGAACTCGTGGCACAGGAACTGCGCGACGCGCACCGCGACCTGGGCGAGATCACGGGCGAGGTCACGAGCGACGACCTGCTCGGCAGGATTTTCGGCAGCTTCTGCATCGGCAAGTGATTCCGGCCGCCGTCCGCGCCGCGGATGCTGCAAGACCCGTCGCCAATTCGCTTATGATTCCACTCCGCCACCCGGGCGGCGGACACACGGACGAACTTTCGGGGGTATGGCATGAAGCAGCTATCGGGCGCGGATTCGGTGTTCCTGCAGATGGAGCGCGGGAACAATTTTATGCACGTCGCATCGCTCACGATCTATGACCCGTCCACCGCGCCGGGCGGCGGGGTCCGCTTCAAGGACGTGCTGCGCTACTTCGCGTCACGCATCGCGCAGTTCCCCCAGTTCCGGCGCCGGCTCGTCACGTTGCCGCTGTCGCTCGACCGGCCCTACTGGATCGAGGACTCGAGCCTCGACGTCGAGTTCCACGTGCGGCACATCGCGCTGCCGCATCCGGGCGACTGGCGCCAGCTCTGCATCCAGGCCGCGCGCCTGCACTCGCGGCCGCTCGATCGCAGCAAGCCGCTCTGGGAAGCGTACGTGATCGAAGGGCTGCACAACGTCGAGGGCGTGCCACCCGGCAGCTTCGCGGTCTACAGCAAGATGCACCATGCGATCGTCGACGGCGAATCCGGCACGGAGATCATGAAGGCGCTGCATTCGCTCACGCCCGAAGCACTCGACGCCGAAGCGGAGGCGCACGCCGCGGCGCGGGTCTTCCACGCGGATCGCGAGCCGACGTCCGTTGAGCTGTATTCCAGGGCGCTCGTCCACAACCTGCAGCGGGTGCCGTCGCTCGCACGCTTCTCGTTCGACACCGCGCGTCGGCTGGCGAGCGTCGGCGCGCAGGCCCTGACGAAATACCAGTCGCTCAACGACGGAGGTCCGCTCGACAGCCTGCGCGCGTTCCTCTCGGGCGACTTGAGCTCGCTGCTGCCGCGCATGCCGCCACCGACGCGTTTCAGCGGCAAGGTTTCCGCGCATCGCGTCTTCGAGACGGTCGAGATCCCGATGGAGGAATTCAAGCTGGTCCGCCGGCAGGTGCACGAAGCGACGATCAACGACCAGTTTCTCTGCATCGTCGGCGGTGCGCTCAGGATGTACCTGTCCGACAAGAAGGAACTGCCCGACGCGACGCTCGTGGCGATGGTGCCGCTCACGCTGCGCGGCACGGACAAGTCCGCGGAGGGCAACCAGGTCGGCGCGACGGCCATTCCGGTGCACACCGAGATCGAGGATCCGCTCGATCGACTGCGTGCGATCTGCCGGGACGCGAAGAGCGCCAAGGCGACGTCGGACGCCATCGGCAAGGAACTCGCGCGCGACCTGCTGCAGCACGTGCCCAGCATCGTCGCCGACCCGATACTGCGCTACGTGAAGCTGCCGGGCATGAGCCTGATCGTGTCGAACGTGCGCGGGCCGGACGTGCCGCTCTACATGGCGGGCGCGCGGCTCCTGAAGTACGCACCGGTCAGCATCGCGGTGGATGGCATGGGCATGAACATCACCGGCTTCAGCTACGCCGGCACGATGTGCCTCTGCGCGATCTCGTGCCGCGACATGTTGCCCGACCCGGCATTCTTCGCGGATTGCATGCGAACGAGCTTCGAGCAGATGAAGGAGGCCGCGGTGCGCGAGGCGGCGTTCGTCGAATCCAGCGCGGCCCCGATGAACGGCGCCGACGTGATCGAAGCGAAATCGGCACGCGCGGGCGGCAATGTCTCGCGTACGCGTCGCGGCAGGTCACGTGCGCAACACGTCAAGCCGGCCCTGAAGGCCACCGGCGTGCGGCGCGTCGAAGCGATCGCAAAGGCGGCCGGCAAGCGACGCGCGGTGCCGCGCGCGAAAGCTGAGGGTGGCCGGCGCTCCGCTGCCGTTGCCGCCAAGCCGGCGGCCGCCAAGGCCTCGGGCCGCCGCCGCCGCGCTGCAGCAACGTCGACCAGCGGCTGAGCCCCCGGCCCGACGCGGGGCGTTGCGGAATGCGAACGGCTGATCGCATGCCGGCTCCGCTCCGCGCGGCGCTCGAAGAGGTCTTCGGCGACGCCGTGGACGAGGTGGAGCTGCGCGAGCACTCCTGGTTCGCACGCCTGCACGGACGCGCGCGCGCGACCACGCGCCGCAACACGATCTACCTGCGCGGTTCGGTCCAGGAGTTCTTCGCCGACCCGGATCTCCTGCTGCACGAGTATTTCCACGTGCTGCGCCAGTGGAATCGCGGCCGCATGAACGTGCTGGACTACCTGGTCGAGTGGGTGCGCCGGGGGTACTGGGCCAATCGGTACGAGCGCCAGGCGCGACGATTCGTCAATTTGCGGCTGCCCGAATTCCGTCGCATCGTGCGGCGAGGCGGCCTGGGCGCCTGACGGAACCGGACGCCGCGGAAGTCCGTCGAGGCCGTACAATGCGCGACCTCCCTGCCGGGCCCGGCGGCCCGGTCCCTGGCAATTGGTAACGACCAGCATGCGGTTTGCGGAAACCTTCGACGTCATCGTGGTAGGCGGCGGCCACGCCGGCACCGAGGCTGCCCTCGCGGCGGCCCGGCTCGGCTGCCGCACGCTGCTCGTGACCCAGAGCATCGAGGCGTTGGGCCAGATGAGCTGCAATCCCGCCATTGGCGGCATCGGCAAGGGCCACCTCGTGAAGGAGATCGACGCACTCGGTGGCGCCATGGCACGCGCCATCGACCGGGCGGGCATCCAGTTCCGCACCTTGAATGCGAGCAAGGGTCCCGCGGTGCGGGCGACACGCGCGCAGGCCGATCGCGGACTGTATCGCAAGGCCATCCGCTCGTTGCTCGAGCACCAGCCGAACCTCACGCTCTTCCAGTCCGAGGTCTCCGACCTGTGCGTGGAAGGCGTTCGCGTCACCGGCGTGAAGACACCGGTCGGCCTCGAGTTCGCCGCACGCGCCGTCGTGCTCACCGTGGGCACGTTCCTGGGTGGGCGCATCCACGTCGGGCTGAACCAGTACCCGGGCGGGCGTGCGGGCGACCCGCCGTCGAATCGCCTCGCCGAGACGCTGCGTGCGATGCCGTTGCGTGTCGGCCGGTTGAAGACGGGCACGCCGCCCCGCATCGACGGCCGCACGATCGATTATTCCTCGCTTGCCGTGCAGCCGGGCGACGAGCCTGCGCCGGTGTTCTCCTACCTCGGTCGGCGTGACGAGCATCCCCGCCAGGTCTGCTGCCACATCACGGCCACGAACGAGCGCACGCACGAACTGATACGCGCGGGCACGGACCGCTCGCCGATGTTCACGGGCGCGATCGAAGGCGTCGGGCCCCGCTATTGCCCGTCGGTCGAGGACAAGGTCGTCCGCTTCGCGGACAAGGCCTCGCACCAGATCTTCATCGAACCGGAGGGCCTCGATACCCACGAGGTCTATCCGAACGGGATCTCGACCAGCCTGCCGTTCGACGTGCAGCTCGAGTTCGTGCGCAGCATCCGCGGCTTCGAGCGGGCGCACATCACGCGGCCGGGCTACGCGATCGAGTACGATTTCTTCGATCCACGCGACCTGCGACCGACGCTCGCGACGAAGCATCTCGGCGGTCTCTACTTTGCGGGCCAGATCAACGGCACCACCGGCTACGAGGAGGCTGCGGCACAGGGCCTGCTGGCGGGGATCAATGCGGGCCTGGCCGCCCTCGAGCGGGAACCCTGGTGGCCTGGTCGCGGCGAAGCCTATCTCGGCGTGCTGGTCGACGACCTGATCACGCGCGGTGCGCCGGAGCCGTATCGGATGTTCACGAGCCGTGCCGAATATCGCCTCACGCTGCGCGAGGACAACGCGGACCTGAGGCTCACGCCGGCGGGTCGTGCGCTCGGACTGGTCGACGACGAGCGCTGGGGCTACTTCGAACGCAAGCGCGCCGCCGTGCAGGTCGAGCTCGAACGGCTCAGGTCGACCTGGGTGCGGCCAGGGACCGACTCCGCGGCCCGACTGGAAACCGCGCTCGGCATGTCGCTGACGCGCGAACAAACGGCGTTCGACCTGCTGCGCCGCCCGGAAGTGACGTATGCCGCGCTCGATGCGGCGCTCGACGTCACTGCCGCCGGCTGGCGCGAGGACGAACGCCTCGCGCTGCAGGTGCCGCTGCAGGCGGACGTGCAGGCGAAGTACACGGGATACATCGATCGCCAGCACGAGGAAATCGAGCGGCAACGGCGTCATGAGACCACGCAGCTGCCGGACGCCATCGACTACGCGCAGGTGCGCGGGCTGTCGCACGAGGTGCGCCAGAAACTGGCCGAGCATCGGCCGCCGACGCTGGGCCTGGCCGCACGCATTCCCGGGGTCACGCCGGCCGCGATTTCGTTGCTGCTGATCCACCTGAAGCGCCATCCCGCAGGTGCCGGGATGCCGGCGCGTGCGGGCGAAGCCGGGTAGGACCGCGCGCAGCTTCGCGCTCGCAGGCCACCACACCGATGCAGCATCGACCGCAAGGAACGCGTCTTGCCGCGTCCCGCCTGATCCTCGCTGCATGGCTCGGCCTGGTGCTCGCCGCGGTCGCCGGTTGCGGCCGCGAGCCCGGTACCGGTGCCACCGGCGCCGCTAGCCCGGACGCGTCAAGGCCGCAATACGACCCCGCCGTCCTGCGCCGCGGCAACGGGCCGGAGCCGGACAGCCTCGACCCGCAACTCGCGCGTACCGATGCGGCCTTCAATATCCTGCGCGACCTGTTCGAGGGGCTTACGGCCGTAGGCCCGGATGGCAGCGCAGTTCCAGGCGCCGCCGCGTCGTGGACGGTGTCGCCGGATGGCCTCGAATACACGTTCAAGCTGCGGGAAGGCCTGCGCTGGTCGAACGGCGATGCGCTCGTGGCGGCCGACTACGTGGCAGGCATGCGCAGGCTGGTCGATCCCGCGACGGCTTCGCCGTATGCGCAGATCGTCGAACCGGTCGCGAACGCCGCGGCGATCGCGCGTGGCGAGCAACCGCCGCAAGCGCTGGGCGTCTCGGCGCCGGACGCCGGCACGGTCGTGATCCGGCTGGCCACGCCCGCGCCTTACCTGCTTGGCCTGCTCGCGCAACCGGGCACGTTCCCCGTGCATGCGCCCTCGCTCGCGGCCAACGGCGCCGAATACGCGCGCCCAGGCAAGCTGGTGTCGAATGGCGCCTTTGCGCTCGAGGACTGGGTCATCGGCTCGCACGTCGCATTGCGCCGCAACCCGAGTTACTGGAACGACGCGGCGACGAAGCTGCAACGGGTGCATTTCGTCCACATCGCGGACGCCGGCACGGAGCTGCGGCAATACCGCGCGGGTGAACTCGACGCGACGTACGTGGTGCCGCCGCAGCAGTTTCGCTGGATCAAGGAGAACCTGGCCGCCGAGCTGCACGTGTCACCCCAGCTCAGCGTCTACTACTACGGGTTCAACCTGACGCGGCCGCCATTCAGGGACAATCCAGGCCTGCGCCGTGCGCTGTCGCTCGTGATCGATCGCGACAAGCTGACGAGCGCCATCACGGGCGTGGGCGAGGCGCCGGCGTATGGCTGGGTGCCGCGCGGCATCTGGAACTACACGCCGCAGCAGTTCGACTACGCGGCGCTGCCCTATTCCGCGCGCGTCGCCGAGGCCCGTGCGCTCTACGCGCGCGCGGGATATTCGGCGGCGCGGCCGCTGCAGGTGGAGCTGCGCTACAACAGCGGCGACGTGCACAACCGCCTCGCGGTGGCCGTCGCCTCGATGTGGAAGGACGCGCTCGGCGTCGAGACGACGCTCTATGCCGAGGAATTCCGGGCGCTGCTGCAGACCATCCAGGCGCGCACCGATACCCAGGTCTTCCGCTCGAGCTGGGTGGGCGACTACAACGACGCCTTTTCGTTCGCGCAGCTGCTGCAATCGAAGTTCGGCATCAACCTGACCGGGTACTCGAACCCGCGTTATGACGCATTGCTGGCCGCCGCGGTCCGCGAGTCGGACCCGGCGCGTCGCCGGGCCCTGCTGGAGGAAGCCGAACGCGTGATGCTGGCCGATCACCCGGTGCTGCCGCTCTATTTCTACGTAAACAAGCATCTCGTGAAGCCGTGGGTCAGGGGCTGGGCCGACAACGTGATGAACGTGGCCTACAGCAAGGACGTCAGGCTCGAGGATCCGGCCTGAGGCTCGCGTCACAGATTCGACGCACGGGTCCTGTAGCGAGTTGAGTGCGTCGCGCGCGCTTGCGACGATTCAATCCTTCAGGGGATTCAAGCAACGCCATGACCTGGTTCGTCGTCTTCGCCGTCACCGTTTTCGGCCTCTATTTCTGGCGCGAATATCGCGTCCAGCAGCGCGACCTGCAGAGCGCTTCGGCGCCCCAGCGCACGGGCGAGCGCTACATCGGACAGATCGTCACCGTCCCGGAAGGCATCGCCGACGGATCCGGCAGGATCGAACTCGGTCGCCGCCGCTGGGCGCTGCGCGGACCGGACGTGCCCGCCGGCACGAAAGTGCGCATCACGGGTGTGGACGGCACGGTACTGATCGTCGACCGCGCGCACGCGCGCTGAGGCGCGCCGGCCGGTCGCGTCCGGGGTTACTCTGGGCGCCGCGGATGTGACCGCAGGGAAGCCCGGCCATGACCTCCAGGAGCTTTTTCGATTTCGAGGTAGGCGGCATCGACGGCCAGCCACGGCTGCTCGACGCGCTGCGTGGGCAGGTCGTGCTGGCGGTCAACGTCGCCAGCCATTGCGGCTACACACCCCAGTATGCGGGCTTGCAGGAACTCGCCACGGAACTGTCCGGCCACGGCTTCACGGTCGTCGGCTTCCCGTGCAACCAGTTCGGCGCGCAGGAACCCGGCACCGAGACCGAGATCCGGGAATTCTGCTCGACTCGTTACGGCGTATCGTTTCCGCTCGCCGCGAAGCTGCAGGTCAACGGACCGCAGCGACATCCGCTGTACGCCTGGCTGGCCGCCTGGGGCGGACCGGGTGTCGCGGGCGACATCCACTGGAACTTCGAGAAGTTCCTGATCGCGCGTGATGGCCGGGTGCTCCAGCGCTACGCGCCTGGCACAAAGCCCGAGGACAACGGGTTGCGCAGCGACATCGCCGACGCGCTCTAGCGCCCGGCGGACATACCGCCCGTGCCGACCGCCGGCGGGTCAGAACGCTAACCCGGCATACTTGCCGATCGTGAAGACGAGCTTCAGAAAAGACTCGACGCAATCAATTTGTATGCAGATCCGTGCCGCCATGATGAAGTGAAAGTGAATAATGATCACGGGACCGGGTTGAGGTCGTACTGCGCGCTCACCGTGGCCGAGAACTTCATTTCACTCGATTCGTAGGTGTGCTCCGCATCGGCGGCTACGGCCTGGGCCATCATCGCGCGTTCGCGATACATCGGCATGACGGGCGGCTCGGCGCTCGCACTCAAGGACCTGACGGGTCCCAGCGTCGCGCCCGCCGCGCGCGCCAGTGCCTCGGCGTTCAGGCGCGCATCCGCCACGCCGCGCGCGAGCGCGTCCCGTTCCAGTTCCTTCCGGCGTGTCGAGTCCAGCCGCGGACTGCCGACCTGGTTCACGCCCGCGGAGACCGACCGCTCGAGCAGGGGGCCAAGCTGTTCCAGGTTGCGGAGTTCGATCTCGACCTGGCGGCTCACGACGTAGCCGAGCAGTACGCGCTGCGCATCCTTGTCGTTCCAGCGGTACTCCGGCTGCACCTGCAAGGCCGTCGAGTTGACGTACCGCGGGTCGATCTTCAGCTCGCGAGCCAGGCCCAGGATCCGCTCCACGGTCGCGGCGACCAGGCTGCGCGCTTCGGCGAGTGTCGGCTTCCGTGCCTCGACGCCGAGCGCGACGTAGGCCATGTCGGGTTGAGCCCGGACCTCGCCCGAGCCTGTCACGCTAACGGTACGGGGCGGGACGTCCGTTGCGACGGCGGTCCCGCAGCAGGCGGCCAGCGCGAGGGCCAGCAGGCCCGCGGGCCAGGAATGCAAATGCGACTTGGACATCTGGGTCATTCTCCGCGCAGTCCGCTGCCGAGCCCGGCGAGTCTAATGCAAGTCCTCGTGCGCACCGCCGCCGGGGCAGCCGTCATTCGACTCGTGAAATACATTTTATTACCATGGCCGACCCTTCGACCGCGCAGCGGCCGGGGACGAACCGACGCTTCCGCACGGAGTACGACATGACCTCGAGATCGGCGTGGCTCGCCACGAGCCTGACCCTCGCGATGCTGGGCGTGCCGCAACTGGCTGCTGCGGCCGGCGACGCAGTGCGCGGCGCAACGCTGGCCTACACGTGCCACGGCTGCCACGGCATCGCGAACTACAAGAACGCCTATCCGGTGTACAGCGTGCCGAAGCTCGGTGGTCAGCACGCGACCTACATGGTGGTTGCGCTGAAGGAGTACCAGAACCAGGAGCGCGCGCACGCGACGATGCACGCGCAGGCGGCGACGTTGTCCGCGCAGGACCTGCAGGACGTCGCGGCATTCCTCGCCGGCACGGAGTTGAAGCCGAGTGGCCGAGCCGTCGGCACGGCGCCGAAGGCGAGCCAGACCTGCGTCGCCTGCCACGGCAACGACGGCGTCGGCATCCTGCCCGAATATCCCAACCTCGCGGGCCAGCATGCCGACTACCTGCGCAATTCCCTGCGCGGCTACAAGAGCGGGCAGCGCAAGAACGCGATCATGGCCGGCATGGCGGCCGCGTTGACCGACCAGGACATCAACGAGCTGGCGGACTACTACTCGAAGCAGCGTCCGAGCCTCTGCGACACCGCGCCCATTCGCAAGCACGGGAAGTGCGCAGGCCTCTAGGCGCGCGCGCCGGGCATCGTTCCCCCGGCACGACATAAGCTCATGACAGGAGGCCGGTATTGCGACCGGCCTTCTTGTTTTCGGGACCCGCTGGTCCCACCCTAGGCGGCTCACAAATACGCCACCGACACCAAGACTCATGGCCCCGTACAGATGACTCGACCGGCACCAGCGTTGACCGCAGACGAGCCCGTGACACGCGCACTAGGCGATGGCGTGCACCTCATCGACACGCTGTACGTGCGCCCCGGACTCGCGGCCAGTCATCTCGTCGTCGACGCGGGCCGTGCGGCGTTCATCGACACCGGCCCGGCGCCCGCGGCGCCGCGGCTGCTGCGGGCCCTCGACGAACTGGGCATCGCACGCGACCAGGTCGATTACGTGATCCTGACCCACGTACACCTCGATCACGCGGGCGGCGCCGGCCAGATGATGCAGGCATTGCCGAACGCGAAGGCGGTGCTGCACCCTCGCGGTGCGCCGCACCTCGTCGACCCGTCGAAACTGATCGCCGGCTCGATCGAGGTCTATGGCGAGGAGATGTATCGGCAACTGTACGGCGAGCTGCTGCCGGTTGCCGCCGACCGTGTCGTGACGGTCACCGACGGGATGCGGCTCGGGCTCGGGCGACGCACGTTCGAGTTCATCGATGCGCCCGGCCATGCGCGGCATCACCACTGCCCGATCGACCTCGACCATCGCGAGGTCTACGCCGGCGACAACTTCGGCATCTGCTACCGCGACCTCGACACGGCAGCGGGTCCGTTCATGCTCCCGACGACCACGCCGGTGCAGTTCGAGCCGGAGGCCCTGCACCGCACGGTCGATCGCATCGTCGGGTACCGGCCGCGTCGCATCTTCCAGACGCACTTCGGGCCCGTTTCCGATATCGACCGGCTCGCCGCCGACCTGCATGCGACCATCGACGAACTCGTGCGCATTGCGCGCCGGCACGCACAGGCCCCCGAGCGCACGGCACGCATCGTGGCCGACATGTTCGGCTATTTCAGCGGCCGCCTCGACGCACACGGCTACGAGGGCGACCTGGCCACGCGTCATGCGCTCATCGACGAAGACGTCAGGCTCAATACCCAGGGCCTCGAGGTCTGGCTGAACCGTCAGTAGACCTCGCGTCACCCGCCGATCACCCCACCGCAACGAGAACGCCACCGCCCATGAGCCCCTTTCGCGCCTACCGGATCCATCGCATCGACGGGCGGATCACGCCGCGGTTCGACGAGATCACCCTCGACGACCTGACGCAGGGCGACGTCGTCGTCCGCGTCAGCTACTCCGACATCAATTACAAGGACGCGCTCGCCGCGACCGGCGCCGCGCCGATCCTGCGCAAGTACCCGCTCGCCGGCGGCATCGACCTGGCCGGCGAAGTCGTGAGCTCGGCCGATCCGCGCTACGCGCCGGGCCAGAAGGTCCTCGTGACCGGCTGCGGCTTGAGCGAAACCCAGGACGGCGGGTATTCCGAGTATTCCCGCGTGCACGGCGACTGGGTGATTCCGCTGCCGCCCGGCATCAGCGAGCACGATGCGATGAAGTTCGGCACGGCCGGCTTCACGGCGGCCCTCGCGATCCACCGCATGGAGCAGAACGGCCTGACGCCCGCGAAGGGCCCGGTCGTCGTGACCGGTGCGACGGGCGGTGTCGGCAGCCTCGCGATCAACATGCTCGCCGGGCGCGGCTACGAAGTCGTCGCCGTCAGCGGCAAACCCGAGGCCGACGCCTATCTCCGCGAACTCGGCGCGAAGGCGATCCTGCGCCGCCAGTCGCTGGACCTCGGCTCGAAGCCGCTCGAAGCGGTTCGATGGGCGGGCGCCGTCGACAACGTCGGCGGCGAGGTGCTGACGTGGCTCACGCGCACCGTGGATTTCTGGGGCAGCATCGCCAGCATCGGCCTGGCCGGGGGCCATGAACTGCACACCACCGTGATGCCGTTCATCCTGCGCGGCGTGAACCTGCTCGGGATCAACTCCGTGGCCACGCCGCGCGACTTGCGTCTCGACGTCTGGCACCGCATCGCGACCGACCTGCGCCCGGCGCAGCTCGACCGCATCAGCGCCCGGCTCGTGGGGTTCGACGAGCTGCCGGCCCAGTTCGACGACTACATGAAAGGCCGCGTCACGGGCCGCACCGTCGTGAGGATCGGTCGATAAGATCTATGGATACCAGGAAACTCATCGACATGAAGCCGCTGGTCTCGCCCGAACGGCTCACGCACCTGCAGCGTCTCGAGGCCGAGAGCATCCACATCATGCGCGAGGTCGTCGCCGAGTGCGACAAGCCGGTGATGCTGTATTCGATCGGCAAGGACAGCGCCGTGATGCTGCACCTGGCGCGAAGGCCTTCTACCCCGCGCCGCCGCCGTTCCCGCTGCTGCACGTCGACACGACCTGGAAGTTCCGCGACATGTACGCGCTGCGCGACCGCATGGTCGCGCAGCAGACCGGCATGGAGCTGCTCGTGCTACACCAACCCCGAGGGCATCGACGCAGGGCATCAACCCGTTCGACGCACGGCTCGGCGCTCCACACCGACGTGATGAAGACGCAGGGCCTGAAGCAGGCGCTCGACAAGTACGGCTTCGACGCGGCCTTCGGCGGCGCGCGCCGCGACGAGGAGAAGTCGCGCGCCAAGGAGCGCATCTTCTCGTTCCGCACCGCGCAGCACCGCTGGGACCCGAAGAACCAGCGCCCCGAGCTCTGGCACCTCTACAACGCGCGCAAGCACAAGGGCGAGAGCATCCGCGTGTTTCCGCTCTCGAACTGGACCGAGCTCGACGTCTGGCAGTACATCTACCTGCGAGAACATCCCGATCGTGCCGCTGTACTTCGCCGCGGAGCGCCCGGTGGTCGAGCGCGACGGCACGCTGATCATGGTCGACGACGAGCGCATGCCGCTGCAGCCCGGCGAGAAGCCGGTGATGCAGCAAGGTGCGCTTCCGCACGCTCGGCTGCTACCCGCTGACCGGCGCGATCGAGAGCGAGGCCGACACGCTGCCGGCGATCATCCAGGAGATGCTGCTGACCACGCACCTCCGAGCGCCAGGGCCGCGTGATCGACCACGACCAGCCGGCGTCGATGGAGAAGAAGAAGCAGGAAGGGTACTTCTGATGGCGCACGTGTCGGACCTGATCGCCACCGACATCGACGCCTACCTGCACGCAGCACGAGCACAAGAGCCTGCTGCGCTTCATCACCTGCGGCAGCGTCGACGACGGCAAGAGCACGCTGATCGGCCGGCTGCTGTACGACTCGAAGATGATCTTCGAGGACCAGCTGGCCGCGCTCGAGGCCGACTCGCAAGAAGGTGGGCACGCAGGGCGGCGAGCTCGACTTCGCGCTGCTGGTCGACGGCCTGGCGGCCGAGCGCGAGCAGGGCATCACGATCGACGTCGCCTACCGCTTCTTCTCCACCGACCAGCGCAAGTTCATCGTCGCCGACACGCCCGGGCCACGAGCAGTACACGCGCAACATGGTCACCGGCGCCTCGACCGCCGACCTCGCCGTGATCCTGATCGACGCGCGCAAGGGCGTGCTGACGCAGACGCGCCGCCACAGCTACCTCGTCTCGCTGATCGGCATCCGCAAGGTCGTGCTGGCGATCAACAAGATGGACCTGGTCGACTACTCGCGAGGCAGGTCTTCGACACGCATCGTCGCCGACTACCGCGCCTTCGCGCAAGCAGATCGGCCTGGCCGACATCACCGCGATCCCGCTGTCGGCGCTGCAAGGGCGACAACATCGCCGGCGCCGAGCGAACACATGCCCTGGTACCACGGCCCGACGCTGATGGGCTATCTCGAGACCGTGCGAGGTCGACGACGCACGCGCCAGCAGCCGGCCGTTCCGCCTGCCGGTGCAGTGGGTCAACCGGCCCGAACCTCGACTTCCGCGGCTTCGCCGGCACGATCGCCAGCGGCATCGGTGCAGCCGGGCGACGCGCATCCGCGTGCTGCCCTCGGGCCGCGAGAGCCACGGTCGGCGCGCATCGTCACCGCTCGACGGCGACCTCGCCGCGGCCGTCGCCGGCCAGTCGGTGACGCTGACGCTCGCCGACGAGATCGACATCTCGCCGCGGCGACGTGATCGCCGCCGCCGGACAGCCCGCCGAGGTGGCCGACCAGTTCGAGGCGACGCTCGTCTGGATGGCGCGACGAGCCGATGCTGCCGGGCCGCCCCTACCTGCTGAAGATCGGCACCCAGCACGGTCACCGCGACGGTCACCGAGCCGAAGTACAAGGTCAACGTCAACACGCTGGAGCACCTGGCGGCGAAGAAGCTCGAGCTGAACGAGATCGGCGTCTGCAACATCTCGCTCGACCAGCCGATCGCCTTCGACCCCTACGCCGACAACCGCGAGACCGGCGGCTTCATCCTGATCGACCGCATGACCAACGACACGGTCGGCGCCGGCATGCTGCACTTCGCGCTGCGCCGCGCGCACAACATCCACTGGCAGGCGCTCGACGTCGAACAAGGCGGCGCGCGCGGCGCTGAAGGGCCAGAAGCCCGCGCGTGCTGTGGTTCACCGGCCTGTCCGGCGCGGGCAAGTCGACGATCGCCAACCTGGTCGAGAAGCAGCCTGCACGCGCTCGGCCGCCACACCTACCTGCTCGACGGCGACAACGTGCGCCACGGCCTGAACCGGGACCTCGGCTTCACCGACGCCGACCGGGTCGAGAACATCCGCCGCGTCGCCGAGGTGGCCCGGCTGATGGTCGATGCCGGCCTGATCGTGCTCGGTGTCGTTCATCTCGCCGTTCCGCGCCGAGCGGCGCATGGCGCGCGCGCTGGTCGCGGAGGGCGAGTTCGTCGAGGTGCATGTCGACACGCCGCTCGCGGTGGCCGAGGAGCGCGACGTGAAGGGCCTCTACAAGAAGGCGCGGCGCGGCGAGCTGAAGAACTTCACCGGCATCGACTCGCCCTACGAGGCGCCGGAGCACCCCGAGATCCACGTCGACACCACGGCGGCGACGCCGGAGCAGTCGGCGGAAGCGATCGTGGAACACCTGCGCAAGGGCGGCTGGCTCGGAGCCGCGCGGTAGTGCAGGCTTCCCGGGCGACCGGGGAGGACTGCGAAGGACCAGGACGCATCGGCGGGACGCCCGCCAGTTCCGTCTCCGAATAAATAGCGCTATTATTCGCACGTTTGCCCGACCGAGCTACCAGGGGGACTCCACTCATGTCCAGCACCGCATCCGCAGGCGCCCGCTTCCGGGCCGCCCTGGCCGCCGAGAACCCGCTGCAGGTGGTGGGCACGGTGAACGCGTACTCGGCGCTGCTGGCGGAGCGGGCGGGGTTTCGCGCGCTGTACCTGTCGGGGGCGGGGGTTGCGAACGCGTCCTTCGGGCTGCCGGACCTGGGGATCACGAGCCTGAACGACGTCTGCGAGGACGTGCGCCGGATCTGCTCGGCGACGGAGCTGCCGCTGCTGGTCGATGCGGACACCGGCTGGGGCGCGGCGTTCAACATCTCGCGCACGATCGCGCGACCTGGTCCGCTCCGGGGCGGGCGGCTGTCACCTGGAGGACCAGGTGCAGGCGAAGCGCTGCGGGCACCGGCCGGGCAAGGCGCTGGTGCCGGCGGCCGAGATGGTGCGACCGGCTCAAGGCGGCGGTCGATGGCCGCAGCGACGCGCAGTTCGTGCTCATGGCGCGCACCGACGCGCACGCGGTCGAGGGCCAGCAGGCGGCGATCGAGCGCGCCGTACAATACGTCGAGGCCGGGGCGGACATGATCTTTGCCGAGGCGCTCACCACGCTCGACGAGTACCGGCAGTTCACGGCGGTGGTAAAAGTACCGGTGCTGGCCAACATCACCGAGTTCGGCAAGACGCCGCTGTTCACGGTGCGCGGAGCTGGCGCGGCGCCGGGGTGCAGCTGGTGCTGTATCCGCTGTCGGCGTTCCGGGCGATGTCGAAGGCGGCGGAGGTCGTCTACGGGGCGCTGCGGCGCGACGGCACGCAGCAGAGCGTGTTGCCGTACATGCAGACGCGCGCCGAGCTCTACGAGGTGCTCGGCTACCACGAGTACGAGCAGAAGCTCGACGCGCTGTTCCGGCGCGAGGCGGGCGAGGATCAATGAGGCGGGGCACGCCCCGGGCAGCAACCACAGCAGCGAGAGCGAACCCATGAGCAGCGAGACCCCTCCCGCGAGCGGCTTCAAGCCGAAGAAGTCGGTGGCCCTCTCCGGGGTGACCGCCGGCAACACGGCGCTGTGCACGGTCGGGCGCACCGGCAACGACCTGCACTACCGCGGTTACGACATTCTCGACCTGGCCGACAAGTGCGAGTTCGAGGAGGTGGCGCACCTGCTGATCCACGGCCGGCTGCCGAACGCGATGGAGCTGCAGGGCTACAAGGCGCAGCTGAAGCGGCTGCGCGGGCTGCCGCAGCCGCTGCGCACGGCGCTCGAGGCGCTGCCGGCCGCGAGCCACCCGATGGACGTGCTGCGCACGGGGGTGTCGGTGCTCGGCTGCACGCTGCCGGAGAAGGACGATCACCAGCACCGCGGGCGCCCGCGACATCGCCGACCGGCTGCTGGCGAGCCTGGGCTCGATGCTGTGCTACTGGTACCACTACAGCCACGCGGGGCAGCGCATCGACGGTGGAGACCGACGACGACACGATCGGCGGGCACTTCCTGCACCTGCTGCACCGGCGCCCGCCGCCGGACACCTGGGTGCAGGCGATGCACGTGTCGCTGAACCTCTACGCCGAGCACGAGTTCAACGCCTCGACCTTCGCCGGGCGGGTGATCGCGGGCACCGGCGCCGATCTCTACTCGTGCCGTCACCGGGGCGATCGGCGCGCTGCGCGGGCCGAAGCACGGCGGCGCGAACGAGGTCGCCTTCGAGATCCAGAGCCGCTACGACACGGCCGACGAGGCCGAGGCCGACATCCGGCGCCGGGTCGCGGCCAAGGAGGTCGTGATCGGGTTCGGGCACCCGGTCTACACGGTCACCGACCCGCGCAACGAGGTGATCAAGGAGGTCGCGCGCCGGCTGTCGACTGGAGGCCGGCGACCTGAAGATGTTCGACATCGCCGAGCGGCTCGAGTCGGTGATGTGGGAGATGAAGCAGATGTTCCCGAACCTCGACTGGTTCAGCGCGGTCTCCTACCACCTGCTGGGCGTGCCGACCGCGATGTTCACGCCGCTGTTCGTGATCGCGCGCACCACGGGCTGGTGCGCGCACGTCATCGAGCAGCGCGTCGACGGCAAGATCATCCGCCCGAGCGCGAACTACATCGGTCCCGAGGACCAGACGTTCGTGCCGCTCGCCGAGCGCCCGTGAGCGCGTCGCGACCACGGCCGTGAGATCGCCTGCGCGACGCGCGTAACGTCCGGACACCGTACCGCCCATGAACACCGCAAACCGCAAACCCCTGCGCGGCACCCGACTGGACTACTTCGACGCGCGCGCCGCGATCGATGCGATCCAGCCCGGCGCCTACGCCCGGCTGCCGTACACCTCGCGCGTGCACGCCGAGAATCTGGTGCGCCGTTGCGATCCGGCGACACTGACCGATTCGCTCAAGCAGTTGATCGAACGCCGGCGCGACCTCGACTTCCCGTGGTTTCCTGCGCGCGTCGTGTGCCATGACATCCTCGGCCAGACCGCGCTGGTCGACCTTGCGGGCCTGCGCGATGCCATCGCCGACATGGGCGGCGACCCGGCCAAGGTGAACCCAGTGGTGCCGGTGCAGCTCATCGTCGACCACTCGCTGGCGGTGGAACACGGCGGCTTCGAAAAGGATGCGTTTGCGAAGAACCGCGCGGTGGAGGATCGCCGCAACGAGGACCGCTTCCACTTCATCGACTGGACCAGGAAAGCGTTCAAGAACATGGAAGTGATCCCGCCGGGCAACGGGATCATGCACCAGATCAACCTGGAGCGGATGTCGCCAGTCGTGCACGCAAAGGACGGCGTGGCGTTCCCCGATACGCTGGTCGGCACCGACAGCCACACTCCGCACGTCGACGCGCTCGGCGTGATCGCCGTCGGCGTGGGCGGCCTCGAAGCCGAAAACGTCATGCTCGGCCGCGCCTCCTGGATGCGCCTGCCGGACATCATCGGCGTGGAACTGGGCGGCAAGCCCGGACCGGGCATCACGGCGACCGACGTCGTGCTCGCGCTGACCGAGTTCCTGCGCAAGGAAAAAGTCGTCGGTGCCTACCTGGAGTTCCGTGGCGAGGGTGCGTCTGCACTCACGCTCGGAGACCGCGCGACCATCTCCAACATGGCCCCCGAATACGGTGCCACCGCCGCGATGTTCTTCATCGACAAGAACACCATCGACTACCTGCGCCTCACCGGCCGCGAAGACGCGCAGGTCAAGCTGGTGGAGACCTACGCCAGGGAAGCCGGCCTGTGGGCGGACTCGTTGCAGACCGCCGAGTACGAACGCGTTCTCAGGTTCGACCTGTCGACCGTGGTCCGCAACATGGCAGGCCCCTCGAACCCGCACAAGCGCCTGCCGACGTCCGACCTCGCCGCACGAGGCATCGCGGGCAAGTGGGAAGAGGTGCCGGGCCAGATGCCGGACGGCGCAGTGATCATCGCCGCGATCACGAGCTGCACCAACACCAGCAACCCGCGCAACGTGATCGCCGCCGGCCTGCTCGCTCGTAACGCCAACGCCCGCGGCCTGACCCGCAAGCCCTGGGTGAAGTCTTCATTGGCGCCCGGCTCCAAGACCGTGCAGCTCTACCTCGAAGAAGCCAGGCTGTTATCGGAACTCGAACAGCTCGGCTTCGGCATCGTCGCCTTCGCCTGTACCACCTGCAACGGCATGAGCGGCGCGCTGGATCCGGCGATCCAGAAGGAAGTGATCGATCGCGACCTGTACGCGACCGCCGTGCTGTCGGGGAACCGCAATTTCGACGGTCGCATCCACCCCTACGCCAAGCAGGCTTTCCTCGCCTCGCCACCGCTGGTCGTCGCCTACGCAATCGCCGGCACCGTCCGCTTCGACATCGAAAAAGATGTCCTGGGCACCGACAAGGACGGCAAGCCCGTCAGGCTCAAGGACATCTGGCCAAGCGATGCGGAGATCGACGCGATCGTCGCGTCGAGCGTCAAGCCCGAGCAGTTCCGCAAGGTCTACGACCCGATGTTCACCTTCAAGGTGCTTGGCGACGAGAAGATCAGCCCGCTGTACGACTGGCGCCCGCAGAGCACCTACATCCGCCGTCCGCCGTACTGGGAAGGCGCGCTGGCCGGTGAGCGCACGCTCAAGGGCCTGCGTCCGCTCGCGGTGCTGCCGGACAACATCACGACGGACCACCTGTCGCCGTCGAATGCGATCATGATCGACAGCGCTGCCGGTGAGTACCTGGCGACAAGATGGGCCTGCCGGAGGAGGACTTCAATTCCTACGCGACGCACCGCGGCGATCACCTCACCGCGCAGCGCGCCACCTTCGCCAACCCGCAGCTGGTCAACGAGATGGCCGTGGTCGACGGCAAGGTGAAGAAGGGTTCGCTCGCGCGCATCGAGCCGGACGGCAGGGTCACGCGCATGTGGGAAGCGATCGAGACCTACATGGAGCGCAAGCAACCGCTGATCATCATCGCCGGCGCCGACTACGGCCAGGGCTCCTCGCGCGACTGGGCGGCGAAGGGCGTGCGGCTGGCCGGTGTCGAAGTCATCGTCGCCGGCTTCGAGCGCATCCACCGCACCAACCTCATCGGCATGGGCGTGCTGCCGCTGGAATTCAAGCCGGGCGTGAACCGCGGCCTGGTACCCGCAAGATCGACGGCACCGAGACCTACGACGTCGTCGGCGAGCGCAAGCCGCGCACCGACCTCACGCTCGTGATCCAGCGCAGGAACGGCGAGCGCGTCGACGTGCCGGTGACCTGCCGCCTCGACACCGCCGAGGAAGTATCGATCTACGAGGCCGGCGGCGTGCTGCAGCGTTTCGCGCAGGACTTCCTCGAGTCGCCGCAGGCGGCATAGGAGCCGCAAGCCGGGGCATCACGGGCGAGGGAGCACGTACCGGGGTTGCCGCTCTCAGATTCGGGTACGCACAACATGGCCCACACCCCACAGAGCAGGATACCCGCCACCTACATGCGCGGCGGCACCAGCAAGGGCGTGTTCTTCCGCCTGCGAGGACCTGCCGGAGCGCGCGCGCGTGCCGGGCGCGGCGCGCGACGCGCTGCTGCTGCGCGTCATCGGGAGCCCGGATCCCTACGGCAAGCAGATCGACGGCATGGGCGGCGCGACCTCGAGCACGAGCAAGTCGGTCATCCTGTCGAAGAGCAGCCGACCCGATCACGACGTCGACTACCTGTTCGGCCAGGTGTCGATCGACAAGGCCTTCGTCGACTGGAGCGGCAATTGCGGCAATCTCTCCGCCGCCGTCGGGTCGTTCGCCATCAGCGCCGGGCTCGTCGACGCCGGCCGCATCCCGAAGGACGGTGTCGCAACCGTGCGCATCTGGCAGGCCAACATCGCCAAGACCATCATCGCGCACGTGCCGATCAGCGGCGGGGCCGTCCAGGAAACGGGTGACTTCGAGCTCGACGGCGTGACCTTTCCCGCTGCCGAGGTGCAGCTCGAATTCCTCGACCCC
>CAWBAG010000013.1:0-276379 GCA_963786705.1 uncultured Gammaproteobacteria bacterium
CCACCTGCTGCGCGACGTAGATTCCCATGTTGTCATTGATGCGGCGGCCCGCGAGGATCATCTCGGGGTGATAGCCGATCGCCTGCGCCTTGTCGTCCAGGGTCAGTGCGCCCTGCCCGCCCGTCATCGCGAGGTGGACTTCGAGCAGCAGGTCGGCGTCGAGCAACGCGCCGTGCAGGTCGCGGTGCGAGTTGTCGATCGAATAGCGCTTGCAAAGCGCATCGAGGCTGTTGCGCTGACCCGGATGCATCTGGCGTGCGAGGGCGAGGGTGTCGAGCACACCGCAGACGTCGCGCGTCGTCAGCTTCTGCCCGAGTACGCCGTTCGCGGCGAGCGTCGCGAGCTCCGCATCCATGAACGCGACGTCGAACGGAGCGTTGTGGATAATCAGCTCGGCCCCCGCCATGAACTCGCGCAATTCGTCGAAGATGTCGGCGAAGTGCGGCTGGCCAGTTGCGAGGATTCGGTCGTGAGGCCGTGCACCTGCACGGCGCCCGGATCGATCGTGCGGTCCGGACAGAGGTACCGGTGAAACTGCCGGCCGGTGCGCCGACAGTTCACGAGCTCGATCGCGCCGATCTCGATGATGCGGTGACCAAGCAGCTCGGGCTCGAGGCCCGTGGTTTCCGTGTCGAAGACGATCTGGCGCGTTGCGGGGTTAGGGGTCAGGCGTAGGGGACTAGTCGGAAGCGCAGCCCCTGTCATTCAAGCCACTGCCTGGGCGAGAGCGTCCACGACCTGCACCTGTTGTGCATCCGTGAGGTACGGATGCATAGGCAGGCTCGGACCCGACGCACCGCAGATTCGGACGACGGGAAATCACCCTCGCTGTAACCGAGTTCCTTGAACACCGGCTGCATGTGCAGTGCCAGCGGGTAATGCACTGCCGTTGGCACGCCCAGCGACTTTCATGCGGGTTTCGACGATCTCGCGCTGCTCAACTTCGACCGTGTACTGCGCATACACGCAAGTATTGAATGGCGCAACCTCAGGGGCGCGGACTCTGGCGCCTGCTCCTGTGCCGAACTTGTCCGCGATCAAGGCAGCGTAACGCTCGCCTGCCCGGCTGCGAGCGACAACCTCTTCGTCGAACACATCCATCTTGGCGAGCAGTACTGCCGCCTGGAGGATGCCCAGGCGCCCGCACAGGCCGAGTCGGGGATGGTGGTATCGGCGATCCTGGCCGTGGACGCGGATTTCGCGCATCAGCTTCGCGAGTGCGTCATCGTCCGTGAACAGGGCTCCGCCGTCCCCGTAGCAGCCCAGGGGCTTGGACGGGAAGAACGAAGTTGCACCCACCGCCGTCATGCCGCCCGAGCGGCGGCCCTTGTAAGTCGCACCGAAGCTCTGCGCCGCGTCGTCGATGACAGGCAGTTCGTTGCGGCAGGCAATCGTGTTGATCGCATCGATGTCCGGGCACTGCCCGTACAACGACACCGGCATGATCGCCTTCGTACGTGGCGTGATGGCAGCCTCGAGCTTGCCTGCGTCCATGTTGTACGTTCCGCGGTCGATGTCGACGAAGACTGGCTTGGCGCCGACCAGCGCAATCATTTCGGCCGTAGCGAAGAACGTGAAAGGCACCGTAATGACTTCGTCGCCCGGACCGACGTCGAGAGCCATCAATGAAATCAACAGGGCATCCGTACCGCTGGCAACTCCGATGCAGTGCTTGGAACCGACGTAGGCGGCCAGTCGCTGCTCCAATTCAGCGACTTCGGGCCCGAGAATGTATTGGCCGTGCTCGAGCACCTTCGCGATTCTGGCGTCGACCGACGGCTTGAGCCGACGGTACTGGGTCTTGAGGTCGATGAAATCCATGGGGGTCCCTGTAGTAGGCTGCTTATCTTCGTAGTCTACGAGTGGTTAGGGGTCAGGGGTTAGGGGTTAGTCGGAGGCAGCGAACGAATCCCTTCGTTCGCGATCTCGTCCGCCCGCTCGTTGCCGGAATGCCCGGCATGGCCCTTGACCCAGTGCCAGTGCACCTCGTGGCGCCCGATTTGCTCTTCGAGCAGCAGCCAGAGGTCCGCATTCTTCACAGGCCTCTTGTCGGCCGTCTTCCAGCCCCGCTGCTTCCATTGCGGCAGCCACTCGGTGATGCCGAGCCGCACGTACTGCGAATCGGTAAACAGTTGCACGACGCACCGACGCTTGAGCGCTGCCAGCGCCTCGATGGCCGCGGTGAGTTCCATGCGGTTATTCGTCGTGTGCGGCTCGCCGCCATGGATCTCCTTGCGGTGCTTACCGGTCTCGAGCAGTGCGCCCCCCCGGGCCCCGGTTCCCCTTGCAGGCACCGTCCGTGTGAACGATCACTTCCGACACGCTCACGCGGCCTGTCTCGTGGTGGGTTCCGGCGCGCTGCCGACGAGCACGGACCGCTGCGTCCAGGCCGGCCTGATCGGCGTGATCGAGCGCACGCGCTTGCGCGCCTTGAGCAGGTAGGCGCCTGCCAGCGGCGACGCGATGATCGGACCGCGACGCTCGAGCCAGCTGTCCTCGTGCAGGCCGAACATGCGCTGGGCCCAGGGCGGCGCAAACAGGTAGCGCCGCGTGGACACGACCTCGAAACCGAGCAGGCTGAGCCAGTCGCGCGTGCGGTGTTCGCTCATCATGCGCGCCGCGTGCGGTGGAAACTGACCGCCCGATGCGAAGTGATGCCGGACGCCCCAGGCGCCCCACGGATTGAAGGCGCAAATGACCAAGTTGCCCTCGCCGACCAGAACGCGGTCGACCTCGCGCAGCAATTCATGCGGGCGCGGAGCGTGCTCGAGCGTGTGGGGCAGCAACACGGCTTCCACCGAATTGGTGGCGATCGGGAGGGCGTCGAAGTGGGCGCGGATCGCGCCGGATCACCCCAGCAACCGATCTGCAGCAGTTCGAAGACGACGACGTCGGCCAGTTCGTCCTGCAGCAGTCGTGTCTCGAGCGCGAGCACGGCCGCTGGTCGAACAGATCGCGATGCGTATTGGCCGGGTGCTGGAGAAGCGCGGGCTGGTCGAGCGCGACATCGAGAACGCCTGGCTCACCCCCGATGCCGAGGCCGGCCCGTTGGATGACTTGATCAGGCATTCCATCACCTACCGCATTGCCGTGGGCCCGAGGGCCGGGCAGAAGCTGTTCACGCTGCAGACGGTGCCGGCGAGGCCGTCTGAACTGGAAGGCGACCCGAACGGCGCCGCCCGCGCGGGCGGGTTCTCATTGCACGCCGGCGTCGCAATCGCTCCCGGCGAGCGCGCCCGGCTCGAGCGCTTGTGCCGCTACGTCATTGCCCGACGGTGGCCCGCGAGCGCCTGGCGCTGACGGCATCGGGCCACGTGCGCTACGCGCTCAAGACCCCGTACCGCGACGGCACCACGCACCTCGTGCTGGAACCGCTGGACCTGCCGGCGGTCATTGCGCGGATACTCGCTCATCTGGAGCGCGGATCCCCGGAGCAATACCAGGTCGAACTGCCGCTCGGGGCGCTGGCGCCGCCCGAGCAGTCCCGCCTGCTTGGAGCGCGAAGATGACGGAGATTTCTGCGGCGGGTGAGGCGGCGGGCAGGACACCGCTGTGCCTGCTTCAGGCCGAGGGCGGGGCACGGGGGATGGTCGGGCGGGGGCCGGGCGCTTGGCGAGGCAATCAGCGGTCGGCTGGCTGTCCGGCGGGGTCTGCGGGCAGCCGGACCTGCCGGTCAAGGCCCGCGATCGGTAGGTGCGGGCTGACCATAAGGTCCACGATGCGACCCGGCTCGCGCAGGGGAGGCGGCTTGAAAGTACTATCCGCCGTAACGATGCTACCCGCTGCAACGATGCTCCGGGCACCGATCGTGACGCCCTTCAGCACGGTTGCGTTGAAGCCGATCCAGGCATCGTCGCCGATGACCACGGGTGCATTGGGAACCGAATCCAGCGTCCGCGGATGACCGCTCTCGCGCAGTTCGCGGTAGTGACGGTGGCGCTCGGCGGGATCGCGCGGATGCGAGTCGCAATCGTGGATGTTGACGCCGTGGGATATCAGGACCCGGTCTCCGATGGTGACGCTGCTGGCCGACCACACGCGCGTCCCCTCACCGACGAAGCACCATTCACCGAACAAGATGCGCCCACCGTGCGCGAACACGAGCAACTCTCCAGCGATGACCGTCTTTCCAGCAACCGATATTCGCTCCGGCTGGCCTGCCAAATCCACGATCCGGCCCGTGTCCATCACGGTAGCCGAGGTCGATAACTCAGCTTGAGTCCGCAAGGCGAACTGGCGAACCTCCCGCCACAGACGCGCGCTTACACGCCAGCTGAACCAGAGGAAGTTCGAAAGCAATTTCACGATGCGACCAGCGGCAAGGAGGCGCGGAGCAGCGAAAACACCAGCGTGAAATAGAGCAGCGCTTCCATCAGCAAGATGGCCTTTACTGTATATTCTAGCGCTGTTTGCGACCACGACACCCGACCGGATCAGAGATGCATCTGACAACGAGAAACAATCTTCGGCTGCTTTCTGTGGTCGGCGCCCGCCCACAGTTCGTCAAACTCGGGCCGGTATCGCGGGCGATCGCCGCGTACAATTCTTCCGGGCGTGGACACTTGGACGACTTCGTTGTTCATACGGGGCAGCACTACGATTCCGACATGTCGGACATCTTCTTCGAAGAACTGCAGCTACCACGCCCTGGAGCACATCTGGGGATCGGCTCCGGCAGCCATGGGCAGCAAACGGGCCGGATGCTCGAATCCATCGAGGCGCTGATCCAGCAGAGGCGACCTGATTGGCTGATTGTCTACGGCGACACCAACTCCACCCTCGCCGGCGCCTTAGCCGCCGCCAAACTCCACTTGCGGATCGCACACGTCGAAGCCGGCTTGCGAAGCTGGAACCGTGCGATGCCAGAGGAGATCAATCGGATAGTCACGGATCATGTCAGCGACGTACTGCTCGCCCCGACTCTTACGGCAGTAGCCAACCTCGAACGTGAGGCGCTGGGAGCCAAGACGGTATTCACCGGGGACGTAATGTACGACGCCGTATTGCACAATAAAAAGATCGCGGCAAGACGATCGACGGTGCTACAACGCATGGGAATTGCTGGATCTGCGTTCGGCCTTCTCACCATTCACCGTGCCGACAATACCGAGGCGACGGCATTGCGCGGCCTGATCACCACCTTGAGTGCCATCGCCGATTCCTTCGTGCCCCTGGTGATGCCAGTCCACCCTCGCACGCGTCATGTCCTCAGCAACCAACTCGGCGATGTTCAGCTGTCTCCGCGCCTCAGACTCATGGATCCGGTGGGCTATCTGGACATGCTCAGTCTGATCGACGGCTGCTCCGTGGTTCTCACCGATTCCGGCGGCCTCCAGAAGGAAGCCTTCTTCATGGACAGGCCCTGCGTGACTTTGCGCACGGAAACTGAATGGATCGAGACCGTTGCCGCCGGGGCCAACACGGTGGTCGGGACGTCGGGGAAGGCGATCCATGACGCTGTTGCACACTGGCTATCGATCCCGCACGGGACGCATTCATTTGCCGATGCCAGCCAGAATGCTTTCGGCGGCGGCGACGCCGGTGTACGAATCGTCCAGGCGATCGTCGATCATTAAAGCGCGGCACCGGGCGAATCTCGTTTCCCGGCCCGTGCCGACTGATAGTCGGTCAACCTTCTCCGGGCAAGGGATGCCCAGCTGAATTCCCTTGCCATCTTTGCGGCACCCGCGTTCCCGAGACGCTCCCGGAGGGCAGGCGACGCTCGAAGCTCTTCGAGGACACGGATCAGGTCCTGTACGTCGTTGAGCTTGTACTGCATGCCGTTGCCCTCGATGCGCTCCACGGCCTGCAAGGTGTGATTGACGACTATCGGAACTCCACAGGCGGCGGCGTCCAACATCGAAGTGGATTCCTGTGTCGGCCAGACTCCGACATCGGCCGCGCGATACAACCGGCCGAGCTCGCGATGCGGAACGAATCCGCGGACTTCGCAGCCCGGCGTGCGCTCCAGATCGGCACGCTGGGCGCCGTCACCGAGAAAAAGAGCGCTCACCTTCGATCCCGCGTGACGCATGCGCGCCACGGCCTCAGCCAGCAGTTTCGGGCTCTTCGCGTCGGAGAACTGGCCCGTGTAAATGAACAGCACCTCATCGTCGGCCACGCCCAGCTCGTCGCGCGCCTGTTCGCGCTCTGCAATATGCCCGGCATCCCGCACTGGAAAGAACAACTCCGTGTCGACGCCCAGTGGAACAATTTCGACCTTGCCGGGTTCCACGCCGAAGAAGCGTGTAGCGACCACCGCACAGTCCACCGTCGCCGCATAACACTTCTCGGTGCGGTGGCTGATCCAGCGACCAGGGAGGTAGCGGGTCACGAGATTCGAGATTCTTCGCGGCTCCCAGCAGTTCGAGGGATGCTGCGCGAGCGGAAAGACCGAAGCGGTCGTGTGATTCGCGGAGAACAGACGATAGTCGAGACGACGCGAAAGGCGAGCGGCATCCAGCGGTATCCAGCCGATGGCAAGCAGGCTCTGCACAACGTTCGGCCGAAGGCTCCGCAACTTCGCATCCAGCCCGCTGTAACGCATCTGGCCTAGCCTCCGCTGGTGACCCAGGCAATGCAGCGTGAATCCATCGAGCACCTCGACGGCACCTGGCGACATCACCGAAGCGCCTTCGAACGCACCGTAAGACGCTTTCCCGTCACCCTGGAAGTAATGGGGAAGGTCCATCGTGATGTAGTGGACGTCTGCTCCGAGTCTCGCGAGGTACTTCGGCAGCATGTTGCCTATATACCCCATGCCGCGAGGGAAGGTGTAGGCGAGAATCGCGATTCGCAAGCTTGCAACTCCTTGATCTTTGACTGCCAGGACAGCTAGTCCTCAGCGATTTCCACATGATTAAACTCGATCCACCAAAAAAGGTTGAGGATCCGCCAGAGGTGCGGCGGCCAGAAGCCCCGCCCCGTTGATTGCGCCGCGAATGCATCCCGCACGACGTGCGGCTGCAGAAATGGCAACCGAGAAAAGCGGGGGCTACTGAGAGTTCGAGTTACCCAGGGTTCGAGGGCCTCCAGCCAACGCCGTTCCGGCGGAAGAAAGCCGACCTTTTCCCGGGTCAGTATCGCGGCAGGAACCCTGTCACTCATGGCTTCGCGGAACACGGCTTTGGTGGTACCCGAGTCCGATATCAGGTACTGGTCAGGCAGCGATAGCGCAAGCTCGGCAAGCCTGGGAGCACAGTAAGGAACACGACTCTCGATCGAAAAGTACATCGAGTTCCTGTCTTCGTAGCGCAGCAACTGGGGTAGCGACAGGTGTCTCAGCGCGAGAAGCATCTCCTCGCGAAGTGCTGCCGGTCCGCTCCCATAAACGGGCAGCGCCGGCTTGGCCCCGCTTCTCGCAACCCAGTCTTCGCGAAGCCACGCCGGTATTGCAGCTTCCCCGACCAATGCACGCGCAAGCGGCGATAACGCAGTCGGAATCAGACGCCCGAACGCAGCTAGGACCATTCTCGGGAGGGCCGGACGGGCGTTTCGCGGCGTTGCGCGGATCAATCGAACCGCGGTTGTAACCCTGCCTTCAGAAAGCAGTGCCGCGACGCGCGCTCCGATCAGACTGAAGTAGCCGCCGAAAACTTCATCCGCGCCCTGCCCGTCCAGCAGGACCTTGATCCCCACCTGCTGTGCAAGCTCGAACACCCTGAACTGCGCGTATACACTCGAACTACCGAACGGAAGGTCTTGCGCCGTCATAAGCCGCTCGAAATCCCTCTCGAGATCGGCCGGTCCGGGGCAAGTCTGGTGGTGTTCAACGCCCTCCACCATCGAAGCATACGGACCTTCGCTGATCGAGGGGTCGTCGGCAACGAAGGTAAACGCGTGGAGCTTGGCGTCACCCGGCAGGATTCGCTGGGCTGTTGTGACAATCGCCGTTGAATCGAGCCCCCCGGAGAGGCAAGCGCCAACTGGCACATCGCTCCGCAAATGAAGCCTGACGGAGGTCTCAAATGCGTCGCGGACCTCCTCCACGGCCGCGGGATAGTCGATCCTGCGCGATGTCGCAATCCGCGGCTGCCAATATGGCTGCGGCGACGGCAACGCGGCACGGTCGAGGTCTATCCATGCGAAACTTGCCGCCGGAAACGCCGCAACGTCCCGGTACATCGTTCGGCCGTCAGCAGTTCGCTCGCCATAGCGTAGATACTCGAAGATCGCTGAAGGATTCCCGACCCGCGTCGCCGCGCCCAGCTCGAGTAACGGACGCACTTCGGACGAAAATGCAAACGAATTGGAGGTTGCCACTACATACAGTGGCTTGATCCCGAAATGATCGCGGGCGATGAACAGCTTCCGTTCGCGGCGATCGAGAATTCCAAAGGCGAACATCCCCTCCAGCCTCTTGAGCATGGCCGGGCCCCAGACTGCAAACGCAGCCAGCAGGACTTCAGTATCGGAGCTGCTCCGGAAGTTGGAACCTGCCTCGCCCAGTTCCTTTCGAAGCTCAATGTAGTTGTAGATCTCACCATTGAATACGATCCAGTACCGACCGCGGTCCCAAGCCATTGGCTGGTGACCCGCAGGCGAGAGATCAAGAATCGAGAGCCTGCGATGTCCGAACGCACAACTTGCGTTCGTTGCGTCCACTCGACTGACGGACGGAAGACCCAGCGTCGGTGCCGTGTCGACCCCGCCCGCAGCCGATACCTCGCCACCGTCTGCGTGAAGTAGCAGGTAGCCCTCGTCATCGGGCCCGCGCGCACGCATGAGGCCAAGTGCGCGAACGAAACGCGGCACATCAATACCGCCCGCGCCATAGTTGATGATTCCCAGTATTCCACACACGGTTCGGCTACCTGATCATCATGGCCGTGGACGAGATTCGGGCGGACACAGCGTCCACAGAGCCAGCGCGAATAGAAACACGCCACCACTCAGGATGGTGGTTCCCAACGCGACGTTCGTGAAGCTGATCGCCAGAAATCCAAGTGACAAAACGACAAACTCCGTATCGAGACGGGAGGCGATGGAGTCGAGTCCCCAGCAAAGTACTGCCACTACCGACGATACGACGAGTATGCCCGTGAGCCCGAGGGCGGCGATTCCATCCTGCGGCCACATTCCTGCATTCATGCCAACGTCGGGACCATAGTAATACCGGGTCTTCGTGAAAACGAGTGGGGTGCGCCGGGAGACCGGCAAGGAGTAGGTGGTGGAAGTCCACTGCGATGTAGAGGTAGCGAGTCACATCGGCCCCGAGTCATGCGCAGACACCCGTGTGGGTGCCGGCGAAGCGTTGACAGGGGAGCGTGCTGGCCAGCCGTTGAGCCGCGAAAGATTCCGATCAGGATTGCCGACGCTGTCCCACTTGCGGAAGGCAACACGTGCGGTCGCGATAGCGCGAGTGGCCGCTCGATCCTGCGTGGTCATAGAACCTGGCATGTGCGGACGCTCTATGAACGGGAACCGGGAGATCTCCCGCTTGGCCACCGGCACCCTTGAGGTGGTCCGCATCGGGAAGGCGAGGAGCCGTAGCCGATGATGTACGAGCGGGAGAAGTCAGACTCCGCCGAAGTAGCGAGGAAGCCGACGAACGGCGGTGAATGAACACCGTCGGAGTCGGTGGAGCGAAGGGCGGGGGCCGAGGGGAACACGGACAGGACCTGCGCGCACCGGACACCGCGCCGGGTAAGTGTGTTTCCTGGACTTGAACGTGTAAGAGAGCGAGCCAGGCAAGAGAAGAAGGAGCGGTTCAAGGCTCTACTGCACCATGTGAACGTCGATCTCCTGCGGGCAGCGTTCTGCTGGCTGAAGCGGGATGCGGCACCGGCAGTCGATGGCCTCACGTGGCGGGAGTATGAGCAGGGCCTAGAAGAGCGCCTCGTGGATTTGCATGGGCGCGTTCACCGCGGCGCCTATCGGGCGCTGCCCTCGCGGCGGAAGTTCATCCCGAAAGAAGATGGACGACTCAGGCCGCTGGCGGTGGCCGCACTGGAAGACAAGATCGTCCAGCGGGCCGTGGTCGAAGTGCTCAATGCGATATACGAGGAGGATTCTCTCGGGTTCTCGTACGGGTCTCGGCCCGGACGCAGCCAGCACGATGCGCTGGATGCGCTGGCTTTCGGGATTACCCGTACGCAGGTGAACTACATTCTGGATTGTGACGTTCGGTCCTTTTTCGATTCGGTAAGCCATGAGTGGCTCGTCCGCTTCGTCGAGCACCGGATGGGCGATCCACGCGTGATCCGCCTGATACGCAAATGGATGAAGGCCGGAGTGACGGAGAACGGAGAGTGGTCGGCGACTGAGACCGGGATCCCGCAAGGATCGGTGGTCTCACCGACGCTCGCCAATATTTACCCGCACTACAGCTTCGACCTGTAGGCCGAGCGGTGGCGACGTCGTCAGGCGCGCGGTAACGTCATCTACGTGCGATACGCTGACGACATCGTCATCGGTTTTGAGCACGAAGCGGATGCTCAGCGTTTTCGGGCGGAGCTGCGCGAGCGGTTGGTGAAGTTTGCTCTGACGCTGCATCCGGAGAAGACGCGCCTGATCGAGTTCGGCGGCAATGCGGCTGAGAGTCGCTCACGGGGCGGGCGGGGAAAACCGGAGACGTTCAACTTTTTGGGCTTCACGCACATCTGCAGTCGCAGCCGTCGCGGTTTCTTCCAGCTCAAGCGGAAGAGTCGGCGGGATCGGATGCGGGCGAAGCTGAAAGCCCTCAAAGCGGAACTGCGGCGGCGGATGCATGAGCCAATCCCGGAGCAGGGTAAGTGGTTGGCGCAGGTTGTGCGTGACTACTTCGCATACCACGCCGTGCCGACCAACTTTTTGTAGCTCGCGGGGATCGCGGGCTCTTCACGTGGCGGCTCGCCGGGTGGCCCGGTGTCTGCATCCACCGGTGCGGCTGGCAAGCGCGGGCTCAGGGCTTGGTTTGCTTCTGCAGCTCCTTGACCTGGTCGGCGAGTGCGCTCACCTGTCGCGTGAGGCCCGCAAGGGCCTGGATGACCGTTTCGAGTCGCGGGTCGGGGCCCGGTGGGAAGCGGGTGCCGGGATCGAAGACGCCGTCGTTCTCGATCTTCTCGATCTTGAGATCCTTGATCTCGGGCTTCTCGAATTTCTCCAGCTTCTCGTGCTTCTCGTGTTTCTCAAATTTCTCGTTCTTCTCGAACTTCTCCGGCTTCTCCGGCTTCTCGAACTTCTCGGGTTTCAGTTCCTTGACGTAGTCCTTCGCTTCTTCGGGGAACGGCTTGTCGAAGAAATCCTTGATCGGAGTCTTGCCGACCTCGAACGGTGACTTCTGGCTCAAGTGGCCGAGGATTGCTGCAAGGTCGCGGACGCGCAGTTCAGTGACCGGCATATCGAGGTCGAGCCGGACCTCCGGTCGGTCCGCGGCTGCGACGAAGGGCTGCTTGGACGTGCCAGCGGGTCCTTTCGGATTGGCCATTTTCGTACTCCTCTTGCGGAATCGTGCGGACGTGACGGGGCAGAGTTTTCAGGACATGGCGACCTCGGTTCGTGCCGGCCTGGCGGCGATGCCGCCGTGGAGCAACTCAGCGAGCGCCGTCGAGATCGGCTGGCCGGTATGGCGCTCGTAATAGATAAAACCTGGACAGGGGTTCACCTCGAAGCAGAACCAGTCTCCGTCCGCGGTCTCCTTGAGATCGATGCCGACGTGCAGCAGGTCGAGCTCACGCGCGATGCGCAGGCAGGCACGCGCAATCGCGGGCGGGAGTTCGACCGGCTCCATTTCGACTGCGAGCCCGTCGCGGCGGGCGTAGCGGTAGTCCACGGCCTCGCTCGTCACCCGCGTCGCGAAGAGCTTGTCGCCCACCGTATGCACCCGCACGTTGTGACCTGGAATGTACGCCTGGAACTGAGCGGGTCCATTGAGCAGGTATTCCAGGCGGGCAAGCTGCGCGGGGCCGAGGCGGCGCACGATGGAGCGGATGCCGCTCGCAGACTTGTAGATCACGTCGCCGTGCTCGGCATGGAAGGCACGCGCGACCTCGGGATCGCTGGTGACGAGCGTCGGTGGCACCTGGAATCCCGCGCGGGTGAGCAGGAGCGCCTGGTACGGCTTGCTGTTGTTCGACATGCCACCGCCGAGCCGGTTGACTACCGGGCAGGGCAAGTCCTCGAATAGCGCCATCAGCGCGGCGTCGGCTTCGGCCTGCAGCGCGGTAGCGGTCGCGGGCGGCAGGTGCGGCGGCGGCAGGCGGCCCTCGGGGCCGAGGAAGCGGACATACACTCCGCTGATCTCATCGAGATCCAGCTCCCAGTCGGGGCCGCTGATGCGGCCCTCGGGACCAGCGCCGCTCCACCGCACGGCGATGCCGTGATCGAGCGGGTAGCGCCCGAGGTCGAGCAGGCGGTAGGCATAACCGCAGTCAGCGAGGCGGGCGCAAACGAGCTCGGTCACGCTGTCCGCGATACCGCCGGCTACGAGGATCATGCGCGCGCCTCCTGCAGGGCTGACACGGCGCTGGGGCCGGCGGTCAGAAGGTCGGTGAGCGTGTCCAGGATTTCGGCGCGCGCGGATGGGCCGAAATGTTCGAGCTGTGGCAGCGGCTCCACGAGCACCACGGCGGGACCCTGACGAACAGGCGCCACGGCGATCTCGAGGAAGTCGAGCCCGGCCTCGGCGGCGAGATGCAGTAGCCGTGGCTCCAGCGCAGCCTCTCCGGCATCGGGCCGGCCATCCCAGATTACCGCGCGGCCCACGATGCAGGCGGTGTGCGCCCGGCCGTGCGGTTCGTGCAGGCAGACCGGCGTGCGCGCTTGCGCCTTTGCAAGCCCCTCCCAATCCGTGGGGCCGACGAGCCACGCGGCATGTTGTGTCAGCGACGTGCAGACCGCACCAGGCACGGCGGCGGCCTCGAGACGGCGGCCGAAGGCGCGGGCCTCGTCGGGATCGTCGGTGACGATCGTTTCCGGTGCCGGCAGCCCGCAGCGGCGGAGCAGCGGGAGCCAGGCAAGGAGCGGATTGCGAGGCCGGTACCACAGTGACGCGGATGCGCGGTTGATCACCGGGCAGGACAGGCCGGCCAGGCACGCGAGCAACGTCGCCTGCGTTTCCGACTGCATGTAGGCGTGATCGACCGGCGTCCAGCCGGCGGGGTCGAGCCAGCCGGTGGAGCGCACCAGCACGCTGTCGATCTCCTCCGCGGGGCCGTGATTGAGCGCGAGGCGCGTGGTGAGGCCGTTCGCGTCGAGTCGCCAGACGAGCCGGGCGGGCGTCTCGAGCGGTGCCGGGACGAGGCGAGCGCGCATGCCGCGTGCCCGCAGTCGGGCGAGCACGCTGGAAGCGCAGGCGTCGTGGGGCTGTCCCAGAATGAGGTGCATGAGTGTTCGGACCTCGCGTCAACAGACAGCCCCGAACCGGCCGTACGTCCCTGTGCGCCGCCGGTCCGCCTAGTAGCAGGTGCCCGCTCCGGGCACCGCACGCATCTCGTCAACGGTGATTGCCTTGATCGGTTCCAGCGCCGCGTCGGATCAGAGATTCGACACGCTTCGGCATGCGTTTGTCGACCAGCGACTTGCTGAATCAATCGCATGACGACGCCTGCCAGCAGTAAGACAAACCCCACAAGCCGCGGCATTGCGACATGTGCCACCCGCACGCCAGCAGGGGGGCGGATCACACGACCACCGGAGCGAGATTCGCGGAGCGCCGCCGCGTGCACCTGGCGGGTGGCCGGTTCGACGAATAGAGCACCCCGACCGTTGGCCGAGCCTTGCCGTGGATCTTGCTGCCCGCGCCGGTCCGGGTGTCGAATCTCAGCGTCGCCGTTCGACTAGCCATAGAAGGCCCCGTTGGGCCAAGGAGGACCTCATGTCGAAGCAAAAGCAGGCCGTCCCGCCAGGGATGCACTCCGTCACCCCGCACCTCGTCTGCGACGGCGCCGCAGCGGCCATCGACTTCTACCAGCGGGCCTTCGGCGCCACCGACGCGGTGCGGTTGCCGGGACCGGACGGCCGGATCATGCACGCGCAGATTCGGATCGGCGATTCGGCAGTGATGCTCGTCGACGAGAACCGCGCTTGCGGCATGCTCGGGCCGAAGGCCGTCGGTGGCTCGCCGGTGACCATCCACCTCTACGTGGAAGACGTCGACACAACGTACCAGCGCGCCGTCGCTGCAGGGGCGAAGGCCACGATGCCGCCCGCGGACATGTTCTGGGGCGATCGCTATGGCGTGCTCGAGGATCCGTTCGGCCACCACTGGTCGATCGCGACGCACCAACGCGACGTGTCGGAGCACGAAATGCAGCAGGCCATGCGGGACATGGCGGCGCGGGGCGGGTCGTGAAATACCTGTGCCTCGCCTACGAGGAAGAATGTGCGCTCGACTCGCTGTCGAGCGAGCAGTGGAGCGCGCTCCGGCAGGACACGCTCGACTACGTCGAGGTCCTGCGCCGCAGCGGCCGACTCGTTCTCACGCACGCCCTGCAGAGCGTGCGCAACGCGACGACCGTACGCCTGCGGCACGGCCGGCTGACGACAACGGACGGCCCGTTCGCCGAGACCAAGGAGACCCTGGGCGGTTTCTTCCTGATCGAGGCCAGCGACCTCAACGAGGCGATCCAGGTCGCCGCAAAATGGCCGTCGGCGCGCCTCGGCAGCATCGAGGTGCGACCGATCGAAGTAGCGCTGCGGCCGGAGAGCCGCTACGGGGGAGTGAGCTGAGCTCATCGCTGCCCGCAACATCGTTTCCAATCACGAGGAGGATTCCAGATGGCTGCATACGTGGATGGTTTCGTGCTCCCGGTGCCGACGAAGAATCTCGCGGCCTATCGCAGGATGGCGCGGCTCGCGGGGAAGATCATGCGCGAACTCGGCGCGGTCGCGTATGTCGAAGCGTTGGCCGACGACGTCAAGCCCGGCAAGTGGACGTCGTTTCCACAGAGCGTCAAGTTGAAGCGCGGCGAAACCGTCGTGTTCTCGTACATCGTCTACAAGTCGAGGAAGGACCGCGATCGCATCAGCGCGCGTTTCATGAGCGATCCGCGGCTCAAGAAGTACATGGACCCGAAGAAGATGCCGTTCGACGGCAAGCGCATGTTCTGGGGCGGGTTCAAGACGTTCGTGTCGCTTTGAAGACGCTGCCCGCGCACGCGTAGCGCGCAACCTCTCCCACGAAGAACCGTGGGAGAGGTGACCGTCGTCAGAACCGCTAGCGCCGCTCGAGCCTGACGCTGTACAGCCAAACCACAACGCCTGCGACGTTTCAGCGGCACCGCCGGTCCTGGAACACCGAACGCAGATTGAAATACTGGCAGTGGCGCTTGTGGAATTGATGGTGCACTTTCGAGCGCCAGGGGGCGCCGCGCCATGCTTTGAACAATTCGCCGCAACGAAGACGGCCGCGGATGGCCACCCGGCGGAACAAGACGATCGCGGTAGGTCAGGTCGCTCCGGCTCGACTCCCTGGTGCCGCGTTGACTGGTCGCCTCGGCGAGGCATATGGTGGCCACGCAACTTTGAGTACCAACAACACCTGCTGGCGACGCGGGCGGCAGCAAAGGCTGTCCCTACAAGACCGGGTCCTGGCAGTATTCGAGGAGGATCACATGCAGCGAACTTCATTCGTGGCCCTGACCGGCGTGCTGCTGGTCGGGTTCGGGGCGACTGCCAGCGCTGACGACAAGGCAGATGTCATTGAGCGTGACAAGGCGTGGGGTGCTGCGGGCACCAAGGGCGATGTCGACGCCGTGGCCAAATTCCTCGCCGACAATCTGATCTCGGTCAGCGGCAAGGGCGTTACGGACAAGAAGGGGGACCTTGCTGCGACTGAGCCTGCACCGGCAGGCACGCAGTACGAGCCGACTGACTACAAGGTGATTTTTCTCGATAAGGACACGGCAGTCATGACGCACGGTACCAAGGGTGCTGACGCCCACTACAGCATGCACGTGTGGTCTCGAAAGAGCGGTCAGTGGCAGGTGGTAGCGACGTCCACCACGCCGGTCGAGGGCAAGTAAGACCGGACCCTTGAGAGGGCGGTGTGTGGGCCGTGCGACTGCAGCACAGACGCATGAACCAACCGGCCGACTTCCAGCTGCAGACCAGGGACCAAGGTCAGACCGCCGTGCTGACCGGCGACTGGACAGCTGTGCGCATGGGCTCGGCCAACGAGCTTCTCGGCGCCGCGCTGAAGGGCACTCGCAACATCTCCATCGACGCGAACGGTATCGATCGCTGCGACACCTCCGGCGCGTACGGCATCCTGAAAGCCGTCGAACAGGCGGCCGAACAGGGGCATATCAGCGCTCGCGCGGAGATCCTGCGGCTACTGGACCTGGTCGCCCGTGCCACCGCGGCGCCGCGCACGCCGGTCGGTGAGCGGCGCGCGTTCTACGACCTGTTCGAACGCTTCGGCCGCAGCGTCGTGAGCGTCGTTCTGGGTTTCTACGACCTCAACGTATTCAACGGCAACTTGCTGTTCACCATTGGTCGGGCGATCCGTCGGCCGGCCAAGGTGCGCTGGGCCGCCGTCTTCTCCCTGGCCGAGCGGGCTGGGCTGGACGCCATACCGATCGTCGCCACCACCACTTTCTTCATTGGCGCGGTGGTGGCCTTGCTGGGCGCCAACATACTCAGCGATTTTGGCGCCCAGGTCTTCGTTGTGGACCTGATCGGCATCGCCGTGCTCCGCGAGTTCAATGTCCTGGTCACCGCGCTGCTCCTGGCCGGCCGGTCGGCCTCGGCGTTCGCCGCCGAGATCGGGGCGATGAAAATGAAGCAGGAGATCGATGCCATGCAGGTGCTTGGAGTCGATCCCTTCGATGCCCTGGTCCTCCCCCGGTTCCTGGCGCTGTTGTTCATCACTCCGCTGCTCACCTTTGTCGCTACGTTGGCGGGACTGGCCGGCGGCCTGGTCGTCACCTGGGGGGTACTGGATCTGGGCCCGGCGATGTTCCTCCAGCGCATGATCGACGATGTCGGGGTGATGCACTTCTGGGTCGGCCTCTCGAAATCGCCGGTGCTGGCCGGGGTGATCGCCGCCATCGGATGCCGGCAGGGCATGGAAGTCGGTGGGGACGTCGAGTCCCTAGGCCGCAACGTCACCTCGGCGGTCGTGCAGGCGATCTTCGCCACCATCCTGATCGACGCGATCTTCGCCCTGATCTACATGAAGCTCGACATATGACGGAAGTCGACGAAGCGCCACTGGATAGGGAGGCCCCGCCCATTGAGGTGCGCGGGCTGATCTCGCGCTTCGGCGACCGCACGATCCACGACAACCTCGACCTGGTCGTGAACCGGGGCGACGTCCTGGGTGTGGTCGGCGCCTCGGGCACGGGCAAGTCGGTGCTGCTGAACACGATCATCGGCCTGAGACGCGCCGAGGGCGGATCGGTGATGATTTTCGGCCAGGACATCCGCTGTGCCGGCCGCCCGCAATGGACTGCGATCAACCGCCGCTGGGGTGTCCTGTTTCAACAGGGGGCGCTGTGGTCCAACCTCACGGTCAAGGAGAACGTGGCCGCCCCTCTCTTCGAGCACACGGATATGCTCAAGGACGAAATCGACGAGCTGGCGGACCTGAAGATCGCCCTGGCCGGCCTGCCGCCCGGCGCCGGGGCCCTGAAACCCTCCGAACTCTCCGGGGGCATGATCAAGCGCGCCAGCCTGGCGCGCGCCCTGGCGCTGGATCCGGAACTGCTGTTCCTCGACGAGCCCACCTCGGGACTCGATCCGATCAGCGCGGCGGCCTTCGATGAGCTGATCCGAGATCTTTCGGACAGCCTGGATCTGACCGTGTTCATGATCACCCACGATCTCGACAGCCTTTATACGATTACGGACCAGGTGGCCGTCCTCGCGGACAAGAAGGTGGTTGCCATGGCGCCCGTTCGCGAACTCGAAAAATCCGACCATCCCTGGATCCAGGAGTATTTCGGTGGTCCACGCGGACGCATGGCGTCCGGTTCGCGCGCTGTACGAGGAGCACGCTGATGGAGCGCAACGCCAACTACGCCCTCGTGGGCCTCACCTCGGCCCTGCTGGTGATCGGCATGATTGTCTTCAGCGTCTGGCTGGCGGCGTTCAAGTTCAACCAGGACTACGACTACTACGACATCGTCTTCAAGGGGCCGGTTCGCGGCTTGTCGCAGGGCGGCGAGGTTCATTTCAATGGCATCAAGGTCGGCGAGGTGACCAGGATCTCGCTCGATAAGGTCGATTCCACCCAGGTGATCGCCAGGGCCAGAGTGACGTCGGACGTGCCGGTCCGCGTCGACAGCTTTGCGACCCTGGAGCCGCAAGGCATCACCGGCGTGAACTACGTGCAGATCACCGCAGGCACGCCCTCCAAGCGACTGCTGAAGCGCATGGTCCACAAGGGTCAGGTGCCGCGGATCCGCGCCGAGCCCGGCGTGCTCTCCGGCCTGCTGGCCGAGGGCGGCAACGTCCTGGCGCGGGCGGTCGAGGCCCTCGACCGGGTCAACCGCGTCCTGTCGGAAGACAACATCAAGCGCATCAGCGGCATGCTCGACAATGTCCAGGCCGCGACCGCGGAGCTTCGCGAACGCAAGGCGATTATCGCCGACGCACAACGCGCGCTGCAGAGCGCGGACCACGCTGCGCAGCAGATCGGCGAACTGGCCGTGTCGAGTAACGCCCTGGTCAATGGCGATGGCCGTCGCATCATGGCAACGCTGGCTAACGCGGCCACCGACATCGAGGCCGCGGCCAGGGATCTGCGCACGATGATGGGCAAGCTGGAGGGACCGACGGGCGACTTCGCCAACACCGGCCTGCAGCAGATCACCTCCGCTGGCGCCAGCCTGCAGCAGGCTGCCGAAAGTTTTGACCGCATCCTGGGCGAGGTACAACAGAGTCCTCAGGGTCTGTTCAACAAACCGCCCGCGCAGGAAATCGTGGTAAAGCCATGATCTTCGCCCCGCAATCCGTGGTGCTGAAGACCGTGACCCGGGGCGTAATGCTGGTCGCTGCGGCGAGCCTGCTGGCCGGCTGCATCTCGCTCTTCCCGGAGGCGGAGCCGGCTCAACTCTACCGCTTCGGGACCACGGCGCCGCAGGTGCAGGAGATGGCGTCAGGCGGGCCAGGATTTGGTGTGTTCCTGGCAGCCACAGGCTTCGATCGCGCCGCCGCCAGTGACCGAATCCTGACCGTCACCGGTACGCAGGCGGCCTACATCAAAGGCGCGCGCTGGGTGACCTCGTCGGTGAGCCTGTTCGACTCGGCCCTGCAACGCGCCTTCGACGCAGACCCAGGGCCTGCCCGTCTGGTCGACCGCGCCGAGATCGCCAGGACCGACTATGTACTCAAGCTCGACGTGCGGACGTTCGAGGCTCGCTACGACATTGGCCAGGCGGCCGCCCCAACGATAGTGGTGGACGTACACGCCGCACTGGATCGCACAAGCGACCGGACCGTCGTCGGGGACCGAAGCTTCAAGGCTTCCGTCATTGCCAGCGACAATCGCGTGGGCGCCATTGCCGAGGCGTTCGACCAGGCCGTCGCCAAGGTCCTGGGTGAGTTGGTCGCCTGGGTCGACGCTCGGGGGGAGGGCTGAGTCTTCAATTGCCGGACATTTGACGGCGCCCGGTTGGCGGCCGGCTCAACGGATCGCGCACCAGTTGACGCACGCGAATCGAGCAGGCAATTGGAGGGACAGAGCCCTTCACGCCCCCGCTACCGTCGAATCGAAGCGAGCGGCCCCTCCGGAGCCGTCTTGCCTTTCGTTGTGCCACACGACCTCGGCCCTGCGCCGTTCAGCAATTCGGCACTGGTCCACAGTCTTCGGTTGCTGGCTGGGCCAGACTTGATCCTGTCCCAGGCTCGCCGGGTGCACGCCGTGCGCGCGAAGGGTCATCCAGGCTCAGCAAATTCGCCCCGGAGCAGAATTACGGAAATGAAAGGTTACGCGGCGGTGACGATCGTCACGGCAGGCAATTGCTGCGCGGCAGTGAAATCCCTGAAGGGGAGCAAGACCCTGGCCGTCGCAGCACCGCGGCTGCCGCTGCCGGACTGCTCGATGCCGCAGGAGTGCCGCTGCCGGTTCCGGAAGCATCCTGATCGGCGTGCCGATGATTCAGACCGCAGGCTGGGCGGTGCCGTGGAAAGCTCGATCTGGTTCGCAGGCGAGCAGCGTCGGAAGTCGCGGAGTCGTCGGGACGACGACTGACGAGCGGTTCCATCGATTCACTTGCTTCGCGCGCGTCGTGCTGAAGACTGAGATCCCATGACCGCCAGGTGACGAGCCAGCCGGCGACAAGTACGAACGGTGCCAGGACTGCGCGCACCATCGCTCGAGCCCATGGCCGCTCCCGGATGTAATCGACGACCGGTGGGCTGTACGAGTAGTAGAAGCGGACGAAGGCGCACCCCCAGGCATGGGGCATCAGGTAAAGGTCGCGGACAGCGAGACAGCAAACACCCGAGCTGACAAGCCTCTCCGTTCCATCGGCGCCACCTCGTCGATCCGAATGCAACGCACGCATCCTGGACGCTCGATCGCGTGACTGCAATTTCCGGTAATGCTCAGTCGACGAATGGTCGCCACGAGTTGGCTGGGAAGCGGCGGTTCGTCAGTCAACCGACACGAGCAGACTGCAGCAGGTCACGCCCGCTTCGGCCTTGGCGAGCTCGGTCATCGCGATCGGAGCTACGCGCAGGCCTCGCGCCTCCAGCCGTGCACGAGTCAATGGAAAATGCGCCGGATGGATGACGGTGTCGCCGACGCGCAACGCGTTGGCCGCGTGCGGTTCGTCCAGATCGATGTCGATGGCCTGATGACCCACGAAGGCATCCGTGTCGACCCACGCCGGATTCAGCAGCAGCAAGTCGTCGGCCACGAGCGTGACGCCCGATTTCAGGTGCAGACAACCGCTGAACCTGACCGGGATCACGACGTATCCAAGAGGACGCACCGCAAGATCCATCTGCTCGACTGCCTCAAGATTGGTGCGCGACGAGAGGCCGACGTACAGGCGACGACCGGACACGAGGACGTCCCCACCGTCCATCGTTGCAGCGCCGTGGATTCGCGCGAGCGGGCGATGGCGGGCGAGAGCGGCTTCGACGGACCGCGTTTCCGGGCGGCGACTGGGCGCGCCTGGCCGCGTGATGATCGCGATCTCATCGAGGACGACGGCCGTGTCCTCGACAAAGACGGCATCGGGACACTCGGGTTCCGGCGGCAGACGCCGCACGGTCGCGCCGAGCTGGGTCAACAGCTGCTCGTACGCCTCGTGTTCGGCCACGGCACGTGCGACGTCGAGCGGCTCGCGCTCGAGATGTGTGAGCTCGCAGTCTGCGAGTGTTGGGCTGACCGCCCGGGTGTACGCGATGTGCATGCGGGCACATTACAGGACGAAAGCTGCGATCGCCCGGACACCCCGCGACCGCTGCCGGGTTCGCCTGCACGGTACACAACGCTGAGCGTGGCGGTCGGCGTGCTGTTGCGGGCATGCGAGAAGTGCACCACGAACCCCTGGTGCCGTAGGATGTGCTGTGACGGACACGCTGGAATCGGTCACGTCGGCTGACGCGACAGGTGCAAACCACATGACCAGCAGGAACGCTTTGGCATCGCAACCGTTGCGCAGGCGGGATACTCCGGTGGTGGCTGCCGCGGCGCATGGTGGATCCACCGCCCGATGCGAGATCGAGCGCTGGTCAGCTCTGCACGCTGCGGACAGGGCCGTCGATTGGCTGGCGGTCGAAGAGCCACTCGAAATACGCGTTCGCCATCCGGGCGAACCGGGCGCCACCGTCGCCCTGACCATGCGAACGCCCGGCCGTGACGCGGACCTTGCGATCGGATTCCTGCACGGCGAGGGCTTGCTGGTCTCCCGTGCGGAGGCCGTGGCGGCAGAAGCGTGCGGCAACACGAAGAACGTCGTAAACGTGACGCTTGCGCCAGGAGTGCCGCTCGAACGCTTCATTGGAACCCGGCAGTTCTACACGACATCCAGCTGCGGGCTGTGCGGCAAGAAGTCGCTCGAGGCCCTGCTCGGCAGCCTGCGGAGCCGCCGCGTCCGCAACACGTCTGTCGTCTCGGCCGACGTATTGCGGGAGCTTCCCGCGCGGGTGCGAGCCGCACAGGACGCGTTCGATGCGACTGGCGGACTTCACGGCGCTGCATTCTTCACGCCCGGCGGCGCAATGCTCGACATCGCCGAGGACGTTGGCCGTCACAACGCCGTCGACAAGATCGTTGGCCGGGCCTGGCTGCAGGGAACGCTGGCGACTCCAGACCAGATCCTGTTCCTGAGCGGCCGCGCCGGTTTTGAACTCGTGCAGAAAGCCGTGTTCGCCGGCTGCCCGGTCGTGGCTGCGGTGGGCGCGCCCTCGAGCCTGGCCGTCGACCTTGCCCGCGAAGCGGGCGTGACGCTCGTTGGCTTCCTGAACGCCGCTCGTTTCAACGTCTACTCTGGACCGGAGCACATCCATGGATGACGCGAAGCGGGAGCCCGGTTCGACGAAGCAGGGGACGGAGAAGCTGGGGCACTACGACCGTGCCGCGGGAGGATTGGACGCGCTGCGAGCGGTCGCAAAAGCCGTTCGTCAGCAGGGCGCACCGATCGCGATCGCGCGCTCGCTGCTCAACACGAACCAGCCGGACGGATTCGACTGTCCGGGTTGTGCGTGGCCCGACCCGGACCACCGTTCTTCGTTCGAGTTCTGCGAGAACGGCGCCAAAGCGGTGGCCTGGGAAGCCACTCCGAAGCGCGCGACGCCGGAGCTGTTCGCTGCGCACACCGTCGCCGAGTTGCGGTTGCGCACGGACCACTGGCTCGAATCGCAGGGCCGCCTGACGCATCCCCTGCGGTACGACCCGGCGACGGACCGTTACCTGCAGGTCACATGGGAGCAGGCGTTCCACGACATCGGCTCGAGGTTGCGTGCCATCGGCTCACCGGATGCCTGCGCGTTCTACACCTCGGGTCGCACCAGCAACGAAGCTGCGTTCCTCTGGCAACTGTACGGACGGGAGTTCGGCACGAACAATTTTCCCGATTGTTCGAACCTGTGCCACGAGGCCACGAGCGTCGGTCTGCCGGCCTCGATCGGCGTCGGCAAAGGCACGGTTTCACTCGACGACTTCGCTGCGACCGATCTGCTGATGTCGTTCGGGCACAACCCTGGCTCGAATCACCCGCGCATGCTCGGTACGTTGCGCGAGCTGGCACTGCGGGGCGTGCCGATCGTCGTGTTCAATCCATTGCGCGAGCGGGGCCTGGAGCGCTTCCGCTCACCCCAGCATCCACTGGACCACGCCTCGCGGAAGGGTGTGGAACTCGCAACGCACTATTACCAGCCGAAGATCGGCAGCGACCCGCTCGTGCTGCAGGGTCTCATGAAGCGCCTGCTGGAACTCGAATCCGAGGGCGGCGCGGGCTCGGTGCTCGACCTGGATTTCATCACTGAGCACACGCGCGGCTTCGACGCATTGCGCGCGCAACTCGAGTCGCTCAGCTGGGATGCCGTTCATGCAGCGACCGGGCTGGATGGAAACGCCTACGAGACCGTCGCACGACTCTACTCAGCGGCGTCGCGGACGATTATCGCGTACGGCATGGGCATCACCCAGCACGCACACGGGACAAGGAGCGTGCAGCAACTCGCGAACCTGCTGCTGCTGCGGGGCAACATTGGCCGGCCCGGCGCGGGCATCTGCCCGGTTCGAGGCCACAGCAACGTGCAGGGCGACCGCACGGTCGGCATCAACGAGCGTCCGACGGCGGAGTGGCTGGATCGCCTCGAAGCGGTGTTCGGACGGCCGATGCCGCGCAGGCAAGGCGTCACCGTCATCGAGGCGATCACGGCGATGGCCGCCGGAAGGATTCGCGCGCTGGTGGGGCTGGGCGGCAACTTCGCCGTTGCGGCGCCGGACCCTGCGACGACGATGGCCGCGCTTGCGAGCCTGGAACTCACCGTCGGCATACACACCAAGCTGAACCGCACGCACCTGTACCCTGGTCGCGACGCATGGATACTCCCATGCCTCGGCCGCAGCGATCACGACATGCAGGGGGCTGGGCTGCAAGCCGTAACCGTCGAGGACTCCATGTCGATGGTGCACGCCTCGCGCGGCATGCGACAACCGCCGTCGCCGGAAGTGCGTTCCGAACCCGCGATCGTCGCAGGACTCGCCGCCGCGACCCTGCTCGATTCGAAAGTGCCGTGGCCGTGGCTCGTTGAGGATTACGACCGCATCCGTGCGCTGATCGAGCGCTGCGTCGACGGGTTCGAAGACTTCAACCTGCGCATCCGCAAGCCCGGCGGCTTCCGGTTGCCGAATGCGGCGGGCCGTCGCGTGTGGCGAACCGCGACCGGCCGCGCCAACTTCCTGACGTACGACGCCGACGATGATGCGGCTCCGGCGGGGGCACTGCGTCTCACGACGATCCGATCGCATGACCAGTACAACACCACGATCTACGGCTTCGACGATCGATATCGCGGCGTCAATGGGCGTCGGGACGTGTTGTTCATGTCCGCGGCGGATCTGGTCGAACGCGGCTGGCGCACCGGTGATCGTGTCGATGTGGTCGCGTGCGCTGCGGGTCATGAACGACGCATGACCGGCCTGACCGTCGTGGAGTACGCGATTGCGCAGGGTGGATGTGCTGCGTACTACCCGGAAGCGAACGTCCTGGTGGCGCTCGCGCACCATGATCGCGACAGCCTCACGCCGGCGTACAAGTCGATCTGGGTGCGGGTCCAGAAGGCGACGAGCAAGACGCGCTCGGACGCGGCCGGCGTTCAGGTCTGACTGCCCTCTTGACACGCTCCAAACTCCAGTATATGGATGCTCGGAAAGATGCCGCTGAACTGCAGGGAGAGGCACCGAATCAAGGAACGTCGTGCGGAAGGGAGGTTCTGCTGGACGACTGATCCAACCCGAACAGGGCAGCCGCGAGTTAACGCCCGTTCGATTCCCGTGGTCATCGCTAAGACCGGACGCGCGCGGGCGCGACATGGATTTGTGCCGTCGCCTGTTTCGCGGTGGTCAGGTTGCTTGTGACGAGATGGATCGAGGTGGGGACGTCGCAGGTCGCGGCGGGTTGGAACGACACGGCGGCATCGGCAAGCAGCGCTGCGGCCAGCCATGCTGGAAGGAGGTGCCACACGAGTGCAACGAGCTGGAAATTCACGTAAGGCGTGAACGTTTGAGGAATACAACCCGCCCATTCGCCATGGGCGCGTCGGACGGGGCTTTCGAACAAATAAGAGAAAGTCATGAAATTCGAAAGGGCTTCGATCGCATCAGTCATTTCTTTGGCGCTGCTGATAGGTGCCAAGGCACTGGCGGCGCCGAATGGAGTTGTCCTGGCGCCGTCTACCTCAGCAAGGTTGTCGGCGGCAGAAATTGGAGCCCGTCTTGAATTTCGTGTGACCTGAGCCGGTTGATCAACGTTTAATCTCGAGTCAACAATAAGGGGATGGACCATGAGTATTCGCAAGACAGATATACGTGCCGCTTTGTTCGCGGCGGTCGCCACAGTCGGAGGGGCACTCTGCATGACGCAGGGCGCGCAGGCGCAACACTTAACGCTGGAAAATAGAGTAGCGAGCGCGTCAGCCGTGCAGGCCTACTGGACACCCGAACGGCTGGCAAGTGCGCAGCCAATGAGGCCGGTCGTACTCGCAGGCTCGGTCGTTGAAGACGTGGCGGCCCGGCGCATTGGCAGTCCACAGTCGTCCGATGGCCGTGCACCGACCCTGAACGTGCGTCCCGATCTGACGAATCGCCTGTTCGATCCCGCGGATGCAGCCGTTGAACCGGAGTTGGGCATCGAACCTCAGAACAGGGGCACCCTGAATCAGAACTTCTCCGGCTCGCGGTTGATTGGATCGAATACTCACACGGTGTATCCGCATCGCGCAGTAGGGAAACTGTTCTTCACCCAGCCCGGCGTGGGTGATTTCGTGTGTTCGGCGTCGGTGATCGACAACCGCGTTGTCGTGACAGCGGGCCACTGTGTTCACCGCGGAAGCGGCGGCTCTGCCGGGTTCTTCACGAACTTCCTTTTTGTGCCGGCATTCAAGAACGGCGTTGCCCCGTTCAACCAATGGAACTGGGCGTTCGTGGTCGTAACCAGCACCTGGGCCACCGGTGGTGGCGCCGTTCCCAATGCGGCTGACTACGCGATGTTCGAGATGCAGGATCGACCGGGGCCGCTCGTGCTCGGCAACGTCACCGGCTCCCTCGGATGGCAGACGCTGAGCCTGCACCCGAATCACATCACGCAGCTTGGCTATCCATGCAACCTTGATGCATGTCAGCAGATGCAGCGGAATGATGCCGGCACGGCGCGCCTGGTGGCGCCGAACAATGCGGAGTTTGGCTCGCATATGCGCGGTGGCGCAAGCGGCGGTCCGATCATCCAGAACTTTGGTATTTTTGCAGCCGGTCAGACGGGCGGTTCTAACACGGGTGTCAACAGAGTCGTCGGCGTGCTTTCGTATGGGTACACTTCGCTGACGCCGCTGGCCGGTGGCGCATCGATTCCTGATACCCGGTGGACGCAGATCCTGAACACCGTCTGTGCACATCGCGCGGGCAACTGCTAGTCATTCATTCGATCGCTGCAAAGAAGAACAGTTCGTCATTGCAGGGGGTGCGGGTCATTGGCCCGCACCCCATTGTTCCGGGCGGAACGCATACACCTGGCACTATCGATCAGGTTTGCTCTCGATCAGTCGAAACGACGCCAGCATCTCTTCGGCATGCTCACCCAGGGGCGTCAGCGCATAAACATAGCGATCGCTCGCGACATATACGAACTCATTGGGCGCGAGCATTTGGCGGAGTGCAATCTTGAGTGCTTCTTGTGCCCCGGCAACGTCGACCGATGTCACCGTAGCACCCGACGGCAGCCGCCCATGTGATTTCAGCCACGCAGACAGTGACTCGCGCTGGCGGTTGTCGAATACTTCGACGCTGAATCTGGCGGGCTCCCGGTCAGCGAACGCGCCTGCCGCGATCTTTTGATCCTGGAACCGAACACGTCGGAGTGAGCGTGGCCCGCCCGCGGGAGGGCTGTGAGGTTCGGGAAGAACGACGAGGTCCCGCGGATAACGCAGGTGAAATCGGTAGTCCTCGTCCGTCCAGACTCTCCACTCGCCCGGCGTCTCCATGCCGTCAGGACTCGCGGGGTTGCCGGCGTTGCCCGAACAACTTGCGATCAGCAGTCCCGTGACGAACGCAGCACCAAGTCGAGTGAGTGCGACTGCAACGCATCCATGTTTCATCCGCTTTCGCCTCATGAGGGATCCCCGTTCGCATTTTGCTCAGCAGTCACGAATATAGGCGACGGCAGGAGGAACTTGGAAGAATGACCGGACGAGCTTTGGATCGTCGCGAACGTCGGCGAGCTGTTGGTCGATCCGTCCGGCGAGCTTCTCGCCTTGTTGCAGCGGTCGTCGCGCGGTGCCGGTGCGCTTGACGTGGCTCCAGACCAGTTCATCCGTAAGCGCTCTATGAAGCCCGTCCGGGTTTTGCTGCGGCGTGTGCTATGCAGTTGACCAGGTTGACGGACGCCATCATCACGAACTTGTCTGATTCCTTCTCGGCATTTCTGTGCGCGAGATCGCGGAGCCATTCCGCACACTGGCTGACGACGAGCGCGAGCAACGGCTGTTCCGGGTGGCTGGCGAGGTATTGAGCGCGCGCGGCGTCGGCCGCTGCTGGATCCGTGAGATCTTCCGAGAACTGGACCGCGCCGACCATGCGCTCAAGTTGCTGTTGCTGCTCGTCTTCGGTGATCAGCGACCACTCATATCCCGACTCGTTCATCGCGAGATAGCACACGAGCAGGATGTTGAGCAGAAATTCGACGGTGTGCTCGTTCGCCCCGAGCCTGGCTTGGACGACACACGAGGCGAGCAGGTGCGGCTGCTGGAGGTGTATCTCGTCAATCAGCGTCACCTTCTGGGGCAGGTCCATGGACTGCACTTTGCGCAGTGCCGTGGCGACGTGCTCGATCGAGATGCGGCCCACCGCGGCTATCGGCGTGCCGGGATCGTCGCGTTCCACGGCAGCATGGCCTCGAAATCCTGCACGGTGGTCAGGTGAGGCAGCCGGTCGAACAGGTGTGACAGGTACGCGAAAGGCTCGATGCCGTTGGCCTTACAAGTCTCGACCAGGGAGTACAGGTTGGCGCTGGCGACCGCGCCGTTGACGGTGTCGGAGAACAGCCAGCCCTTGCGGCCGACGACGAACGGTCGGATGGCGTTCTCGCAGCGGTTGTTGTGCATCGGCACCTCGCCGTGGGTCAGGAACACGGTGAGCTTCGGCCATTGACCGAGGGTGTAGTGCACAGCCTTGCCGAGTCGGCTCTCGGGCAGGACCTGGGTGCGAGCGCCTCGAGCCAGGCGTGGAAGTCCTGCATGATCGGTGCCGGACTTCTGCTGGCGGACTCGACGCGCTGCGCCGCCGTGATCGGGTGGTCACGATCCCAGAGCAACCGTTCGATCAGCGACAGCTTGCCGATGAACTCGAGCGCGACCTTGGCGTGGTTGGCCGTCGGATCCGACCTTCCTGGCTTCGTCGAAGTACCGCCGCGCATGCGCCATACAACCGGCGTGCGTCAGCTTGAGCGCCGCGGCGGCACCGTCGTAGGCACCATAGCCGTCGGTCAGCAGAATGCCGCGATAGCCGTCCAGCAGTCGCCGCGGCACGCGCCGCCGCGCGAGGGGTCGTAGTCGAAGAGCACGATCCGTCGTGCCGGGTGGGCCGGCGGCTCGGACCCACATCCAGTGATCGGCGGTCGGGGCTTGTCGCTCTTCAAGACCTGCAGCCGGGTCTCGTCGCAGTGGACAACCGGACTCGGCCAGCAGGAGCTCGTTCAGCAGGTTGATCAGCGGCACGATGAACGTGCCGCCGAGGCGGATCATCCACAGCGCCATCGTGCCCCGACCGAGCGCGATACCCAGCCGGCCGAACTGCGGCTCCTGGCGGTACAGCGGCACGCCATCGACGAACTTGGCGGTCGTGATCTGCGCGAGCAGCGAGGGCGTCGCGATGCTCTTGGGGAAGATCGACGGCGGAACCGCGGCGATCCTGACGCCGGACCGGCAGCATGGACAGGCGTACTTGGGTCGGATGTGGCGGATCACCCGAATCTGGGCCGGAATGACCTCGAGCTGCTCGGCGGTCTCCTCGCCGATCCGCTCGAGCGTCGTGCCATCCGCCGGGCAGACCTTGTCGGCCTCGCTCAGGTCGTGGACCACCTCGACCCGCGGCAGGTCCGCCGACAACTTCCTGCGGCCGCGCTTCGCCCGGTCATAGGCCGGGATCGTGATCGTCTCCGGCGTGTCCGTCGCCGTCGCGGCCAGCACCTCGATCTCGTTGAACAGCCACCCCTGGTCGGGGTTGCGGTCCTCGATCGGCGTCTTCTCCGACGAGCGACCGAACAGCTGAGCCTTCAGCCAGCGGTTCTCTTCCTCGAGCAGTCGGTTGCGCTCATCGAGGGCGGCCATGCGCGCGAATCACACTCGCGATATCTGCCGACGCAACCAGTGTCGAGGCAACCGTGTTCATGCCGCATGATTATACCGCACGAGAACGCACGAGACTCATGAAAACACCGAGAAATGCAGCACTTCGTGCGGCTTCATGCGCCACACATCGTAACCATCGAGCAACCAGTTGAGCTGTTGGCCGGTCAGCGTGAGGACCGAGTCTCCGCTGCCGCGTGGCCAATGAAAGCGCTGCTGCTCAAGTCGCTTGTACCAGACGATGAAGCCGTTGCGCTCCCAGACCAGGATCTTGAGCTTGTTGCGCCGCGCGTTGATGAACACGAACATCGATCCCGACATCGGGTCCCGGCGCAATGACGTCCTGCGCCAGAATCGACAGGCCGTCCATCTGCTTCCGCATGTCGACCGGTGCGCGGTGCAGGTACACCCGCTCGATGTCACGGTCAGGACGCAGCATCTCGCTGTCCCGATACCAGCGACAGCAGCCATGCCGCCGGCGGCCACTCGCCGCACTCGATCACCAACCCGCCCGCGTGGATCAGTCGGCACACCATCCCGGTGCGCGGCGGCGATGGCAGCATCGATGATGAGGGCGGCGTGTTCACAACGCGCACCGCGACAATTATCCGGATTCAATTCGGGGGCGTAGCCCGGTAAGAAATGCAGGCTCAACTTACCTTCGGTCGATGCCACGTAGTCACGGACGAGACGAGTTTTGTGCGCGGGCAGGCTGTCAAGAATCAACCGCACCGGCTTATTGCGCCGATGCATCAATTGGCCCAGCAACTCGACGAACAGCGTTGCCCGGGCCGATAAACGATGGGTGTCTGGCCACGCAATTCGCAGGTCTTGCCGTGCACCGTATCAGCGCGAAAGCCAGACTCGTCCCAAGACAGAATCTGCGCGCCGTCGCGTTTCGCCTGACGGGCCAGCGCTGGATATGTCTGCTGCTGCCACAAGGCAATCGCTTCTGGATCGCGCTGATACGCACGCCGCAGCGGTTTCTGCGGCGTCAACTGCAGCTTCGCCAACAGCGAACCGACCGACGTGACTCCCAGCTCAATTCCGAACTTCTGCTCGATCAACAGGGCCACGATCGCGCGCGTCCACAAGCTGAAATCCAAGCCATATTGCCGCGGATCGCGGCCATTGACCCAACGAAACACTTGTCGCTCCTGGGTCGCCGTCAAACGACGCGGCCGACCGGTGCCACGAGTCGAACTGAGCGCCCGCAAACCGTTGCCGCTTCCGGCGGCCATGTGCATCCATTTGTAAATCGTCGTGCGGTTGAATCCGTACGAGGCGATCACAACGCCCGGATCCTCGCCTTCGCGAACCCGGCGATTTGCCATGAAACGAAACTGCTCGAGGGTGGCATGATCGAGCGTGCGGCCGTCTATTTTCATATCGTATTGGATCGAGACCGCGTTATGTCGCTCCATTCTATTCGACTAAATTATTGACCAGTGAGTACGTAATTCCATTCCTGTGTACGCTGCTTGGGCTCGATCCGACGCAGATCCACGAGCTCGGTCCATACCTGGCTCTCAAACTGGTAGCGGAGTGCGGCACCGACATGTCACGTTGGCCTTCTGCGAAACACTATACGTCGTGGCTGTGTGTCGCTCCCGTAAACAAGATCTCCGGCGGCAAGGTGCTCTCCTCCAAGACGCGCCGCTCGTCGAGCCGCGCTGCCGCCGCGCTGCGCCTTGCGGCTACCGACGTCGGAAAGACCGAGACCGCGCTCGGTGCGTTCTACCGCCGGCTGTGGGCCCGCATCTGAAAGGCCAAGTCAGTGACCACCACTGCGAGAAAGATCGCCGTCCTGTTCTACAACACGCTGCGACACGAAACCGCGTACGAAGACCCTGGCGCCACCTACTACGAGGATCGGCATCGTGAGCGTGTCGTCCAAAGCCTTCGTCGCCGCGTTCTGCAGCAGCTGGCTCTTCCAGGTCGTCACCTGGTTCGGGTGGACCTCGTGGTGCGCCGCAATCTCGGCCACCGTCTTCTCACCCCGGATCGCCTCCAGGGCCACCCGTGCCTTGAACGCCGGCGAGTGGTTACGTCGGCGCTTCTTCATGGACTTCATTCCTCCGGTCACGTCGGTGCCCGGCCTGAAATCCACTTATACCTGCGTCCGAAAATCCGGAGCCACCTCTCAGACGATGCCCATGGAAGCTCAAATTCTTTGCTGGGTGCAGCCCGACCACGCGGAGTTCATTGCGGTTCCTCCGGATTCGAAGCGGCCAGTTCGAGGACTAGGGTAGCCCCGTGTCGAGCCAGTCAGGGGAGACCGTTATGGGCGACAACATGCCACTGTCCGGTATCCCGGCGGCGGTCGCGGCCATCCGGGACTGCGGCTATGCCATCTGGGCCGGCGACGACGTGCCGGCAGGCTTTCGCGCCAAGTTCGATCCACACCGCATTCCCGTAAGCAGCATCCGTAACGTGCGAGTGTGGGGCCTGCAGGTCGACGACGAGCGTGAATTGCCGGGTCACGAGCGCACACAGGTGCCCGACGAGGAACTGTGGGAGGTCAATCTCGTGGCCCTCGACGGAACCCGTTACGAAGTCGAGTCCCGTCTGCTAGTCGCGGCGCCGACCTGAAATTCGATGGCATACTCGACGGGCGCCAGCGTGACTCGCGACACCGCGACGGTTGCCATCAATTCCTGACGTCCCGTACGCAGTCCACCGCGCGGCATTTTGACAGGACGACCGCCTTCCGGCGTATATTCCCGGCGCCGTGCACCGGGAGCGCATCGGGTGGATCCGCAGTTCAAGTATCGAGCCTTCATCAGCTACAGCCACAGTGACGAAAACTGGGCGAGGTGGCTGCATCGCAGCCTCGAGACATACCGGGTGCCGAAACACCTGGTCGGGACGGTGACTGAGTTTGGACCGGTCCCCGAGCGGCTCACTCCTGTCTTTCGCGACCGCGACGAACTTGCAACAGCCACGAACCTGGGCGAAACCCTCACGCGGGCGCTCGAGCAGTCGGCCTTCCAGGTGGTCATTTGTTCCCCGGCCGCGGCCACGTCGCGCTGGGTCAACGAAGAGATCCTGGCGTTCAAGCGCCTCGGTCGCGAGCACCGGATCTTCTGCCTGATCGTCGGCGGCGAACCAGGCGCATCGGCCTCCCGGGCGACGGCCGACCAGGAGTGTTTCCCGACCGCCCTGATCTACAGGATGGGGGAGGACGGGCAACTCACGGATGCCCGCTGCGAGCCGATTGCCGCTGACGCGCGCCCACAGAAAGACAGCCGCCAGGACGTCCGCCTCAAGTTGATCGCCGGCATGCTGGGAGTCGGCCTCGACGAGCTGAAGCAACGCGAGGCGCATCGGCGGTACCGGCGCATGGTGGCGCTGGTCACGGCATCCGTCGTCGGCATGGCCATCACGTCGGGCCTTGCCGCCGCCGCCTGGCTCGCGCGCAATGAAGCCGAACGCGAGCGTGTCCGCGCCGAGGCCGAGGCAGAGACGGCCCGGCAAACCACGCGATTCATGGTCGACCTCTTCAAGGTGTCCGATCCAAGCGAGGCGCTCGGCAACAAGATCACGGCCCGCGAGATCCTGGACAAGGGCGCCGCTCGCATCGACCAGGAACTCGTGGGCCAGCCGGAGATCCAGGCGACGCTGATGGACACGATGGGAACCGTGTACACGAGCCTGGGCTTATATGGCTCGGCGGTGCCGCTGATCCGCAAGGCACTCGAGAAGCGCCGGGCGCTCGTCGGAGAGCGGGATGCGATGGTCGCGCAGAGCCTCAACCATCTCGGCGAGGCGCTGGCGCTCAAGTCCGACTACAAGGAAGCCGAGCAGCGATTGCGCGAGGCATTGACGATCCGTCGCAATCTGTTCGGCGACCTGCACCCGGACGTGGCGTCGACGTACACGGCATTGGCCGATGTCATGTCGTATACGGGCGAGTACGCCAAGGGCGAGCCTTTGATCAAGGAGGCGTTGCGGATCCGCAAGGCGCTCTATGGCGACGTGCATGCCGACGTGGCCGAGAGCATCGGCGACCTGGGCGTCAACTACGGCGAGCGCGGGGACTTCAAGCAGGCCGAGATTTACCTGCGGCAAGCGGTCGCGCTGCAACGCAAGCTGCATGGAGCCGTGCACCCGGACCTCGCCGAGGCCATGAACAACCTTGGCTGGGCGCTGATGGGATTGAACGAGCCGTTGCAGGCCGAGCCGTTGTACCGGCAAGCACTCAAGATGAAGGAACTGATGCTCGGCGACGCCCATCCGGAGCTGGCCGCCGGCTGGAACAACCTGGGCTTCGTACTCGAGACTCGCCGCGATTTCAAGGGTGCCGAGCAGGCGTACCGCAAGGCACTGGACATGAATCGCAAGCTGCTCGGCGAGAGTCACCCGGAGATCGCGCTCAACATGAGCAACGTCGCCTTCGTGCTCTATGCCAAGGGCGATCGCGCCGAGGCCATCGCGTTGCTGCGTGATTCATTGAACATGAGCCGCAACGAACTCGGCGCCGAGCACCCCGATGTCGCGGGCGGAGCCGCGAACCTCGCGTACTGGCTGATCGCCGCGCGCGAATACGACGAGGCGGAACGCCTGCTCGAGGAGAGCCTCGCAATTCGCCGCAAGGTGCTCGGCAACGATCATCCCCAGGTCGCGAGTACGCTGACGGTCAAGGCCAACCTGCTCGTGGCCACCGGTCGATTCGAGGAGGCTAGACAGGTCGCGCTCGAGGCGCGCCGGATTCTTGCCATGAGCCTGCCCGACGATCACTGGCAGGTCGCCATGGCGCGCAATGTCGAGGGTGCGGCTCTCGTGGGGCTCGGTGACTACAAGGACGCGGAGCCGTTGTTGCTCGGCAGTCTCGATGGCCTGTCCGGCGCGCCGATCGCCGACCTGCCTGAACGCGGCCGCATCCGGTTGGCCGAGCTGTACACGGCCTGGGGCAAGCCGGAACAGGCGATCAAGTACAAAAACAACTAGAAGTTGCAATACTAACTAGCTGATTTAAAAGAACCTTAGTTGAGTATGGCGACGTGCCCAGTGGGCGGTCGCGAGTCGCCAATGCGCGGCACTCATCGTGTGTGCGGGCCTGTGCGCCGCCCTTGACATAACGCGAATTCGTTGGGAAGTGAGAATCAGTTCACGAATTTGCTGCTACGCTCGGCACAGGTCGGCACCGATCGTTGCGGTGCGGCGCGAATTTTGGCGTCACTGGTCGACACCCAACAAGAACACTCAGGGGACGAGCATCGTGTGGACTGTATGTGGTTTCTTCAGGCCGATGTCGGTCGGAATCGTGGCGCTACTGTCCGCTGCGTCGGTGCTGGCACAGGAAACGCCGCCGGACCAGGTCCTCGACCAGGTCGACGCCTTCAACGCGAGCGTCGTCCTCGAGATGGCGTTCGACGATCCCAACCGCACGGCCGACTATGCGGAGCTGCTCAACTCAGGCGGCAGGACGTTTGCGGCGTGCAAGCTCGGTGTCAATGGCCTGTACTGCCTCGAGACGGACGGCGCCAGCGCGCAGGTGGTGCGCTACTGGAAAGAGCCGCAAAGTCTTCCTGACGCCTCGACGGCACTGGTCAACTGCAGCGACGCGACGCTGGCCCTCGACGGTCCACAGCCCTGCGTTGGCATGACGGTTGATTCGTCAGGAGCGATCTGGCTGGCGGGCAGGAAAGCCGGGCCAAAGTACAGCCTGATCAAGATCGTCGACAGGGCGAAGATTGCCCAAGGTTGTGCGACAGGCGCCTGGACTGCGCTCGCGGGCAACCCGAATCTGTGTGCCAACGAGTACGTCGCGAACCGGCCGCTGTTCACCGACCTCGACTCGATCGACAGCGACGTGGCCGAGGCATTCGACGACTTCGGTTCCGGTGTTCTCGCGCTCGAGAACGGCACGAGCGTGGTGTTCTTCCCCGATCTGGATGGCGCCAGCCCGACTCCGGACCCGAATTTCGGCTCCTGGGGCCTCGCGAGCGGCGAGAAGCTGCTCAGCACCTCGTTGCTGCAGGTGCCCGTCGACCCCGAGTCGACGGAAGTCACGAACTATGTCCTTGCCGTGACCAACACGGGTCGCGTCCTCTCCAAGGCGGCGCTGGCGCCTGCGGCCACGCAGCAGGTACTCGACCTGACGCCGAGCTCGCCAATCGAGATCGACCAGGCGTCGTGGACCGCGTCGTCGTGCCTGGGCGCGCAGTCCTGCACCGTGGCCGGTGCCACGCTCACTGCGGCGGGCGGCACGAACCCGACGCTCGTCCAGAAGCTGGTCAACGGCGCCTACGGGCTCGGAGTCAGGGGCGGCGCGGCGGGGGACGAGATCGGCGCGAATGAACAACTCGGCGTGCAGTTTCCCGATGGCTCCACGGTGACTGCGATCAAGGTCCTGTTTCTCTACAACGGCGACGAGTTCGGCGACTTCCGCGAACAGGCGACGATCACGACGGTCGACCAGGGCACCGCCGTTCCGCACGTCTACACCCTCACTGCGAAGGGCGAGAACTTCGCCCTGTGGAACGGGTCGGGCACAGTGGAGTCTTGCGGAGACACGACTATATCCGGCACGGGATGCTTCCTGATCCGGAATCCGTTCCCGGCGGGCGTACCCATCCACTCGCTGAGTTTCACGGCTTCCGGCGACCCGTCTTCGGATTTCGGCATTGGCAGCATCGAGGCGGATGTCGTCGCAGGCGCCTTTGCGATCCGCACCAGCTTCAAGACGGGTCTCGTGTACATCTCCGACCGGGATGGCAAGACCGTGCGTGCGTTCGCGCCGAACGCCGCACCGGCTGCGTTCACGACACTGACTCCCGTGAACATCCCCAGGAAGGACCCGACGACGGGCGAGATCACGACGTCCACCTTCCTCACGACCGCGCCCCATGAGCCGGATGGGCTCACGGTTGCGCCGGGCATATTCATCGACCTTGCGCAGTGCACGATCAATTGCGCGCTGATCACGACTCCGAATGGCGTCGTCGCCGCATCGCTCAACAACGTGCACGTCGTGGCGGGACCGACGGGCATGAGGGTGTTCGAGGTCCGCAACATTCCGGACTGCCGCTACGTGCCTCAGGTGTGCCGCTTGCTGCTGAATGGCGGCGAGCCCGTGGGTGGCGTGCCGACGCCGGTGTCCGACGATGTTGCTCGACAACAGCTCATCGCCGCGGGCTGGATCCTTCCGCTCGACACCGCCAACAGGCTGAAGCCAGCGGCGGAATTGCTGAACGTCACGCCGTTGCTGCCGCCCGACGTGACCTCACAGTTCGACTCGAGCGGGGTGGCGCCGAACGGGCTGCCGCCGTTGTATGTGTCGCGCCAGTATCGCGGCCAGGTGAGCAATGGCTACCTGTTCAACGGCCTCTTTTTCAGGACGGCCGCCGGCATCCGCTTCGCGGACACCTACGGCGGCGAAATCGACGTGTTCGCCTTGACTGGCCGGGAACTCGGTTGCGAGCAGCCTGAGTTGTTGCCGCCGACCGACCCGGATTACGTGCAGTTCCCGACCATCGCGGACCGGCTGAAATGGGACGTGATCACGACCGTGTCGGAGACGTACATCAGCGTCGGCGGCAGGTACATCGACACGATCACCAACGTGGGTTGCCGCAATCCGACGAAGATTTCCGGCGGGCGCCTGTCGTTTTTCCCGTACAACATGGAAGTTGCGTGGGACACGTTCGACTCCACGATCAGGAGTTTCACCCCGCGCGTCACGACGAATAACGACGCCGTGTTCGCGCGGCTCGTGCAGTCGCTGTGGGACGACGTGGGCATTTCGCGCCGCGACCTGGCCTGCAGGCAGGTCGACACGCTGCCGATCGGCGGCGCCGCACCTTTCTCGAGCGCAACGTGCAAGACGCTGGCGAACATCTGGATCATTGCCAAGCTGAAGCTCGACCTCTGCGTGATCGCCTCGTTCTTCCCGCAGACATCCACGGGGACCGCGCTGTGCAACCTGGCGAGGAAGTACGTGGTGGACTACAGGAACGCCGTGCCGGCAGTCGCCGCTGGCCCGGATACGGCAAACCGGCGCGGCGAGCACTTAGCGCGCCTTGAAACCTTCCTGCACGTGTTCGATACCCGCTTCCGTCCGTCGATCAAGCCGAACGGCTATTGCCGGGAGTGGGGCACTTGTGCCACGCCGTGATCGACTGACTCGCGCGTCATGCCCGACGGCGATGCTTGCAACGCGGGGCGCGACGGCGAGGGTCCTGTTGGCTGTGTCTGCGCATGCCAGCGCCGCTGCGACGATGCGTCCCGTGGCCTGGGTCGCGACATGAAGGGGTTCGTCCGACGACCGGTCGTTACCCGTGAGCCGAAGGTCGACATGTGTCGTCAGATCCCACCTACAGGACTTAACTCTAATTTCGTAGTGTGCTTCGGGAGTGCAGCGCGCACCGTTCGGGAAGATCCACGCGAAATGGGTCAATATCAATAGAGGTGATCACGGTGCACGGGACTCGCATCAACCGCGAACCGGCTGTCCGGAATCACGAACTCAGCCGAGTTCCAATTCATCGGGAGCGGCGCTGATGGCTAGCTGGGCAGGTACCGGCAACGTGGTGATTGCGTTGCTGTCGGGAATTTCGGGATGGTACGGCAATACGCTCTGGCACCATTCGCGGCCAGAGTCTGATCGCGTGGCGACATCGAACGGATCGTGCAAGAGTACGGTAACAACCGCGCAATCAGTCGCGTCATCACAGGCTTTGAGTGCCAGCAATGGGTCGGCCATATTTCAACCTGGCTCGTCGCAATCGACGCAGGAACAGGTGACGAACGGCGCCGCGCCGCCGCCGGAACTCAACTCGGCCGAAGGACTGGTCGCTGCGGAAGATGGCGCCGGTTTGTGCGAATCGGAGGACGGGGTCAGCGAGGCGGAGCAGGAACAACTGCGACGCGCGATGGTCGCAGGCACCGACGCCGAGAGGTACGACGCGCTGCAACAGCTCCTGTCCGCAGGTTTCGAGGTACCGGCCGAACAGTTGCTCGCGATGTACACGGCGGACCCGTCCGAGGATATCCGCATGCTGGCGTTCACGACATACGTCGATGCGGTCGCGGCCGACCCGGCGGCCGTGCACGCGGCGCTGCTGAGCGGCACGGTCAATTCGAGCGCGGCCGTGCAGGCGGAAGCGCGCGCTCGCCTGGTCGAATACGCACGCTACCAGGAGATGGTCGCCGAAACCCCGCAACAGGAGGACGTTCCGTAACATTTCCGATCATGCAGGGGCGCGATGAAGTTTCGTTCGCTTCTGCCGTTGACAGCCAGGGCGCAAGCGGGATGACGCGCCACTGGTTCGTGCTCGGGGAGTCATCCCGGACATAACAAATAACGCAGGGAGACGACGATGAAAATGATCTACAAGGTTGCCATGGTGGCCACGCTGGCCAGTTTCGCCTCGGTGGCGAAGCGCGGGCGTCAGGTTGAGTGTATTCAACGCGCTCAACTTCACGAGTGTCGGGGCGGTGTTCGTCCCGCTGAACAGTGCCGGGGCAACTATCGTCACCTTCAACCTTCCGGCTGCTGGACGGAAGGTGTTGACGTTCTCGTCGGAATGCGCGGTGAGCGCGGCCGCCGGCAATTCCTCTGCGTGGTCGGACATCGACATCATCGTCAACGGCGCAGTCGTCGCGCCAACGGTGGGTAGCGCCGATGCATTCTGTTCAGCGAATGGCACGGCGGTATTCGACGGTTGGGAGACGAACGCGATCACGGTCGTCATCCAGGGCGTTGCGGGCGCCAACACGGTACGCATCCTCGGCCGGCCCAATGGCGGCGCGACGGGGATCTGGTTCGGAGAGCGTGCGCTCGTCGTTCACGACTGATCACAGCGCTCGAAGCGGGGGCAAGGAAGTGGCGTCTTGGAGATCGATGACGCCAACTCCTGGCGCGACGACGCCCGGATCTCCGGACTAGATCCGGGCGTCGAGTTCCGCGTTCCGCTGCGCAGAGTGATCCACGTGACGCAGGTGGAGCCTGGACCGACGTCCCGCACGACACCGCCTCCGGTGTCGCGTTGTGCGATGTTGCGCTCAGGTGCTCGTCCCACCCTCAGGCGGCCACGCGTGGCGTGGCCCGCGCCGCGCGCTGTGCCGCGGCATGCGTATCGGCAGTGTCGCGAGCACGCTGCGCATCCGCGACGTGACCTTGTGCGTCCAGTGCCCGGGCGGCCAGGCGCCAGTTGAACGGACTCGTGCGTTTCAGGTCGGTGCGCTCGGCGGTCAGCGCGCGGGCCAGTGATGCCTGGCCCGAACGCAGTGCCGCCTCGGTCAGCGTCAGGTGCACCAGGTCGCGCTGGGCGTGGCTGCCGCCCAATCGATGCGCGTGGGTACGAATCGGCAGGAGACTCGCGACGGCCGCGGCATAGTCGCCCTTGCCAAACGCGGCGATCGCTCGTGCGAGTGGCAGTCCAACCTCACGCGACATCATCGCGTTGGTTCCTGAACCGGCGGCGGCGCGCTCCAGGCTCGCGATCACTCCCGCGACTCGCGCCCAATCCCCGGCCCCGACGAATGCCATGGCCGCATGCGCGTCGTTGAAGGCATAGAACCCTTCCTCGGCGAGCGGGCTCCAGGCCTCGGCAAGGACGTGCCAGCGCGAACCGACGTCGACTTCACGCAGCGCCAGGCGCCACAGCAGTGCCGACGCGTCGAGCATTTCCATGGCGACCGACGTCTGCGCCGGCCGGATGCGGTGGTCGTAAATCTCGAGGACGCGGTCGTGCTCGGCCAGTTCGAGATGGTGCAGGGCCAGGTGCCACCAGTTGTGATACGCAAGGGCGTTGCCATCCGCCCAGTCGTGCTCGCGCGTGGTGAGCCAGTCGATGCCGTCGCGGATGCGGCCCTGCATCTCCATGACATGGGCGACCGCGTGCACGGCCCAGGGATCGCGCCGATTCAGATCCAGGGCACGCCGTCCGGTGTCCTCCGCGCGCTCGTACAGGGCAGTCTCCTCGAGACCGAATGCGTGCATGCCGAGCACATAGCCGTAACCGGGCACGGTCTCGTTCCAGTGCGGCAGGACCTGCGCGATGCGGTCACGCAGGAATGTGGATTGGCCGAGGAAGAAGTCGCCGATGTGAGCGGCCTGCACGGCAAGGAGGTCGCGCGGATACTCCACGACGAGGTCGCCGTACAGTTGCACGGCCCGTGCGAATTCTCCCGCGACCCAGGCACCCGCGGCCGCCGCATGCATGCGCTCGCGCTGGTTGGCCCGCGTCGCCGGGGCTTCGATGGCTGCGATGCTCTCCTGCACCATCGGGAGCGCGCCGCGCTCCGACGACAACACGCCGAGCGCGGCACGCAGGCAATGGGCGATCGCGCACGTCGGGTCGTCGGCGACGGCTTCGTTGATGGTGGCCAGGGGATCGACGAAATACGATGCTGTCAGGTCGAGCGCTGACTCGAAGCGCTCGACTGAGACCGGGTTGCGGGTCGAGACGGCCAATCCGCGTGAGTCCTGCAGTTCCATGGGCAAGTCCTCGTGGCACTCTGGTTGGATGTGATACGGCCCTGGTGCGAGCAGGGCATTCATGGCAGGTGCGAAGGCTACGGACGAGGCGTGAACGACTCGTCTCTACAGCCGTGAATATATCGTGAAAATTGCCACGACGACCGCAACCAGTAGAGCAGCGCGTCCAGGCGGGTCACGCGTGGCAGATTTGCGGGTCGAGTTGTCCGGCGGACTGCGCGTCCGGTCCGTTGGCGGGCGCGAGATCGGCATCGCGACGCGCAAGGCGCGTGCGCTGCTCTGCTGCCTTGCCGTGTATGGCTCGACGGCTAGGCGACCGCCAGTGACGTTGCGGAGTTCCACGCGCTGGTCCGGGACGGGCCTCCCGGGGCCTTGTTGGACGCGCTCGACCGCTGCGAGGGCGAACTGTTCGCCGGCGTAACGGCACGTTCGCCGGTATTCGAGCAATGGGTCGACGAGCAGCGCAGGCACTTCTGCCGTCAGCGAGTCGAGGACCTCGAGAGTGTTGCAATGCAGTGCGGTGTCGCAGATGACGTGCAGGGTCAGTTGGCTGCGCTCGAGCGCCTGGTCGCTGCCGATCCCGTCAACGAGCGCGCGCGCCGGCGAGCTCGCACGCCGGGTCGGCGACCGTCGAGCCGAGTTGCTGGCCCACAGCATCAGGTCTTCCACCGAACTCAACCGTGCGAACTACCGGGCCGCGCGCGACGGCAGCGACTCGAGCAGTGCGCTCGCGATAGAACCCGGAGCACGGCGCTTCGAGGCCGAGGGCCTGATCCTGGACGGGCATTGGAACCTGCGGCAGCGCTCGAGACCTGCGCCCGCCCTGAGCCCTTGCCCTGGGCCAACGTCATCATCGCCCGTGCCCGCGCGCTCACGGCGGCTTCGACCGCGACGGAGCGCTTGCGCACGACCCTGCAGGACGTCGACGCGATGCAATTTCACGCACTGGCGCCGGCCCTCCGGAGCGCGCTCGGCGACCTCCCGTAGTGCCGGTGGCGCGGGAACGCCCGTGGTGTCTGCCAGGATGGGTCGCAGTGGCGGTCAAGCGGGTGCCGCGCCCTCGCAGGGGCGAGTTGCGTTGGGGCATCATGTTCACGACATGACAGACGCCGCCGCCATTGCTCCTTACACGGCGCGCGAAGAACTCGCGCACCGTGTCACGCACATGCTCGGCATCCTGGCGAGCCTCGCGTTCATTCCCTGGCTTGCGTGGACCGCCGCCAGCCGCGGGGACTTGTGGCGCCTCGTGGGCGGGACGATCTTCGGGGTCAGCGCATTGTTGCTCTTCACGACCTCCGTCCTGTATCACTCCGCAACGGATCCCGCGCGGAAGCTGCTGTTGCGACGCCTCGATCACGCGGCGATCTATGTGCTGATCGCCGGCACGTACACGCCTTTCACGCTTGGAGTGATGCGGGGCGGGTGGGGATGGGGCTTGTCCGGCGTGATCTGGGGACTTGCCTTGCTGGGCATCGCCGCAAAGACGACGCGCTTCGGCTTTCGCTTCCACAAGACATCGGTGCTGCTGTACGTCGCGATGGGGTGGCTCGCCGTCGTCGCCGCGCGCCCGATGACGCAGACGCTGACTCCTGGCGAGTTGGGGTGGCTGGCTGCCGGCGGGCTGTTATACACGGCCGGGGTGCCGTTCTACCTCTGGAAGCGGCGCCGCTATGCGCACGCGACGTGGCACGGCTTCGTGCTTGCCGGTGTCGCGTGCCATTTCGTGGCCGTGTTGAGCGTCATGTCGCTCGACTGAGCACTGCGGCACCGGACGGCTTCAGTTCACTGCGCCTCCGTCGCGACACTGCCGCGAACTGCATCGCCGCTGCGGTCGAACGCTGCGAACCGCCGACAAGGCTCGACCTGCGGTCAAATCATCGCCTCGATCAACCGCGGTCCGCGCTGGGACATGGCCGACGCATACTGTGCGGAGAACTCTGCCGCGGTCTCCGCACGTGAAGCCTCGATCCCCATGCCGCGGGCAATCATCGTCCAGTTCAGTTCCGGATCGTGCAGGTCCAGCATTGCCAGTGCTTTCGGTCCTGCGCCGGAGGCCCCCACGCGTTGCAGTTCGATGTTGAGAATCGCGTACGAGCGGTTGGCGTAGATCACGGTGGTGATGTCGAGCCGTTCGCGCGCCATGGTCCAGAGCGCCTGCATCGTGTACGCCGCGCCTCCGTCGCCATGCGGGCAGACGACCTTGCGATCCGGGCAGGCCATGGCCGCGCCGACGGCAAGCGGCAGTCCGAGGCCGATCGACCCGCCCGTCAGGGCGAGGTGATCGTGCGGGCGCGCTCGCGCCATCATCATCAGGAGCGGGAATCCGGACGTCGCCGATTCGTCGGCCAGTATCGCGTGCTCCGGCGTCAGGCGCGCGATGGCCTGCGCGACGGCGAGCGCCGTCAGCGCGCCGTTCGGCGGATCCGGCAACTGCAGCGGTATGCGTGCCGTCGCGGGCGAGCCACTACCGACGCCCTCGGCGACGGCCTCGAGCGCGGCCACGCCGTTCTCGTGCTCGTGCGCGAGTTGCGCGATCCGGCAGCCCTCGGGCGAGCACCAGCTTGGCTTGCCGGGATATGCGAAGAACGAAACCGGCGGCTTGGCGCCGACCAGGATCAGCTGCTCGGTGCTGGCCAGGAATTCGACGATCTGCTCCGCGAAATACGGGATGCGCTCGACAGGCACCCGGCCCGCGCCCAGCTCGCTGCGCGGGGCAAACGTGTCGCACATCAGCCTGGCGCCGGTCCTGGCGGCAACGCGGCCGGCGGCTTCGAGGCCGGGTCCGCGCAGCGCCGCGCCGCGCAGGATGATCGCCGTGCGCTTGCCGTTCTTCAACAAGGTGACGGCCTCGGCGATGGCTTCTGCCGCTACGGGTTCCGGTCCGATCGGCGCGAGCGGTTGCGACGCGTGCTGCGCCTCGTTCCAGGCCGTGTCCGCGGGAAGGATCAGCGTGGCGATGCCGCCGGGCGCAGTGCATGCGGCCTGGACGGCGCGAGCAGCATCGGCGGCAACCGTGCGGGCGCTCTTCGACTCGCAGATCCAGCTCGAAACGGGTCGCGCGAATCCGACGATGTCCGACGTGAGCGGCGCATCGTACTGGAGGTGGTACGTGGCGTGGTCACCGACGACGTTGACGATCGGCGTGCCGGCGCGGCGCGCGTTGTGCAGGTTTGCAAGCCCGTTCGCAAGGCCAGGCCCGAGGTGCAGCAGCACGGCCGCCGGCTTGCCGGCCATCCGGCCATAGCCATCGGCGGCTCCGGTCGCAACGCCCTCGAACAGGCACAAGACCGATCGCATTTCCGGAACCGCATCCAGCGATGCCACGAAGTGCATCTCGGAGGTGCCCGGATTGCCGAAGCAGACCTGCACGCCGCAATTCGCAAGCGTCTTGATCAGAGACTGTGCACCGTTCATCGGCAATACTCCCTCGCCCTGGCATTGTTCCCGGCTTCGCGACTTTACTACAGGGAAAAACGGACCCAGGCAGATTCCGGGACCCGGGTGGTCACACTGGCGCGCGTCGAGTTCAGGCAAACACGCCCACGGTCTGGTGGCTGACCGCGTACGCATGTCCGTCGGCACCGTACAGCAGTGAGGTCTGGCTCAGGTAGCCATCCGTGCCAGCCCGGACGTCCGTGTCGATGAACACCCAGTCGTGCACGTCCAGGTGGACCGGGTCGCGGACGACTTCGAGCATCCAGGTCAATGAGCTGGCGGGTGCGCGCTTGCGTAGCATCGACAGCACCGGCGTCGGAATCGAGTCCGCGAGGGCGACCAGCGCATCCTCTGGGTCGCATCGCCTGTCCCTGAGGCGCACGTAGATCGAGGTGCGCGGCTCCGGCTGTCCGGAACCTGGTGGTCCGCCCTGGGCCCACCGCATCTGCAGGTGCTGCACGAAGGCTGGTGCGACGCGCGCATCCAGGACGGTGTCAATGAGTTCCTCCGGACCGGCCGGCACTTCGGGCCTGGGGATTTCGCGCACGAACTGCGATGGCCGCGGTTGCCCGAAAACGGCCGTCACGCTGCATGCGACGTCCGCGTCGTGCATGAGGTCGCATCTCGCGTGCGCGGTCGAGCGACCGACCCGAAGCATCTCGGCGCGGGCGGTGATGGCCTGGCACCCCGGCAACGGCGCCACGAAGGTCACCAGTGCCGTGCGCAACGGCAAGCCACGTGCCTCCCCGGGCATGGTCGCCCGCATCGCCCGCATCGCCAGCGCCATCTGCATGCCGCCGAAGACCGAGCGCCCCTGCAACCAGTCGTCCGGGACCACGACGGCCAGCCGGTCACCGTCGCGGCGCATCGATTCGAGCACGACCGAAAACTCAGACGACATTGCCATTGCCTCGACCCGGACACGAGGCGCGCATCATAAACGGTCGGGTACGGCAGGTGCGGCACGGCCAGTACGAACTGCCGTGCGTGAGCTGGCCGGCAGGTCGAGAGTCACTCGCGTCGCAGTGAGGCCGTCCATCTCGGGCAACTGCACGTCCATGAAGACGAGATCACAGCGCTGGTGGTGCAGGCGCTGCAGGGCGTCCAGTCCGTTCTCCGCCAGGTGCACGTGGACACCTAGATCGCGCGGCAGCTTGAGCATCGCGAACTGGTTCGTCGAATTGTCCGTCGCAGGGAGCACTCTCGCCATTCGAACTCCGCGTAGTACTTTGTACGGAGGAAGGCCCGGTCCTGGTCGTGGACGTGGGCGGTCGAGTCGGCGGAGCAGGCGGCAATTCCTGTGCGACCCAGCCGTGCCGTGGCTGGCTGCGCCTGGCACGAGGCACGAGCGCATGCCGGCTTCGCTTCGAACCGCTCGATCGTCGATGCGCGTGGGATGCTCGACGATGGGACTTCCCTGATCGAGTATGCTTGGCCGCCATGTGCTTGCAACCCGCGCGCATGCAAGAGAACAAGGAATGCCGACGCCGACCATGCTTCGCCGCGCCGCGACGACCGAAGCTCCAGCCAGGTCAATTCGAAACCTGCTCGCGATGGCGGCAGCCTGTGCAGCGATGAGCGCGTGTTCCCCCAGCCAGCGCGCGGACGAGCCGGCCCCTGAGAGCAGAGCGGCCGCGTCCGCCGGCATCACCGACGCGCGAACCTGGCCGGACGTGCACAGCTACGCCGACCCTGACGAGTTCGTCACGCGGCATTTCGTGCTCGACCTGTCGGCCGACTTCGACCGGCGACAGCTGCGCGGCACCGTGACGCTCGAGCTCGAACGCGTGCGACCCGACGCCGCACAACTCGTGCTCGACACGCGCGACCTGTCCGTCGAAACGGTGACTGCAGCGGCGGGCGGCACAGACGAGTTCGTCGCCGTTCCGTTTCGACTCGATGCGCGGGACGAGTGGCTCGGCAGCGCGTTGCGCATCGACCTGCCGCGCGAGTTCCAGCGCGTGCGAATCGGCTATGCCACGTCGCCCGAGGCCACGGGTTTGCAGTGGCTCGAGCCGTCGCAGACCGCGGGCAAGCGCCAGCCCTTCCTGTTCAGCCAGGCGCAGTCCATCCACGCGCGCTCGTTCGTGCCCCTGCAGGACACACCCCGCATACGCTCGACGTACGACGCTGTGCTCCGCGTCCCCGCCGTACTGACCGCGGTCATGGCCGCAGAGTCGGAACCAGGCCCGGTGCTCGCTGGATCGACGCGAGCGTTCCGGTTCCACATGCCCCAGCCGATACCGTCATACCTGCTGGCGCTGGCAGTCGGCGACCTCGCGTTCGCCGCGACCGGACCGCGCACCGGCGTCTGGGCGGAGCCGTCGATCGTCGGCGCGGCCGCCACCGAGTTCAGCGACGCCGACGCGATGTTGCAGAAGTCCGAGGCGCTCTATGGCCCGTATCGCTGGGGACGTTACGACGTGCTGGTCCTGCCGCCGTCGTTTCCTTTCGGCGGGATGGAGAATCCGCGCCTGACGTTCATGACGCCGACGGTCATCGCCGGTGACAAGTCGCTGGTCGGCGTGCTCGCGCACGAACTTGCGCATTCGTGGTCCGGCAACCTGGTGACGAACGCCACGTGGCGCGATGGCTGGCTCAACGAGGGATTCACGACCTACTTCGAGCGCCGGATCATGGAAGCCGTCTATGGCAAGGACCGTGCGCGCATGGAGTGGGGCGTCGGCCTCTACGACCTGCGCCTCGCACTCGCCGAGTTGCCTCCGGAGGACGCGTGGCGCGGCGCGCTGGCCCCGGACCTGAGCAGGCACGTCGGCGAAGAAGGCTCGAGCGTGGCGTACGAGAAGGGCGCGCTGTTCCTGTATCAGCTCGAGGTGCGATTCGGTCGCGACCGGCTCGATGAGTTCCTGCAGCGCTGGTTCGATGACCACGCCTTCACCAGCGTGACGACGCCCCAGTTCGTCGCGCGACTGCGACGCGACCTGATCGACCGGTATCCGGGGCGGATGGACTCCGCGACCGTGCAGCGGTGGCTCGAAGATACCGGGTTGCCGGCCGACGCGGTCTTCGTCGAATCCGACGCGTTCAATCGCGTGGACGCGCAACGTGCCGCCTGGGAACGTGGCACGCTCGGCACCGGCGCGCTCGACACGATGCACTGGTCGGTGCAGGAGTGGTTGCATTTCCTGGGCGGGGTGACGCGCCCGCAACCGGTGACGCGGCTGGCCGAACTCGATCGCCGCTACGGTCTCACGGCGTCGACGAATGCCGAGATCGCGCATGCGTGGTTCCGCCTCGCGCTCGCGAGCGGCTATGGCGGCATCGATGCGTCGCTGGAGCGCTACCTGGTATCGATCGGCCGGCTCAAGCTGATACGGCCGCTCTACTCGGATCTGCTGCGGACACCGGATGGCGCCGCGTTCGCGCGGCGCGTCTATGCGGAGGCACGGCCGGGCTATCACGCGATCGTTCGGCAGGCCCTCGACCGCGTGATGGCGGGGGAGCCCGCAGCGAAGCAGGTACGCTGACCACGATCGTCGGGTGCCCGGGCGGGCCGAGTCGTGCTAGCTTCGCACCATGAAGCCGCGCAGGCCCTCACCCGTCGAAGCGATCACGCGTCGAGTCAGCGCGCTCGATGACGCGGTCATCGACGAACTCTACGGGCTCGAACCCGTGTACGAACCGGAATGTCCGCCGGGGTCCTCGCGGTTCCGCACCGAGTTCGTCTCGATCCTGTGCCCATATTGCTGGGAAAGCTTCGAGACCCAGGTGGACCTCTCCGGCGGTTCGTTCACGCACGTGGAGGATTGCCAGGTCTGCTGCCAGCCGATCGAACTGGGCTGTGAAGTCGGCGAGACGGGCGAGTTGCTGGCTGTGAAGCCCGAGCGAATGGACTGACCGCCGGGACGCCGGGCCGGTCAACCCGGCAGGCGCACCCCGGCCACCAACCCTTCGCCGAATATCCAGGCGAGCAACTGCGGCAGGTGGGCAATGTCGTAGTCGACGGCGTCGACCGCATTGCCGAGCGATGCGCCGGCGACGAGTTGCTCGAGCAACGCAAACGCGTCCTCCGCAATCAGGTAGACGACGACGCGATCCCCCGGGCAGGCCACCACGCAGTGCTCCGCTCCACTCTCGAGGTCCACGGCAGCACCGGCCGACTCGCCCTGGTTCGCCTGCCAGACGGACCAGAGCGGGTAGGGCGAGGCCACGAAGTGCGTCGATGGGTGCAGCGTCAGCGCGACGTCGGCAAGTGCGTCGGGCGACACTCCCGCAAGCGCGTCGAGTCGCGCGGGCACTGCATCGCCCGAGGCCCACGCGCACTCGCATGCCCATTCGAGCCGCGCGAGGTCCGACAACCACTGGTACGCCGTGCCGGCGGTTCGTGCGGCGAGCCACGCAGGAAACTCGCGACCGATCCAGTGCAGGTCGCCGTGGCGGGACGGGTGCGAATCCCGGTATTCGCTGGCGAGTTGGCGGAAATAGTCGTCGCCGACCCGCAGGCGCAGCACGGGATACGTGCGCTCGAGCGCCGTAAGGAAAAAATACCGGGCGTTGTTGCGATACACGTCCAGCCGCGCCGCCGCGGGGATCTGGTCAATACCGCAGAGCTCGATCGCGAGCGCTGCATCGGCCGTGGCCCGCGCCTGCGAGCTGCGGGCGTGGAGGTGCTGCCCGAATGCGGCCTGCAGCGAGCGCAAGGCGGACGTTTCAGGCAGCGACGCCATGACTCTCGCGCAGCCAGCGATCGGCGCAGTGCGCCTCGGCGACGAGCACGTCCAGCGCCGGCACGTCAGTGTCCCACTCGATGAGAGCGGGCACCGGGCCGAAACGACTCAGTGCCAGCGAGTACAGGGCCCAGACCTCGTCGCAGACGGCCGAACCGTGATCGTCGATGAGCAGGTCGTGCGCGCCGATGCGCCGCCGCGAGTGGCCTGCGAGGTGCACCTCCTTCACGGCCGCAGGCGGCAGGGCCGCGAGGAACGAGGCCGTGTCGAGGCCGAGATTGACGGAGTTCACGTAGGCATTGTTGACGTCGAGCAGCAAACCGCAGCCCGAACGTTCCACGACTGCGGCGAGAAATTCTCCTTCGGCGAGACGCGACGAACGAAAGGCCAGGTAGGCACTGACGTTCTCGATCAGGATCTGCCGCCCGAGATAGTCCTGCACGTCGCGCACGCGCCCCGCGAGGTGCTCGACGGCTTCCTCCGTGTAGGGCAGCGGCAGCAGGTCATTGAAGTGCTCGCCGTCGACGTGACCCCAGCAGGCGTGCTCGCTGACGAGTGCCGGCTCGAACCGCCGCACGGCCTCGCGCACACGCCGCAGGTGCTCGCGGTCGAGAAGATCCAGGGAGCCGAGGCCGAGGCCGACGCCGTGCAGGCTGAGTGGATAATGTTCGCGCAAGCGCGCCAGCGTGCGGCCGGCCGGTCCGCCGTCGTGAAAGTAATTCTCGGTGTGGGCCTCGAGCCAGCCGACATCGGGCAAGTCGCGGAGCATCGCGTCGTGATGCACCGACCGCAGGCCGATGCCGGCTTGCGCCGGGATCGGCCCGGGCCGGGCCACGGAATGTGTGGGTGCAATCGGCATCGATCGGGACGTCACTCTTTCTTGGGCGCTTCCAGCTTGCCGCCCGCTTTCTCGCAGTCGGCCTTCGGCAGGTAATTCCAATCGGCCGGATCGTTGTCCACCTTGGCCGCGCCGGCGCAGGAATGGTTGCTTGAAGCGCAGTCGTTCTTGCCGGCCTTGGTCACGCCGTAGCATTTGACCTTGTCACCGGCCGCGCCCTCGTGATGGTTCGCGCCGGCGGTGCCGACGGCGAGCAGGCCGCCGACGGCGGCGGCGATCGTCAACGTTTTCATGTTCATTCGTTGGGACTCCTGCGGTTTGTGTAATGCCCCGTACGGGGGCGGGGCGGTCGGGTCGCGCCGCTCGCCACGGGTTTGCCCGGACGGCACCGGGCGATTATGCGGCGGGTGGGCCTCGTTGCAACTGCCGGCGGTGCAGTTGGTATTCGGGCCGCGCCAATGGCAGCATGCACGGCCCCGGCTCCAACGCAACGCAAGTGGACAGGCATGTCGAACTTCAAGGACTGGATCGCGCAACAGCTCGGTTTCGCCGCCACTGGCAATTCCCCGGGCGACGATGAGGGTGGCGTCAACCTGGCCGTGGCTGCATTGCTGGTCGAGGTCCTGCGGGCCGACTACGACGTGGCGGCGGACGAGCGCCAGCAGGTGGTCGAGTCGGTCAGTCGGCTGCTCGGACTGGCGCCGGCGGAAAGTGCCGGTCTCGTGACCGCGGCCGAACGTCTCATCGACAAGTCGCACGATCTGTACCAGTTCACGTCGCAGGTGAATCGCTCGTTCTCCGAGACCGAGAAGCTGCGGCTGCTCGAGCAGTTGTGGCGCGTCGCGCAGGCGGATGCGACGGTCCACAAGTACGAGGAGCACCTGATCCGTCGCGTGGCAGACCTGTTGCACGTGCCGCACAAGGGCTTCATCGCGGCAAAGCTCAGGGCGTCAGGTTCGTCGTCCACGGAATAAGTCACATGCATTCGGGCCCAGCCCGCGGGTGCGGCGGCACGGTCGCACGCGGCGGACATCCGACAGCAGAATTCTCGCCCCGGCTTGCGGCACCGGGGGTCGCTCGGGTACGGTCCATGCAGGAAATCTCACGCCCCGGTCTATGGAACAATCACACGCCGACACGCGCCTGCAGAAAATCCTGGTCCTGAACCCCAAGGGGGGTTCGGGCAAGTCGACGATCGCGACCAATCTCGCGGCCTACTACGCATGGAAAGGGCTGCGTGTCGCGCTGATGGACCACGACCCCCAGGGCTCGAGCATGCGCTGGCTCAAGTTGCGGCCGGCCGAGTTGCCGCCGATCCATGGCATCGCGGCGTACGAGAAGAGGCTCGGTGTCACGCGGACGTTCGCACTGCGCGCGCCGCATGGCACCCAACGCCTCATCATCGACACGCCGGCCGCCATCTCGGGCATGCAGATGCCCGATTTCACGAACGACGCCGGTGTCGTCGTGGTACCGGTGATGCCGTCGGAAATCGACATCCACGCGGCCTCGCGCTGCATCGCGGACCTGCTGCTCGTCGCCAAGATTCACCGTTCGGAGCGCCGCCTCGTAATCGTCGCCAATCGTGCGCGGCGATATACCAAGGCTTATTCGTCGCTGATGCGCTTCCTGCAGAGCCTGCGGATCCCGGTGGTCGCGGTACTCCGCGACTCGCAGGCGTACGTGCGCTCCGCGGAGTGCGGGATGGGCCTGCACGAGATGAAGGGCGCGCTGCTCCAGGAAGACCTCGACACCTGGAAGCCGCTCGTCGACTGGCTCGAGCGCCGCACGCTCGAGTCGCTGCACGGCACGACCGACACGCCGCCCGTGTATGAGCCTGCCCGGACCGGCGTCGAGGCGCTGTCGCCCTGACGCCAGGCGGCTGAGCCCGGCGGGAATATGGCCCGCCGACGGGAATTCGGTCCCGGCCGGCGGGGCAGCCGGTTGTCTCAGCGAGTGCCGGCAGGCCGGTTCGAGACCTTTTCGGCCCCGGACGTGAACAACGACGCTTCGTCGGCGATCGTGAACGCCACCGTTTCGGGCCGGCCATCGGCGTCGTTCGCACTGCCGACGACCACTACGAGCGGTGTGTCGCGTGTCCAGAGCATGTAGGTGAAGCGCGACTGGATCGCGCCCTCGTCACGCCGTACGGCATCGAAATCGCCGAACATCGTGCGTGAGCGGTTGACGACCGCGAGCAGGGAAGGCAGCGACGCGTCCAAGCGCGCGGTGACGCTCGCCATGGTGCCGTCGCCGCCGATCAGGAAACAGAGTTCGCGCGACTGGTGCTGCGGTGGCAGCTTCAGCAGCGGCTGGCGGGCGGCGGCGCAGTACCGTTCGACGCCGGCGTCGTCGCGATCCCAATTGCCACCCGGATATTTCGCCTGGATCGCCGACTTGCCCGCGTTCCATGGCAGGCCGAAGGCGCCACTGCGGAACTGGTCCGTCACGGCTCCGGCCGAGGCTGAGGCCGCAACCAGGCAGAGCGAGATGCCGGCCGCGAGAGAAGTCACCCGATGAAAACCGCGCATGCGTCCGTCTCCAGGAAATTTGTCGAAGTGCCGGGTGAGTCTATGCCGGCCGGTTTCGACCGCTCGCGGCGCGCGGCAAAAGCACGAACTGCCTCTCAATGACCGCCCCGCCAGCGTTGACATAATACTCAAGAATGGTCCGGTTCGCCCGCGGCCAGCGCAGGATCGAGTTGTAGGAAGTCCTCCGGAGTGTCGAGGTCGATACCCGCATTCGCCATCGGCACGCGGACGACGCGGTCGATGCTGTGCCTCAGCACGGCCCGGGGATCCCTGTCGCCACGCAGCGCCAGCAGGTCGGTGAAGGCCCATCGCGGAAAGATTGCGGGCAACCCCGGTGCGCCGTCGTACAGGGCGGCCGCGATCAGCACGGGGTGGCGGCGCCAGCTGGCGTAGAGACGTCGCAGGTCGTCGGCCGTGACCGCGACCTGGTCGCCGAGCAGCAGGAGCAACGCGGCGGAGGCGGGGGGTGCGCTCTGGACCGCAGCACGGATCGAACTCGCGATGCCTTCCTCCCAGCCGCGGTTGATCACGATCGAGACCGATCGCTGGCGCAGCGCCGACGAGACCACCTGTGCGTGGGCGCCCAGCACGATCGCGACGGATTGCCCGGCGACGAATGCGGCATTGGCCGCGAGCTGGTGCAGGACCGGCTCGCCGCGCAGCCGCACGAGTTGCTTGACGTCGCCGAAGCGCGTGCCGGGGCCCGCGGCGAGGATCGCCGCATGGAGTGCGAGATCGTGTTCGTCCATGGCTTGCCTAGTTTGCCTGCCGCGCTGCAAGAAGATACAGTTCGGCGGCCAGAAACGTCGATTTTCCCGTGAGTTGCCGCCACCTGGCCCATCGCGCCGCGAAGGGGCCGGTCGGCCGGTGGGCGTCAGAAATAGCGAGCGGTGAGCCTGTGCAAGCCTGGAAAGTCCATAAGTTCGGTGGATCGAGCGTCGCGGATGCAGCCTGCATGGAGCGCGTCGCCGCCATCATCGAAGCCGACCCGGCCCAGCGGAAGGCCGTGGTGCTGTCGGCTTGCCGCGGCGTCACCGACGCACTGCTGACGCTGGTCGCCCTGGCCGAGCAGAACGACCCAGCGCTCGACGACCGCCTGCAGGAACTCAGGCAGCGGCACATCGGGATCGCCCGCACCCTGCTCGGCGGCGAGCTCCACGACGAATTCGTGGCCGGACTCGACCAGGACTGCCGGGACATCGCCGGCATCCTGCAAACCGTCCGCCTGGTCCGCAGCGCCTCGACCACGATGCGCGACCTGATCTCCGGCTACGGCGAGATCTGGTCCACGCGCCTGTTCGAGCGGCTGCTGCGGCGCCGCGGGACGGGCCACGTGCAATGGCTGGACGCGCGCAAGGCGTTGCTGGTCGAGTGGGGCCCGATGGGCCCCGGCGTGCGCTGGGAGCAGTCGCGCGCGCAGTTGCATGAACTCGTGTCGCCGCAGTTCGTCGGCACGCTCGTCGTCACCGGCTTCATCGCCACCGACACGCACGGCCTGCAGACGACGCTCGGCCGTAACGGCAGCGACTACTCCGCCTCCATTTTCGGGTCGCTGCTCGACGCGTTCGAGATCGTCATCTGGACGGACGTGGACGGCGTCCTGAGCGCCGATCCGCGCCTGGTGCCCGAGGCCCAGGTGATCGACGCGCTCTCGTACAACGAGGCCATGGAACTCGCCTATTTCGGCGCCAAGGTGATCCATCCCTCGACGATGGCGCCAGCCGTGCAGAAACGCATCCCGATCTGGATCAAGAACACTTTCGCCGCCGACAAGGCGGGCACGCTCATCCACGAGCGTTCTGCGCCGGACCCGCTCGTGAAGGGCATCACGACGATCGACCACATCGCGCTGGTCAACCTCGAAGGGGCCGGCATGATCGGCGTGCCGGGCACGGCGCACCGGCTGTTCGGCGCGCTGCGCGAGGAAGCGATCTCGGTGATCCTGATCTCGCAGGGCAGCTCGGAACACTCGATCTGCTTCGCGGTGCCGGAAGCCGAAGCCGAGCGTGCCGAGCGCGTGGTGCGCCGTGCGTTCGATCCGGAACTGCGCGAAGGCCACATCCAGAGCATCGAGGTGAACCGTGGCTGCAGCATCCTGGCCGTCGTCGGCGACGGCATGGCCGGTGCGCACGGCGTCGCCGCCAAGGTGTTCGTCGGCGCTCGGGTCGGCCGGTGTCAACGTCCGCGCGATCGCGCAGGGCGCGTCCGAGCGCAACATCTCGGTCGTGATCGACGGCCGTGGCAGCGCGCGCGCGTTGCGCGCCACGCATTCGAGCTTCTACCTGTCGGCCCACACCGTCTCGATCGGGCTGATCGGTCCTGGTCTCGTCGGCAGCTCGCTGCTCGAGCAGATAGCGTCGCAGGCCGCGCGCCTCGAGCGTGACTTCAAGCTCGACCTGCGCGTGCGCGCGATCGCTGGCTCGAAGACGATGCGCCTGGCGCAGGGCGCGACTCGACCTCGCACGCTGGCGCGACGAGTACGCGGTTGGCGGCGATCCGCTCGACCTCGACCAGTTCGCGGACCACGTGCATGCCGACCACTTTCCGCACGCGGTCATCATCGACTGCAGCGCGAGCGCGGAAGTCGCGAAGCACTATGCGCACTGGCTGTCGGAAGGCATCCACGTCGTCACGCCCAACAAGAAGGCGAACAGCGCGGCCTACGGCGACTACCAGCGCATCAAGGATGCCCGCAGGAGCGCGGGCTCGCACTATCTCTACGAGGCGACCGTCGGCGCCGGCCTGCCCGTGATCCAGACACTGCGCGACCTGCGCGAAACCGGCGACGACATCAAGCGTATCGAAGGCATGTTCTCGGGCACGCTCGCCTACCTGTTCAATACCTGGGACGGCGTCGCAACCGTTCTCGACGGTCGTGCGGCGAGGCTAAGACGCTCGGTTACACCGAACCCGATCCGCGCGACGACCTCTCGGGCATGGACGTGGCGCGCAAGCTGATCATCCTGGCGCGCGAGATGGGACAGCGGACGGAACTGAGCGAGGTGCAGGTCGAGAGCCTCGTGCCGGGCACGCTCACCCAGTGCGTCGTCGACGACTTCCTGGACCGCCTGACCGAGTTCGACCGGCCGATGCTCGAACGCCTGCAGGCCGTGCGCGCACGTGGCAACGTGCTGCGCTACGTCGGCTCGGTGGATGCGGCCGGGCGGGCGCAGGTCGGGCTGGTCGAACTGCCATCGTCGCACCCGTTCGCCAACATCGCGCTGACCGACAACATCGTCCGGTTCCAGACGACCCGCTACGACAGGAATCCGCTGATCGTGCAGGGTCCGGGTGCCGGCCCGGCCGTCACTGCGGCCGGTGTCTTCGCGGATCTGCTGCGCGTCTGCGCGTATCTCGGGGCCAAGCTGTGACGGCAGGGTCAGCGTCGCGCGCATCGGCAACGCGCGTTCGCGCCGGCGAGCGTCGGCAACGTCGCTGTCGGATTCGACATCCTCGGGCACACGGTGGCGGCACTGGGCGATCGCGTCCGCGTGATCCGTCGCGCCGAGCCGGGAGTTGGCATCCGTTCGATCAAGGGTGTCGTGGCGGACCTGCCCCTCGCGGCCGAGAAGAACACCGCCGGCATGGCGGCACTGGCACTGGCGCGGGCACTGGACCTGTCGTACGGGTTCGAGCTCGAGATCGAGAAAGGCATCCCGCTCGGGTCGGGGCTCGGCGGTTCGGCCGCCTCGGCCGTCGCGGCGGTGGTCGGGGCCGCGGCGCTGGTCGACACGCCGCTCGATCGGACGCAACTGCTCAAGTTCGCAATGCAGGGTGAAGCGGTGGCCAGCGGTTCCGTGCACGTGGACAACATCGCACCGTCGCTCTACGGCGGCCTCGTGCTGACGGTCGGCATCGACAACCCCTTCGTCAAGCAGATCCCGGTGCCAGCGAGCGTGCGCTGCGTGCTCGTGCACCCGCACATGGTGCTCGCCACGCGCGAGGCGCGCGCGATCCTCCGCAAGACGGTCGAACTGTCCGACGTGATCTGGCAGCAGGCGAACCTCGCAGGGTTCCTGGCCGGCTGCTACAGCGACGACATCGCGCTGATCCGCGAATCGCTGCTCGACGTCGTCATCGAGCCGCAGCGCCAGGTCCTGATCCCCGGCTTCGTGCAGGTGAAGCAGGCGGCGCTTGCGGCCGGCGCGCTCGGCGGCTCGATCTCGGGCGCCGGTCCGACCGTGTTCGCCTGGGCCGAGGAGGGCGCCGCAGAGGAGGTTCGCCGCGGCATGGTCGCCGCGTTCCGCGAGCACGGGCTGGAGACCGACAGCTGGGTCTCCACGTTCGATCGAACCGGCGCGCGCGAGGTCGGCGACTGATGCAGTACGTCAGCACGCGCGGCGACGGCGTGCGCGCCGGCTTGAGCGAGGCAATCGCGCGCGGTATCGCCCCCGATGGCGGCCTGTACGTGCCGGAGGCGCTTCCTCGCCTCGACCCGGAGCCTTCACGCACGCCGCAGGCATGGCGCAGGTCGCCGCAGTGCTGCTTGCGCCATTCGCCGCGGGCGACTCGCTGGAAGCCGGCACTGCCGGAGATCCTGCGCGAGGCGTTCAACTTTGCCGCACCGGTCGTGCACGTGAGCGACGACGGCGCACCGTCATCCGTGCTCGAACTGTTCCACGGACCGACCGCCGCGTTCAAGGATTTCGGCGCGCGCTTTCTCGCCGCAGCGCTCGAGCGCATTCGCTCGCCGCGACCCGCGACGGCTCACGATTCTGGTGGCAACCTCGGGCGACACGGGTGGCGCGGTGGCAGCGGCGTTTCTTCCAGCGCCCGTGGGTCGACGTCGTCGTGCTGTATCCGCGCGGACTCGTCTCGCCGCGGCAGGAGCAGCAACTCTCCTGCTGGGGCGGCAACGTGCGCACGTTGTCGGTGTCGGGCTCGTTCGACGATTGCCAGCGCGATGGTGAAGGAGGCGTTCGTGGATGCCGAGCTCGGGCGCGAACTACTGCTCTCGTCCGCGAACAGCATCAACGTCGGTCGCTTGCTGCCGCAGATGGCTCTACTACGCCAGCGCGAGCCTGGAACTCCGGCGGCGCGACGGGCGCGCGCCGAACTTCATCATTCCGTCCGGCAACCTCGGCAACGTCGCGCGTGCCTCTGGGCGCGCGAGGTCGGCCTGCCGGTCGGCGACGTCGTGCTCGCTACGAACGCCAACCTGACCGTCACCGAGTTCCTGCGGACCGGCGCCTGGCAGCCGCGCCCGAGCGTGGCGACGCTGGCTTCAGCCATGGACGTCGGCAATCCGAGCAACATGGAGCGCCTGCGCTGGCTCTTCCCCGGGGCCGCGCAGATGCGGGGCCAAGTCTCCGCCTTCGCCGTGAGCGACGACGACATTCGTGCGACGATCCGGCGCGATTTCGCCGAGTACGGGCAGGCCTGGTGCCCGCATACCGCGACCGCGGCGCACGTCTACCGGCAGTTGCCGGCGGCGCGCCGCGCGGAGCGCTGGGTGCTCGTGGCCACGGCGCATCCCGCCAAGTTCAACGACATCGTCGAGCCCTTGATCGGCTCCGAGGTTCCCGTGCCCCCGGCGCTGGCGAAGCTGCTGACGCTGCCTTCATTGCAGACCATGGTCGAGCCGCGCCTCGACGATCTGCGCAACGTGCTGGCACGGAGCCCCGCATGAAATCGTTCCTCGGACTTCCGCTCTGGCTGTGGGTGATTACCGGCATCGCCTTGCTTGGTGCCGGCGCATATTTCATTCGCGAACAGTTCCGGCTCCTGCGCGCCCGCCGCGCGATCGACAACGTGATCTCGTCGGTCGCTTACGACGAGTTGCGCAACGTCCTGCTGCCGACCGGCAGCGGCGAGCAGATCCACCTCAACTACCTGCTCCTCACGCAGAAGGGCCTGTTGCTGATCGACCTTTTCGACGTGCACGGCATGGTGTTCGCCGGCGAGAAGATGGCGCAGTGGTCGATCTTCGGGCCCAAGCGGCACTTCATGGTCGCCAATCCGCTGCCGATGCTCTACGACCGGGTGGCCGCGGTTCGGCACGTGGCGGGCGACGACGTGGCCGTCGAAGGCCGGATCGTGTTCTCGATGCGGGGCGAGTTTCCGAAGGGCCGTCCGGAGATGGTCATTCGCCTCGACGAATTGCAGGACCAGTTTCCTTCCGTCGAAAAGTCGGCGGGAGGGGCGGCGGCGGCGTTCGCCGAAGTCTGGGATCGCATCAAGCAGACCGCCCAGCCCAACCCGCTTGCCAGCTGACGGGACGGGTCTCCGCACCCGCGGACAAGAATTGCCGCTAGACTGCGCCCAACAATAAAGGGGGGCCGGGACATGACCTGGACCAGCAGGGCACAGGCAGCGCACCCGCGCCTGGGAGCGTGGACATGACGTCGGACGGGTCCGTCGTGCAGCATTTCGACGAGGATGCCTGGGACGATCTCCTCAACTACATCGAGGAACGCCGCGTCATTCCCATCGTCGGGCCCGACCTGCTCCGCGTGGAGACGGATGGTGGACCGCGCCTGCTCTACGAATGGCTCGCCGAGAAACTGGCGGCCCGCCTGTCGGTGGACAGCGCGGGACTGCCGCAACCGCTGACGCTGAACGACGTGGTCTGCTGCTATCTCGGCCAGCGCGGCCGGCGTGAAGAAGTGTATACGCGGCTGCGGTCGATCATGCGGGAGGTGCAGCTCGCGCCGCCGCAGGCACTGCGCCAGTTGACGCAGATCACCGATTTCGACCTGTTCGTCACGACGACGTTCGATCCGTTGCTGGAACAGGCGTTGAACGCGGAACGCTTCGCAGGCCAGCCGTCGGCGGAGGTGCTCGCCTACGCGCCGAATCGTGTCACGGACCTGCCGACGGAGCGGAGCCAGTTGCAGCGGCCCGTGGTCTATCACCTGCTCGGCCGGCTCTCGGCATCGCCCACGTACGTGGTGTCGGACGAGGACATGCTCGAGTTCATCTGTGCGCTGCAGTCCGAGCACCTCACGCCGGAGAAACTGTTCCACGAACTCGAGCACAGCCACCTGCTGCTGATCGGCAGCGACTTCTCCAACTGGCTGGCGCGACTGTTCCTGCGCATGGCGAAGCGGCGGCGCCTGTCCGATCCGCGCGACGTGGGCGAGGTCTTCGCCGACGACCACACGATGCAGGACGAGCGCCTGGTCGCGTTCCTGCAGCAGGTGAGCGTGCGCACGAGGGTATTCACGGGCGCCGAGGCTTTCGTCGCGGAGTTGCACGAGCGGTGGCTGCAACGACAGAAGCCCGCGGCGGCTTCGGGGGCTGCCGCGGCGGCGCCGCAGCGATTCCTGCCGCCCGCGCGTGAGATGCCCGAGAACGCGATCTTCATCAGTTACGCCCGCGAGGATCTCGCCGCCGTGCAGAGGCTGAAGGCATCGCTCGACGCAGCGGGCCTCACGACCTGGTTCGACTTCGACCGGCTCGAGGGCGGCGACGACTACGACCGCAAGATCAGCGCCAACATCGCCCGGTGCAGCTACTTCCTGCCGGTCATTTCGTCGACGACGCAGCGCCGGCACGAGGCGTATTTCCGGCGCGAGTGGAGCTATGCCGTGGATCGCAGCCGCAACATCGCGGAGGGCGCCGTGTTCATCCTGCCGGTCTGCATCGACGACACCCCCGAGAGCGAGGCTCTCGTGCCCGAGAAATTCAAGTCAGTGCAGATCAGTCGCTTGCCGGGCGGTGAGTCGAACCCGGAATTCGTCAGGCGCCTGCAGGGCCTCTTCAGCGGACGCCGCGCATGAACGGCCCGAACAGCGACGTCACCGGCACGGTCGCGATCGATCCGGAGAATCCCTGGCTCGGCTTGTCCTCCTACGGCGAGGAGACGCGCGCCTACTTCCACGGCCGCGACGACGAGGCTGCGGAACTCGCGCGGCGCGTGCAACGCAAGTTGCTCACGGTATTGTTCGGCCAGTCCGGCCTCGGCAAGACGTCGCTGCTGCGCGCCGGCCTCGTGCCGCGCCTGCGCGGCGAAGGCTTCTGTCCCGTGTACGTGCGGGTGGATTATTCGGCCGACTCACCACCGCCGGCGGAACAGATCAAGCAGGCGATCTTCAGGGCCACCGCGGCCGCCGGGCACTGGTCGCGGCCGGGGTCCGCGGTCGAGGGTGAGTCGCTCTGGGAGTTCCTGCACCACCGCGGCGACCTGTTGCGCGATGCCGCCGGGAGCACGGTGCTGCCGCTGCTGATCTTCGACCAGTTCGAGGAGATCTTCACGCTGGCCCAGGCCGACGATGCCGGCCGCCTGCAGGCCAAGGACTTCCTCGCCGAGCTCGCCGACCTCGTCGAAAACCGTCCACCGGCGGCGCTCGAGAAGCGACTCGAGCACGACGAGGCGGACGCCGGCCAGTTCGACTTTTCGCGGGCCGACTATCGCATCCTGATCGCGCTGCGCGAGGATTACCTCGCGCACCTGGAGGGCGTGAAGGGCATCATGCCTTCCATCACCCAGAACCGCATGCGGCTTGCCCGCATGACCGGGGCCCAGGCGCTGTCCGCCGTCGTGAAGCCCGGCGGCAAGCTGGTGTCGCAGGAGGTCGCGGAGTCGATCGTGCGCTTCGTCGCGGGCGGGTCCGAACTCGCCAATGCCGAAGTCGAGCCGTCACTCCTGAGTCTCGTCTGCCGCGAACTGAACACGGTGCGGCAGGCGCAGGGCCGGCCGGAGATCTCCGCCGACCTGCTGGCCGGCTCGCGCGACACGATCCTGACGGAGTTCTACGAGCGTGCGCTCGTGGACCAGCCGCCCGGCGTGCGCCGCGTGATCGAGGACGAACTGCTGACGGAGTCCGGCTATCGCGAGAGTCTCGCGGAGGAGCGCGTGGCCAAGGCCCTGGCTGCGGCCGGGGCGGCGCCGGATGCGCTGGCGAAGCTCGTCGACCGCCGCCTGCTGCGGATCGAGGACCGGCTCGACATGCGCCGTGTCGAACTCATGCACGACGTGCTCTGCAGCGTCGTACGCTCCAGCCGCGACCTGCGGCACGAACGCGAGGCGCGCGACGAGGCGGAGCGGCAACTCGCGGCGCAACGGGCGCGCGAGGCCGACACGCATCGCGCCCTGCTGCGGGCCCGCACGATCGCCGCGGTGTGCGCCGTGCTCATGCTCGTGGCCGGTGCGAGCGCGGTCTTCGGCTGGGTGAACCTGCATCGTGCCCGCGCAGCGGATGCGGACGCGCAAAAGGCACGCTCGCTGGCCGAGAAGGCGCGAGGCGACGCCGAGAAGCTGGTCGGCTTCCTGATCGAGGACTTCTACGCGGAACTCGAGCCGACGGGACGCCTCGAGACGATGGGCAAGCTGGCCCACATGGCGGTGAGCTACTACGACGGCTTGCCGGAGGAACTGATCACGCCGCAGACGCAGGCCTATCGCGGCATGGCGCTCGTGCGGGAGGGCGGCGCGTTGCTCGCACGCGGCGACGTCGAGGCGGGCAATCCGCGACTCGACGAAGCCCGCAAGCTGTTCCAGGAGCTCAAGGCGAACGGCGACCAGGGCGAAGCCGTCACGCTCGGGTTGGCGCTCAGCCTGTTCACCCGATTTTCGTCTTGGGGCGTCAGTGGTTCGCCAGGCTCCACGACGGCAGACCTGCAACTGGCGGCTGACCTGCTGCGACCGCTGGTCCGGTCGGGCAACGCCTCGCGGGCAACGCAGCTCGTGTACGCCGACACGCTCAATTACCTCAGTCACACGCAGGCGAAATCGATCGCGATCGTCACCTGCGAGGAGGCGCGCGCCATTCTCGCGAAGCTCGGGGCACTGGACCTGTCGGACCTCAAGGCGGCGTCGGTCTACGCCGATACCGCCGACTCCCAGGCACGCCACGCGCTGACCATTGGCCGGGTGGAGGAGGCCGAGCGCCTCGAGCAGGAAGTCTATTCGATTGCCGAGAAAGTCCTCGCGCAGCGGCCGGGTGACTTGCGTTCCATGGCCAATCGCGCGCTTGCCGCGGACCTCCTGGGGCGGCTCGCCGTCCGGCGCCACGATTACGTCGTCGGCACCGACTTCGCGAGCAAGGCAGCGCAAGCGGGCGAAAGCTACGTCCGATTCAATCCGTCCGACCTGAACTCGTGGGTATACCTGATCCGTGGCAGGGAGCAGATGGCGGGGATCCTGTTTGAACAGGGTCGCATCTCGGACTCGATCGGGATGCTGAGGTCGACGGTGGCGCTCGACAAGGACAAGCGCAGGCCGTCGAGCCTGGGACCGCTGCTGTGGCAGGCCTGGGCCAACCTGGCCTCGCAAGAGGCGCGCGCTGGACAGCACGCCAACGCGGCGAAGTCGCTGCAGCAGGCCGGGATCGCCATCGCCGAAGCGGCGGCACAGGAAACGCAAGGCAGCGCACGCCAGTCGCTGCTGCAACTCGTGGCAAACGCGTTGCGGGCCCGGCTGCAATTGATCAACGGCAACGACCCTGTGGCCCTCGTGGATGCCAGCGCCATCGACGAGCAGGTCAAGCGGCTCGCGATTCCGGCGGACGACAAGAACGCCGAGGGGTTCCAGGCCAACATACGTCGGGGTGCGCTGACGACTGCGTCGCTTGCAGCCATTCGCCTGGGCCGCTATGCGGACGCGGAGCGTGTATCGCGCGAGCGCCATGTCCTTCCGCCCAATCCATTCTCCGAACTCGACCCGCAGGAAGAGAGGTCGCGGGCCCACGTCACGCTCGCTCATGCCGTCGCCAGTCTCGGGCGACGGGAAGAGGCACGCACGATCCTGCGGGACGACCTCGTGCGTTACCGCGAGGAACTGGCGCGGGGCGCGGACGGAGTCTCGTTCCTGCGCGATTTCGCCTACGCGCTGTACGTCGACGCGATATCGCAACCGGACGATGCTGCGGGCCGGGTCCGCCGGAATTCGGCACTCGCCGAAGCGTCCCGCGTGCTTGCCGGTCTCACGACGGAGGCACGGCAACTGAGCGACGTCCGCGAACTGGACGGCTGGATCGCGACCGCCACGATTCCTGGCGGCTGAACCGGCAACTCGCCTCCGCCCTCGTGGTCATCCGGTCGCGAGCCGGACGCCGGGTCCTGCGACTCAGGCGGCGCGCTTGTCCCGCTGCCGCCCGGCGTGATCGGCGAGCACGTGCGCGACGCACGCCGTCAGCTTCCGGGCCGTGTCGATGTGCAGGAACTCGTTCGGGCCGTGCGCATTCGAGTTGGGGCCCAGCACGCCGGTCACGAGGAACTGGGTGCCGGGAAAACGCTGGCCGAGCATCCCCATGAACGGGATGCTGCCTCCCGTGCCCATGTACATCGAGTCCCTGCCGAAGAATGCCTTCGAGGCCTGTTGCATCGACAGCTCGAGCCAGGGCGCCACCACCGGCGCATTCCAGCCGCCCATCGCGGATTCGACCTTGAACTCGACGCGCGCGCCGTACGGCGGCTCGTGCTCGAGCGCCTTCTTGACCGCTTCGGAGGCCACGCCGGGGTCCATCGTCGGCGTCAGCCGGAACGACAGCTTGAGGCTCGTATAAGGCCGCAGGACGTTGCCTGCGCTGCGGAAGGGGGGCAGGCCGTCCGCGCCCGTTACGCTCAAGGTCGGCCTCCAGGTGTTGTTCAGCAGCAGTTCGAGGGGGTCGTTCGACACGGTGCGCATGCCGGGTATGACCGGGAACTTGCCCTGTACCGTGTCGCCGAGCACGCGTGCGGCGGCGACGGCCTGCGCGCGGCGATCCGGTGGAATGGCCGTGTTGAATTCCTCGACGAGGATGGCGCCCGAGTGGACATCTTCAACCCGGGCCAGCAGGTCCCGGAGCACGCGGAAGCTCGACGGCACGACGCCGCTCGCCGTGCCCGAATGCACGCCCTGGGTGAGGACGTCGACGCGCAAGGTGCCGATCAGGTTGCCGCGCAACGAAGTCGTGCACCACAGCTGCTCGTAATTGCCGCACTCGGCATCCAGGCACACCACCAGGCTGGGCGTGCCGAGCCGCGTGCCGAGCACATCGATGTGTGCGGCGAGGTCAGGGCTGCCGCTTTCCTCGCTGGCCTCGATCAGGACCACACAGCGCGCGTGCGGGATGCCTTGCGCCTGCAGGGCACGGATGGCAGTAAGCGACGCGAAGATGGCATAGCCGTCGTCGGCGCCGCCGCGACCGTAGAGTTTCCCGTCGCGCAGGACGGGTTTCCACGGCTCCAGGCCGTCGGACCACCCAGTGAACTCCGGCTGTTTGTCCAGGTGACCGTAGAGCAGCACGCAGTCGTCGATGCCTCCCGGCACGTCGAGCAGCAGCACTGGCGTGCGACCCGGTATCCGCAGCACCTCGGTATGCATGCCGCGGACCTCCTGCGCCTCCGCCCAGCGCTTCATGAGTTGCACGGCGGCTTCCATGTGCCCGTGCACCTCCCAGTCGGGATCGAAGATCGGCGACTTGTTGGGTATGCGTACGTAGTCGACGAGTTGCGGGAGGATCGAGTCGTCCCAGGTCGCGTTGACCAGTCCCCGAGTTTCTTCTATATCCATAAAGTCCTTATATTCAATGACTTGTAGTCTAAATCTAAAGTCAAGTCATCTTTTCGTGCGCAATCTGGAAGCCGAAGAACTGTAGCGCATTGCGCGTCGTCGCGGCGGCAATGGCCTCTGGCGCCTCGTCGCGGCACGCGGCCACGGTGCGCACGATGTGCGGCAGGAACGTGGGCTCGTTGCTGCGGTGCGACGGCTTCGGAGGCAGGTCGCGCGGCAGCAGATACGGCGCATCGGTCTCGATCATCAATCGGTCGGCGGAATGAGGCGGCACGAGCTCGCGCAGGTGCTGCCCGCGCCGTTCGTCGCAGATCCAGCCGGTGACGCCGATCGAGAGGCCGAGGTCGAGATAGTCTCGAAGTTCGCGCTCGTCACCCGTGAAGCAATGCGCGACGCCGCCGCGGGAGCTCTGGTCGGTAGTCGCTTCAGGATGGCGACGAAGTCCTCATGCGCGTCGCGCTGATGCAGGAACACGGGCTTGCGGCTGCCGACGGCGAGTTCGAGCTGCAGCCGGAACGCGCGCTCCTGCTCCTCGTCGCGGCGACAAATTGCGAAAGTAGTCGAGCCCGCATTCGCCCGCCGCGCCGATTCCGGCTGCGCGAGCAGCGCGCGCAATCTGCGGCGATCGGCTCTCGGCGAATTCCGCCGCGTGATGCGGGTGCACGCCGGCCGTCGCGCGGAACATGTCAGGCGCCGTGCGCACGAGCGCGATGGCGGCGCGCGTGGTCTCGAGGGTGCTGCCGGTGATGACCATGTGCCGCACACCGGCCCGCAGCGCTGCTGCGATGACGTCCTCGCGGTCGCGGTCGAAGCTGTCGTGCGCGAGGTTCAACCCGATGTCGACGAGCGTGGCGGCGGGACTCATGTGGCGGGGCGCTGTGATAAGGTTTGTAGTTACGTGGCGCGACGCCGGCGGCACGAATCCACGGCATTCTAAGCCAGCTCCGTCGACTGTGGCGTCCCCTGCGACGTCGCCGGCCACGAACCACGAATGAACGAACAGCAGTGAGAGCACATGCCCCTGGACAAGACCGCCCTGGAGAGCCTGCGCCTGGAACGCGATGCCACCAACGAGCGCTACCGCACGGTGTCCGGCGCGCGCCGCTGGCGCTGGATCGCGCTGGCCGCATTGGTGCTCGTGATTGCACTGCTCGCATGGCGGGCACTGAATGGCGCGGTGCCCGTGACGACCGTCACGGTGGAGTCGCCCGATGCCGCCAATGGCGCAGTCCTCAATGCGTCCGGCTATGTCGTGGCACGGCGGCTGGCGACGGTCAGCTCCAAGGTCACCGGTCGCGTCACGGAGGTTCTGTTCGAGGAGGGCGCCGAAGTTGCGGCCGGGCAGGTCCTCGCGCGCCTCGACCCTGCGACCGTGCGCGCGGAATACGACGTATCGGTGCAGACGCTCGAGGCCTCGCGCAGGAGCCTGCGTGAAATCGAGGTGCGCCTCGACGATTCACGCCGCACGCTCGCCCGCAATCGCAGCCTCGTCGAGCGCAAGCTCGTCGCGCAGAGTGTGCTCGACACCTCCGAGGCCGAAGTCGCTGCGCTCGCCGCGCGCCTCGCAGCGGCGCAGGCCGATGTCGGTGTGGCACAGAGTCGCGTGGCACTGAGCCGGCAAGGCCTGGCCGACCTCGAGATCCGTGCGCCGTTCAAGGGGGTCGTGATCTCGAAGGATGCCCAGCCCGGCGAGATGGTGTCGCCGGTTTCCGCAGGTGGCGGCTTCACGCGCACCGGGGTCGCGACCATCGTCGACATGGACTCGCGCGAGGTCGAGGTCGACGTCAACGAGGCTTACATCAACCGCGTGCGCGACGGCCAGGCCGTGGAATGCGTGCTCGACGCGTACCCCGACTGGAAGGTTCCCGGGCACGTGATCAGCATCGTGCCGACGGCCGACCGGCAGAAGGCAACCGTGCGCGTGCGCATCGGGTTCGACGGGCTCGATCCACGCATCCTGCCGGACATGGGCATCAAGGTGAGCTTTCTCGAGGAAGCCGCTGCGATGCCGTCGTCGCATGCACCGCGGGTGCCGGCCAAGGCGGTGACCTCGACGGAGGACGGCACCTTCGTCTGGGTCGTGCGTGACGGCAAGGCCGAGAAACGCGCCGTGAAGGTCGGCGCTGCCGAGCACGACCAGGTGCCCGTCATCGACGGCCTGGCCGGCGGTGAGGCCATCGTCGTCGATGCGCCGCGGCGCCTGCGCGACGGTGCAGCCGTGGAGCTGCGGGCCGCGCAATGACGACGCCGTCGCCGGCTGCGGAAGTCGCGCCGTCGATCGTACGGATTCGCGACCTGGTCAAGGACTACCGTCGCGGCGCGGAAGTCGTGCGGGTGCTCGACGGGCTTTCGCTCGACATCAAGGCCGGCGATTTCGTATCGCTGATGGGGCCGTCGGGCTCCGGCAAGTCGACGTTGCTGAACCTGATCGGCGGTCTCGATCGACCGACGTCCGGAACGCTCGAGGTGGAAGGCCTGCGTGTCGATCGCCTGAGCGACGCGTCGCTCGCGCATTGGCGGGCCGACCACGTCGGGTTCGTGTTCCAGATGTACAACCTGCTGCCCGTGCTGTCCGCCGAACGCAATGTCGAGCTGCCGCTGCTGCTCAAGAACCTGAGCCGGGCGCAGCGGGCCCGGCGCGTGGCGGCGGCGCTGCAGCTCGTCGGCCTGTCGGATCGCGCGCGGCACCGGCCACGCGAACTCTCCGGGGGCCAGGAGCAGCGCGTCGGCATCGCGCGGGCGATCGTCACGGACCCGACGCTGCTGCTCTGCGACGAGCCGACCGGCGACCTCGATCGCAAGTCAGGCAACGAGATCCTGGACCTGCTCGAGGCGCTGCACCACGAATACGGCAAGACGATCATCATGGTCACGCACGATCCCCACGCCGCGGAACGCTCGCACCGGGTGATCCACCTCGACAAGGGCACGCTGAGCGAAGGGCCGGGATGATCGGCAAGTACCTGCCGCTGCTCGCGTCGAGCCTGCGCCGCAAGCGGCTGCGCACGTTCTTTACGCTGGCGTCGATCACGGTCGCCTTCCTGCTGTTCGGCCTCGCGGAATCGATGCGCTTCGCCTTCCAGTCCGGCGTGGACGTGGCGGGGGCCGACCGGCTCATGACCATGCACAAGGTGTCTTTCACGCAGTTGCTGCCGGCGAGCTACGAGAGCCGCATCCGCTCGATCGACGGCGTGGTCGCGGTCACGCCCCAGACCTGGTTCGGCGGGTGGTTTCGTGACGAACGCAACCAGATCCCGACCTTTCCGACGGATCCGGCGACCTACCTTGCAATCTATCCCGAGATCGTGGTTCCCGAAGACCAGGCGCAGGCGTGGATCGCCGACCGGTCGGGGATCCTCGTCGGGCGCGCGCTCGTCGACCTCTTCGGGTGGAAGCCGGGCGACAAGGTGCCGCTCAAGTCCGCGATCTGGACCCGCGAAGACGGCTCCGACACCTGGGACGTCACTGTGCGCGCGGTGTACGACCTGCCGCAGGGCGGCGATACGCGCCAGATCGTGATGCACCAGGACTACTTCGAGGAGGGCAAGCAGTTCGCCAAGGGGCAGATCGGCTGGTACGTGATCAAGGTCGAGGACGTGGAGCACGCGCAGTCGGTCGCGCGCCAGGTGGACGCGATGTTCGCCAACTCACCGGCCGAGACCAAGACGTCATCCGAGCGCGCGATGGCGCAGTCCTTCGTCAACCAGATCGGCAACATCGGCGCGATCCTGACCGCGATCGTCGGCGCGGTGTTCTTCACGATGCTGATCGTCACGGCGAACACGATGGCGCAGTCCGTGCGCGAGCGGACCAACGAGATCGGCGTGCTGAAGACGCTCGGTTTCAGCAATGCGGGAGTGCTCGGGCTGGTGCTGTCCGAGTCCGTGCTCGTCACGTCGCTCGGCGGGGCGCTCGGCATGGCGGCCGCGTGGTGGATCGGCGTGCAGTTCGAGCCCGTGTTTCGGCAGTACCTGCCGGGCTTCCGCGTGCCTCCGGACGCGTTCGCAACCGCCGCAATCTACATGGTCGCGCTTGGGCTGGTCGCCGGCGCGGTCCCGGCCGTACAGGCCATGCGCCTGCGCATCGTCGAAGCGCTGCGGCGGGACTGAGTCATGAAGTCGCTGCCGTGGCTCAACCAGATCTTGACCGTGACCGGCATGAACCTGCGCAACCTGCCGGCCCGGCTCGGCACGTCGCTGGTCGCGGTCATAGGCATCGGCGGCGTCGTCGCCGTGCTCGTCGCGTTGCTCTCGATGGGCGAGGGGTTTCGCGCCGCGCTCGACCTCTCCGGCCGCGACGACGTCGCGCTGATCCTGCGCGGCGGCTCGTCGGACGAACTGTCGAGCGGCCTGACACGCGACGAGTACGACGTCATCGTGCTCGCGCCAGGCATTGCCCGCGATGCGCACGGGCCGATCGCCTCGGCCGAGCTGTACACGATCGTCGACCTGCCGATGCGGAGCACGGGAACCGCAGCCAACGTGCCGTTCCGCGGCGTCACCGCACGTGCGATCGACGTGCGCGACGGCTACCGGATCGTCGCCGGCCGCATGTTCGAGCCCGGTCGCAATGAGGTCGTCGTCGGCCGCGGCGCGTTCATGCAGTTCGGCAACGTCGATCTCGGCCGCGAAGTGATCTGGGGCTCCCAGAAGTGGAAGGTCGTCGGCGTCTTCGAGGCGGGCGGCAGCGTGTCGGAGTCGGAAGTCTGGACCGACCTCGTCGTGCTGCGCGACGTGTACCGGCGCGGCAATACGGTCCAGGTCGTGCGGGCGCAGTTGACGTCTCCGGCGGCGCTCCAGACCGTCAAGACCGCGCTGGCGGGCGACCCCCGGGTGAACGTCTCGGTGCGCACCGAGCGCGAGTTCTATGCCGACCAGTCGCGCATCCTGATCGGCCTGATCAAGTACGTCGGCACGACGATCGCGGTGCTCATGGGCCTTGGTGCAATCTTTGCGGCACTGAATACAATGTACTCGGCCGTGTCCGCGCGCACGCGCGAGATCGCGACGCTGCGAGCGCTGGGGTTCGGGGCCGCGCCGGTCGTGACTTCCGTCCTGCTGGAGTCGGCGATGCTTGGACTGCTGGGCGGCGTGGCAGGCGGCGTGCTGGTGTACTTCGCTTTGAACGGGTACCAGGCCTCGACGCTCAACTGGGCGAGTTTCAGCCAGATCACCTTCGCGTTCACGGTGACGCCCAAGCTGCTTGTGACAGGCCTGTGGTATTCGCTCATACTTGGCCTGGCCGGCGGCCTGTTGCCTGGCTTGCGGGCCGCGCGAATGCCGGTGACGACGGGATTGAGGGAATTGTAGCCGTGGAAATCCTCCGTCATGGCGCCACCGAGCGGATCGCGGGTACGCGCCCGTTGCAGCTCAGTTTGTGGTCCGACCGGGAGGCCGGCACGGCCTGGAACGTGCGCATCAGCCGCCGGGCACGTCGCCTTTCGATGCGCGTATTCCCGGGCGGGCGCGTCGAAGTGGTCGTGCCGCCGGGCATTGGCGTCCCCGCCGTCGAGCGCTTCGTGGCCCGGCATCGCGACTGGGCGGATCGGCGCGCGCGCGAGCTGCTGAAGCTCGCCCCGAAGGCGCACGACCGGCAACCGACGAACATCGAACTCGGCCTGCTCGGGCGCAATTGGACGGTTGAATACGTGCCCGGCCGGCGCGTGCGCGCCGAAGAGCTGGCGGACGACCGCCTGCGCGTGCACGCGCCCGGCATCACCGACCGCAATGCGAGCCTGGCACTCGTGCCGTGGCTGACGGACCTGGCCAGCACGACGTTTGCGCCACGGCTCGAGTCCGTCGCCGGTGCGATCGGCATCGACTACACCCGCATGAGCGTGCGGCGCCAGCGCACGCGCTGGGGCAGTTGCTCGAACCAGGGCACGATCAGCCTGAACGTGTGCCTGATGTTCCAGCGGCCGGACGTCGTCCGCTATCTGATGATCCACGAGCTCTGCCACCGGCGGCACATGAACCATTCGAAGCGCTTCTGGGGCCTCGTGGCGTCGTTCGAGCCGGGGTGGAAACCGCTCGACGTCGAACTGCTGCAGGGATGGCGCAACGTCCCGGCGTGGGTATTCGCGTGAGCGGAACAGATGACGACGGCGCGCACTCGCGCAAACCGGCGCTCGGCTCGCATGTCGCGCTGGAAGGCGAGGGCATCCACTGGGATCTCGGCGAATCGCGCAGCTACGGCGATTACCTGCATCTCGACGCGCTGCTCGGCGCGCAGGCCCCGCTGTCGCCGCATCACGACGAGATGCTGTTCATCGTCATGCACCAGGCGACCGAGCTCTGGATGAAGCTATGCATCCACGAGTTGCGCGCTGCAATCGCCCAGATCCGCGGCGACGATCTCGGGCCGGCGTTCAAGATGCTGGCGCGCGTCTCCAGGGTGCAGATCCAGCTCGCGCAATCCTGGGACGTCCTGAGCACGATGACCCCGGCGGACTACACTGCGTTCCGCGATTCGCTCGGCAAGGCGTCGGGTTTCCAGTCGTTCCAGTACCGCACGCTCGAGTACCTGATCGGCAACAAGAACCCGGCGATGATCGAAGTGCATCGCCGCACGCCGGAGCTGTACGGACGGCTGCGCGAGGCGCTGCACAGCCCGAGCCTGTACGACGAGAGCCTGCGGCTGCTGGCGCGGCGCGGCTTCGCGATTCCGCGCGATCACCTCGAGCGTGACTGGAGCGAGCCCTACACCGAATGCCCGGAGGTGGCGGCCGCCTGGCTCGAGGTGTATCGCAGCGTCGACGAGCATTGGGACCTGTACGAACTCGCCGAGAAGCTCGTCGACCTGGACCAGCGCTTCCAGCTGTGGCGATTCGCCCACCTGAAGACCGTGGAGCGGATCATCGGCTACAAGCGCGGCACCGGCGGCACCAGCGGCGTGGCCTACCTGGCCAAGGCACTGGAGCTGCGGTTCTTCCCTGAGCTGTGGAGCGTCCGCACGTCGATGTGATGGCGTGTAAAATGTCGCGCTTCCGGGACCCATCGGTCCCCGCGCGGCGCTCCGTCCATGCAGGAAAGACTCCAGAACATCAACGTCGTCTCGAGCGAGCTGCTCCCGACGCCGGAGGACATCAAGCGGGACCTGCCGCTCGGCGCGGCGGCGGAGGAGTTCGTCTACCGGAGCCGCCAGGCCGTGCGCCGCATCCTCGACCGCGAGGATCCGCGGCTGTTCGTCGTCGTGGGGCCCTGCTCGATTCACGACATCGCCGCCGCCCGCGAGTACGCCGGGCGCCTGCGCAGCCTCGCCGACCGGGTGGACCGGACGATGCTGCTCATCATGCGCGTGTACTTCGAGAAGCCGCGCACGACCGTCGGTTGGAAAGGGCTCATCAACGACCCGGACATGGACGACTCGTTCCACATCGAGAAGGGGATACGCGTGGCGCGCGAATTGCTGCTGCACCTTGCCGAAATCGGCATACCCGCGGCAACGGAAGCGCTCGACCCGATCATGCCGCAGTACCTCTCGGAGCTGATCACGTGGACCGCGATCGGTGCGCGCACGACCGAGTCGCAGACGCACCGCGAGATGGCCAGCGGCCTGTCGATGCCGGTCGGCTTCAAGAATGGCACCGACGGCTCGCTGTCCGTCGCCGTCAATGCGCTGCAATCGGTGCGCCACGCGCACCACTTCCTCGGCATCACGCAGCAGGGCCAGTCCGCGGTGTTTCGCACGCGCGGCAACCGTTACGGCCACATCGTGTTGCGTGGCGGCGGCTCGCGCACCAACTACGACTCCGTCAGCCTGGCGCTGTGCGAGCGCGAGCTCGAGAAGGAAAACCTGCCGGCCAACGTCGTGGTGGACTGCAGCCACGGCAACTCGAACAAGGATCCGGGCCTGCAACCGCTGGTGGCCGAGAATCTCGTCAACCAGATCCTGGAAGGCAATCGCTCGATCGTCGGATTCATGCTGGAGAGCCACCTGAACTGGGGCAACCAGCCGTTCACGGCCGACCGCAGCCAGCTCAAGTACGGGGTCTCCGTGACCGACGCGTGCGTGGACTGGGACACGACCGAGAAACTGTTGCTGTCGCTCGACCAGCGACTGCGGACGGCACCGAGATTTGCGAAGGGCTCGGCCGCGGCTTGAGTACCGCGGCGCCGGTGTGTCACCAGATCAAGTCGTCGGGCACCACGAAGTCCTTGTAGGCCTCGTCCTCGGCGGCCGCGGCCGGGGTTGCGGCGCCGGCCGACACCACGGCGCGCGGTTCGCGTTCGCGGACAGGTTCTGCGGCGTCGGCCGGCAGCAGTTCATACCGCCCATCGCAGCGCACGATGACCACCTCGCCCCGGATGATCCTCTCGCGCAGCGCCGCGTCGACGGCCACCCGGCCGATCTTCTTGCCCAGCACGAAGTTGTAGTAGTCGTCGCTTTCCGGCTTGGCGATGCGGTGCTGCTCGACGACCTGCCGGATCTCGGCCCAGCGCGCCTTGGCCGCCGCCTTTTCCTCGCGCTTGCGGTTCAACTCGAGGTCGCGCGCCGCTTTCGCGGCCACGGCCTTCTGCTGCTCGGCCGCCTGTGCCGCGGCTCGCTGCTCGCGATCGCGCTTGCTGACGTTCCTGGTGCCCTGGTAGACGTGGCGCTTCTGCTGTTGCTCCGCCTGCCGGGCCTGCTTTTCGGTGACCAGGCCGGCCTGCAGCAACTGTTCGCGCAATGACAAGCCGCTCATCGCGGGGAACCTCTGGATCCAACGGTACGGACAGTGCCGATATGTTACGCAGGGAGCGTGCACATTGCGAAACAGAATGCGGGTGGCGGGCACGCCCGGTGCTGCCGGAATCCGCTGACAGGCCTGGCCTCGCGTGGCCGCACGATCGGGCGCGGCTCGCGAACGGACCAGGGATTCGCGCGTGCTGCTAAGATTCGCGGCTCAGGTCTGCATCGCGAACCACCGGTCATCAATCCCGGGGAGGACCCGACCATGACGATCAAGACAGGCGACAAGATGCCCTCCGGCACGTTCAAGCACATGACGGCGGACGGCCCCAGGAACATCACGACCGACGAGTTATTCAAGGGGAAGAAAGTGGTGTTGTTCTCCGTGCCCGGGGCATTCACGCCGACCTGCGACGCGAAGCACCTGCCTGGCTTCGTCGAGCTTGCGGCCGACATCAAGGGCAAGGGTGTCGACACCGTCGCCTGCATGGCCGTGAACGACGTGTTTGTGATGAATGCATGGGGCAAGCACTCGAACGTGGCGGACAAGGTGCTCATGCTGGCCGACGGCAACGGCGACTACGCCAAGGCGCTCGGGCTCGAAATGAACGCCACCGGGTTCGGCATGGGCATGCGCGGACAGCGCTTCGCGCTCGTCGTGAAGGACGGCACGGTGACCGGCGTGTTCGTGGAAGGCCCCGGCGAGTTCAAGGTGTCGAGCGCCGAACACGTCCTCGGCCAACTCTGACGGACAAGCCCGCGACCTTGCCGAGGGTTGCGCGCGGCCGAGGCGATTCAGTTGCACGGGCGGTCGTGGCCAGCCTCAAGAAACAGCCCGGCAGTTCTCGCGAACCGCCGGGCTCCTGGTTGCTCGGCATCCGTCAGCTGCCGAGGGACTTCTCGAGCTCCGGCAGGATGGCGAACAGGTCGCCGACGAGACCGACGTCGGCCACTTCGAAGATCGGCGCTTCCGCGTCCTTGTTGATCGCGATGATCGTGCGCGCGTCCTTGATGCCCGTCAGGTGCTGGATCGCGCCGGAAATGCCGATCGCAAAATACACCTCCGGAGCAATGATCTTGCCCGTCTGGCCGACCTGCAGGTCGTTCGCCACGTAACCCGCGTCGACCGCGGCGCGGGACGCGCCGACCGCTGCGCCGAGCTTGTCGGCGAGGCTGAAGATGATCTTGAAATTATCGGCGCTGCCGAGCGCGCGCCCTCCCGCAACGACCCTTGCCGCCGATTGCAGGTCGGGCCGGCCCGTCGTCGCAGCCGAGCGCGACACGAAGCGCGTGTGCGAGGGCAACGCCGCCGCAACCTCGGTCCTCTCGATCGCTGCATTGCCGCCAGACGCCGCTGCCGCCTCGAAGGATGCGACGCGGACTGTCGCGACGACGGGCGCGTCTGCCGGCACCTCGATCGTCAGGATGGCATTGCCGGCATAGATCGGACGCTTGAAGACGTGGGTGCCCTCGACGGCCATGATGTCCGAGACCTGGCTTACGCCCAGCAGCGCTGCGATCCGTGGCATCACGTCCTTGCCGAACGTCGTGGAGGGTCCGAAGACGTGCGTGTAGCCCGCGGCCGCCAGCGCCGCAACCTGCGGTGCGTACACCGCCGCGAGCGGCTCGGCGTTGGCCGGATTCTCGATCACCAGCACCTTCGCGACGCCGACGATGGCCGCTGCCTGCGACGCCACGCCCGACGCGTCGGCCGCGAGGACCGCAACGTCGACCGTCGCGCCCGGGACCTTCGCCGCACAAGTCACGCACTTCAGGGTGCTGGCATTCAGTTTGCCGCCGTCGTGCTCGGCGATGACCAGTATCTTGCTCATCAGACCAACCCCTTCTGCTGCAGCACGCCGACGAGTTCAGCGACGTCCTTGACAATGATTCCCTTGGTCCGGGTAGGAGGCGGCTCGATCCTGACGGTCTTGAAGGCGCCCGCCTCGGGCACGCCGAAATCGGCGACCGTTTTTACGTCGAGCGGCTTCTTCTTGGCCTTCATGATGTCGGGCAACTTCACGTAACGCGGCTCGTTGAGCCGCAGGTCCACGGACAGCACGGCAGGCAGGTCGATCTCCAGCGTCTCGAGGCCCGCGTCCACCTCACGTGTCACGGTCGCCTTGCCGTCCGCTATTTCGACCTTGGAGCAGGAGACTGCCTGCGGGCGGTCGAGCAGGGCGGCCAGCATCTGCGCCGTCTGTCCGTTGTCGTCGTCGATCGCCTGCTTGCCGAGAATCGTGAGGAACGGCTGCTCTGCTTCGGCGATCTTGTGGAACACGCGCGCGATCGAGATCGGCCCGAGCGACGCGTCCGTCTGGACGAGGATGGCGCGGTCGGCGCCCATGGCGAGGGCCGTGCGCAATTGCTGCTGCGTATCGGCGGGACCGATGCTGACCGCCAGCACTTCGTCCGCGAACCCCTTTTCCTTGATGCGAAGAGCTTCTTCCAGTGCGATTTCGTCGAAGGGGTTGATGCTCATCTTGACCCCTTCGGTCACCACGCCCGTGTTGTCCGGCTTGACCCGGACCCGGACGTTGTAATCCACCACGCGCTTGATCCCGACCATGATTCTGCGCACGCGCTCCACTCCTCTGAAATGCCCAACGGCCGCCGACCAAGGCGACGTGACTCGAAATTCCGCAACAAGACGGCTACCGACATCCGCGTCCTTTGCAACGCAGCATCATACCAGTCCGGTTCCGTTGTATCTCCCGGCCCGGACGGCTACGCCTGTGCCTGCCTGCGAGGTCCGCAAACCCTGCTGGAGGCCCGCCTCCGCGACGTCCGTGCCACCGGCCCGTCAGTCGCGCCAACCGCGTTTCTCGCCCAGCTGGCGCGTCAGGTTCAGCAGCCGTCGATAACTCTCATAGCGCCGGGCATCGATCGAGCCGTCGGCGACCGCAGCCTGCACGGCGCACTGCGGCTCGCGCAGGTGCAGGCAGTCCTGGAACTTGCACCCCTGGCCGCGCACCGCAATCTCCACGAACCCCGCCTGTACCTCCTGCAGGGGTACCACCGGAGGCGCGTAGTCGCGCACGCCGGGGGAATCTGCCAGCTGTCCCCAGGGCAACTCGACCACTGCCGACGAAACGGTCGTGTGGCGACCCAGGCCGCTGCCGGCGGACAACTCGGACGTGGCGCGCGGCACGCCGCCGCAGAGCGCGTTGGTCAGCGAGGACTTGCCGACCCCGGACTGACCCGCCAGGAGCGTCCGCTTGCCCTGGAGGCACTCCAGGAGCGCGTCCAGGCCCAGCCCTTCACGGGCCGACACCAGGACGACCGGAATTCCAATTCGGCGAAACGGCTCGACGTAGTCCTGGTCCGCGCCGGACGACTCCCCCAGCAGGTCCCGCTTGTTGACGATCAGGAGCGGGGCGATGCCGGCGTAGGCGGCGCCCGCGACGTACCGGTCGACGATGAACGGGTCGCACGCCGGACGCGGCGCGACGACGACTCCCAGCTGGTCGAGATTCGCCGCGATCGATTCGTCGAGTCCGCGGCTGTCCGTGCGCTTCAGCACGTTCCGGCGCGGCAGGCGTTCCGCCACGACCCATTCGCCGCCGCCCGGCTCCTGGGCGAGTCGCACGTTGTCCCCGGCCACGACCTCGAGGCGGCGGCCGCGCAACTTGCACTTGATGCGGGTGGCGTCCCCGTCCGCCCGCACGACGACGCGCCGGCCATAGGACTCGACCACGCAACCCGACTTGCCGGGCGCGACGTCCGGCCGTGCATCTCGCGAGCGAGGATCGCGACGGGGCCTCACGTGGCGGACAAGGCCGCGTGGCCCGCCGGGGACACGCCGGTCCGCGTCGCAAGGCGCGCGATGCGTGCCACCGGCGGCGGGTGCGAATCGTAGAACGCGGAGTGCAGAGGGTCGGGCGTAAGCGTGCTCGCGTTCTCCTGGTACATGCGGACGAGCGCGTGGCTGAGTTCGTTCCCATCGCTGAAACGCGCCGCGTAGGCATCGGCCTCGAACTCGTGCCGGCGAGACCATGCGGCCATCAACGGGGAGACCGCCCACGCGAAAGCTGGCATCGCGAACATGAACAGCAGCAAAGCCGCTGAGTGCCCTGGTTCGTCCACGCCGAGGGCTCGGTAAAACCAGGCCTGGTCCGCAAGCCAGCCGAGCAGGGCGAAACCTGCGAACGTGAGGCATGCGCCGACAACGATGCGTTGTGGAATATGGCGCAACTTGAAGTGCGCGATTTCATGCGCGAGCACTGCCTCGACCTGTCCTGGAGTCAACGTGTCGAGCAGGGTGTCGAAGAAGACGATTCGCTTTTCCCTGCCCAGGCCCGTGAAATAGGCGTTGCCGTGGGCCGAGCGGCGCGAGCCGTCCATGACGTAGACGTCGCTCGCGCTGAACCCGCAACGTTCCAGCAACGCGTCGATGCGGGCGCGCAGCGCCGAATCCGCCAATGGCACGAACCTGTTGAAGAACCCGGCGATCCAGCGGGGCCACGCCCAGAGGAGGACCAGCGAGATGGTCGTCCAGGCCGCCCACCCGACGACCCACCAGTGACGGCCCGCGACCGACATGATCCACAGCACCAGGACAACGACTGCGCCCCCCAGAATCGCACCAAGGGCCAGTGATTTGACCAGGTCGCCCAGGAAAGTCTGCCAGTTGGTGCGGTTGAACCCGAAACGCTCCTCGAGTACGAAGGTCCGCCACAGCGAAAGTGGCAGGCCGAGCAGCGATAGCACCAGGACCACGAGCAGAACGTGGGCCGTTCCGCCAGCAGCGGGGGCAGGCCGACGCCTTCTGCAATTGCGCCGAGCGCCTGTATGCCGCCGCCCAGTGTCAATGCAAGCAGCACGACCGCGTCCAACACCAGGTCTACTCGACCCAGGCGCTGGCGAGCCACGGTGTAGTCGGCTGCCTTGCGGTGATCTTCCGCCGAAATCGAGTCCGCGAACGCGGGCGGCACATGGTCACGATTGGCAGTCACATGCCGAACCTGGCGATGCGACAGCCAGAATTCCACGACGACATGGGTCGCCACGGCCAGCAGAAACGCGAGGGTTAACCAGTGCATGCAACGGATATCCGGAGGGGGTGGCAGCTTAGCGTTTGCTAGAATTGCCCACAATCAATCGACTGCACGACAGGCCGCTGCGGAAACCAACATGGCGATCAATCATCTGAACGGTGCGTGACCAACCTGTGAAAGCCGACAACCTCGTCTGGATCGACCTCGAAATGACCGGGCTGGATACCCAGTCCGATCGCATCATCGAGATCGCCACGATCGTCACGGATGCGTCCTTGACCGTCCTGGCGGAGGGGCCGGTGCTGGCTGTGCACCAGCCGGACGCCGTGCTCCAGGGCATGGACGAGTGGAACCGGACGACTCACACCGCGTCGGGACTGGTCAAACGGGTGCGCGACAGCAGGCTGACTGCGAACGACGTGGAAACGCAGACGCTCGCTTTCCTGAGGCTCTACTCGGAGCCAGGTGCGTCGCCCATGTGCGGCAACAGCATCTGCCAGGATCGCAGATTCCTGGCGCGCGAAATGCCTGCGCTCGAAAAGTTCTTCCACTACCGCAATCTGGACGTCAGCACGCTGAAGGAACTGGCACGTCGCTGGGCGCCCCAGGTGCTGGACGGCGTGAGCAAGAGTTCCACGCATCTGGCTCTGGACGACATCCGGGAATCGATCAAGGAACTCGAACACTATCGGCGCCATTTCCTTCGGGTTGCCTGACGACGACTTCTCGGACACTTCTTAGTCTGACTGCAAATGAATATGAATAGCGATGTTCAGGCCCGATTGATTAAAGCGCTTTACGCGTGCATGCGGCCGCTGGCGCGGGTACTTCTTCGATCAGGAATCACCTATAAGAGCTTCGCGGAGGTTTCGAAACGAGCTTTTGTTCATGAAGCGTTGCTTGAACGGGATCTGAAGGGAAGAGCTACAAACACCTCTCGAATTGCAGTTCGCACGGGCTTATCGCGGAAAGAGGTCCGACGCGTCTGCGAACACACGTCATCGGATCGAGAACTTACTTTACGCGTCGACCATTCTGGTCCACCGGCGAAGGTTCTACACGCATGGCATGCCGACCCGCGTTTCGTGCAGTCCTCAGGGGAACCTAGAGACTTATCCTTTGAAAGCGGGGATGCGAGTTTTGTCGAGTTGGTTCGTGCCGTTGCGGGAGATGTGCCGCCAGGCGCGGTAAGAGCGGAACTGAAGCGCGCAGGGGCAATTGAAGACTTGGAGGACGGATTGATTCGGCCGGTCAAGCGCTATTTTGTCCCGGCAGACTTTGACGAAAAAGCTATTACCATCATGTCCGGAATTCTCTTCCCGATGATGGGGAGCGTCGACCACAATTCGAATCCGAACAGGAACTCGGCTGGTTTCATTCAACGCTTCGCTTACTCGAGTAAGCTTCATGCAAATGATCGTCTCGCGTTTCGAGTATGGTCGCGCACCGAAGCAACGAAATTCATCGAGTCAATAGACGATTGGATAGCCTTGCGTGAAAGCAGTCTGGCGACCGACGTTGACTCAAGGCCGGTAAGCGGTGCTGGTGAGGGAGAAATGGTTGGTGTCGGTGTCTTCTATTACGAAGGCCCGCAGGCGGATTTCCTACCGGTCCCGACGTCGGATTGACATCTGTCAACCAAAAAAAAGGCGCGCCGAGGCACGCCTTTTTCCTAGACCGAATGGCTTCAGTTTGCAGAGATTGACTCCGCGAGGACTAGGCTGCTCCGCGAAGGTCGCAATCCTACAACGGTGACGAGATCGCCTTTCTGCGGGCGCTGGCCTGCCAGTGTTGTCACGTCGACAGCTATCTTTCCAATTGTCATTGTGCCAATTGCTGTGTCTACAGTTGTGACGCGCCCGGTTAACACGACTCTAGAGGCGCCAGGCACATAATCATCTGGCAGCACGCGTAATGAGCCGTTTGATATTTTCCCATCGGCCCCAAGTTCCCCGGTTACCAGAACTTGGACTTGGCGTCCTGAAGCCAGCGCGTCAGCAAGTAACACTGCCGAAGCGATGGCGAAGTCTCGTCCAAAGACCCTAACAGAGTTCTGATTGGTGTCGATCGAGTCAATCGGCCCCCTTAGCAAGGCCTTGCCGGTGCCGATGATGGCGTCGACACCCGTGCCGACGATGGCGTCGGAGCGACGAGCCTTGCCGGTGCCGATGATGGCGTCGACAGCCCGTGCCGACGATGGCGTCGGAGCGACGAGCCTTGCCGGTGCCGATGATGGCGTCGACACCCGTGCCGACGATGGCGTCGGAGCGACGAGCCTTGCCGGTGCCGATGATGGCGTCGACACCCGTGCCGATGATCGCGTCGGCGCCGGTGCCGACGATGGCGTCGGAGCGACGAGCCTTGCCGGTGCCGATGATGGCGTCGACACCGGTGCCGATGATCGCGTCGACGCCCGTGCCGACGATGGCGTCGGAGCGACGAGCCTTGCCGGTGCCGATGATGGCGTCGACACCCGTGCCGACGATGGCGTCGGAGCGACGAGCCTTGCCGGTGCCGATGATGGCGTCGACACCCGTGCCGATGATCGCGTCGACACCGGTGCCAACGATGGCGTCGGAGCGACGAGCCTTGCCGGTGCCGATGATGGCGTCGACACCCGTGCCGACGATGGCGTCGGGCCGGTGCCGATGATGGCGTCGACACCCGTGCCGACGATGGCGTCGGAGCGACGAGCCTTGCCGGTGCCGATGATGGCGTCGACACCCGTGCCGACGATGGCGTCGGAGCGACGAGCCTTGCCGGTGCCGATGATGGCGTCGACACCCGTGCCGACGATGGCGTCGGAGCGACGAGCCTTGCCGGTGCCGATGATGGCGTCGACACCCGTGCCGACGATGGCGTCGGAGCGACGAGCCTTGCCGGTGCCGATGATGGCGTCGACACCCGTGCCGATGATCGCGTCAGTACCTGTTCCAACAATCGCGTGGGCAGTCTGAGGTTTCGCTTTGACGAGACCGGGCGTCGCAGCAAAACAAATTCCCAAGACAGTTGCGACGCACGTCGCCAGCTGTGCCGACGTAAGCCCCTTCCTATTCATAACGATCATCCCCCTATTTTCTTTTCTGCCGACCAGTCATCAACAGTCGAATCAAAAATTATTGAAGCAACCCAGTTTCTTGCGATTCCTGCTGCTCGTCGTGCGGCCTAACGAACATGTAGACGGCAACGCCGACCTTTACGCGAGGCTCGACGCCGCTCTTCACGGCCTCAGCTTCTCTGGTTGATAGCCAATCGTCGAGTGACTCCAGAAACTGCTGACCGCGATCCTTTACGTAGAAATCAAAATCCAGCGCGTCCGTTTGCGTAACGCCGTTCGGTGCCCAAACGCGTCGCTCAAACAATTTGTGGTCTTCGTCGGGACGGAGATTCTGATCAAGCGTTTTCGCAAGGTCAGTAAACGCTACCGACATCGCGTGGAATTTCGCCGGATCGGCCGCAGACGGAATGTACGAGCGAATCAGTACGCGGAAATAGCTGTTCCCCAGGTCAAGGACGGCGCCGATTCGCTTTAGCTCGTCGAGCATCTCATCAGCGGGCACGTCACTTGTGTAACGACGAACCAACTCCATGAAACTGCGCCGGCCCGGCGGACCTTCGAACTGCACTTCGTAAGGAATGCCGTATGGACCGGTGAAATCAGAGTCTTGATGCCAGCCCGTTAATAGACGTCCAACTCGACTCAAGCGACCCACCAGCGCTTCAGCGTCTTCGGCCGATTGGGTCAGAAGCCTGGAGACCTCGAGCCGCGTGAGTCCGGTCGTGATGGCAATCCTAGAGACCGACTGACGGGAGTCCGGTAGCTGCAACACGGCCTGAGCCGATTCCACAAACACACTCTTAAGCAGTTCCGAGAATTCGCCGAACGACACACCGTTACGGACCAGAATTCGAACGAGCGGCCGCATCAGCGGCTTAAACGCGGCCAATAGGGTCGCCTTAAAGTTCTCGCTCATTCTTTGCCCGTGCTCGGACGGCGCTGACCAGACTGCAAGTGCCGCTGACATTGGGAGGTTATTGTTAACTCCGGGACTTAACTATATCGGGGGGTCGGGTCCGGTCAAGACTTCAATATATTCGGCGACTTAGGCGGGGGTGCTGAGTGCTCGTCTGGATGGCGACCAGGGTGCCGTATCGTAAGTAAATCACGCAGGATCAGTAGCCTGAGAGGCAAGGCTAGACGCCGTTGCAGGTGACCCCGCCATCGCTTGAGCGGGGCACTGACCCGACATAATCGGAGTCGATCGAGGTCGAGCGATGCGACCTAATCTGGAGTCCGGCGGAATATATGTGACGTCCGTCACGCTTTACTCGGAATCGACCAAAACTGTAATCAAATCAATAATTAAAGTCTGCTGGTCGATATCGGAGTTTCTTGCATGAATATGCACGATCGAGCACCCGTGCAGTTGAACTGGAACGGCCACTCCGATACGGTCTCGCTAGCGTCCGGCGCGGATGCAGGACGCTTGACCAGGCGCTGGTACGTCGCCACCCCACGCGCCCAAAAAGAAATCGGCCGACTCCCCTCGCGAGGAGTCGGCCGAAGACTACAAAAAATACTCTTGACGGCTAGCTTGATTTCTGAATCTTCGCCGTCTTGCGGAGCTCGTCCAGGTATGCCTGCAGCTTCCTGCGCTGGGTCATCATTTCGACCTGCTGCTTGACGTCCTCGAACGCCGGCGCGTCAGGTGCCCGCGTGTCCTCGAGCTGGATCACGTGCCATCCGTACTGTGTCTGAACCGGGGACGTCGTGATCGCGCCCTTTTCCAGCGTCGCGAGCGCGTCGGAGAACGGCTTGACCATGCTCTGTCCCGAAAACCACCCGAGATCGCCGCCCTTCGTCGCGCTGCCAGGGTCCTTGGACTCGGCCTTTGCGAGCTTGGCGAAATCACCGCCGGCCTGCAGGTCGCGGATCAGTGACTCCGCGGTTTCCTTTTTCTCGACGAGGATGTGTCGCGCCTTGTATTCCTTCGGCATTCCCGCGACCTGCGTGTCGTACTCCGCCTTGACCTCGGATTCAGACACCGGGTGCGCCTTGATGTATTTTTCGCTCGCGGCTTCCGCCAGGACCTGCATGCGCAGGAGGTCGAGACGCGCCTGGACGTCCGCGTCCTTTGCGAGGCCGTCCTTTTCGGCAGACTGTGCGGCCAGCGTCATGTTGACCAGCTGGTCGAGCAACTGCGTCTTCTGCTCCGGCGTCGCTTCCGCGGCCGGCTTGCCGGTGACGGCGAGCAGGAAAGTGTCGAAGAGCTTCGCGCTCAGCTGCGAGCCATTGACGGTTGCCACGGCCGGCGCCTTGGCTACGGCAACTGCGGCGTCACCGGCCGGCTTGCCAGCTTCTCCAGCGGGTTTCGTGCATGCGGCGGTGCCGAACGCGACCACCGCGCCGAGCAGGAGAGCAGTTCTGGGATTACGCATCGATGAGCCTCTGTTGATGAATGTCGGTGCGCCCTGGGGGGGCGCGTGTGAAGTCGGCCGGTTCAGGAGAGTGCGCCTTCGCCGGGGGCCAACGCCTTGATCGAAAGCGCGTGAATGTCGGTCTGCATCAAGTCGCCGACCGCCTCGTAGACGAGTCTGTGACGTCGTACGACCGGCATCCCTGCAAATCGTTCAGAAATGATGTTCACGGTGAAATGACCGCGCCCATCCTCTGCGCCAGCGTGGCCGGCGTGCAGGTGACTGTTGTCGATGATTTCGAGATGCACGGGTTGCAGCGCGACCTGCAGCCGCGCTGCGAGCCTGACGCTGCGAGTTGCGGTGGCGGCATCGCTCGTCATGGCAGCACCTGCAGGAATGGGCGTACGTCCCACGACTCGAACACTCCATGCGTGACGTACGGGTCGGCGTCGATCCACGCACGCGCGTCCTGCAGGGACTCGAACTCCGCGATGATCACGCTACCCGAGTAACCCGCCGGGCCGGGGTCCGGTGAATCGATGGCCGGACAGGGTCCGGCGAGGATCATGCGGCCGGCGTCCGCGAGCTGGCGTGCGCGGGTCAGGTGCTCGGCTCGCACGCGCTTGCGCGTCTCGAGCGCGCCGGGCGCGTCCTTGCCTGTGATGACGTACAACATGCGTGCTGGCCGTTATTCCGCCGGCGCCCGCGGTGCCGCCGCTTCGCGGCGCTCGTGCTGCTCGGCCTTGTGGTTGATCCAGAGTCCCTGCAACAACGCAAACACGACTGTCAGTCCCATGAGCCCGAAGAGCTTGAAATTGACCCAGGTGGCCTCGCTGTAACGAAAGGCCACGAACAGGTTCAAGGCGCCGGCGACGACGAAGAAGCCGACCCACATCATGTTCAGGCGCTGCCAGAGCGCAGGCGGGTCGAGCGTGATCTGCGCGCCCATCATGCGCTGCACGATCGGCGGCCCCTTCATGAACTGGCTGCCGAGGAACGCAACCGCGAACAGCCAGTTGACGATCGTCGGCTTCCACTTGATGAAGGTTGCGTCGTGTATCAACAGTGTCAGGCCGCCGAACACCAGCACCAGGATGGCGGAGGTGAGCAGCATCGGACTCACCTTCTTGTGACGGATCCAGCTGTACAGCGTCTGGGTCAGCACGCCGACGATGAGCACGCCCGTGGCCACATAGATGTCCGCCGCCTTGTAGGCGACGAAGAACGCGATGACGGGCAGCAGGTCGAACAGCAGTTGCATGGGGCGCGTGCGTGGGGTGCCGGGCAGGGCGGAAGCGGGGCGCGTATCATAGCAAGTTGCCCGCAGCGCCCACGGGCGAGCGGAGTCTCATGGCGTTCCTGATATCGATCCACCCGCAGAATCCGCAGCCCAGGCTCGTGCGGCAGGCAATTTCAGCGATCCGGGACGGCAGCGTCGTCGTCTATCCGACCGACTCCAGTTACGCGCTCGGGTGCCTGATCGGCGACAAGGAGGCTATGGAACGCATCCGCCGCATACGCAACGCGGACAAGAACCACAATTTCACGCTCGTGTGTCGCGACTTGTCCGAGATCGCGCGCTATGCCCGGGTGGACAACAGCCAGTACCGTCTGCTGAAGTCGTTCACGCCCGGGCCGTATACGTTCCTGCTCGAGGCGACGCGCGAGGTGCCGAAACGCCTGCAGAACCCCAAGCGCCGCACCATCGGCATACGCGTGCCCGACAACGCGATCGTGCGCACGTTGCTCGCCGAACTGGGCGAACCGATCATGAGTTCGACGTTGCTGCTGCCGGGCGAGGCGCAATCGATGACGGACCCGGCGGAGATCAAGGAACGGCTCGATCATCAGGTCGATCTCGTGATCGACGGGGGCAGCGGTGGAGTCGAGCCCAGCAGCGTGGTGGATCTCACGTCGGGCGTGCCCGTCATTGTCCGTCGCGGTCGTGGCGATGTGTCCGCGTTCGAGTGAACGCGCTCCCGGCGGCCTGCGTATAATCGCGAGTTCCAGTGATTGACCGGTTCGCCGCGAACTTGCGTTCTCAGGTGAAGTAGGTCTCGTAAACTACTGAATTTATTTACGAAATAGCGGCATCGTCGCAGGGCCTTTGCTTGAGTTCAAACGTGTCGACCCCGCGCCGCGTGCTGTCAGGGATGCGCCCCACGGGCAGCCTGCATCTCGGTAATTACCACGGCGCGCTGAAGAACTGGATCGAGCTGCAGTACCAGTACGATTGCTACTTCTTCATTGCCGACTTCCACGCGCTGACGACGGGCTACGAGGACACACGCCAGCTCGAAAGCCACGTCTGGCAGATCGTCATCGACTGGCTGGCCGCGGGCCTCAACCCGGCCGTCTGCACGATGTTCATCCAGTCGCGGGTGCCGGAGCACTCCGAGCTGCACCTGCTGTTGTCGATGATCACGCCGCTAAGCTGGCTCGAGCGCGTGCCGACCTACAAGGACCAGCAGGAGCAGCTGCGGGAGAAGGACCTCACGACCTACGGGTTCCTGGGCTATCCGTTGCTGCAGAGCGCGGACATCCTGCTCTATCGCCCGATGCACGTGCCGGTCGGCGAGGACCAGGTGGCTCACGTCGAGATCACGCGCGAGATTGCCCGCCGATTCAATTTCGTTTTCGGCCGCGAAGAGGATTTCGAGGCCAAAGCCGAGCGCGCGATCAAGAACCTGGGCAGCAAGAACGCGGCGCTCTATCGCGAGCTGCGCAAGGCCTACCAGGAACACGGCAGGCCGGAGGCGCTGGTCCGTGCGCACACGCTGCTCGACGGCAATTCCCGCCTGACGCTGGCGGATCGCGAGCGGCTGGTCGGGTATCTCGAGGGCACGGGGCGGTCGATCTTGTCCGAGCCGGAGGCCCTGCTCACGGCCACGCCGAAGGTGACCGGTCTCGACGGCCGCAAGATGTCGAAGTCCTACGGCAACACGATCGGGCTCCGTGAAGATCCCGACGCCGTGGCTGCCAAGCTGAAGACGATGCAGACGGATCCTGCCCGCGTGCGCCGCACGGACCCGGGCGACCCGGAGAAATGCCCGGTCTGGGACCTGCACAAGCTCTATTCCTCCGACGACGTCCAGCGCTGGGCGGCGCACGGCTGCCGCACGGCCGGCATCGGCTGCCTGGAGTGCAAGAAGCCGGTCATCGAGCGCATCGTCGAAGAGGTCACGGGCATGCGGCAGCGCGCACAGGAATACGAGGACAATCCGGAGCTCGTTCGCGGGATCATCGCCGAGGGCTGTGAAAAGGCGCGCGAAGTCGCGGGCCAGACGCTCTCGGACGTCAAGCAGGCCATGGGCCTCGCGTACCGCTGAGGCTGGGGAGAACGTATGACGAAACCGGAACTCAGGGTCATCGAAGGCGGTCTGTCGGCCGAGGCGCCCGCGCATGCGCACTCGCATGCGCCCGTCGAGCCGCCGCATTCGCAGTCGGAGATGCCGTTCGCCGTCGTCGATGGAGAACCCGTAACGCAGATGCCGAAAGACCTCTACATCCCCCCGGATGCGTTGCAGGTCATCCTCGAGGCCTTCGAGGGCCCGCTCGACCTGCTGCTCTACCTGATCCGGCGGCAGAACCTCGACATCCTCGACATCCCGATCGCGGAAATCACGCGGCAGTACATGAAGTACATCGACGTGATGCGCGGCATGCAGCTCGAGCTGGCGGGCGAATACCTCGTCATGGCAGCGACGCTCGCCGAGATCAAGTCGCGGATGCTGCTCCCCCGGCCGCAAGGCGGGGACGGCCAGGACGAAGTCGACCCGCGCGCCGAACTCGTGCGCCGCCTGCAGGAGTACGAGCGCTTCAAGCGCGCTGCGCTGGATATCGAGGAGCTGCATCGCATCGATCGCGACACCTTCCCGGCGGCAGCCGAACTCGTCGAGCGGCGCGTCGTCAAGTTGCAGCCGAACGTCTCGCTGCAGGAAATGCTGGTAGCCCTCAAGGAGGTGATGTCGCGGGCGCAGATGTTCGCGCACCACCACATCAGCCGCGAGCCGCTGTCGGTGCGGCAGCGCATGTCGGAAGTGCTCAGCGCGATGCGGTCGCAGGCGTTCGTCGAGTTCGTGCAGTTGTTCCGGCCCGAGGAAGGACGCATGGGCGTGACCGTCACGTTCATCGCCGTACTCGAACTGCTGCGCGAGGGCCTGCTCGAACTCGTGCAGGCCGAACCCTACGCGCCCATCCACGTCCGCGCCGGCGCGCCGCGCCGCGTCACGACGCTCGACGGCGACTACGACTACGAACGGGCCGGAGCGGCCCCGAAGACCACCGAACCATGAGCGAACTCCATCCCCTGGCCGGCGTCGTCGAGGCGGTGCTGCTCGCGGCAGGCCGTCCCGTCAGTCTCGAGCAGATGCGCGAGTTGTTCGACGAGGCCCAGCGACCGCCGGACGACGAGATCAGCGCCGCGCTCGAATCGCTGCAACAAAGTTACACCGATCGCGGCGTCGAGCTGCGCGAGGTCGCGAGCGGCTGGCGCGTGCAGATCCGGCCGCAGTACGCCGACGTCGTGTCGCGCCTCTGGCAGGAGCGCCCGAGCCGCTACTCGCGGGCGCTGCTCGAAACCCTGGCCTTGATCGCTTACCGCCAGCCCATCACGCGCAGCGAGATCGAGGATATCCGCGGCGTCACGGTCAGCACGACGATCATGCGCACGCTGCACGAACGCAATTGGATTCGCGTGGTCGGGCACCGGGAGGTGCCGGGGCGTCCGGAGCTGCTCGGCACGACCCGCGAATTCCTCGACTACTTCGGGCTCAAGAGCCTCGACGACCTGCCGACGCTTGCAGAACTGCAGGACCTCGACGACATCAAGGTCCAGCTCGAACTGCCCGACGCGGCGCGAGTCGCGGCGCTCCTGGTGGAGGAGGCGGGCGGCGCGGCGGCGGCAGCTGATGGGACGACCGAACCGGAGGCGGGCGCCACGGGCGACGCGGGTCTTGAGCGAACGCCTGCATAAGCTGCTCGCCCAGCACGGACTTGGTTCGCGCCGGCAGGTCGAAACCTGGATTCGCGACGGCCGCGTGCTGGTGAACGGCCGGCCTGCGGTCATCGGGCAACCTGTGCACCCGGGTGACCGCGTCGTGCTCGACGGCCGCGACGTCACGCGCCTGCTGGCGGTCGAGCGCAAGCTGCAGGTGATCCTGTATCACAAGCCCACGGGCGAGATGTTGCGGCGCCGCGCGGGCGACGAACGCGAAGGGATCGAGATGCACCTGCCCGCGTTGCACGCGGGCCGCTGGGTCGCGGTCAACGCGCTCGGCTACGGTGAGGACGGCCTGCTGATCCTCGCAAATGAAGGGCCGTTCGCGCTCGCTGTGGCCCGGCGCGGCCGCGAACTGGCGGTTGAGTATCGCGTGCGCGCGTTGCGGCCCGGTGCCGATGCCGACTGGCCGGAGATGCCGCGCGAGGTGGACGTGGGCCCCGAGACCGTGCAGTTCGCGGCCGTCGAGCCCGCGGGCAGCAGCGGCACCAACATGTGGTTCAAGGTCACCAGCGAGCGCACGTTGCCGCGGGGCGCCGTCCGCGCATTGTTCGACGCAGCTGGGCTCAAGATCAGTCGCACGATGCTCGTGAAGTGGGGCCCGATCGTGCTGCCGCGCGACTTGCCGCGCGGGCGCAGCCGTCCTGTCGCACCTCCGGATCTCGATGCCCTCATGCAACTGGCGGGCCGTCACGAGGACGAACCGGCGCGCAAGCCGCGTGCCGCCAAGCGTCCGCCGCCCGACCGGCGGCGCAAACCATCTATTGCGCGTCGAACCGCAAACCGTTGACGCCGCGACTCGCGGGACCGAGCAGATAGAGGAAAGGCGCCAGCACCGACTCCGGCGCCGGTAACGTCGCGGCATCTTCGCCTGGATACGCTTTCGCGCGCATCGGCGAGCGCACTCGACCCGGATTGACGCTGTTCACGCGGATGGGATGCTCGGTGTCCAGTTCGTCGGCCAGCACCTGCATCAGGCCCTCCACGGCGAATTTCGAGGCGGCATACGCGCCCCAGTAGGCGCGACCCCTGACCGAAACGCCGCTCGTCGCGAACACGATGGACGGGTCGACGGACTGCGCCAGCAGGGGCAGCAACGTCCGGGTCAGTATGAAGGGCGCGTTGACGTTGACGTGCATCACCTTGAGCCACGTCGGCACGTCGTAGTGCAGCACGGGCGAACGATCCCCCAGCAGCGCCGCGATGTGCGCAAGTCCGTCGAGGCGGCCGAACTCGCTGCGGACCGCGTCGGCAATGGCGTCGTACGCCACGGCGTCCGCCTTCTCGAAATCGAGCGGCGCGATCGCGGGTCGCGGATGCCCGGCCGTCACGATGGCGTCGTAGACCGCTTCGAGCTTGCGCACCGTCCTGCCCGTGAGCACCACCTGCGCACCGAGCGCCGCGCAGGCTCTGGCCAGTGCGCCGCCGATGCTGCCGCCGGCGCCGGTCACGAGGATCACGCGGCCGGCCAGCGCCGCAGCCACCGGTTCGTAGCGGCGCACGTCTTCAGATGTCACGACAGGCATCGGCATTCACTCCGCGACGAAGATCGAGGTGCACCGGATGTCTCGCGTCAGGCGTAGCGCACGGCTGTCCGCCAGGCGGTCCAGAGCCGGGTCCACGGCGGAACCTGCGCTCGGACACGCGCGAGTCCGCGGCGGTGGTCCAACCGTTCGAGCAGCCGCACGTGCAGCGCTGCAAGCACGAGGCCCTGGCGCTGCGCCGGGCACTCAGTCACGTCGAGCAACCCGGGGAGTTCCAGGAGCTGCGACCTGACCGCGAGTCGCCAGGCTTCGATCGCGTCGAGCAGCGCCGGTGAATCCGTGTCAGGGCGCACGGTCGTCGGGTCGATGCCGGCTCGCTCGAGCCGGGCGAGGGGCAGGTACATCCGGCCTGCCGCGAGATCGAGTCGCAAGTCCCGCAGCATCTCGGCCTGCCGCACTGCGGAACCAAGGCGTCGCGCAAACTCGCGTCCCGCCGCGGTCAGCGGTGTCGCACCAGCGGCCGCGCTCGCGATCAATGTCTGCAACGATCCCGCCGCGCGAAAGCAATAGGCTTCGAGTTCCGCGTCGTTCGCGAAAGTCAGTCGCGCGAGGTCGATGTCCGCCGCGACCAGCGGTTCGTGCAGGAGGCCGAGGTCCGCGCCTGGTACGCCACGCAGGGGCTGCATCGCGTGCGTCACCGGGTGCTGCGGCCGGCCTGCCAGCAGACGATCGACTTCGCCGCGCCACCATTGCAGACGCGTGTGCGCCGCCTCGTGCGACGCGGTGCGCGCGGTCGCGGCGATCTCGCTTTCGAATGCATACACGGCTTCGATCAGCGGTCGTGCCGGCGACGCGCCGTAGAGCACCGCGAAATGCCGCAACGAACCTGGCGGCGTTCCTCGTGCCAGCGCGTCCAGGGGCTGCGACGCACGAACACCCTCACTCATGTGTCGCGGGTGCCGCGCCGTCCGGATCGGGCTCGGCGTCCACGAGCGTGCGCGCGAGCTTGTCGATAGGCGCGGTCTCCTCGAGTTCCCGCGCGGGACGCAGGCCGAGCTCCGTGAACTTCCGGGCGCCGGGCAGCACCTGGCGCTCGAGCGAACCGACCGCGGAGTTGTAGGCATCGACGCTCTGGCCGAGCGCGCGCCCCACCTTCGCGAGGTGCGACGTGAACGTGACCAGGCGCTTGTAGGTTTCCTCACCAAGTTCCTGGATCTGCAGCGCGTTGTCCGCAAGCGCGTTCTGCCGCCAGCCATAGGCCACTGCTTTCAGCAGCGCGATGAAACTGGTCGGCGTCGCCACGATCACGTGCTGGCGGATTGCGTCCTCGAGCAACGTCGGGACCTCCGCGACGGCAGCGCTCAGGAACTGGTCGCCTGGTATGAAGAGCACGACGAAATCCGGGCTCTGGGCGAACTGTGCCCAGTACGACTTCTGCGCCAGCTGGCGCACGCGTTCCTGCACCGCCGCGGCGTGGCGGCGCAGCGCACTCGCGCGGTCCTCGTCCGTGGCCGCCTCCGCTGCGGAAAGATAGGCGTCGAGCGGCGTCTTGACGTCGACGACGAGCTGCCGACCGTCCGGCATGTTCACGATCATGTCCGGGCGCAGCGCGCCGTCCTCGCCGGGCACGTGCACCTGCTCGATGAAGTCGCAGTGCTCGACCATCCCCGCGAGTTCGGCAAGACGCTTGAGGGTCATCTCGCCCCACTGGCCACGCACTTCCGGGCGCCGCAATGCGGTCACGAGACTGCGCGTCTCGCGCTGCAGCGCCACCTGCCCGAGCGTGACGTTCTCGAGCGAATTGCGGAGCGCGCCGAAGCTCTCCGCGCGCTCGCGCTCGATGCGAGCGATCTGCTCGTGCGTGCGCTGCAGTGCCTCGCGCACCGGAGCGAGCATTGCCTCGACGGCCTTTTCCCGGTCGCCGAGGCTGCGCAGCGCGGCCTCCTGCTGCTGGCCGAAGGCCTGCCGGGCGATCTGCAGGAACACTTCATTGTTGCCGCGCAGTGCCTGGCCGGCAACGGCGTCGAATCCCGATCGCAGGCGCTGCAGCGCGAGGTCCAGCGACTGCTCGCGTTCGCGCGCAACGTCTTCCGCGGACTTGAGGGACGCCTGCGCGGCAGCCAGCTCGAGTTCGGCGGCATGCGCACGCCGTCGGCCCGCCAGCCACCCGACCAGGCCACCCGCGAGCGCGGCAAGCACGGCGATCAGCACGACGTCGAGCGGCAGGGTCGTCATGGTACGACGACCGGCGCTTCGTGCCGCAGGTCCAGCCACTCCGTCAGCTGCGCTGGCCGTTGCGCAATGCCCGTCGGTGCCCACGCCTGTGGATCGTCCTCGACGTCGAAGTAGCCCCAGCCGGCTACGACCGTCTGCATTCCGGCGGCGCGCCCCGCGACGATGTCGCGTTCCGCATCGCCGACGTACACGCAGCGCCCGGCGGCCACGCCGATCACCTGCGCCGCGTGCAGCAGCGGCAGTGGATGCGGCTTGCGCTCGGCCACGGTGTCGCCGCTCACGATGCAGCAGGCGCGGCCGTCGAGTCCCAGCGCGGTGACCAGTGGGTCGGTGAGCCATGCGGGCTTGTTGGTCACGATGCCCCAGGGCAGTCCGTCGGCTTCGAACCGGGCGAGCAGCCCGTCGAGGCCGGGAAACAGCCGCGTGTGACTGCACAGGTCCAGTGAATACAACTGCAGGAAGCGCTGACGAAGTCGCTCGAATTCATCGCCTTGCGCCTCCGGGAACCCCAGCGCCACCAGCCGCGCCGCCCCGTGCGACACGACGGGTCGCACCTTCGCGAACGGGAGAGTGTCACGGCCTTCCTCGGTCCGCAGGCGGTTCAAAGCTCCCGCCATGTCGGGCGCCGTGTCGAGCAACGTGCCGTCCAGGTCGAAGAGTACCGCCTCCGCTCGCCTCATGTCGCGGCAGCGGCGCCCGTGGGCGCGATGCGACCCAGGTGCACGAGATAATTTACGCTCGCATCCGTGCTCAAGCGAGCGGTGTGAGCGAACGGATCGTAGTCGAGCCCGGCGATGTCGACGATGTCGAGCCCGGCTTCGCGCGCCCATTGCACGAGTTCCGAGGGCCGGATGAATTTCTCGTAGGTGTGGGTGCCGGCGGGCAGCAGGCGCAGCACGTACTCCGCGCCGATCACGGCCAGTGCATACGCCCTGGGCGTGCGATTCAGCGTGGACACGAAGACGTGTCCTCCCGGTCGCACCAGCTTGCCGAGCGCGCGTACGATCGCCGTGGGGTCGGGAACGTGTTCCAGCATTTCCATGCAGGTGACCACGTCGTACGTGGCGGCGTGTTCGAGGGCGTGCTTTTCCGCGGCCTCGAGCAGGTAGCGGACCTCGATGCCGGTCTCGAGCGCGTGCAACTGCGCGACCTGCAGCAGGTCGTCGGCGAGGTCGAGGCCGGTGACGAGCGCGCCCTTGCGTGCCATGGCTTCGGCCAGCAGGCCGCCACCGCACCCGACGTCGAGCACCTTGCGTCCCGACAGCGAGCCGGCCCGTTCCACGTACTGCAATCGCACCGGATTCAGGTCGTGCAACGGTCTCATCTCGCCCAACGGGTCCCACCAGCGGCTGGCGGCCGCCTCGAAGCGGGCAATCTCCGCAGGGTCTACGTTATCGCGGTAGGGCATGGGTTTCGCTCCCGGTTTCGTGGCCGGCCGCGATGCGCGCACGCCAGGCTTCTGCTCGGTCGAGCACCGAGGATTCCTCCACGTATCGCAGGGCTCCGTCGGCGAGCATGTGCCGCCCTGCGACCCAGGTGTCGGTCACCTGCGACGACGCAGCGGCGTGGACGAGCGCCGCGGGTGCGTCGTGCACGGGCCAGCTGCGGGGCGCGCGCAGGTCGACACAGCACAGGTCCGCCCATTTTCCGGGGACGAGGCTGCCGATGCTGTCGCCGAGTCCCAGCGCGCGTGCGCCTTCGAGCGTAGCCATGCGCAGCAGGCCGCTCGCACCCGGCCCGCCCGGCGACGCATTGGCTGCCGCAGTCAGCAGGCCGGCGCAGTGCATCTCCGTGAACATGTCCACCGCGCTGGCCGAGGCTGCGCCATCGGCGCCGAGCGCGACGCGCACGCCACTGGCCCTGAGTGCGGGGACCGGACAGACGCCCTGGCCGAGCCGGAGGTCGGACGCGGGGCAATGCACGACCGTGGCGCCCGCGGCGGCAAGCGTTTCCCGGTCCGATGCATCGACCTGCGTCGCGTGTACGGCGACGAGCAACGGGCTCGCGAGCCCCAGCTGCGCGAGCCGTGCGAGCGGGCGCTGACCGTACTTCGCGACGCTCTGCCCGATTTCTTCACGCGACGCATGCAGCGGCATCGCAACCGGGATCTCGAGCTCGTCCGCGAGACGTCGCACGCGCAGCAACGTCGCGTCATCGACTGCCGAAGGCGCCGGCGACGCGAAATGAGTGCAGATCAGCGGGTCGCCGCGATACTCGTCGCGCAGGCTCATCCCCTGCTCGATGCAGTCGTCGGTGCCCGCAGCCCAGCCTGTCGCGCCTTCGACCACGCGCAGCCCGACGCTCGCCCGCATGTGCAACTCGGCGGCCGTTCGCGCGACCACGTCGGGCCACGCATGCGCGTCCGCGAAGCACGTGGTGCCGGCGCGCAGCATCCCGGCGATCGCGAGCTCGGTGCCGTCGCGCACGTACTCCGGATCGACCCAGCGCCGCTCGACCGGCAGCAGCGCGTCTGCGAGCGGCTGGCGCAACGGCAGCCGCCCGGCGAATCCTCGCAGCAGCGCCGCCGCCGCGTGGGTGTGCGCATTGACGAGACCGGGAAGGAGTGCGTGCCCGGGACGTTCGATGGTCGAGGCGGCCCGATAACGCGCCCGGGCCCGTTCGACGGGCAGCACGGCCACGATGCGGCCGGATCGAATGGCCACCGCATGGTTCTCGAGGACCGCATCGTCGGGTTCCACCGGCAACACCCAGCGTGCGCAAATCAGAGTGTCTACCGGCTCCATCCACAGTCTCGCGAATCGGGGCCGGCAGTATACCGGGCGCGACTCGCCGCACGGCACCAGGACTGGTCGCCGGGGACGTCAAAAGCGCCGGTCGTGATATCATTTCCTGTCAAATCCGGCCCGCCCGGCGCCGGCCTCGACACCGCCTCGATTCGGGGCTCCTGACAGACGGAATACATGGCTGAAATCGCTCGCGAACTCCTGCACGTAAACCTCGAAGACGAGATGAAGCAGTCCTATCTCGATTACGCGATGAGCGTGATCGTGGGACGCGCACTGCCCGACGTCCGCGACGGGCTGAAGCCGGTCCATCGGCGCGTTCTCTACGCCATGCGCGAGCTCGGCAACGAGTGGAACCGCGCCTACAAGAAGTCGGCGCGCGTCGTCGGCGACGTCATCGGCAAGTACCACCCGCATGGCGATACGGCGGTCTACGACACGATCGTGCGCATGGCGCAGCCGTTCTCGATGCGCTACCTGCTCGTCGACGGGCAAGGCAACTTCGGCTCGGTCGACGGCGACGCGCCGGCGGCCATGCGTTACACCGAAGTGCGCATGTCGCGGCTCGCGGGCGAGCTGCTCGCGGACATCGACAAGGAAACGGTCGAGTTCGTCCCGAACTACGACGAGTCCGAGTCCGAGCCGTCGGTGCTGCCGACGCGGGTTCCGAACCTGCTGGTCAACGGCTCGTCCGGCATCGCCGTGGGCATGGCGACCAACATCCCGCCGCACAACCTCGTCGAGATCGTCAACGCGTGCATCGCGGTGATCGACAACCCGGTGATCTCGATTCCGGAACTGATGGAGTTCGTGCCGGGTCCGGACTTTCCGACCGCCGGCATCATCAACGGCGCGCGCGAGATCTACAACGCCTATACGACGGGGCGTGGCCGCATCGTGGTCCGCGCGAAGGCGGAGATCGAGGAATACGACGACAACGGCCGCGAGGCGATCATCGTCACCGAGCTGCCGTACCAGGTGAACAAGGCACGCCTGCTCGAGCGCATCGCGGACCTCGTGCGCGGCAAGCTCATCGAGGGAATCTCCGAGCTGCGCGACGAGTCCGACAAGGACGGCATGCGCGTCGTCATCGAGCTGAAGCGCAACGAAAACGCCGAGATCGTCCTCAACAACCTCTACAAGCAGACGCCGATGGAGTCGGTGTTCGGCGTCAACATGGTGGCGCTGATCGACGGCCAGCCCCGCCTGCTGAACCTGAAGGAGATGATCGACGCGTTCGTGCGCCATCGCCGCGAGATCGTGACGCGTCGCACCGTGTTCGACCTGCGCAAGGCCCGTGAACGCGGCCACATCCTCGAAGGCCTCGCCGTCGCGCTCGCCAACATCGACGAGATCATCGCGCTGATCAAGGCATCGCCGTCCCCGGCCGAAGCCAAGGCAGGGCTGGTCGCGCGCGCCTGGCGCGGGGGCGTCGTTCCGGAAATGCTGGCAAGGGCGGGTGCGATCGACGCGCGGCCGGACGGCCTCGACGCGGCGCTCGGCCTGCACGGCGCCGAGTACCGGCTCTCCGAACCACAGGCGCAGGCGATTCTCGACCTGCGGCTGCATCGCCTGACGGGGCTCGAGCAGGACAAGATCCTGGCGGAGTACGGCGAGTTGCTGGATCACATCCGCGACCTCGCGGACATCCTCGCGCGCCCTGACCGCCTGTTGCAGGTGATCCGCGAGGAGCTGCTGCAGATTCGCGACCAGTACGGCGATGCCCGCCGCACGCGCATCGAGCGCGACGAATCCGACCTCACGATCGAGGACCTCATCACGCCGCAGGACGTCGTCGTGACGCTGTCCCATGGCGGCTACGCGAAGGCGCAGCCGGTCAGCGAGTACCGCGCGCAGGGGCGGGGAGGCCGCGGGCGTTCTGCCACGGCGGTCAAGGACGAGGATTTCGTCGACAAGCTGTTCGTCGCGAACACGCACGACACGCTCCTCTGTTTCTCGAACCGCGGCCAGCTGTACTGGTTGAAGGTCTACCAGTTGCCGCAGGCGGGCCGCGGGTCCCGCGGCAAACCCATCGTGAACCTGTTGCCGCTCGAGGACGGCGAGCGCATCACGGCGGTGCTGCCGATCCGCGAATACACCGAAGACCGGTTCATCTTCATGGCGACGGCGACGGGCACGGTCAAGAAGACCTCGCTCGTGGCGTTCTCGCGGCCGCGCACCGCCGGCATCATCGCGGTCGGCCTGGAGGAGGGCGACAAGCTGGTGGGCGTCGACATCACCGACGGCTCGCGCGACGTCATGATGTTCACGACGGAAGGCAAGGCGATCCGCTTCTCCGAGGACGATGTGCGCCCGATGGGCCGCAATGCCGCAGGCGTGCGCGGCATTCGCATGCCCGAAGGTGAAAGGGTCATCTCGCTGATCATCCCGGACCCGCAGGGCCTGATCCTGATCGCCTCCGAGAACGGCTACGGCAAGCTCACGTCGGTCGACGAGTTCCCGGTGCACGGCCGTGGCGGGCAGGGCGTCATCGCCATCCAGACGACGGAGCGCAACGGCCAGGTGGTCGCCGCGACGCAGGTCACGACCAACAACGAACTGATGCTCATGAGTTCGAGCGGCACGCTCGTACGCACCCCGGCATCGGAGGTGTCCGTGCTGGGCCGCAACACGCAGGGCGTGCGCCTCATTCGCCTGGACGACGGCGAGCGCCTGATCGGCGTCGAGACCGTCGAACCCGAGAGCGACGGCGAGGACGTGGAGTCGGCAGGCGCCGAGCCGGGCCCGGACATGGCGGACAGCGAGACTGCGGGCGACGGAGCACCAGCCTCCACGCCGTAAGCAATCAAGATGCATGCGGGCATAAGGTCATGCCGCCGGGCCGGCTCGCCCGGACGGCCCGGCTGCTAGACTGTCACGCAAGCAAATACCAACGGAGTACGTCCTGTCCATGACTCGCGTTTTCAATTTCAGCGCCGGCCCGGCCGCACTGCCGCAGGAAGTCCTCGAGCAATTGCGCGACGAGATGCTCGACTGGCACGGACACGGCATGTCGGTGATGGAAATGAGCCATCGCGGCAAGGCCTTCGTCGGGATCGCGCAACAGGCGGAAGCCGACCTGCGCGAGCTGCTGGCGGTGCCGGGCAATTACAAGGTGCTGTTCCTGCAGGGCGGCGCCACCGCGCAGTTCGCGGCGATCCCCCTCAATCTCACGGCGCCGGGCGCGAGCGCCGACTACGTCAACACGGGCGCGTGGTCGAAAAAGGCCATTGCCGAGGCGAAGCGCTACCTGAAGGTCAACGTGGCGGCGGACGCTGGCGCGAACTACTCGACCGTGCCGCCGGAGGGCCAGTGGCAGCGCACGCCGAACGCGGCCTATCTCCATTACACGCCCAATGAAACGATCGGCGGCGTGGAGTTCCCGTTCATTCCGCAGGCGGGCGATGCGCCGCTGGTCGCGGACATGTCGTCCACGATCCTTTCGCGACCGATCGACGTGAGTCGCTTCGGTGTGATCTATGCGGGCGCCCAGAAGAACATCGGCCCGGCAGGACTCGTCGTCGTCATCGTGCGCGAAGACCTGCTCGGTCGCGCACGCCCCGACGTGCCGACAGTCTTCGACTGGACGGCCATGGCGGCCGACGGTTCCATGCTCAATACGCCGGCGACGTATTCCTGGTATGTCGCAGGGCTCGTATTCCAGTGGGTCAAGCGCCAGGGCGGACTGGCCGCGATGGAAGCGACGAATCGTGCCAAGGCGACCAGGCTGTACGGCGCGATCGACGCGTCGGGCTTCTACCGCAATCCGGTCACGATCGAATGCCGTTCGTGGATGAACGTGCCGTTCACGCTGCCGAATCCGGACCTCGACAAGCCGTTCCTGGAGGGCGCGCGCAAGGCTGGCCTCGTCGCGCTCGAGGGCCACCGGTCGGTCGGCGGCATGCGCGCCAGCCTCTACAACGCGATGCCGCTGGCTGGGGTCGCCGCGCTGGTGGACTACATGGGCGAGTTCCAGCGGAGGCACGGCTAGCGCCGGACAGATGTCGTTCAAGATCCTCACGCTCAACAACATCTCGGTCCGCGGGCTCGACCGGCTGCCGCGCGACCTCTACGAAGTTGCATCCGAAATCGGCCACCCGGACGCGATCATGGTGCGGTCCGCGGACATGCACTCGTTCGACATACCAGCGAGCGTCGTCGCGGTCGCACGCGCAGGCGCCGGTACCAACAACATCCCGGTCGCCAGGCTCAGCAGGCGCGGCGTCCCGGTGTTCAACGCGCCGGGCGCCAACGCCAACGCCGTGAAGGAACTCGTGCTGGCAGGCATGTTCCTCGCCGCACGCAACATCTGCCAGGCGTGGGGCTACGTGCGCAGCCTCGAGGGCGACGATCACGCGCTCGAGGAGGCCGTGGAGCAGGGCAAGAAGAAATTCGCGGGCTACGAACTGCCCGGGCGCACGCTCGGGGTGGTCGGCCTCGGCGCGATCGGTGTCGAAGTCGCGAACGCTGCGCTCGGGCTGCGCATGAAGGCGCTCGGCTACGACCCGCAGATCACCGTGCAGCGGGCCTGGCAGTTGTCGTCCGGCGTCGAGCAGGCGTTGAGCCTCGACGACCTGTTCGCGCGCAGCGACATGGTCACGGTGCACGTGCCGCTCAACGACCACACGCGCGGCCTCGTCAGCGAGTCGCGCATCAAGCTGATGCGGCGCGGCAGCGTCATCCTGAATTTCGCGCGCGCGCAGATCGTGGACGAACCCGCCGTGCTCGCGGCGCTCGATCGCGGGCAACTCTCGTCCTACATCTGCGACTTCCCGACGGCCGCGGCCAGTAACCACCCGAAGGTCGTCGCGCTGCCGCACCTCGGCGCATCGACGGGTGAGGCCGAGGAGAATTGCGCGATCATGGCGGCGGAAACCCTGCGGGATTTCCTCGAGCACGGCAACGTCCGCAATGCGGTCAATTTCCCCGAGTCCGTGCTCGCGCGGGTCGGCGAGAACCGGGTGGCGATCGCCAACGAGAACGTGCCGAACATGGTGGGCCAGATCTCGACGTGCCTGGCCGAGGCGAGCCTCAATATCGCGGACCTGCTGAACAAGTCGCGCGGCGACCTCGCCTATACGATCATCGACACCGATGCGCCGATCGGTGCAGACGTACTGTCACGCCTGCGCGCGATTCCGGGCGTCCTGTCCGCCCGGCTGGTGTGACACCCGTGGCGCGCTCCAGGCCCCGGAAGACGGCGAAGCCGCGGCAGGCCGCGAAACAGCCTGCGGCCAGGCCTGCCGGGGTCGCGCGGCAGGGCGAGCTGACGCCAGCCCGCGAAAGCGGGGTCCGCCAGCCGCTCGAGCACATTCGCGCGCGCATCGACGCGGTCGACGCCGAACTGCACGCATTGATCAACGAGCGCGCGAGGCTTGCGCAGCAGGTCGGCGTGTCGAAGCACGCGGCGGGACATACTGTCGATTTCTATCGGCCCGAGCGCGAAGCCCAGGTGCTGCAGATGGCGCTGCAGCGCAACCGCGACGGGCGCGGTCCGTTGCGCGACGAGGAAATCCTGCGCCTGTTCCGCGAGATCATGTCCGCCTGCCTCGCGCAACAGAACGCGCTCAAGATCGGCTATCTCGGGCCCGAGGGCACGTTCACCCAGCAGGCCGTGCTGAAGTACTTCGGTCACTCGGTGCGGCCGCTGCCGCTTGCGTCCGTGGAGGAGGTCTTCCACGAGGTCGAGTCCGGCGCCGCCGACTTCGGCGTGGTGCCGATCGAGAACTCCACCGAAGGCACGGTCAACAACACGCTCGACATGTTCCTGACGTCGCCGCTCAAGATCTGCGGCGAGGTCGAGCTGCGAATTCACCAGAACCTGATGGGGCGCATGACCATGCTGGGCGACATCCGCCGGGTCTGCAGCCATCCGCAATCGCTCGCGCAGTGCCGCGGCTGGCTGCAGGAACACCTGGCGGGGATCGAGCGCGTCCCGGTCAGCAGCAATGCCGAAGGCGCGCGCCGCGCGCGCGACGAGGACGGGACAGCTGCCATCGCAGGCGCCGCGGCCGCGGAAGTCTACGGGCTCAACCTGCTGGTGCCCGAGATCGAGGACCGTCCGGACAACACGACCCGCTTCCTGATCATCGGCCGCAAACCCGTGAGCCCCAGCGACGCCGACAAGACGACGTTGCTGGTGTCCGCGGCCCGGACGGACTCCCCGGGCGCGCTCTACCGGCTGCTCGAACCGCTCGCGCAGAACGCCATCAGCATGACGCGCATCGAGTCGCGGCCGTCGCGCAGGCGCAAGTGGGATTACGTGTTCTTCATCGACGTCGACGGACACGCGGAACGGGAGCCGCTCGCGACCGCGCTCGCCGAGTTGAAGAACCACGCGTCGCTCTGCCGCGTCGTGGGCTCGTACCCCAAGGCGATACTCTGAGATGAGTTCCTATGTCGTCGCGCCGGCCACAGCCGTTGCGGGCGAGATCATGGTCCCGGGCGACAAGTCGATCTCGCATCGCGCGGTGATGTTCGGCGCGCTCGCGACCGGGCGTACGCAGGTCTCGGGCTTTCTCGAAGGCGAGGACTGCCTGGCCACCATGCGTGCCGTCGAGCAGCTCGGTGCGGCCGTGCAACGGCCCGGACCCGGTGAAGTCGTCGTCGAAGGCGTCGGCCTGCGCGGCCTGCGCGCCCCGCAGGTGGCGCTCGACATGGGCAACGCGGGCACGGCGATGCGCCTGTTCATGGGACTGCTCAGCGCGCAGTCCTTCGACTCGGTCCTCGTGGGCGACGCATCGCTCATGCGGCGGCCGATGGAGCGGGTCGCGAAGCCGCTGCGCAGCATGGGGGCGAACGTCGAAACGACTGCGGGCACGCCGCCGGTTCGGATCAAGGGCGGCGCCTCGTTGCGGGGTGTCCGCTATGAGATGCCCGTGGCCAGCGCGCAGGTGAAGTCCGCAGTGCTGCTTGCCGGGTTGTACGCCGAGGGCGACACGACCGTTGTCGAGCCGGCCGTGACTCGCGACCACACCGAACGCATGCTGCAGGCGTTCGGCTGCACGATCCACGCGCGTGACGGCGTGATCTCGCTCGTGCCGCCTGCCGCCCTGCAGGGCACGCCCGTCCGCGTGCCGGGGGACCTCTCGTCCGGCGCCTTTTTCCTCGTCGCGGCCTGCCTGGGCGCACGCGAGCCTTTCATGATCCGCGACGTCGGCGTCAACCCGACCCGCACGGGAATCCTCGAGATGCTCGGGTTGATGGGCGCGGACCTGCGCCTCGTCAATCACCGCACCTGGGGCATGGAGCCGGTCGCCGATCTCGAGGTGCGCCCGGCGAGGCTGCGCGGCATTCGCGTGCCCGAACGCCTGGTGCCGCTCGCCATCGACGAATTTCCGGCATTGTTCGTGGCGGCGGCCTGTGCGGACGGCGATACGCTCGTGACAGGTGCCGGCGAACTGCGGGTCAAGGAGAGCGACCGCATCGCCGCGATGGCGCGCGGATTCGAGGCGCTCGGCGTGGCCCACGAAGTGCTGCCGGACGGCATGCGCATCGAGGGCGGCCGGCCGTTCCGCGGCGGCACCGTCGACAGCCGTGGTGATCACCGCATCGCGATGGCTTTCGCAGTGGCCAGCCTGCGCGCCGTCGCGCCGATCGAGATCCTGGACGTGGCCAACGTGGCGACGTCCTTTCCGGGCTTCGCCAGCCTGGCGAATTCGGTGGGGCTGGCCGTCGAGGAGCGGGCCTGAGCCGCGCCGCTCGAATGAGCCCCGTCCCTGTCATCGCGATCGACGGGCCCAGCGGCTCCGGCAAGGGCACGATCGCGCGCCTGGTCGCGGACCGGCTCGGGTTCCACCTGCTCGACAGCGGTGCGCTGTACCGCCTGGTGGCGCTTGCGGGGGCCCGGCTGGGACTCGGCGATGACGACGAGGCAGGTCATGCCGCGGTGGCGCGCGACCTCGATGCGGTCTTCGGCGTCGATTCGTCAGGTGAGGAGGTCGTCCACCTCGGGGGCGTCGACGTAACGGCCGCGATTCGAACGGAAACCGCTGGCGCCGCAGCCTCCCGGGTCGCCGCCATGCCGGCCGTGCGGACCGCGCTGCTCGAACGCCAGCGCGGCTTCGCGCAGGCGCCCGGACTCGTCGCCGATGGCCGCGACATGGGAACCGTCGTGTTCCCGTCCGCGCCGCTCAAGATCTACCTGACGGCCAGTGCCGGGGAGCGCGCGCGCAGGCGTCATAAGCAGTTGAAAGAAAAGGGACTTACTGTTAATCTCGCCGACCTTTCGCAGGAGATCCAAGAGCGGGATCGACGCGATTCCGACCGGCCCGTGGCGCCATTGCGCCCGGCGGCGGACGCGGTCGTTCTCGACTCGACGGGGCTCGACATCGAGCAGGTCGTGGACCAGGTCCTCGCGCTCGCCCGGGGCCGACTCCCAGCGATTTCGTGACGGCGCCGCAACCCGCGCGGGCGGGAGCGGTGCCGTTTGTCATTGGCGCCAGGCAGGAGGCCGGGCGTCTTTTCAACAACCCTTGGCGGGCGGGATGCGCGCCAGGCACAGGGCCACGAGGCCCACTAGGTAAGAGTGAGAGCATGAGCGAAAGTTTTGCCCAGATGTTCGAAGAGAGCCTGGCGAGTCAGCGTATTCGCCCCGGCCAGATCCTGATCGGTCGCGTGATCGAAGTCGGCCCCGACGTAGTCGTGGTCAGCGCGGGACTCAAGTCCGAAGCCGTCATCCCGACGCAGCAGTTCAAGAACGAGCGCGGCGAAATCGAGGTCCACATCGGCGACGACGTCGAAGTGGCGCTCGACAGCGTCGAGGACGGGTCCGGCGAAACGCGCCTCTCGCGCGAAAAAGCCAAGCGTGCCCGCACCTGGGAGCGCCTCGAGACCGCGTTCGAGAAGCAGGAGGTCATCAAGGGCCTCATCAACGGCCGCGTCAAGGGCGGCTTCACCGTCGAAATCGACTTCGTGCGCGCGTTCCTGCCGGGATCGCTCGTGGACGTGCGACCGGTGCGCGACCCAAGCTACCTCGAAGGCAAGGTGCACGAATTCAAGATCATCAAGCTCGACCAGAAGCGCAACAACGTCGTCGTGTCGCGCCGCGCGGTCGTCGAGCAGGAGTACAGCGCCGAGCGCAGCGAGCTCCTGGACAAGCTGCAGGAAGGCGCGGTCGTCAAGGGCGTGGTCAAGAACCTCACCGATTACGGCGCGTTCGTCGACCTGGGCGGCATCGACGGACTGCTGCACATCACGGACATGGCGTGGAAGCGCGTCAAGCACCCGTCGGAAGTCGTCAACGTCGGCGACGAGATCGAGGTGCGCATCCTCAAGTTCGACCGCGAGCGGCAGCGCGTCAGCCTCGGCCTCAAGCAGCTGGGTGCGGATCCGTGGCAGAACATCGCGCGTCGCTATCCCTCGGGCACGCGGCTCTTCGGCAAGGTCACGAACATCGCCGACTACGGCTGCTTCGTCGAGATCGAGGAAGGGGTCGAAGGCCTCGTCCACGTCTCGGAGATGGACTGGACCAACAAGAACGTCAATCCGTCCAAGGTCGTGCACATCGGCGAGGAAGTCGAGGTCATGGTCCTCGACATCGACGAGGAACGCCGCCGCATTTCGCTCGGCATCAAGCAGTGCAAGCCGAACCCGTGGCGCGAGTTCGCGGACAATTACAACCGCGGCGACAAGGTGAGCGGGCAGATCCGCTCGATCACCGACTTCGGCCTGTTCATCGGCCTGTCGGGCGGCATCGACGGCCTCGTACACCTGTCCGACCTTTCGTGGGACGTCGCCGGCGAGGAAGCCGTGCGCCAGTACCAGAAGGGCCAGACGGTCGAGGCGGTCGTCGTCGCGATCGATCCCGAGCGCGAGCGCATTTCGCTCAGCGTCAAGCAACTGGCGAAGGACCCGTTCTCGAGCTGGATCGCCGAGCACCCGAAGGGCAGCATCGTGCGCGGTCTCGTGCGCGAAGTGGACGCCAAGGGCGCCATCGTCGACCTGGGCGGCGGCATCGACGGTTACCTGCGTGCGTCGGAACTGTCGCGTGACCGCGTCGAGGACGCGCGCATGCTGCTCAAGGTGGGCGATGAAGTCGAAGCCAAGTTCACTGCCGTCGACCGCAAGGTCCGCACGGTGGCCCTGTCCATCAAGGCCAAGGACATGGCGGAGGAGGCGGAAGCCATGCAGAGCTACCGTTCCGATTCGACGACCGGAACCAGCCTCGGTGACCTGCTCAAGGAGCAGATCTCGGGTCAGGACGACTGATAAGGCGCGGGCCCGCGGCGGACACTACCCGCCGCGGGCTCGTGACGCGCAGGACTCATGGCAGCAGAACCGGGGGGTTTCCGAGTGGACGCCGAGCGCAGCATGACCAAGTCCGAGCTCATCGAGCTCATTGCCGCGAAGCAAAGCCACTTGCCTGCGAAAGACGTCGAACTTGCGGTCAAGCAGATTCTCGAGATCATGAGCGACGCGCTCGCCCAGGGCCAGCGCATCGAAATCCGCGGCTTCGGCAGCTTCAGCCTCCACTTCCGGCCCCCGCGCCAGGGTCGCAATCCGAAAACCGGCGAGACCGTCGCGCTTGCCGGCAAGTACGTGCCGCACTTCAAGCCCGGCAAGGACCTGCGCGAGCGGGTCAACGACGACGAGGACGATGCACACCTCACGCGCTCGCGCTCGTCGGCAGCCACTTCGGCCATCGACTGACCGAGGCCCGCGCAGGCGGGTGCTAGACTGGGACATACCCTGACTTCCATCACGGTGCGCCCGGCATGTTGCGGCGAATCGCCTTCGGTATCGTGCTCGCTTTCCTGGCCGTCCTGGCCATGCTCTTCACCGCCCTGAACCAGCAGCGATTCGACGTCGACGTCGCTCTTGCGAAGTTCGAGGTGTCCTCCGGGCTGGCGCTCCTGATCGCGTTTTCGGCAGGCTTGCTCGCGGGGGCGTTCGCGCGCGCGCGATGGGTCGCCGAGCTGCTCGCAGAGCGCGGGCGCCTGCGCCATGCGCTGCGGCTTGCCGAGGGACGCCTGGGTGCCACCCAGGACGCTGCGGGCGCCGCCACGCCCGTCGTCACGCCGCTCGATGCCCGCTGACCCGGTTACGACGTTCTGGCTGACCCTCGCGGGCACGCTCGGCATCGGCTGGGCGCTGACGACGTGGCGCATTTTCGTGCGCCGGCGGCGCCGGCATCGGCGCCGCGAACGCTATCTCGAGGGCGTGCGCTTCCTGCTCGACGACAAGCCCGACCGCGCGCTCGAGGTGTTCCTCGGACTCGCCGAACTCGACGACGAAACCGTGGATACCCACTTCGCGCTCGGCAGCCTGTACCGGCGCCGCGGCGAGGTCGATCGCGCGATCCGCGTGCACCAGCACATCGTGGCGCGCGCGGATCTCGATCCGCGGCACCGCGACGCGGCACGCACCGAGCTGGCGCGCGATTATTACCGCGCGGGACTCTACGACCGGGCCGAGAAGCTCTTCCTGGAACTTGCCGCGAGCGGCCGCGAGCCAGCGCTCGCGCTCACGCACCTCGTGCGGATCTACGAGATCCAGCACGACTGGAAGCAGGCGGCCGCGGCGCACGAACGGCTGCGCGCGACGGGCGTGCCGGAGCAACCGGCCGCGATCGCGCACTATTACTGCGAGATGGCGGAAGCCGCGATGGCCGAGCAGGACTACGACACGGCGCTCGCGCACCTGCGCAGCGCGCGCGACGAACAGCACGATTTCGGCCGCAGCGCGATCCTGCGTGGCGACCTGGCGCGCAGGCAGGGCGATCCGGCGCTGGCGCTGCGGCTCTACCAGCGCGTCGTGCGACGCGATTTCCACTTGCTCGCACTGGTGTTGCCGCGCCTGGCCGAGGCTGCGCGGCAGGCAGGGGATCCGCGCGCGTTCGACCTCGCGGTCGAGGAACTGCTGCGGCTCGGCGCCGGCAACCATGCCGAGATCGCCTACGCCGCGATCGTCAGCGGTCATTACGACGAACCGCTCATCCTCGACTGCGTGCGCGAGATGCTCGCCATCGACAGCGACCTGCGCGACATGGCGGCGGCGTTCCTGCCGCCCGGCGGGGAAGTATCGCGCGAGCAACTGCGCAACATCGCCGGTGCGTTGCGCAACGTCGTGCTGCGGCACGCGCGCTATCGTTGCAGCGAGTGCGGCATCGACAGCTCCGCGTTCCTCTGGCACTGCCCGGGATGCCACTCGTGGGACACGTTGCGCGGCGTCGCGGCGCTCGAGTTCCTGCCGCGCGCGGCACGGCCGGGTTCGCGCGTGCCCTGAGGCACGGGAATTCCTCGAGGAACGCGACAGTTTTGCGGCGCGCCCCGGCGTCGCCTGCCCACTATCGTGGCTGCCAACGCGGACCATCCGGCCGCGGGGTGCAAGCACCAGGAGGCGCAGCAATGAACCACAAGGCGACCCGAGCGCTCGTCCAGAGCCTCATTTTCAGCTTGATGCCGATCGCGGCGGCGACGGCGGGGCAGGTCAACGTCAATGCGGCGGATGCCGCGACCATCGCCAGGGAACTCGAGGGCATCGGGCCCGCGAAGGCGCAGGCGATCGTCGAGTACCGCCAGAAGAACGGACCTTTCCGTGCCCCCGAGGATCTGCTGAAGGTGGACGGCATCGGCGAGAAGGTCCTCGAGCAGAACCGCGGCAATATCCAGCTCGACAAGGCGTCGGGAGGCGCCGCGGTCGCGCAGAAGCCCGCGGCCAAGCCCGCGTCGAAGGCAACCGGGCAGCGCTAGGCCGGGCCGTGGGTCGATTGCCGGCCCGCCGGCCGGCAATCCGACCCTTGCACTGCAAGAGACCGCGCGCGATCCGCTATGATCCGGGGGACATTCAGGACCAGCGGAAAAGGATCACGCATGGCTCGGATCAGAACGGCGGTATTTCCTGTGGCGGGACGCGGCACGCGATTCCTGCCGGCCACGAAGGCCAGTCCCAAAGAGATGCTGCCCATCGTCGACAAGCCGCTGATCCAGTACGCGGCGGAAGAGGCACTCGCGGCCGGGGCCGACAAACTGGTCTTCGTGACGGGCTATTCCAAGCGCGCGATCGAAGACCACTTCGACCCGGATCACGAACTGGAGCAGGAACTCGCCGCAAAGGGCCGCGAAGAGACGCTCAATACGCTGCGCAACATCGTGCCGTCGTACGCGAGCTGCATCTTCATCCGGCAGCCGTATCCGCTGGGACTCGGCCACGCCGTGCTGTGCTCGCGGCCCGTCGTCGGCGACGAGCCGTTTTTCGTGCACCTCGCCGACGACCTCATCGACGCCGAGGAACCGTGCCTCGCCCAGATGGCGCGCGTCTTCGAGTCGCGCCAGTGCAGCATCCTCGGTGTGCAGACCGTCAAGCCCGAGGAAGCGGACAAGTACGGCATCGTCGAGGTCGACGCGGTGGATGAGCGACTGTCGAAGGTGAAGCGCATCGTCGAGAAGCCGAAGCCCAAGGACGCGCCGTCCAATCTCGCAGTGGTCGGGCGCTACCTGCTCACGCCGGGAATCTATGCCAAGCTCGAGACGATCGGCCGCGGCGCCGGCGGCGAGATCCAGCTCACCGACGGCATTGCCGCGCTGCTTGCCGACGAGCCGATCTACGCCTATGCCTTCGAGGGCAAGCGCTACGACTGCGGCTCGAAGCTCGGCTATCTCGAGGCCCAGGTCGAGTTCGGATTGAAGCATCCGCAGCTCGGAAAGCAATTCGCCGAGTACCTCGCGCAACGGGTCGCGGCAGGCCTGCAGCGTTGAGCGTCGGCAGATAGAGGGCGGTCACGATGTCGAGGATCAGCAACCAGGAACTGCAACGACGTCGCGACGCGGCGTTCGCGCGCGGCCTCGGCAACCAGTTGCCGGTGTACGTCGACAGGGCGCGCAACGCCGAGCTGTGGGACGTCGAGGGTCGCCGCTACATCGACTTCGGCAGCGGCATCGCGGTGCTGAACACGGGTCACCTGCATCCCAAGGTGCAGGCGGCAGTCGCCCGCCAGCTCGAACGCTTCAGTCACACGTGCCTGATGGTCACCCCGTACGAGTCGGCCGTGCAGCTCGCCGAGAAGCTCAACGCGCTGGCGCCAGGCCCAACGCGAAAGAAAACGATTTTCATTACTACTGGCGCCGAGGCCGTCGAGAACACGATCAAGATCGCACGAGCCCACACGGGCCGCAGTGGCGTGATCGCGTTTGGCGGCGGCTTCCACGGCCGCACGTTCATGGCGATGGCGCTGACGGGCAAGGTCGTCCCGTACAAGGCGGGTTTCGGTCCGTTTCCAGCCGAGGTCTATCACGCGCCGTTCCCGATCCCGTACCACGGCGTGAGCGTGCAGGACAGCCTCGACGCGCTCGAGCACTTGTTCAAGTACGACATCGAGCCGGCCCGGGTCGCTGCAATCATCATTGAACCCGTGATGGGCGAGGGTGGGTTCTACATCGCGCCGCCCGAGTTCCTGCAGGCGCTGCGTCGTTTGTGCGACGAGCACGGCATCGTGCTGGTCGTTGACGAGATCCAGACGGGCTTTGCGCGTACTGGCCGGATGTTCGCCGTCGAGCACGCGGGCATCGAACCCGACCTCATGACGATGGCCAAGAGCCTGGCCGGCGGCTTCCCACTGGCGGCCGTCGTCGGCAAGGCGGACATCATGGATGCCCCGGCGCCGGGCGGGCTCGGCGGCACGTACGCGGGTTCGCCGATCGCCTGTGCGGCGGCGCTCGCCGTCCTGGAAGTCATCGAGGACGAGAAGCTCTGCGAGCGGGCGCTGCAGATGGGGCAGCGGATGGCGCATGTCCTGCGCGATGCGCAGAAGTCGTGCCGGGCGATCGGTGAAGTGCGCAATCTCGGTGCGATGGTGGCGCTCGAACTCGTCAGGAACGGTGACCCGCACGCTCCCGACCCCGACCTGGCCAAGGCGCTCGTGCAACTGGCGGCCGACCGCGGAGTTGTGCTGTTGTCCTGCGGCCTCTACGGTAATGTCATCCGCTTCCTGGCTCCTCTGACGACGCCGGATTCGATCGTCCAGGAGGGGCTGGCAATTGTTGTGGATTCGCTACAAGACCTGGTCGGAGGCGGCCTGGCTTGGACTGCCGCCAGTAGCTGAGTGTGTGGTACCGGGCACACTACACGTCGTGCCGGGTGTGCGCCGCGAATCCACATCCTGTGGTCGCTGCAAATCCTTGTTGCCAAAGGCGAGACAGATGCAAGCGGCGGGCCGGCAGTGGCCTGTACGGCGGTTCCGGGCGTTATGACAAACGTGCCGGGCACGAAAATTGCGGTACCTTTGCGCAATGTCGGCCAACTCTTACAAGCAATTGTATTACTGTAGCAACAGTTTGATGCGATAATTGGCTTGGCCTCACGAATTGGGTAACGTTGCGAACAGGGTCGGCAGCGTTGGCAGCGTTGGGGGGGTGGGGGCAGTACCGGTCAGCTAGCCAGAATCGTGCGCCAGAAGGAATTGCGTTTACCCCGATGTCCGAGACCATCGTATTCAAGCGCGGCCTGACGATCGCAATGATTGCGACGCTGCGCATCATCTCGCCGGCGATCGTCGCCATCAGCATGCTTTACGTGCTGGTGGCGACCCTGGACGCGCAATTCGGCGACGACTTCCTGATGCTGGCCGTGCTGATCGCGATCCTCGCGCCGGTCGTCCTGCAGACGCCCGATGCAACTTCGTCACAACTGCTGTCGCGTCAATGGCCGTCGGCGGCCAGCCTGCTCCTGCGTTGGCTGGGGCTCCTGGCCGTCCTGCTGGCGATCGGCTACGTCACCCGGTTTTCGACTCATTTCCCGCGACGCGTGATTCTCACCTGGGCCGTATTGACCCCTGCACCGTTGATCCTCATGAGCCTGGCACTGAACGAGGCCATGCGACGGATCATGTTCTCGGCCGCCAACGCGCGACGCGCGGTGTTCGCCGGCTGCAACGACGTCAGCCTCCGCATGGCCGAGCGGCTGGTCGACAACGCCGAGCTCTGCCTCAACGTGACCGGTTTCTTCGACGACCGCAGCGCCGAGCGGCTCGGGATGAATTCGCGGCATCCATTGCTGGGCGGGTTGCCGAACCTCGCGCCGTATGTCAATGCCAACAACATCGAGGTCATATTCATCGCGCTGCCGATGCGCCACGTGCAGCGCGTGATGGACCTGCTCGAAGAGCTGCGCGACACAACGGCCTCGATTTATTACGTGCCTGACATCTTCGTCTTCGACCTGATCCAGGCCCGCACCGGCGAAATCCTCGGCATGCCGGTCGTTGCGATGTGCGAAACGCCGTTCTTCGGTTACCGCGGCGTGGTCAAGCGACTCATGGACCTGGGCATGGGCACGCTCAGTCTGCTGATGCTGGCGCCGCTCCTGGTGCTGGTGGGGCTGCTGATCAAGGCGACATCCGCCGGGCCGGTCATCTTCAAGCAGCGCCGTTACGGCCTCGACGGCCAGGAAATCCAGGTCTACAAGTTCCGCACGATGACCGTGACCGAGGACGGCGCGCAGATCCGACAGGCGACGCGGGACGACAATCGAGTCACTCCGCTCGGCCGGATCCTGCGGCGATATTCCATCGACGAACTGCCGCAGCTCCTGAACGTGCTCGAGGGCACCATGAGCCTGGTCGGCCCGCGGCCGCACGCCATCGCCCACAACGAGGAATACCGCAAGCTCATCAAGGGCTACATGATCCGGCACAAGGTGTTGCCCGGCATCACGGGCCTGGCACAGGTGAGCGGTTGTCGCGGCGAAACCCGCACGCTCGAGCAGATGCAGGCCCGTATCAGGTATGACCTCGACTACCTGCGTCACTGGTCGCCCGCGCTCGACATCAAGATCATCATGCGGACGGTCGTCCAGCTGTTCAACGATCGCAAGGCCTATTGATTCGCTGGCCCGCGACGTTTGGCGCACCCTGACCGCGTGCGTCAGCGGCATCGCCATGCCTCACCCCGGCCGATGCCGTCGACGACCAACGACGCCGTCGCAGGCTGCATCGTTTCGCCGAATCGACAACTTGCGAAACCGTCGCTTGGCCAGCGATATCTGCGCTGGTGGCTGCACCTTGCACTGGCGCACGAGTCCGGGCTCGTACGCCTCGTGGCGCCTGGACTGGAGCCCGGCATGACGCGGCTCGTGGCGAGCGCGGGCGCTGCGATGCGCTGGAAGGCAATGCAACTGCTCGGAATGCAGCTGGCCTACATCGTTCGCCTGCTGATCCTGGCCAAGTTGCTTGCCCCGGATGCTTTCGGCTTGCTGGCGATCGCGACGGTGGCCTTAGGCATGATGCTGCGGCTGAGCGAAACGGGCACATTCGCGGCCCTCGTGCATCAGCGCGAACCGACGCTCGATCAGTACGATGCCGCGTGGACGGTAGGGCTCGTTCGAGCCGCGGCTGGCGGCCTGCTGCTGGTGGCGTCGGCGCCGTGGATTGCATCCATGTTCAATGAGGTGCGCGCCGTTCCCGTCATCCAGGTGCTGGCCCTGCGGCCATTGATCGATGCCGCTGGCAGCATCGGCAAGGTCAGTCTGATCCGGGAACTGAAGTTCAGGGAGGTCGCTTTCATCCATGTACCGGGGGCGGCCGTAGACTTGGTGGTTTCGGTCGCAACCGCCCCGTGGCTCGGTGTCTGGGCGCTCGTGCTCGGCGCACTCGCTGGCAGTCTCGCCAATACGATCCTGTCGTATGCGTTAGCTCCGCATCGTCCCCGGCTCAGCTTTGCCTGGGGATCGATCAGGGGCTTCGCCGGGTATGGACAGTGGGTATTCCTGACAGGCGTCGTCGGGCTGGCGGGCTCGCTGGCGTTGCAGATGATGATTTCCCGCACACTCGGCGCGGCGGCGCTCGGACTGTATTTCCTCGCGAGCAAGGCGGCTTCCGTGCCAGTCGACGCCGTCAGGTCCATCGTGGGCGCGGTGGCATTTCCGATGTTCGTCCGGCTGCGCGACGACGCGGCTGCGCTCGGCAGGACATTTTCCACGCTGCTGGCCGGTCTGTATCTCGCCGCGCTCCCGGCCTTTGCGCTGGTCTACGTTCTCGCCCCCGAACTCGAGCACGCACTGGGAGCGCACTGGGCAGGCACCGCGCCGATGATGCAGATCCTCTCGATCGCCGGCGCCGTCGCCTTGCTCGGCCAGATGTTCGTTCCACTTCTGCTTGGACTGGGTATGCCTGAGCGCGTGCTTGGAATCGAAATCGTGCAAACGGTCGTGCTGCTGGTCGTCCTGGTGCCCGCGTTGCAGGCCTTCGAGGTCAATGGTGCAGCGCTGAGCTGGCTCGCTGGCAATGCGGCGGCCCTGGCCCTCGTCGCAACCTGGACAGCCGAGGCTAATCCCTGGCGCGGTTAAGGACACGCGACGGCGAGTCGCGGCAGCGGCAGTGACAGCCGGTGGTGCCGCGCTGGGCGCAGCTCTCGGCGCCATGTCGCTGCAGGGCATGGCCGCCATGGGTGGAGGCGGGCTCCTGGGCGTCCTGGTCGCTGTCGTGACGCTCTGGTGGCTGGACCGGCGACACGGATTGCAATTGGTCGAGTTTCGTGAGCTCCTGCTGCCGCGCGGCGTGCCGGTGAGACCCCGCGATGCCGGCAGGCAGCTGTCGTGACCGTCAACGGCCGGAGCGACCGCCCATTTATCGTTACGGCCGTTCACAGCGCGTTCAACACAGGCGCGAGGCGAGACTCGCCAGCGGCGGCACCATCGCCTACGGGCATCGCAGGTGACAGATGACATCGGCCGCAGGACCACGTCGCGCAACGCGTCTGAGTGCACCGATCGTCGTTCTCGTTCCGATGGCGGTACAGTTGCGCCTGCTGGTGCGCGTGATCCGGGATCACAACATGGTTACGGCTGGGCTGCACTGGCCGGCAGGCATTATGTCGCGGGCGGAAAGGATGACCGTGCGGCAAAGGCGCCCGTCAATGCTGTGATACAGTTCCGAAATCAGTGACGTAAGGCCACTAAAATCGTTACCTACGTGGATAGGCCGAGCTATGACCAAAAGTTCTCAAGTTGTCGCAACGATATCTCGTGGTGACCGCCCTTCTGGTCAGTTCGCACCTGTGTGGCGTAACAGCCGCCTCGGCGCAGGGGGCCGCGACGGACTACACGTTGCATGCAGGAGACAGAATCCAGGTGTCGGTCTGGAAGGAAGTCGACCTCCAGCGCATCGTCATCATTCGGCCGGACGGCAAGTTCTCCTTTCCGCTGACCGGCGATCTGCAGGCGGCGGGCCGCAGCGTGGACGAAGTTCGGTTGGACATCGAGAACCGCCTGAAGAAGTACATCCCCGAGCCCGTGGTGACGGTGACGGTCGAAGAGGCGGCGGGCAGCCGCGTATACGTGATCGGCCAGGTAAACAGACCCGGCATGTTCGTAATGAATCCGCGGCTGAACGTCCTGCAGGCACTCAGCCTGGCGGGCGGCACGACGCCTTTCGCGAAGCTCGACGACATCAATGTCATCCGGAGTTCCGGCCCGTCGCAACGGACCCTGCCGTTTCGATACAGCCAGGTCGTCGAGGGCAAATCATTGGATCAGAACGTGACCCTGGAGAGCGGCGATGTCGTCGTCGTGCCGTAGGGTCATATTTTCCGGATCAGCGGGGGCGACGTTCGCGCTCGCGACCCTCGGCATCGCGTGCGTCGCCGGTTCTGCGATCGCGGCGGATACCACGGTGCAGCCCCAGGCGGAGTTGCGCATCGAGGAAAACACGAATCGTGCGCTCACGCCCGGCGGCAGCCTCGTAGGCAATCTGTTTGGCTATGTGGCGGATGTGAGGGCGTTGATCGACATTGCGACACCGCGCAGCAACACGACCCTGCTGCCGCGGCTGCGCTACCAGGATTACCCCGACGTCGATACGCAGGAGAAACTCGAGATATACCTCGACATGAAGTCGGTGTTTCGAATGCCACGCGATGAGTTGGCAGTCATCGCCGAATACGAGAGGCGTGATCTCTTTTCGGCGGAGTTGCCGGGCGCCGGCTTCGACCCGATCAATCCCGATGACCCGACGACGCCCGAGACCGGGCAGATCAGGCCCGGGGAAACCCGCACGATGGGCATGATCAACCCGTCCTGGTCGCATGAATTCACCGAACGCACCGCTCTCGACGCCGATGCTTATGGCCAGGTCGTGCGGTACGAGACCGAGGCAGCAGACGAGCGCGTGGATTACGACTACTCGCAGAACTCGGAGCCGCGATCGGCCAGGAATTGACGCAGCGCACGCGGTTGTTGCTTGGCGCGTATCTGTCGAATTATGAAGCCACTGATGGTTCTTCGAAGTACGATGCCTACGGCGGCGAGTTCACCGTTGACTACAAATGGTCCGACGTCGACGGCATAAGTTTCACGGCCCAATACGAAACCGACGACATCACCAACTTCGACCCTACGCGTTCCGAGGAGACAGCCTCAGGGTGGGGCGCGAACGTGATCGGTTATCGTAAGAGCGAAGTCAGTCAATGGCGCGTCAGGGCTGGCCGCTTCTTCACGCCGAGCGGCCACGGCGGCAAGTCGGTGTCTGACCAGGTCCACCTGCAGTACGACCGCAACTTCAGTCCGCGGCTGGAGTTCCAGACGGCGGCGCGATACCTGAGGGACAGGGCGATCTCCGACGACAATGCTCAGGGCGATCGGGACTACGCGCGTTTCGACATATCGTTGCGTTGGTGGTGGACGGAGACGGTATTTCTGCGGGCAGGATACGACTACATATGGCAGGAGTATCAAAGGAATACCGAGGACGCCGACAACAACCAGGTGTACCTGTCAGTCGGCTACCGTGGGCTGGAGCGTCAACGCTGAGCAGGATCTGACCACGGGACACACAGGTTTCCCGGTGCCGATCGCTTCGCAACATCAATGACTGGATCAAGGTTCACGACACGATGACGATCAAGGACGCACTGGATCGAGCCAAGCTCCTGCAGCCAGGCGCGACTCGAAGAGGCGGAACGAGGCTCACGGGCAGAGTCACGAGAGTCGCGGCGGGACGCACCGGAGACGCACCCTGTCACCCGTTACAGGCAGGCGGCATCCGTCGCCAACCATCAAGTTCGATCCTCTCGACGTCGTGGAGATGTCGCTGGCTGCGTGCGAGCAGTACAGGGTGCTCGTCACCGATGCCCAACTGCGTGCAATGTCCTCACGCCGACGCCGCCTACCGGTTGATCCGCAGCCGAGTGCAGCAGCGTCTCCGGCGCAGCAACTGGGTCACATTGGCGGTTACCAGTCCGACTCCCAATGACGGCAAGACCATCACGACGCTGAATCTTGCGATCAGCGTCGCACGCGAGAAGCAGAGGCCCGTCTACGTGCTGGACCTGGATATGCGGAACCCGAGCGTCTGCGCGTACCTTGGGCCTGAAGGACGTACGACCGCTGACCGACTACTTCGCGGGCGCAGGCAAGGGCCGAGGACGTGCTGTTCCAGACGTCGGTTTCGCATCTCGTCGTGGCCGGCAATCGCAACAGCGTCGGAGGCGCGTCCGAGATGCTCGCGGGAACGCGACTCGAGGAACTGCTGTCGCATATCCGGCTGCGTTCGCCCGATGCCGTCGTCCTCATCGATCTGCCGCCGGTCAATACCACGGACGAGGCGCTGGTCGTGGCGCCGCGCGTCGATTCCGTGTTGATCGTCGTGTCGGAGGGCAAGACGCAGCGCCAGGACCTCGCGCGCACGCTCGGTCACGCTGAATGAGTTCACGATCGCGGGTGTGATCGTCAACAACTCGAGTGAAAGTCACGCTGGCAAGTACGACCAGTACAGCTCGTGAGTCGACCACGGTTGAGCGGAACGACGATGTTCGCGGGAATTGCGTCGCGAAGGCGCACCTGCAAGTCATCCTTTGACGCGGCGGGCACGGCCGGAGCACCCAGGCGCGCCCGTAACCGGGTTCCAGTTCGAGCAAGGACTGATCGTATCTTCGCTGTTGCATGCCCGGCATGAGGCTTATCGCAGGTTCCGGTCGCAGCGGCACGACGTGGGTGCAGGACGCACTGGCGTTCGCGAATGACCTGCGACCCGTGTTCGAACCGCTGCACCCGGCCGTCTCGGACATTGGCGCACGCTATGCGTATCGCACCCTGTCGGCGGACGACGAGCATCCGGAGCTGGAACGGTTTCTGCGTGACGTCTGCGCCGGCCGTGGCCACGCAATGTGGACTCGATACCGTGGGCGACCCGACCTGCTGCTACCGCCGCTTGCCAATTTGACGAAGCTGGACGCTTCAAAGAGCCTTTACCGACTCTGGCGGAAGTTCTTGCAGGACATGCCCGAGCTCGCAGCGGCCGGGCGACGAAAAAATCCGCTCGTCAAGTGCATCCGGGCCAACCTCATGCTCCCATGGCTGTCGCGTCGGTTCGATTGTTCGACTGTCCTCGTTGTCAGGCACCCCGGTGCCGTGGTCGAGTCGCAGTTTCGCTCCGGCACCTGGGATCCGGAGCCCGAGCTGGAACGTTACCGGAACGACTCGCGACTGCACGAAATGACCTGTGCCCGATACAGTTCGTTGCTCGAGCGACGACTGACGCCTGTCGAAGCGCTCGCGGCGAGTTGGGTCATTGAGAACCAGTTGGTGATCGAGCAAGCATCGTCGAATGGCGTCACCGTCGTGTTCTACGAGCAGCTGAGATCCGCGCCGGACAGGGAGTGGCAAAGAGTCTGTCGGGCACTGGATCTTCCCAACGTTCCTGCCGCGTCGGTCCTCGCGCGTCCGTCGCAGCAGAGTTCTCCCGATCAGACTGCGTTGTCCGAAAATTCGACGGATGAACCCAGCTGGTTGCGACGACTGTCCCCGGCGCAGGTCCGGCAAGTCCAGGGCGTGCTCGATGAGGCCTGTTTCGATCTGTACGCAATGAATGAGACCGGGCCGCGCGAAGATATCCATCGATCTAGGCGCGGGCCACCGGCCTCGCTCGCACGATGAGTTCGTCAGCGGCGTGGAGCCTGGGGTGGGCACTGATCACGGTGCTCGTCGTCTACGTGCTTGCGGCCGGGTCGAAGCGCATCTGGGCGATCGGCGCGTTGCTCGTCCTGATTCCGTTTCAGGCAGTCGAGACCCGCTACGCCTCGTCGAGCGTATTGATGACGTACGCGCTGGGGGTGGTCCTGCTGATCAACGGCGGTCTTCGGGTTCGTATGATGCCGGCGCTGGGCTTTATCGTGCTCGCGTACCTCATCAGCCTGTCCCAGGCGAACCGCGACTTCATGTCACTGCACGTATTGTTCGTCTTTCAGTTCTTCTCCTGCCTTGTAGTGTTCCTGATGGCGTACAACTTCGCACGACTGGTCGAGACTGAGCGCACGATCGTCGGCCTCCTGCTCGTGATGAATGTACTGGTGATCGTCTACTGCGCCCTGCAACTCACCGCGGGCCCCGGCGAACAGTTCGTGCCGTTCGGCATCGAGGAACTCGCCTTCAACAAGAATCGAGACCCGGGGGACCCGCGACTGATCGGGCCCTTCGACAACCCGGGAACGACGGCCGGCTACTTCATGCTGATGACGCTGGTCTGCGCCGTCGAGACCATGTTCGCGCAAGGCCGGCGACTTCGGATGGTGCAACTCGTCATCGCCCTGAACCTGCTCTGTCTCGTTGCCACGGCCAACAGGGGCGCGTTCCTCGTATTGCTGGTGATGTTTCCTGTGTTGCTGCTTACGTTTCGCGAACGATTGGGATCACGACGGATTGCGCAGTACCTGGTCGGAGGCCTGGCGGTGCTCGCGATAGCGTCGGCAATTGCCGTGATGTATACGGACTTTGGAACATATGTTCGATCGCCTCGAAACCGTAACCGAAACAGAGAACGGGGTGCCGACCACGCGCGCCCTGACCTGGCCGGTTGCGGTGGCGAAGATAAAGCTGCACCCGTGGCTCGGTGAAGGCCCGTACTTCGTGTACCCCGAGGCCGCCGAGCTACTCGGCATTGGTACGTACTGATTACGATAACTATCCTCACAATCTCTATCTGTATCTCCTGCGGACGGTGGAGTCGTTGGACTTGTTGCAGTAGTCGGATTCTTTGTGCAGGCGTGGCGGCTTCTGCACCGCGCATTGCGTCGTTCTACCGCAGACGAGTATCAGGCGGCCGATATTGCGCCTCGGACTTGTACTGATAGGGGCGTTTCTCGTTGATGAGATCAAGCTCGAGTTCAACCGGCCGGGCACGATCGACTACGCGCAGTTCGTATTTGCGCTGATAGGGCTACTGATCGGGACGTGCGACCGGGTGGAACGCGCGTCATGGTTGCCAGCGCAAGCGCAATCCGATTCAGGCGATTGGCAGGCCAGGACCTGAGAACCGCAGATCTGCGAACTTCCAGTCACAGCGGCACCGGTCGACGGAGCTGGTTGCGTGCGAATCATGATGATCGGGCCGTACCCCTGGTCGCCGGAGAGAATCGATGGCGGAGCGGCATCGGCCGTCACGTACCTCTCCCAGGCGCTCGTGGCGGAGGCGGGCGTCGAAATCATCGGTGTACGACTGGGCGCGGATGGGGCAGGCGTCGGTAAACGGGGAAGTCTTCGACTGGCCGATAGAGAATCTGGCTCTTGGCCGTCTCGGTCTCAGTACATTCTATCGGCGACAGAGGCAGGAATTGGACGGCCTCATACATCAGTATCAGCCGGACATCGTGCATGGCCAAGGCGTGGATCTGGCCGGCTATCTTGCTGTCAACTGTGGCCTACCCTCGGTGGTCACCGTGCATGGCATTCTATGGGAGGATGCGAAGTATCACACGGAACTGAAGCGCAGAGCGCGCGGTTTGCTGACGGCGTTGTTGCTCGAGCGACACACGATGCGCCGCGCTGTGAACTGATCTCCATCAGTCCATATGTCACCGACCACTATGGTCGCAGCGTAAAGGGCCGCGTTCACGAGATTCCAAACGCAATTGGGCCCGAGCTTCTTCGATGTGAAGCGCGCGCCGGAAGAGGGGCGGTTGTTGTTCGCCGGACGCATCATCAAGCGAAAAGGGGTGCTCGACCTCGTGCGCGCGGTGGCACGCAGTCGTGGCGCCGTCGCCAGGCTGGTTCTGGCCGGCAGTGCCCCGGAACGGGACTACGAGGATCTCGTCCGGCGCGAAGTCGAGCAGTCGGGCCTGATCTCGTGCGTAGAGTTTGCTGGACTTCTTGATGAGTCGGCGTTGCTGGACGAGTTCGGACGCGCCGAGGCACTGGTCCTGCCGTCCTACCAGGAAACAGCACCCATGGTAGTGCAGCAGGCGATGGCGGCAGGGCTGCCCGTCATTGCGTCGAGCATCTGCGGAGTTCCCTACCAGATCCAGCACGACGTGACGGGGCTGTTATTCGAGGCAGGCGCCATCGACCAGTTGGCGACGCTTCTCACACGCCTCCGCAATGACCCGTCGTTGAGTAGAAGGCTCGGTGAATCGGCCAGGGTCGTCGCGGCCGATCGTTTTCATGCGGCTACCGTGGCTCGCGCGACCCACTCGGCATACAAGGCAGTACTTGGACACCTTTAGTTCCATGCGTAGCAGGGTATCTGGACGATGAGCGACACTGTGAACCAGTCGGCCGGCTGGGGCTGGAAACGCGTGCTGTGCCTCCTCGTGGGCGGTGCGCTACTGATCCGGATCTGGGGCTCGTGGTATGGACTGCCCTTCAGCTACTACGACGACGAGTATCACGAGGTCATGAGGGCCCTGGAACTCGGAATGGGTAGTTTCAATCTCCAGCGAACCGGAAAAGGCGGGTTTTACTTCCTGTTGTTCTTCGAGTACGGCGTCTATTTCGTTCTCCTGAAACTGATGGGCGTCGTGGCGACGGCCGAGGAGTTCGCCAGGATGTTCGTCCGTGATCCCACGGCCTTCTATCTGATGGGTCGGGTGACCGCGGCGGTGATGGCGAGCATGACGGTCGCCGTCGTCTTCTTCCTGGCGCGACAAGCGTACTCCACGGCCGCCGGCCTGATGGCGGCGCTATTCCTTGCAGTCAATACGCTGCACGTCGACCTTTCGCGTTGCATCGGGGTGGACGTACCCATGTTGCTGATGTCGACCCTCGCGCTGTATTTCGCGATGAAGATTGTCGCGACCGGGGACAGGAAGGACTACCTGATGGCGGCCCTTTGTGCGGCTCTTGCAACGACTACGAAATTGCCGGGGATCCTGGTGCTGGTGCCACTGCTCGTCGCGCACCTATACCACGTGAGGAGCGCGGCCACCGGCTTGCGTGGACTGTTCGGCGCGAGCAATCTCTGGCTTGCGGGGGCCGTCTTCGCGGGCGTGCTGCTTGCGACCAATCCGGGTCTCGTCCCAGATGTGGGCTCTGCGGACTTCGTCATTGACCTCTTTGCAAGCCCGCCCAGCGACATGCTCGACGAATCAGCTGTCAACGCCGTCGCCGAATACAGTAGCGGCGGTCGTCCGAATCTGTATCTGTTCTATCTGTCCGCCATGCAGGACTCGATGGGCTGGCCGCTCTTCCTGGTTGGGCTGTCCGCGGTGGTTTATGCGCTTTGGAAGCGGACGCCGGCGGACGTCATTCTGCTTTCATACGCACTTGTGAACTATTTCGTGATCGCAGGTACGACGTCCACCCACCTTTATTATCCGCGTTATGCGCTACCGGTCATTGTCGTGATGGTGATTCTTTCCAGTCGTGCACTCGCGGCACTACCGCCTGTGAGACGACGTCCCGGATTGGCTGCAGTGGTCGCACTGGGCTGCGTGGCGTTACCCGTCGGGCAGGCAATTGCAACCGCCCACGTGCTGACTCAAACCGATACGCGGACACTCGCAAAGAACTGGTTCGAGGCCAACGTGCCGTCCGGCAGCCGGGTGCTCATCGAGGGCGGCAAGATTGCGCCGTCCAGGACGACGGTGCAGTTGCAGCAATCAGTCGCCGCGATCCAGCGCAGAATCGAGTACTGGAAAGTCGAGGAGCCCAAGCAGGCGAAATTTCTGGAACTGCAACTCGCGGTCCACGAGGGTGGCGGGTACGAACTGGAGTTCGTCGCACTCGACGATGTCGCGATGCTCGATGAGTACGCTAAACAAGGTATCGAGTACTTCGTCATCCGGCCCGACCGGCTCATGGGATCCCGAAACGCGAGCGTCGGGAGCCCGCGTCTGGTCCAGGAACTTCGCTCCGGCTCACAGGCCGAACTCATCAAGCGATTTGCGGAGGATCCAAATAGCCGGCCCGGACCGGCCATCGAGATCTATCGATTGAAGGACCGCGGGGGCACAGTCGTCGTGCCCCGACATTCAGGCGCTTACGGCAGCGCTCAGTCTGTAGATAGAATCGAAGACGTAACGCAGCAGTGACATCTCAATTGCCCGACCAGGTCTTCGTCGTCGGCATGAATGGGTCTGGTACGACCATGTTACTGGACCATCTCTCCGGTCACACATTGCTGTTCGGATTTCCCGCAGAGACGCACGTCCTGCCGTACTTCATAAAGCGTCAGGTGCAGTACGGAGATCTCGCCGACGACGAGAATTTCTTGAAGCTGTGGAATGACATGAGACAGTCGTTCTTCGGACGGCTGGCGCCAGGACCGGCGAGGATACCGTTGCCTGTGAATTGGCGAGATCAGCCGCGCAGCGCCGCCGGCATCTTTAACGCGATCATGTCGCTATTTGCGGGCGCGGACGGCAAGCACATATGGTGCGAGAAGACGCCGATGCATGTGCATCATATCGCGATGTTGGCGCGGGAGTTTCCCAACGCGAAGTTCCTGCACATCATCCGGGACGGTCGAGACTGCGCTGCGTCCTTTCATCGTCGCTGGGGGTACAACCCGGTGCGCACAATTTACCGATGGAAGCAGGCCGTTGTGGATGGTCGGGCGCAGGGTCAAAGTATTGGACGACGGTACTTCGAGGTCCGTTATGAAGAAGTCACACTAAAACCGGAAGAGTCCTTTCAAGACATTTGCGCATTCCTTGGCGTACCTTTCGAAAGAACAGTTCTGAAGGCAGCGCGTGCCAGACCGCATATGACTGGATCGAATTCACAGTCGATAGTGCCGAACCAGCGGAGTGCGGCTAAGTACTTCGCGTTGAAAGATCTCGAGAGAATTGAGCGGGTGGCGGGCCGGTGTCTGGCCGACCTGGGATATTCAACTGATAACAGAGCTGGCGATGAGAATCCGAGGGCATCGACACTTCGCTGGTGGGAACTAGCGGATGATACGCGGCGATTCGTCAAGCTTATCGTTACGGAGCGACCGATGCTCAAGCCGGGACGTTGGGCGTATATTTTGAGACGAACGGGAGGTGCGATCAAGCAGCGAATCTCGTTGAGGTAGTAAAGAGACGGCGGTTGTCCTGACATGCAACACTGCCTTGGCATCGAGCACAGTTGGATTTCGACGAATACTTTCCGGAGTTGGTCAGGGTACCGTCAGCAGGTCGAGAATCGAGCAGCAACTGGTCGGCCTGGACAACAGGCTTTCCGTGGCCCCATCTTGAGTCGCGATGTGGCCACCGTTGCTGGCAGTACCGAATGGTCCGGGAATCGAGTAGCCGGTACGCCATCGCAGGCTCGTTTCGATGACGATTGCCCAATCAGTTCTTGAACTGCCCACGTGCGAGAAGGAACCGCTGCCAATGCGTTGGACTCGGTTGATGGTCTCACGACCGCGACAGTGTCCATGCCCCTGTGGATCTCTCGATGGTCCGCACGCCCGTACTTCTCGAGCCTGGTGTTCCATTTGTTTGCTGACGGTCGGTACGAAAATGCTTGAACGTCAGCGTCAGTACACCGTGCAGGAGCCACCGTGGAACCCCTGGGCACGGCAAGTATCCTTTCTCGCTGAATGAATTTGAGGTCCACTTTCGATCTGCCATCGCAAGGCACTGGCGTGTGACGGCGCATTCGCGAGTCTTATCCTCGAATAGACATGGAGCAAAGCAGACCCGACTACGTCGGTGCGTGGCGGGATCTGCCGTAAATGCGGAATACGCCACGGCGAGTGTGTCGCCAGACGAACGAGGATCCAATGCAGCATCAGTTCGATCGCGTTGTCGCGCTTGGTGATTGGACCGGCGACAGGCGGCTGCGCCTGATCCGTCGGCGATTAAGGCATCTGTGGTCGAATCGGGCGGGCGTTGCGGCTAGATCTTTTGAGGTGGATTCGTCGGCCGGGGGCCACGAGGAGCTCCTCATGGGTCGGCATCGGAGCGGCACGCGGACCGTTATCGGGACGGAGCATTCATGAGCGGTTTTTTGGTGTCCAGCCCCAAGGAAGGCGAGAGTGTGGACGCTGCCGAGGCTCGCAATCGGAAGATGACGGCGGCCTTCGAGAGAAAGGGCATGCGGTTGACGCATCTGGACGAGATAGTGGTGTCCGCCTGTACCTGTTCTCGAACGAGTCGCACGATCCCGCGAAGGCGCTCAGTCGCGGCGAGTCTGGCGCTGTTCTGCACATACGTCGGAACACTGCTGTACAGGGGACGCACCGGGGCCGAGGCTACGGCGCTCATCCTCGACGATCTCGAAAATGGGCGCGGCGACTGTCTCGATGCCGCGATCGGGAATTTCTGCCTGTTGATCAACGATCGCGATGGTTTGCGTGTTGCGACGGACCGCGCCGGCCTGCATCACGTGTACCACGATGACGAACTCTCGCTGATCTGCAATTCGTTCGTCGCGGCCGCATGCGGCGTTCGAGCACAATCGCTTCAGTCGCAGGAAGTGCTCGAGTTCATCCTGCTTGGCGCGACTTTCGGCCCCGATTCGCTGGTAAAGGAAGTGCGCTTGCTGGGGACCGAATGCGACGTGCGAATTCGCGGGCAGCGTCGCAACTGATTCCCAGGGAGAGTGTCTGGAATGTGACGGGGCGACAATGGCGAGACGTGACGCTGGCGACGAGGATCGATCAGGCAATCGAGGTGGCGGACGACTACTACGGCCAGGTTGCGCGAAATTTCGGTGACAAAGTCACCGGAGCCCTGTCGGGTGGCTATGACAGCAGGCTTAACCTGGCGCTGCTGAGACGTCACGGGATCACTCCGGCGTTGTTCGTCTATGGGGGCGCACAGGATCCCGACGTGCAGATCGCACGGTTGATCTGCCGATCCGAGGCGCTGGAATTGCAGCACCTCGATCGCGACTCCCACACGCCGCTCGAGCCGGCCGACTACTGGCGGAACCAGGAGGACGTGTTTCACGGACTCGACGGATTGACGCAGTACGGCTACGCGTGCCAGCCGTACGAAGTGAGCCATCGTCGAGAAAGGGTTGCCGGCGGACTGCTGGTTGTGAACGGGGGAGGCGGCGAGATCTGGAGGGACTTCTGGAAGCTGCCGGACAAGGCCGATGCGGCCGGTGGAATTCGTGCGGGCGTACTTCGGAGGAAGATTTCACGGGCTCGAGTACGGAAAGGCGACGGACGGATTCCTGCTCGCGCTTTCGGAGAAGGTGCGCGCGATCGCTGGAACGACGACTGAACGATTGCCATCTGCGGTGGTGCAGTCGCTCTACGCGAGAATGCGGCTGCGCTACTGGCAGGGAAAGAACAACTCGGTGGACAACCACATCGGCTACGCGCTGACTCCATTCTCGGAGTGCCAGTTTTCGGTTCCGGCGATGTGGATACCGATGCAGGCCAAGCGCGACGGCTGGTTCGAAAGGCAACTGATTCGACGGAGTATCGCCACGGCTGGCCAGCTATCCAAGTGCGCTACGGATACGACCTGGACCACGGCCCACCGTTTCTCAAGCGCGTGCGTGCAAGCCTGACCTGCCGGACCCCAACCTGGCTACGCGTCATGCGTCGTCGCGCCAGAAGTGAACACCACCGCAGTCGTTATCACACTGCAGCCGCTACCTGACGGCCCGGTTTGGTGCGGGTCCCCTGGAGGTCGAGCGGTTCGTCCGGCTGGGCGAGCTGCGAGACCCATTGGCTTTCAGTCGCGCCTTGACGGTGGAGAGGTTGTTACGCGGGGAGTGGCTTTGCGACTGACGAGGAAATGGGCGTTGGGCATTGAAAAAGGAGCCGTAGGCTCCCCCGCCCGGCGAACAGTGTACTGACAGGCTCACCCGGGAGTGACGTTGGCCCTGTTGGTCGGGGAGTGTCAGAAATTCCGTGTTTGAGCCGGTGGATGACATCACTCATGCGCTCAGGAAGAATCGTTCGAACTCGACGCAGGTGCGCTTTGGCAGCATGCCATGAGATCGGCGGATACCGTCACTTCTCCGCGAAGTTGCGCAGCGCCAGCCAGATGAGTCTGGGAGGCGCCTGATCGCTCGGAAAGTGCCCCATGTTACGCACGGCTCACGGACCGAGTCGCCAACGCTGATTGCGTCGTAACCGGCATGATATTGCCCGGTGCCCTCTCGTCCCGGCCGCGACGAGCGTCGTAAGGTGCGACCTTCCGGGACAGGGGCATCGTTGCGAGAGCGATCTGCGTCGCGCTGTACTTCGACTTCTTCACGTCCTCATCTCCTGTGGCTGAGAACCCGAGAAGTCAGCTTGGTCCAATCTAAAATGCCGTCGAAATGTGGCCGACGTCAGGCCAAATCGGAGATTAGGCCGGGGGCAATAAAGCGGGAGGAAGAAGTGTAGGAGTAGTGCACAACGTAGAGCGCGCAAGGGTGAACTAATGGATGAGCACAAAGTCTGCCGGCGGCTTTGGCGCGGCAACGCGTATGACGCATCCTTCGGTGCACGGGAGTCCAGACGGATTAACATCCGCGTAACCGGTCCCATCACGATTGACTAGGCCCTGTCGGATTTCATCGAAGCCGTACCACACGGGCCCGCGTACGGTGGTGGGCTTGAGTTGCCAGGCGTACTTGTAGATCCGCCAACGATGCACCAGCCGCGCCGATTCATGAGGCACCAGGCCCACTGGCCTATTGACAATATCAACCTTCAAGGCCATCGGCCTGTTTCCATCCGAATCGACTGATCCCTCAGCTTTCCAGACCTGGAGAATTCCCTTGTTGCCTTCGTACACCTGATTCCTGGCATTCTTGATTCCAGCGACCGCCGGATTCGTGGTCGTTGAGAATGGGTTAAAACGATAGCGAACCACGAAGTCCGTCCATTTTCCCAGGTCCGGTATGACGGGGCCCAGATCTACGACGGTCTTGACGGCATCGTGGTCAATGGTCGACTTGTCTCCGGTGTAGTAATAGAGCATCCAGTGTGCTTTGCTTTCGCCCTTGGGCACATAGACATTCAGCGCAATTTGCGACCCCGATGAATTCGCCGTGTAACCCAGGCCAAACAGCTGCGCATTGCCCACATCGCCGACGACGCCGGTTTCGTGCTCGAAATTCAACGGTGTATAGATTGAGAAACCCACATAGCCTTCTTCATCGTAGTCAATCCGGTGCGCCGGATCAGTCATGTAGATCTTCGAGCGTGGCTTGTGCAAGCCATCGTTCAACTCGGTGTAGTCTTTGTCGTGGTACAACGCAGTTCGGACGAAATTGTTCCCCCGTCTCGGACGAACGGTCTCGCCGCCCACGACTTCGCTTGGGACCACTCTAGTGTCCGCGGCGTCGGTCGCCGAGAAGTCGCTTTCACCGCCCTTGATGCTGCGAGACCCAGCTTGCGGACTTGGCAAGGTATGAACCCAGAACCCGTCGTGGTTCGTGGCGCCCGACTGAATTCGACCGGTTTCAAAGTCGCCCGTGAAATGAACTCTTCGCTCGGCCTTCGCCGCGCCTGCGATTGCGATGCCAAGCAGAATCAATGCCAATGTCTTGTACATGCCCCGATACCGTGGAATGGAAACGTCTATGACTTATGCAGATCAAGGTCGACCGTGTTGTCGTGCCGAGCACTGCCGATGTACGCCACATGCCTGATACACTGGCATAGGCTACAATCACCGCGACTATTGCGGGTATTCTTGCTCAAATCTGCGACGTGGCTCACGGGTCCAGCGCGGACGAAGCCATAGTGGTTGCGAGTCGCCTCCGTGAGTCGGTCACGCATAATTGTCAAGCATCGCGACGGATGCGAGGTGGTCGAGTGCAACAAGGAAAATAGATGATCCCAAGTGAACAGGACGTGGGTCGCGCGTCAACGCCTCGCACATTTGAGTTTCATTCCCTGGCCGAACTTCCAAGACTGGCCTGGTGCGTCGAGATCCGTCCCGCATCGAAAGTGATACGTGTGTTTCACGGTAAATCGGTGGAAACGACCACTCAAGGCTTTTTCGAAGGCGCTTGGGCCGACGACTGCGCACGAGGCAATTTCGACGAACAGTTTATGACCGGAACGGGCGCAAGGCTAATGGGGTGCAGCCTGATGCTTGTTGCGCCGAACCATACGCTGGACCGCTTGAATCTCCTGCGAAAGCGAGGCGTGCTGTATGCGTCCAATTCTCTGCCGTTCCTGCTTGCAAGAACGGATGAGGAACTCGATCCGGATTTTCTCTTTTACGACAGCTACATTTCGTCGATCAGGCTCGGTTTGAAGCGATACGAGCCGTACATTCCCACGCGGAGCGGGCTGCAGGTACGTGTCTACTATTGCTGCAATGTCATCGTGGATGAAGGGCTTGAAGTTGCGCACGTAGCCAAGGACCCCTCACCGCCGTTCTCCAGCTACGCCGATTACAAGGCATATCTGGACAGCACTGTTTCGAGAATTTCCCGGAATGCGGCCGACCCCATGCGGACCGTCCGCTACGCACCCCTCGCGACGGTATCCAAGGGATATGACTCGCTGGCCGCAATGGTCGTTTCCATGGGAGTTGGCTGCCGCGAGGCAGTTACGTTCCGCCAGTCTCGCGGCGCTGGAGGCAATGAAGATTGTGGCACGCCCCTCGCTCAGTGCCTTGGCGTGACAGCGCACGAGTTCGGTCGACTGGATTACCGGAACCACTCTGACTTTCCGGAGATCGAAAACAGCGGTGGACCGAACGAGTTCCTTTCATTCGACGACAGTCTGGCGAGTCGACTCGTCATCACCGGATTCCAGGGTGATAAGGTGTGGGACAAGAACTGCGCCAAAGTCTCTACTGACCTGGTGCGGAGCGACGCAAGCGGGTCGAGCCTCACGGAGTATCGTTTGAGGGTCGGTTTTTGCCACCTTCCGGTGCCATTCATTGGCGCCGACCGACACCCCGAACTGCACGCCATTGCGAACAGCGACGAAATGAAACCCTGGTCACTGGGAAACCATTACGACCGCCCAATCGCCCGCCGGATTGTCGAAGAAGCGGGCATTCCCCGAAACGAATTTGGACAAAAGAAGCGAGCAGCTGGCGTGGTAGTGACGTTGGAAGGCCTGGAGGCGACGATGGGACCGCGATCGCAGCGTGACTTCGGAGACTTCTGCAGCAAACACTGGGGACATGTCGCAGCGTTCAAGACAGGGTTGCTGGGATTCATTGTGGCGATGTCAAATTTCAACCAGCGCGCGGCCGCGGCGGCGAGTCGACTCGCGCGCGACCTCAATTTATGGCTACCGCCCGTGCCTTATCTCATTCCCCGGCGACTCGACATGCTCGCAAGTGGTTACGTTGGCAGGCACTCGCTGCTCTTCCACTGGGGCGTCGAGAAGCTCATTGCGCGCTACAGTCTGGCGCTCGCCGCGATGAACGAGGTTCACGCGCGCGCGGCCGATGCGCCGATGATTGCTCCGTATCATTCCCCGGCTGTCCAGATCAAGTCGCCCTGAGGGGCAATCGACGCCGACGCGAACCAGTCGACTGCACGACGCTCGCCAGATTGGTGCGTACCATTGCTGAATCGCTGCATGCGGACTCCGCAAGTCAGTTCTTCAGACAATCGTTGCGGAGCCACCTTCGCGCAGGTGTGCCTCCTGGTCTTCAGCTTGAACGCCGTGATCATCTTTTCGAGCCGTTCGTCAACTGCGTCGACGCGAGCGTCAGACGTAACAGCAGCAATGCAGAACCCGCTCGTGGTTGCCACATGCCGGCTGTCTTGTTCCGGGATAAGGCGCAGCGGCACGCAAATTCACTGCGCGTGCGCCATCTGGATGGAATAGCGATGTTGCAGTTCGACAGCAGGGGGATTCGACGCAGTGCAACGAGCCAAGAGCGGAAGCGTCGATAAGCACGAATTGCAGGGCAGACACATTCACGCTTCAATACGACTTCAGTGGCCGATGCAGGGTCGTCGTACCGTACGCACTCTTTCACTGGCCTCGATTGGCGGACGTTCGACCGGCCATCAGGTTCTCCGGCAGTCGTCGCAGCTTCTGCAACTGCCAACGCTGCAGCTCGGATATGAACTCCCGATCCTCGAATCGCGGCTCCCGTCGGGCGGCAGCGAACAAGTAGCTGCCGATGATGATCAGCCCACCGATGACGTACGGCCGCTCGTGCATTCGAAACAGGCCGGAAGCGATTGCGTAGAGCGGGTGATACCCCATGAACCAGATGCCTCGTCCGAGGCGCACACGGCCCTTGAAGACATTCGCGTCGGACGAGCCCATCAGGCGATGGTGAATGAGGCGCGCGTTCGAGTCGTGAAACGACAGCGTGCGATAGCCTTTCATGCGGCACCGATGGATGTCGATGCCGTCCCAGAGAATGGTTTGCGTGAACCCCCCGATGTCGTCGAAGGCTGCACGCTTGTAGAGCTTGAACTGGCCGGCGACCATTTCGTCGATGATGAACTCTTCGACGAAGCCATTCTTCTCGGGCCGAAAGACCTTTCCCGACACTGCCGCCAGCTTGCGGCTCGCTTTCGAGCCTGCCCAGCATGACCTCGAGGTACCGTGGAGAAAAGGACATGTCGCCGTCGAGCTTGGCGATGTATCGATAGTCCTGGTTCGCCAGTCGCTCGCGCCCGTAATCGAACGCGGCAATGACGCCGGACCCCAGTTGGCGAAAGCCGCGGTTGTCCCGGCTGATCACGCGGATCCAGGGATACTTCGCAACATACGACTCGATGATCGCCCTCGTGTCGTCCGTCGACCCGTCGTCTATGAACAGCCATTCCTGGGGTCGCACGGTTTGCGCGACCATCGCGTCCAGGGTATTGCGGACGTACTGCGCCTCATCGCGCACCGGCGAGATGACTGCCAGTGGTACGACGGGCGTCAGCGCTCATAGACCCTTTGCTTTGCGCTCGTGGGCCACGCGCAGGACGCGGCCGAAACCTTCCTCGATGCTGATCACCGGCTGCCAGTCGAGCACCTGCTTCATGTGGCTGATGTCGGCGTAGCGGGAGTGCACGCCGACGGGCTTGTCCTCCAGCGGCTTGATTTCGGGCTCATAGCCCTCGAGTCTGGCGAACAGGCGAGCCACTTCGCGGAAATTGATCAGCTTGCCCGAGCCGATGTTGACCGCACTGCCGTCATTGACCCTCGCCAGGATGCGCAACGCCGCCTCGATGCAATCGTCGATATGCACGAAATCACGCCCCTGCAGGCCGCTGCCCCAGACGGTCAGCGGGGCCTCGCGCTTGGCGGCGCGCAGTGCAATGCTCGGCACCGGGTAAGTCAGGTCCTGCTCTTCCCCGTAACCCGAGAACGGCCTGACGCACGCGGTATGCAATCCGTAGTGCTGGTGCGCAATGCGCGCCAGATACTCCCCGGTCAGCTTCGACCAGCCGTACGTCATGTCCGGCTGGCCGAGCCGCCCGCCGAACTGGATGTCGGATTCCTTGAGCGCGACGGCGCCGTCCTTGCCCTGCAGGTCGACCGGGTAGGCTGCCGACGAGGACGCATACAACAGCCGGTCCGGCTTCGCCTTCACGGCCCAATTGAAGCATAGGGCATCGAGCGCCAGGTCGAGAGCCACCGCCAACGGGTTGCCGTCGATGACCATTCGGCCGCCGACGATTGCCGCGAAATGAAAGACGTCACCGAATACCGGTGGCTTGGGAGTGCCCGAGCCTCCTGCGACCTGCAAAGAAGTCGCGCGCGTCGCCGTGCACGAAGATGACGCGTCCGCCATCGTATTCAATGACGCCTTCGGCGACGGTCGCGACGCTTGTCAGCGCCCGGCAGCCATTCGTCGCAATGCAGGCCGATCGACAGGTCGTCCACGATCCAGAGCGAATAGCCCTCCTTGCAGCAGCCGTCGGGTCATGTTTCGACCGACGAAGCCGCAGCCTCCGGTCAGAAGCGCAGGTTTCGCTGTGTTGAACATTGGCTCTCTCAGTTCCGCGCCTTGCGCGTGGCGATGATGTTGCGATAGTAGGTTTCCAGCCGGTCGGCGATCGCGTCCTGGGAATACGTCGTGCGCGCAACCTCGCGGGCCCGATCGCCCATCGCTTCGGCGCGAGCCGGATCGGCGAGCAGTTCGTCGATCCGCGCCGCGAAGTCGCCGGCTTCGGGCCGGACGAGCAGTCCAATGTCGTTGTCGCGCAGGAGATTCGCCACGTCGCCGACGTCGCAGGCGACGGTCGGCCGTCCTACTGCGACAAATTCGTTCATCTTCGAGGGCCAGCGGCCGCGATTGGCAATCGTGTCCGACAACGGCAGCGCCAGGACGTCGCACGCGGACAGGTAGTCGAGCATGCTTTCGAACGGCAGGCGACCAGTCACGGTTACGCGCTCCCGGATCGAATCCGGGACCCGACAACCCGGATCACCGACCATGATCAGCCGCGCGTCGGTCGCCTTCAGGCGACGGAATCGTATCGAACAGCAGATCGGCGTCGCGCTGGTAGATGTTGCCGAGATAGCCGACGATAGCGGCCGCCGACGTCGAGGCCGCATTTCTCGCGCGCCACGTTGCGCGGAGTGCTTCGAATCGACGCCGGGTCGGCGCCGGGCGGCAGGTAGAGGATGTCCTTGCCGTCGATGCCCAGCGCTTCGGCACGCCGGCCCAGCGCATGGGAGATGACCACGGTTCCGTCGGCATGCGGACGCGGCTTCTCCTCGAAGAACTGCTCCAATGGCCCGATGAGAACCTTGACCAGCCAGCCGTCACGTTCGCTGGTTGCTCCGCCACGACCCCACCAATCGGTCCAGTCAGCCACCCAGGCTGCGCCGCTGGCCTTGCGGCCGAACAGCGCGGGCAATGAAACGGCGGGACGTGTGTCGACCGTATGGATGACGTCGAACGATCGCTTCCGGATCCACTGCGTGCGCTTCAGCGTATCCCAAGGATCCCAGCCCGTCCGACCGACTCCCCAGAGCAAGTCCGGGGACTCGACCAGCTTGACCCCGTCCAGTTCGCGCTCGATCGTGCGCAGTCGCTCGGTCGGATGGATCGTCATCAGCGTCACGTCGTGGCCCCGTCGGGCCAGCGGGACGCCGAGGTTCAGCCCGCGATAGTACGCGCCGCCCTTGCGGGTCGGGTTGTGGACGACAAACAGGATCTTCAGTGGCTCAGGCATGTCCGGAGCGCCAGGGCGACGCAATTTGTGGGCTGGCTCAAGTTATTTCTATTAATTCTACCAGCCGCGCCGGATGTGAAACGGGCATCCGGTCACAACCGACCTCACGAAACGAGGTCGCGGTCGGTGCGGCCAAATCCTGGGTGCATGCGTGGCACGCGCGAGTACACGATCACGAACGAGAGCAACTTCGTGCAGACCGTCGTCCAGACGTAGACCCGAAGGACCATTTCGGGAGTTACCTCAGGAATCATGGCCACAGGAATGATCGCGAGTCGCGACAGGGCCGTGCAGAGTTCCAGCCAGAACCACAGGCGTTGTCGCCGCATGGCAGTTGTCGCGGCCTGAAATGGCGCGCCAAGGAACGCAACGGCGAAATACGGAACCATGATCTGTATGTAGGTGCCGGCAGTGCGCCAGCGATCGCCGAGAACGAACGCGAACAGTTCCTCGCCGCTCGTCCAGAAAACAAAAAACGGCACTAGGCCCAGCGCGAACAGCACGAGCAACGTTCGCGTCAACTGTCTCCGAATCGGACGGCCGGTATTCCAGATCTCGGAGAGCTTCTGCAACACGACCTGCCGCAACGTATTGGTCGTGATGTTGATCGGGGCCCGCATCACCCGTCCGCCATTGCAAAAAATCCCACAACATGCGCACCGAAGGCGGCACCGAGCACGAAGACCGGCAATTGCGCAGTCATCTGCATCAGGAAACCGGTGACCATGTTGTACCGTGGAAAGTCCTTGTAGGCACGCGCGATCGCGGGCAAGGTTCCTGACCTGGTCCATGTCACGGAACAGGCGATCCACCGGGGCAATCTTCGAGATCGCAGCCTTGATCACCAGCAACTTCGCGACGAGCGCGAAGACGTAGCTACCCAGCAACGCGCCCACCGTGGACCCGACAGCGACGCCAGCCGCGACGCGTGTGCCGGAACGGACACTCGTCTGCACGACTTCGCTCGACGCGAGCATCTTGTATTGGCCATGGCGGATGAGCCACGCTCCCGAGGCCAGCGTAATGCCTTCGAGCGTGATCGCGACGGGCAGCAACCAGAGCAGCGGGCCGAGGCCTATCAGCGTTCGTGGAACGGCGCCTAGAAAGTGACAGCAAGGCGACGACCGGGAAGACCACGACCGGCGCGATAATTGCCATTGTGACGCATAGGGTGAACAGGCGTCGGGCATCGTCGACGGACCGTGCGACGGTGATCGCCTTGTCGTACCCGGCGCAGGACAAGGGGCCGATGACGGCGACCGCAGCGAGAAACCCTGCCGCCATCCCGAAGTCCTCGGGGGCGTAGAGGCGGGCGATCACGGGTGTAAGCAGGAAGGTGATGGCGGATGCCGCCGATCTCCCGCTCATGAAGATCGCGACGTTCCTGATAAACGACCGCTCGCCTGCCTTCAACCCGAGACGTCGCATGTCTATTGCACCAACGGCGGTATCCGCATGCCGTTCATATCGTCGTTCGATCGGCTGAGCAGGACTGTGTACAGTGGATTGAATCACGCAAACTCGACACGACCGGGTAATCAGCGGCGCCTGTCAGTTGTTGTTCCGGTCGGGCGCACCAACATTCTGTGTGCCGCGACTTCGACGGGGCGTGACGGGCCTCTCGTTCCAGGATCGATCAGCTGGCAGATAATCATGGATGGTCGCCGGCAGCCTGGCCTGAAACGTGGAAATGTCAGGCGCGAGTCTGGCCGCCTACACTCCGGTCGCACGCCAGAGGATATACTTGGCGGTAGATTGATCTCGGGCGCAATGAACTCAATGAGGTACTTGTCCGCAGGCCCGTTCTGGCAAAGATGTGCGAAGGCGCCCGGTGCCGATGAAGTACCACTTCATCCACATCCCTAAGAACGGCGGTCAGTCAGTGCGTGCCGCACTGGCGCGACGGGGTGACGTTTCGCTGACGAGGCCCCTCCATTCCCGTTATGTCGACGTCGTCGACGACGTCGAGACCGATCTTAAGTTCTTCTGCATCATACGCAACCCTTGGAGTCGGACCGCATCACGCTACCATTTCGCTCGCCAGGATTGCCGAAACTGGCCGTCCGACGACCCGAGACGAGTTTATATCGAAGACGGCGACTTTCAAGGATTTCGTCACCGACCGGAAGGTCTTCGAAATTCCGGAGCATCCCGGACAGCCCTGGATGGGGCCGATGAACTCATGGTTCGACCAGCTGGAGTGGATCGTCGACAAGGACCGGATCGTGCGTTGCCAGTGTCTGCGACTCGAACGACTCGAGGCCGATCTCGAGGCCTTTTTTGGCGAGGCAATTCGCGTGCCGCGCGAGAATACGACCCGGACACGGTACGACTATCGTTCGATGTACACGGACGAGCTGCGCGAGATTGTCGGTGCGACGTTTGCTCGAGACATTTCTCACTTCGGCTTCGAATTCGAGACGACAGCGACGAGGAATGTCGTGCAGACATGACGCGACTTTTCGCAGGATCGTCCAGGCAAGCCGAGTCGTTGGGTCGATTGACGATGTCCCCGTACCGCACGGCTTTCATACTGGCACCACACCGGTCGGGATCCACGTTGCTGGATAACCTTCTCGGTGGTCACCGTGACGTGGTCACTCTGGGCGAGTCGCACAACCTTCGTGCCTACGCGCTCGAGGATCGACGTCTCTTCAATCCCAGGCAACCGTTGATTTGCTCGTGCGGCTCGTCGGTGCCTGAGTGCACGTTCTGGCGACGCGTTCAGGATGCACTGGGATCTCCTCTCGGCGCACCTGTCGTTGAAATGGCCAAGGACGATTTACGAGCGTCAGTCGCTTCCGCTGTTGCAGCGCAAGGCCCTGAGCGCGGGAATGGCGATGCTGCGGCAAAGACCCGGGCTGTTCCGTTCCACGTCGATTCAGCGGCTTGCTCGGTGCGGAATCGATCATTGACGACAATTGGCGGCTCTTCGACGCTGTTCACGCCGTCACCGGGGCCGCTTGCATAGTCGACGCGTCCAAGGCCGCATACCGATTCCGTGCTCTCTGGCATCGAAAGCCGGACGCCACTCGCAGCCATCGTGCTTTGCCGCGACTACCGCGCCGTCGCACACTCGTTGATGCGACGCGGTCTGTCCGTCGAGGATGCCATCTCGCAGTGGCGCAGGAGTGTCGGGCAGATCGAGGACATGGTCATGGGAGTCCCTGACCGTCACGTGTGCCGTGTAACCTACGAGACTCTGTGCACGGATCCGCAAGGAACGATGCAGCGTGTGCTGAAGTTTCTGCAGTTGTCGGGAACGTCGAGCGTCCTGAGAAGGCCTGTCGCCGATCTTCACCACATCAGTGGCAGTCCTTCTAAATTTGATCCGGCGCGACAGTCCATCCAGTTTGACGATTCGTATCTCGGGGCGTTCGACGAGGGACAACTCCGGTATCTCCGGCGCGCCGCGCAACCGCTGGCGCATCGCTGGGGATACGATTAGTCGCGGCTCGCGACGCGGGTGTGCCACCCGAGGCGCAGCCGGCGGCGACCGGATCCGGCGCGCGAAGTGATCCGGCAGTCGGACGGAGTCCCGTCATGAACGCTATGCGCAGGAGTCGAGGTTCCAGTGCATGCTCGACATGGCTCGAGGCGGTGGTCGTCGCTTGAGATATCGAGGAAATGGGACGTATGCAGGTCATGCACGAGTTGGAACCGCGCGAGGCAAGAGCGACGGTTGGATATCTGGTCAATCTCTATCCCGCCGTGAGTCATACGTTCATCCGCAGGGAGATTCTCGCCCTCGAACGACAGGGGTTCCAGGTCGTTCGGATTGCGCTTCATGGGGATACCGGAGCACTGCCCGACCAACTGGACGTGAGCGAACGCGCCCGGACTCGATACGTCCTGGCAGGTGGCATGAAAGGACTTCTCGCGGCGTTGCTGCACGCGACGGTTACGTCCCCGAAAAATGTATTGAAGGCCGTGGGTCTGGCATTGCAGATGGCCCGCGGCTCGGACCGGGCGTGGCCGCGCCATCTGGCCTATGTCGCGGAAGCATGCCAGATCAAACGTTGGGTCGACGACCGTGGCGTGCAGCATCTGCATGCTCACTTCGCCACCAACTCTGCGGAGATCGCCATGCTAGTCCACAGGCTCGGCGGACCACCCTACAGCTTCACGGCGCACGGGTCCGACATCAACGACCGCCCTGCGCAAATGGGTCTGCCGTTGATAGTGGGAAACGCAGAGTTCGTGGTTGCCGTGTCTGCATACGGTCGCAGCCAGATCTGCAAGTGGGTGTCCGAGGCGGACTGGCCACGGATTCATGTCATTCGTTGCGGGCTCGATGCTGACTATCGGAGCGAGATCGAACCCGAGCCAGCCCCACCAAGTCGTCGCATGGTCTGCGTGGGACGGCTCTCGAAGGAAAAGGGGCAGATCGTGCTGGTCGAGGCCGTTCGTCTACTGCGTGACAAGGGCATCCAGGTGGAGGTCGCGCTGGTTGGGGAAGGTCCGATGAGGGACGCGATCTCGGGTCGCATAGCGGAGCTGGGTCTAGGTCAACAGATCAGGTTGCTTGGCGCGCAGGACGCAGACGGCGTTCGCGCCCAGATGCTCGCAGCCCGCGCGCTGGTTGTGCCGAGCCTTTCCGAGGGGTTGCCGGTGGTCATCATGGAGGCGATGGCCTTGAGACGTCCTGTGATCGCGCCGTACCTCGCCGGAATTCCGGAACTCGTGCGGGATGGACTGAACGGGTGGCTGTATCCCGCCGCAGACGTGGATGCCCTTGCGCGCGCGATGAGGCTCTGCCTCGAGGTCGAGGCCGATGTCCTCGTGTCGATGGGACGTGCTGCGCAACTCGTCGTTCAGGAAGCGCACGATATCGATCGGGAAGTCACCAGGCTGGGCGCCTGCTTCCTGGAGAGCGTCGCCGCAAGCGAAGCATGACCGGCACGTCGCCCGGACTTCTCCGGACCGGCCGAAGGTTCTACATCGCGCGCTGCCCGGTCATCGGACCGCCAGGACCACCAGCGCGACGGCTGCCAGCATTCCGGCCGCCAGCGCCACGTCGCCGAGTCGTCGCCGGCGCACTTCGGCCGCGATGCGCATCGTCGGAACATGTCCCAGCGGGGCCGCGCCGAGCAGGGTGTAGACGTCCACATTGCCTCTGATGGTGGAGTCCGTCGAATTCAAGAGCGATGCGGTGCCGAGACCGGCGGCGACCGCCAGCACGACGGCCAGGAACATCAACGCCACGCGGTCCGGCTCGATCGGGCTCGCGGGAACCTGCGCCGGGCTGACCAGCACGTAGGACTCTCCGGCCTGGGCGCCGGCCGCCTTCTGGGCGACCTCGGCCGCGGTCTCTCGTGCACGCATCTGCTCGTACTGCGCCTTGACCAGTTCATAGTCACGGACGAGGTCGGTGTACTGCTGCTCGTACTCGGGGGACTGGTAAATGGCGCTCTGCAAGCGGGCGAGCGTGCTCGACATGTCGTAGCGACGCGCCATCAGGTCCCGGATTGCGATGTCCGTGGCGCTGATCTGGGTCTGCAGCTGCTCGTATATCGGATTGGACGGCACGCTGCCGGCGGCCGTGACGGAGGGGTCCGCTGAGAGCGAGGCAATCTCCCGTCGCAACCTGCGGACGTCGGGGTGGTCTTCGCTGTACTTCGCGAGGGCGGCAACGAGTTCCTGCTGCGCCTGGGCCAGCCGGTCGGCCCCGAGAATGACGGGCTGGCCCGTCTCGTCGAGCACGGGGCGATCCCGCGGCGTGTCGCGAAGCTGGGCTTCCAGCAGGTCCTTTCGCGCCCGTGCTGAGCGCAGGTCGTCATCGACACGAGCGAGGTCGCGTTCGAGGTCCCGGGCGCGGTTCAGGTTCGCCTCGCGATCCCCAGGCATGCCGCCGGCATGGGACTGGCGGAGCTGGGTCAGGCGATCTTCGCGCTCGCGCAGGTCGGTCTGCAGCCGGTCGGCCTCCGACCGGAGGAACGCGATAGCTCTCTCGGATGCGTCCCTGGCTTGCTCGGCATTGGACGTGACGAACAACTTTGCGAGCGAGTCGGCGACGTCCCGGGCAACCTCCGGGTCGTCATACTGGAACGAGACCGCGAACGCGTAAGTCAGGTTGGCCGTGCGCATCGATCGCGGATCGATGACGCCGGTCACCTCCGGCGTGACGACGACGCTCTCGTTGAACCGTGTGAGCATTTCGTCCGGGGATAGTTTCTCCGTCGTCCTGGTACAGCTTGTGACTGGCAATGAGTTCCTGGACGTGCTCAGGCGTCATTACGCGTTGCCGTACGCGCTGAAGCCGTTGCTCGACGTATCCCTCCGCACCTTCGCCGCCCAGCACTTCCTGCGGTATTTCCGGATGGTCGATCAGCAGTTTTGCGCTCGACTCGTATACGGCCGGCAAAGAGAAAGCCAAGTACGTCATGCCGAGCAGTACCGCCATGGCTGCAGCGATGGCGGGACGTGCGCGCCGCTTCAGCACCTGGAGGAAGTCGGCGAAGGTCTGGTCGTGTGCTTTCATGATCTGAACCAACTGCTGGGACGACTGTATCGGTTGCCAGGCGTGCCATATCCGGTCACGACCGAGCGCATGGACGACGAACTGCGAAGCATTCTAATCAAGTCTCATGCTGACTATCGACAGGCTGGACTGCCGTGCTCCTGAACCGGAGCACCTTGTCGATCTGGTAGTCACGCAGGTGCCTGGCATGCGTGAAGATGATCAGTTCGCCGAGAAGTCCAAGCGCGAACAGCTGCAGGCCGAGCACCACCAGCAACGAGGCCAGCAGCAGCGCCGGCCGGTCGGCCAGCGGGTGGGCGAAAAACAACCGTTCGACGACCATCCAGGTGACCAGGATTCCGCCGATGGTGAATGTCGTCACGCCCACCATGCCAAAGAACCGCAGCGGCTTCTTGGTGAAGCGCACCAGGAAGAACACCGAGAATATGTCGAGCAGGCTGCGGGCGTATTCGCGTATGCGGTAGCGGCCGGCGAATCGGTCCTTGGACGACTGGCGGACAGCCACTTCCCTGACCTTGAAGCCGTGCCGGTCGGCGAGCGCGGCCAGGAAGCGGTGCTGATCGCCATAGAGTTCGATCTCCTCCAGGACGCGTCGGTCGAATGCCCGGGCGCCGCATCCGAGATCGTGATAGTCGAGGCGGGTCACCGCGCGCAGCAGGCCGTGGAAGAGCGCCCGCCGCGCACGTTCGAGAGGGCCGCCAGCGCGGGGCCAGCGCCAGCCGATCGCGACGTCCTGAGTTTCGGTCGCTTCGAGAAGCTTGCCGATTTCGTCAGCCTCGATCTGGTGATAGGCGGGCAGGGTGAGGATCGTCTGACCGGAGGCCTGCCCGAAACCCGCCATCAGGGCGGTCGCTTCGCCGAACTCGCGTGTGAGGCTGACTACGGTGAAGTGCTCGCCTCGGGCCAGCAGTCCACGAAGCGCGTCGGCGAAAACCTGGCGCGGCCCGTCAAGTACGAAAATGATTTCATAAGCCTGGCCTGTCGCAGCCAGGCCGGCCTTGTATTCGGCATGGAGCCCAGCTGCATCTGCCTGTCGTTCGCCGACCGGCACGATCACGGAGACGTCCACGTCCACCCTGCGTTCAAGCATGATGATCGACCTTGCGCACCGACGCGCCTCCGGAAGTGCTCCAGACGTGCGCGGTGAGCCGCGAGAAATCGTGCTCGCGCATGTCCCCGAGTTTGTAGACGAGTTCCCCCAGCACGCCAGCCAGTCCCAGAATGAATGCGGCCAGCAGGAAGATCAGGCCCGACCCCGCCACCGGCAGCGCGATCTTGCCCGTCACGGCGGCCAAGCGCCAAAGGGAATAGATAAGTGTCGTCACGCCGATCAGCGCAAGTGGCGTCGCCAGCAGGCTGAACCACAGCAATGGGCGCGCGGTGAACGATGCCACGGTCTTGATGACCATCAGGTCGAGCAGCACCTTGTATACGCGCGACAGCCCGTACTTGGACTGCCCGAACTGCCGGGCGTGGTGGCGGACCTTGATTTCAGCGATCCGCGGCCCGGCGATCGAGGCCATGGCCGGGATGAACCGGTGCATTTCGGAGTACAGGGGGATCTCCTTGATCAGCGCGGCGCGATAGGCCTTCAGCGAGCATCCATTGTCCTTGATCGGCACCCCGGTCACGTTGCCGATCAGCCAGTTCGCGATCTTCGAAGGGATCTTGCGCGAAATCAGCTTGTCCTGGCGATTGAAGCGCCAGCCGACGACGATGTCGTAGCCCTCGTCGATCTTGGCGAGAAAGTGCTCGATGTCGCGCGGGTCGTTCTGCAGGTCGCCATCCATGGTGATGAGGATCCGGCCGCGCGCCTGCTCGATACCAGCGGCCATGGCCGGGGTCTGGCCGTAGTTGCGCCGGAAGTTCACGACCGTCACGCGCTCATCGGCGCGGGCGAGGTCCGTGGCGAACTCGAGCGTGCGGTCGCGGCTGCCGTCGTTGACGAAAACCATCTCGAAGGGGATGCCCAAGGGTCCGACAGCGGCAACGATGGCGGCATGCATGCGGCCTATGCTGTCTTCCTCGTTGTAGAACGGGACGATGACCGATAGATCGGGCTGTCCTGTCACGCGGCACTGCTCCTCATGAAAACCCGTCCGGCGCGCTCGACCCTCTCGGCGCGGTCCCCGGAATCGCGATCATGATACCGCGCCGCCATGCGTTAGAATTGCGACGAGGTTCAAGAAGTCTCCGCGACCGGGGAACTCGCCGCGCGCCATGCTTTCACCCCGTCCGGTTGCCTGTTGCGAAAGCTCGTCGTGGATCATCTGCCGTGCCTTCAAGCGCCTGGCACGGTGCCTGGCTGCCAGCACGGGTTCCGGGAACCCTGGTGCGTGACCGGTCATTGGCACGGCGGCAATGAACCGGGGCCCGGGCCTACTGGAAGGTGACGATTGCGGATGCGCGCGCGTGGGTGCCGGACAGCGGTTGGCCGATTACCTACGACGAGGTCGCGCGGCACTACCCCCGCGCCTACGAGATACTCGAGTTGCCGAATCCGAACGCGGATTCGGAATCATTGCTCGCGGGTCGCATGTCGGCGTCCGAGCGCTCGCTGTTCGAGTCTGGCGTACTCGCGCCGACAGCCTCGCTCTGGCCACGGAGCGCCACACGCTTCGGATCGGCTTTCGGACCGATGTTGCGCAAGTCCGACGGCGTGAACGTGGTGCTGAACGCATCCGCGACGCACGTCGGTCTCGACGAGGCAGGGTCGGCCATCGATTCGGTCACTGCGGCCACGCTGGATGGCCGTCGTATCGACGTGCGCGCCCGCCGATTCGTGCTGGCGTGCGGCGGGCTGGAAAACGCCCGGCTGCTGCTTGCTTCTCGAGACAGGGCGCCTGGCGGCATCGCCAACGACCACGACGTTGTTGGCCGGTTCTTCATGGATCATCCGCGCGCCGTTTACGGCAAGGTTCACGTGCCGCCCGGCACGCAGTTCCCGCTGTTGCGCGGGCGGCCGCTGGCTGATGGGAAGTACCAGGTGGGTGTCGGGCTGTCGGCGCGAACGCAGGCCCGGGAGCAGTTGCTCAACCACTACGCCACGTTCGAGTTGCAGACCTCCGGCTACGCCGAGGCGCAATACCAGTCCTTCGTGCAGACGATGAAGGTTGTCCTGCGGCGGGGATACGCGGGCAATCGTCTCGATTTTGCGCGCCGGCACATCACTGACATCCCGGACCTGATCTACCTGTTGAGCCCGCCGGTGTTCACCGACGCGTCGCATCACCGGGGCACGACACGCATGAGCTCCGGCCCCCGGACTGGAGTCGTCGATGCCGAGTGCCGGGTACACGGGGTGCGCAACCTGTTTGTGGCTGGCAGCCCTGTCTTCCCGTGCGCTGGCCACGTCATCCCGACCCTCACCATCGTGGCGCTCGCCGCACGGCCGGCGGAGCGACTGGCGGCAAAAGACGGATGCCCACGCAATGCACACCACGGCATGCAAGCCTTGTCCAGGCTTGGAGATGCGCGTTCGAGCAGGCACAGGCCGTTAAGTTAAAAACAGAGCATTATCAATTGATTAGGTTATATTCTGCGGCACGCAGTGAGGCGCTTTCCCCGCTCCAGCCCGTCGCATGGAGTGCGTTCGCCGGAGGTTCGCGATGACTGACGCACGTGCCGGCGATAACAGGCCTTCGCTCTGCGGGATCAACTTCAATGGCAGGAATGTCCTGCCGATGTCGCTGGCGGCCAGCAAGTGCGATCGCGGAGCGGTTCGCCGAGATCGTGGTCGTGGATAACGGCTCGCAGGACGGCAGCGTGGATGCCGTCGAACTCGAGTTTCCAAGCGTGCGTATCGTACGCCTGGCGACCAACCTCGGCGCCGGAGGTGCCCGCAATGAAGGTCTGCGCGCGGCCCGGCGGGACCGCATCCTCGTCATCGACAACGACGTTTCGCTGACGACGGCCTGCGTCGACGAGCTGGGTGCGGCGATGGACTCCCACCCGCGCGCGGCACTGGCAGCAGCCTCGATCGTGTACGCGCATCGCGGGGACACGATTCAGTACGACGGCGCCGAGTGCCACTTCCTGGGGCAACAGATTCGCCTGCACGAGGACTGCCCGTTCGCGTCGGTCGACCGCACGGTCCGCGCGATTGGATCGCTCAGCACCTGCTGTTTCATGGCCGACCGCCGCCGCCTGCCATCCGGTGTGACATTCGACGAGTCGTTTTTCTACAGGTTCGAGGATCACGACTTCGGCGTGCGAACTCGCAGCAGTGGCGCAGACATTCTCTCGGTGCCCGCGGCACACTGTTATCACGGGCAGGGCACCGAAGCCCTGTCGATTCGCCAACTCGGCACGTATTCCAGCCGGCGTGCTTACTACCTGATCCGCAATCGCTGGCTCGTGGTGCTCAAGAACTACTCCGTGCGCACACTATTGGTGCTGACTCCGGTCTTCCTGATCCACGAGGTCGCACAGTTCACGATCGCGGCCCGCAAGGGCTGGCGCGGGGAGTGGTGGCGCGCGGCGACGTGGGTACTCCGCAACGCGCGTGCGATCTGGCGCGAGCGACGGGTCGTGCAGTCGATGCGACGCGTCCCGGATCGCGAACTGCTGCGCGGTGGCCGTATTCCGTTCCGCAGCGAACTCACGTCGGGCGCCTTCGAGGAGGCTACCCGTCGCGTGCTCGATGCCGTCGTGGTCGCGTACTGGAAGCTGGCCGGTCGACTCATTTAGTCACCTCATCGTGACGTGCCACCGCTAAGATCCGGTCTCCATGCTACGCATTGCCATCGTCGCCGCCTGTCCGTTTCCGCTTGCGCGTGGGACACCGGTTCGCATCCTGCGAATGGCGGAGGCGCTCGCGGCGCGCGGCAACGAGGTGCACGTCATCACATATCACCTGGGCAGTGGTCCGGTCGACCCTGCGGTCCAGGTGCACCGCACGCGCAACCTGAGCTTCTATCAGAAGCTGAGCCCGGGGCCGACCTACGGCAAGCTGGCCTTCGTGGACCCGTTGCTGGCGCTGAAATTGCGCGACGTCCTCGGCGCTCACCGCTTCGATGTCATTCACGCCCATCACTACGAGGGGCTTCTCGTCAGCGCAGCGGCACGCGTGGGCCGCCGGGTGCCCCTGGTCTACGACGCGCACATGCTGCTCATGTCCGAACTGCCGTTCTATTCGCTCGGGCTGCCGTACGCGGTCAAGCGTTCGATGGGCGCCTGGATGGACGGCTGGATGCCACGGCTTGCCGATCACACTGTCTGCGTCACAGAGACGATCCGCGACAAGCTGGTGGGTCGGGGGGGCATGGATCCGAAGCGTTTGTCGGTCATTTCGAATGGCGTCGAGTTCGAGCACTTCGATCCGGCGCGCTATCCTTCGGCGTCGCCCGACGCGCGTCCGACGCTCATCTTCACGGGAAACCTCGCCGAGTACCAGGGAATCGACCTGATGCTGATGGCGTTCGGCAAGGCCGTTGCCCGGATTCCGGAAGCTCGCCTGCGGATCGCCTCGGATTCGTCGTTCGAGCCATACGAAGCCCTGGCGCGTGAACTCGGCATCCGGCAGCAGGTCGACATCATCCCGTCCCCTGGGTTTGCCGATCTGCCGGAATTGCTCGCTGGCAGCAGTGTCGCCGTCAACCCGCGCATTGACTGCGATGGCATACCGGTCAAACTGCTGAACTACATGGCGTCGGGCAGGGCGGTCGTGTCCTTCGATTCGTCCGCACCCGGCGTGGTCCACGGGCAGACCGGCTGGCTCGCTGCGAGTGGCGACACGTCGGCGCTCGCAAACGGAATGGTCAGCCTGTTGACGCAACCAGTCATGGCACGCGCCCTTGGCGAAGCCTCGCGAAAGTACGTGGCGGAGAACTGCCGCTGGTCGATCGTGGCAGAGCGCTGCGAGGCCGTGTATGACCGGCTGCTCGAGGGCCGTAAGTGACCCCATCGCGCCGGCTGTCGGTCTGCAATCTGGTGCCGGGGCACGACCTGCTGGATTCCGTGGGCCCGTCACGCAACGTCTTGAACCTTGCGCACGCACTCGGCGAGTGGGCCGACGTGACCGCGGCGTTCCGTCGGGTCGCGGACGACAATCGCCCCGAGGGTTTGCGCGTGCTCGAGATCCAGCCGCGCGACCAGGCAGCGACGATGGACGACGCAGCCATGCGCGGCCGCGTCTGGCCCGAGCTGACGGCGACTTAGGAACGAAACGGAGAGAGCAATCGTGGGCATCAAGATCATTCAGATCGGGTCGGGCATCCGAGGCCGGCACTGGGTCGAGTTCGTCAAGAACCACCCCGATGTCGAGTGCGTCGCCATCGTCGAACCCGATCCGGCATCGCTCGAGAAGGCGAAAGGCCTGCTCCCGGCGAGCAGTTGCCGGTTCTTCTCGGACATCGGCGAGGCATTGAAGATCGTCAAGGCCGACGCGGCGCTGGTCGTGAGCTCCGTCGGCCACCCATGCGGACGTCTCCATTCGTTGCCTCGATGCCGGGCTGACGGTCATGGTCGAGAAGCCGCTGGCCGTCACGGTGGAGGAGGGGCGAAGGGTGCTCGAGCGGGCCCGTTCCGTGGGCCGGCAGGTGATCGTGGCCGAGAACTATCGGTTCTGGCCCTCGGAGCGAACCATCAAGCGCCTGCTGGACGAGAAATTCCTCGGCGTGATCGACAACGCGATCATGATCGATCGGCGGCACCAGCCGAGCCGTGTCGAAGGACCCTGGTTCGGCCAGATCGAATACCCGCAGTTGCAGGAGATCGCGACCCACCACTTCGACAGCCTGCGGGGTTTCTTCGGCGCGCATCCGCAGAGCGTCAACGCGCGCGTCTGGAATCCCGCCTGGACTGACTACAAGCACGGCGCGAACACCGAGGCGCTGATCGATTTCGGCCACATGCAGGCGCAGTACGTCGGCACGCTGCTTTCGCATCGCTACGGCTTCTCGTTGTGGATCGAGGGCGAGAAGGGCGTGCTGTGGACCAATCGGAAGTTCGTCATGTGGCGACCCGGCAGCAGCCGTTGGTTCCGCCCGATCCGCAACGACAAGGTGCCGCCGGGTGACGAGAAACCGTACCCGAAGGGCGGCACGACTTCGCTGCTGAACAGCCTGCGCGATGCGGTGCAGAACGGCGCACGGGCCGAGACGCGCGGCGAGGACAACATCTGGACGGTCGCCATGGTCGAAGCGGGCAAGCTCTCGGATCGTGAGCGCCGAACGGTTGCGCTGCCGGAGGTCTACGCAAACCCGGTGGCGGACCCGGTGCGTTGATGGTCAACGTGACCGCAAGCCGCAAGCGACGCGTCCTGCTGATCGGCCTCGACAGCGCCGATGCCGACCTCATCGACGCGTGGGCCGCAGAGGGACACCTGCCGACGTTCGCGCGATCTGCGCCGCGAAGGCGTGTCGGGTCGCCTCGGCACGACCGCCGAGGTGATGCACGTCTCGGCGTGGCCGACGCTCTACACCGGCACGACGCCCGGCCAGCACGGCATGTACCACGCCTACCAGGTCCGTGAGGGCGACCAGGCGATCCATCGGACCGAGCCGGAGTGGTGCGCCCAGCCGCCGTTCTGGAAGTTCCTCGACGACGCCGGCCGCAAGTGCATCGTCTTCGATGCGTTCATGGATTACCTCCTGCCTGGCTTCAAGGGCCTGCAGGTCGTGGACTACGGCACCTGGACGTGGTTCGGCGAGCCCGGGTCTACCCCGCGCGGGATGCTGCGCGAGATCGAGCGGCGGTTCGGTCGCTACCCCGCGCCCGAGCACAGCAATCTCGTGCAGGTGCCGGACGACACGCGGCGATTCGCGGAGCAACTGATCGCGGGCGCCGAGACCAAGGGACGTGTCGTCCAGGCGCTCACGCGCGAGCACGACTGGGACATGATGTTCGTGACGTTCGGCGAGCCGCACGGCGCCGGTCATTACCTCTGGCACATCGGCGATCCCGAGTATCCGACGCATCCCGCCGGAGTCGAGCGGCAGTCAATTACGTGCGCGACGTGTACGCGGCCGTCGATGCGGCCATCGGCGGCATCCTCGAAGCCGTCGGCGACGACACGACGGTGATCGTCACCTCGGGCGACGGCATGGGTCCGAACTACTCCGGCTGCCATCTCATGCCCGAGATGCTGCACCGCCTCGGTCATTTCTACTCGGGCAGTGTCGGCGGCGGCGACCCGTCCTCGTCCGCACCGAAGAAGGGGCTGCTCGCGGCCCTCCGCCAGGCTGTTCCGCTCGGCCTGCGGCAGTCGGTGACGCGCTGCATGCCGCGCTCGATGCGCTACAAGCTCAGCATGAAGTGGGTGAATTCGGGCACCGATTGGTCGCGCTCGAGGCTCTTCTGCATCCCGAACTCGAACGAGGCGTATTTCCGGGTCAACCTGCAGGGGCGGGAACCGCTGGGCATCGTGAGGCCGGGTGCGGAGTACCAGGATCTCATCGGCTCGCTGTGCGAGGAACTCGACCAGCTCAGGAATCCCGCAAACGGACTGCGTGCGGCAGACAGGATCTACGACATGGACCGTGTGTTCACCGGCCCTCGCCGGGGCGATCTCCCGGATGCGGTGATCAACTGGAATGAGAGGGCCCGCGTGCTCGACGCGATCGAGTCGCCGCACGCCGGCCTGATCCGCAAGGTGCCGGGCTATGAGGTCTCGGCGTTCTACAACGGCAACCACCGTGCAAAGGCATTCATGTTCGCGCGCGGGCCGTCGCTGGCGGCCGGCACTGCGCTTGACGGCGGTCACATTCTCGACGTGGCACCCACATTGCTCACGATGCTGGGCGTGGACATTCCCCGCCAGTTCGAAGGCCGCGCCTGGTCGTCATTCTCTCAGGTACGGTGACTCCGACATGTGTGGACTGGCTGCACTGATACGGGTGTGCGATACCGGCCCGGCAATCGATGCCGAGGCGTCGGCGCGCCGGTGCTGTGGCGGACGGTGCTGCGCGTGGGCGCGGCGGGAATTGTGATCGGCGCAATCTCGATGCTGGTACCTGCGGAAGGGTTGTGGTTGCTGGTCAAACTCGGTGTACTGGGAGTCCTGTACTTTGCACTGCTATGGGTCACCGTTGAGATCACGATTCAGGACGCCAGGCCATTCGCTCTCTGGAAGGCCGAACGGAAGTAGGCGCGCGAATGCCGGCACCGGTCAGTGACGAATCGAGATGGGCTGCAACCGCTCTGGCGTCACGCTTTCCGAAGGAATTTCTCTGGGGCGCGGCGACCGCAAGTCACCAGGTGGAGGGCGACAATCGGTCCAATGACTGGTGGCCGATGGAGGAAAGCCATCTCCTGCCTCACAAGTCCGGAGAGGCGTGCCGCCACTATGACCTGTATGCGCGGGACTTCGACCTGGCGAAGTCGATCGGCCACAGTGCCCACCGCTTCTCGATCGAGTGGAGTCGGATCGAGCCGCAGCCCGGCCAATGGAACGAATCGGCGATGGCACATTACGTCGAGGTGGTCGCGGCCTTGCGGGAACGGGGGCTCGAGCCGGTCGTCACGCTGCATCACTTCACGAACCCGATGTGGCTGGCGCAGCGGGGCGGCTGGACGCGCGGCGACAGCGTGCGTCACTTCGTGCGTTACGTGGAGTACGTGGCATCGCGCCTGGCCGATCACGTACGCTACTGGGTAACGATCAACGAACCCACGGTCTATGCAAAGCATGCGTTCATCACGGGCGATTGGCCGCCATGCAAGCCGGGTTCCTGGTGGAGTGCCGCGCGAGTGCTTCGCCACATGGCGCTGGCCCATGCACAGGCGTACGCGACGCTGCACAGGGCGCGGCCGGACGCAATGGTGGGATTCGCTCACAGTGCGCCGTATATCGTGGCCTGTGATCAGCGTCGCATCGCGGATCGCGGTGCGGCCTGGGTGCGGGATCTGGTGCTGAACCAGGCGTTCTTCCGCTTGCTCGGACGTCGTCCACGCGAGGTGCTCGATTTTGTCGGATTGAATTACTACACGCGGCAGATCGTGCGCTGGCGACCCGCGATTGGAGCCGCCGCGATTGTCGGCTCGGAGTGCACGGAGGATCATCACCCGCCGTCGCGGGCGTTCACGGCTCTGGGGTGGGAGATCTTTGCGCCCGGCCTGCTCGGCACCCTCAAGCGATTCCGGTGTTTCGGGGTGCCCCTGATGGTCACGGAGAACGGAATCGCCACGACGGACGAAGAGGAACGTAGCCGGTACCTCCAGATGCATCTCGAGGCGCTCGCGCTGGCAGTCGACGAAGGTGTGCCGGTGCTCGGATACCTGTACTGGACGTTGATGGACAATTACGAGTGGACCGCGGGGAGGAATGCACGATTCGGGTTGGCGGAAGTCGACTTCGCAACCCAGGAACGAAGGTTGCGGCCCGCCGCGGCGATCTACCGCGCGGTCTGCGAGGCGCACGCCGCCGTTGACGACATGACGACGAGGCACGGGTTCCACCGATGACCAAACCGAGCCAATCTGGCATTTTTCTCACATGAGCGCGGACATGCTGGCCTGATTGCCCGGTCCCGCGGGTGTACGGGTGATCCTGGGTCGGCCCAGGCCGATCGTCGCGGCGTTCCTGGCGGTGGAGTGCCGACACGAGGGCTTTCGCCGAGTGCCGGTAGCACTCAAGCAACTTCGTCGAGCATGGAACTCTCGGGCAGCGGAGTGGATGCGGCCATACGCAATCTTGCGCCACCATTGGCCGTGTCTTGGCCAGGACCTGTGGTGTGGTACATTGCAGCGCAACCGGTCCCGATCCGGCCATTCATCTGTTTCCAGTTCTCAGCCGCTCCGCTGGAGATATGGAATACCGTGCGCAACGGGCTACAATTCCGCTGACGGGTCCACGGAAAGGGTCCCGAGACAGGAGAGACACCGATGGCATTCAGTCTCGCGTCCTGGTGGCATCGCAAGCGGGTGCGCGCCGAAATTCGGTTTTCCGGCCGGGTCGTGCGGTCGCATCAAGTTACCAATCCGTACCATTGCGTCAGCGTCGAGGCGGGCCCGGAATGCATCCGCACGAGGTTGAACCTCGGGGGGCAGCGATTCCTTTCTGCCGAGGCGCCGCCCTTGCCGCAGCCGACGTGTGCGCCCCAGGGTTGCACCTGTCACTACGTGCACCACGAGGATCGCCGTACCAACCAGGACCGCCGCGTCCGGAATGCCTGGGAAGTGAAGGGCATCCCCAGCAACATGCGTGAGCGGCGCTCGGGGCGTGGCCGTCGGGCTACGGACCACGCCAGCAAGCTGACCTGGACACGTTGAGGCCGGCCCAGGCAGGGCGCGGCGGCGGGCAGTGGCTCCGACACCTGGATTCGAACCAGGGACCCGCTGATTAACAGTCAGCTGCTCTACCGCTGAGCTATGTCGGAACGAAGCCTGCGAGCGAGCCGCATATATTCCAATCTGCCGCGCCTGGAGTCAAGAAAGCCGAGGTTCAGGCGCCCGCCAGCGCCTTGCCCATGCGCGCCAGGGCCTGTTCGAGCATCTGCATGCTGACGGCGAATGAAAAACGGATGTGGCCGGGCGCACCGAATCCCGACCCCGGCACGCCCGCGACGCCTGCCTTTTCGAGCAGGAACTCGGCGAACGCATTGTCGTCGGCAAGCCCCCGCATGTGCATCGCCTCGGAAACGTCGCAGAACGCGTAGAACGTGCCGGCGGCCGGCAGCACCTTGAAGCCCGGCAGGTGATTCAAGCCGGCGTTGAAGAAATCGTGACGCGACTTGAAGTGCTTGTTCATCTCCCCGACGCAGGCCTGTTCCGCGTTCAGCGCGACAGTGGCCGCCTTCTGCGAGATCGAGACCGGGTTCGACGTGCACTGGCCCTGGATCGTGGCCATCGCCGTCACGATCTCGGCCGGCCCGCCGCAGTAGCCGATGCGCCATCCGGTCATGGCATAGCTCTTGGACACGCCGTTGATCGTCACTGTCCGGTCGTAGAGATCGGGACACGCCGTCGCAAAGCTGCAGAACGGCTCCGGCGCCCAGTAGATGTGCTCGTACATGTCGTCCGTCGCGATCAGCACCTGCGGGTGACGCCGCAACACGGCGCCGAGCGTCACCAGCTCGCCACGCGTGTACGCGGCACCGGTCGGGTTGCTCGGGCTGTTCAGCATGAACACCCGGGTTTTCGGGGTGATGGCCGCCTCGAGTTGCGCGGGCGTGATCTTGTACGCCTGGTCGGGGCCGGCGGCAGGCGTCACGGGCACGCCATCGGCGAGCATCGCCATATCCGGATAGGAGACCCAGTAGGGTGCCGGGATCACGACTTCATCGCCGGGGTTCAGGACCGCCATGAAGAGGTTGTAGATCGTCTGCTTGGCCCCGGTCGAGACGAGGATCTGCGGCCGCGTGTACGTGAGGTCGTTGTCGCGCTTGAACTTCGCGATGATCGCGTCCTTCAGTTCCGGGATGCCCTCGACCGCCGTGTACCTCGTGAAACCGGATTCGATGGCGTCGATGCCCGCCTCCGCGATGTGCGCCGGAGTATCGAAATCGGGTTCGCCGACGCCGAGGCCGATGATGTCGTGGCCTTCGGCCTTGAGCCGGGCGACGCGTCCCGTCAGGGCGACGGTAGGGGACGGCTTGACGCGCTTGATTCGATCGGCGAGTACGACGGGCACGGTATTTTCCGGGCTGGCAAAACGACGCGGCATTTTAGGCTAACCTGTCGCCTCTCCCAAGTGTAACTGCAACTGTCCCGGCGGCGAGATCGATGTCCGACGTCCTGCGTCCATTCCAGCTCAGGTCCGATTACCGTCCGGCGGGCGACCAGCCGCAGGCGATCGAGCGCCTGGTCGAGGGACTGCAGAACGGCCTCGCGCACCAGACGCTCCTCGGCGTGACCGGGTCGGGCAAGACGTTCACGATCGCCAACGTCATCGAACGCCTGCAGCGCCCCACGCTCGTGATGGCGCACAACAAGACACTCGCTGCGCAACTCTACGGCGAGTTCAAGGAATTCTTCCCGCACAACTCGGTCGAGTACTTCGTCAGTTACTACGACTACTACCAGCCCGAAGCCTACGTGCCGTCCTCGGACACGTACATCGAGAAGGACGCGTCGATCAACGAGCACATCGAGCAGATGCGGCTCTCGGCCACCAAGGCGCTGCTCGAGCGGCCGGATGTCGATCATCGTCGCCACCGTCTCGTCGATCTACGGCCTCGGCGACCCGCAGGCCTACCTGAGCATGGTGCTGCACCTCGTGCGCGGCGATCGGCTCGATCAGCGCAAGCTGCTCCGCCGCCTGGCGGACATGCAGTACACGCGCAACGAACTCGACCTGTCGCAGGGCACGTATCGCGTCCGCGGGGACGTCATCGACATCTTTCCCGCCGAATCGGAGCGCGAGGCGGTGCGCATCGAGTTGTACGACGACGAGATCGAGGCGCTCGCGTACTTCGATCCGTTGACGGGCGAAGTGCTCCGCAAGGTGCCGCGACTGACCGTGTACCCGTCGACGCACTACGTGACGCCGCGCGAGCGCGTGGATCGCGCAATCGAGGACATCCGCGTCGAGTTGCGCGAGCGGCTGCTCGAACTCAGGGCGCAGGAGAAACTGGTCGAGGCGCAGCGGCTCGAGCAGCGCACCGTGTTCGACCTCGAGATGATGATGGAAATGGGTTACTGCGCGGGCATCGAGAACTACTCCCGCTACCTGTCTGGCCGGCAGGCGGGCGAGCCGCCGCCCTGCCTCTTCGATTATCTGCCCAGGGGCGCGCTGCTGGTCGTCGACGAGAGTCACGTGACGATCCCGCAGATCGGCGGCATGTACCGCGGCGACCGGTCGCGCAAGGAGACACTGGTCCAGTACGGCTTCCGGTTGCCGTCCGCGCTCGACAACCGTCCGCTCCGCTTCGATGAATGGGAGTCGCTTGCCCCGCAGATGATCTTCGTGTCCGCGACGCCCGGCCCGTACGAAGCGAGCCGGTCCGGCGAAATGGTCGAGCAGGTGGTCCGTCCCACGGGCCTCGTCGATCCGGAGGTCGAGATTCGCCCGGTGCGCACCCAGGTGGACGACGTGCTGTCCGAGATCCGCCGCCGGGTCGTGGCAGACGAGCGCGTGCTCATCACGACGCTGACCAAGCGCATGGCCGAAGACCTCACCGACTACCTGAACGAGCACGGCGTGAGGGTGCGCTACCTGCACTCCGACATAGAGACCGTCGAGCGCGTGGAGATCATTCGCGACCTGCGCCTCGGCAAGTTCGACGTTCTGGTCGGCATCAACCTGCTGCGCGAGGGCCTGGACATGCCCGAGGTGTCGCTGGTCGCGATCCTCGACGCCGACAAGGAAGGGTTCCTGCGTTCGGCGGGCTCGCTGATCCAGACGATCGGGCGTGCGGCGCGTCACGTGAACGGGCGCGCGATCCTCTACGCCGACCGCATCACCGGTTCCATCCAGCGCGCGCTCGACGAGACGAATCGGCGCCGCTCACGACAGATCGAGTTCAACGTCGCTCACAACATCACGCCGCAATCCATCCGCAAGGCCGTGCAGGACGTGATGGAGGGCGCCCGGTTCGACGCAGCCCGCGGCAAGGACAAGGGCGGGGATGTCGAGGACATCGGCATCCTGCTGGCGCCCGAGCAGGCCATGAAGCGCATCCGCAAGCTGGAAACCGAGATGTACAAGCACGCGCGCAACCTCGAATTCGAGGAGGCCGCCCGCATCCGCGACCAGATCGAGCGACTGCGGCAGCGGGCCTTCGGCGGCGCGGGTGCGCGGGCAGGCTGACCAGTCGAGGGCGTGTTACCGGGTCAACAATGAGACCGTGCGCCGGGCGGCCAGGGCAGCGTGTCCGACGGCGGACTTGAGGCTGTCACCGACCAGCGAGGCGCCGAACGGCGTCGGGGCCAGTCCCAGCTTGCGCAACTGCCTGTTCACCTTGTAAACCCGGGCGCGACGTTCGGCATTCGGCGTGAGAAACGAAATCTGCAGCGACACCGAGATCTGGTCGTCATTCGTGATGTGATGTGGCCAGCCGAAGGGCACGTGCAGGCCATCACCAGGCGCGAGGTCGAACGTCCTGCCCCGGGACGCGACCTCCGGTCGCAAATCCAGCCGCCGATTGCCCTGTGTGTAGTGTCTCTCGATCTCGAGTTCGGTGACGATGCCTGAATCGTTGCCGTCATAGACGGTGAACTGCTTGCGGCCCTGCATGTGCAGCAGGAAACCATGCTCCGGGTCCATGTGATAGGGCACGGTCGAGCGCGGTGATGTCACGAAGATGAAGCCGTGCCTCTCGCGCATCCCGGGCGTGATCGGATCAACCAGCGGCTGGAGTTGCGCCATCAACTCGTCGAGCAGCTTGCGGTAGTCCGGGTCCTGCTCCACGCGCAGCAGACCGAGCCACGTCCGGCAGTCCCGGATCCGCGCGACAACCTCCGGCGGGGAGAGTTCGAGGGTTGGCCTGCGTCCGCCGGGCAGGCTCTCGGGCACGTCACCTGCGTTGATTTCTACGTCGGCCGGCGGCAAGGCCGATGCGAGCTGGATCAATCGATCGAGCTGCAGCAACGGGTGCCTGGCGAGTGAGTGGCGGATCCGGAACGGTTCGCGGTTGAACGACTGTGAGAACCGCGTGGGCTCCAGCTCGAGCCACTGTGGGGAGGCGGAGTTTCCCGTGCCCCTATCTTGCGCGGTGGTCCACATCGACGCCTGCTCCTGCACAACGATCGTTACTCATGGGTGATTATTCGTGGCCGCCTCGCGATGACCCGCAGCGTCGCGCCGGATCTGTGACGTAGATCACGAGGCCTCGGCCGGACGCCCCGATACTTGTGAGCAGCCCGTCATCGTTGGAGCAACGCCTCAGCCACCATCGCTTTCGAGCGAGGCGCAGTTGGCCACGATGCACCGGACAGTGCATGCGGAGCGGATCGCCTCCGCTTCGAAGAGGGAGAAGATGCGGATCCTGATCGTCAATTACGAGTTCCCGCCGATCGGCGGGGGCGCGAGCTATGCGTCTGCAAACCTGGTGAAGCGACTCGTCGCGCGAGGTCACGAGGTGGACGTGCTGACCTCCCGCCTCGAAGGCCAACCGGACCATGAATTCGTGAACGGCTGCCACGTTCACCGCGTCACGAGTTGGCGCAATGGGGTGCAAGACTGCGGACTCCGTGGCGCGGCGAGCTTCATCTGGTTCGCGTGGCGGCGCATGCGACAACTCATGGAACAACGGCGCTACGACGTCGTGCACTATTTTTTCGGCCTGCCAACTGGAATCCTCGCCCTCTACACGCGCAATCGCTGGGGCTTGCCGTACGTGCTGTCGCTGCGGGGCTCGGACGTCCCCGGGTTCGACCCCACGGACCGGCTACTGGTGCTGCTGCATCGGGTCCTGGCTCGAATCAACCGCCGCATCTGGCGCCGGGCTTTTGCCGTGGTGCCGAACAGTGACGGTCTCGCAGAACTTGCACGGAGATTCGAGCCGGGCCTGGGTTACCGGGTCATACCCAATGCGATGCTGAGCGTCAGCGAGTTGCTGAACGCGCCAGAGGAGAGCGCACGCTCACTGCGGCTCGTATGTGTATCGCGCCTGATCGAGCGCAAGGGCATCGACATATTGCTCGACGCGGTCACCCGACTCGGCGATCTGCAGTTCGATCTCGACATCGTTGGTGGCGGGCGGGAGCAGGCAGCGCTCACGGCGCTGGCGACCAGGCTCGGGATCGCCGATCGAGTGCATTTCCACGGCGCGGTACCACAGGAGCAGGTATTCGGATTCCTGCAGCGCGCCGATGCATTCGTGTTGCCGACACTGTCAGAGTCTTCGAGCATGGCATTGCTGGAAGCGCTCGGGGTCGGGCTGCCGGTGGTCACGACAGCCGTCGGTGGCAACATCAATGCAATCAAGGACGGGGTCACCGGCCTGCTCGTCCGTCCCGGGGATCCCGCCGATCTGGCCGCCGCCTTGCGACGCCTGCTTACCGACCACGAACTCCGCACGAGCCTGGTTGACGCGGCCCTTGGCAGGACGATCGCTCTGTTTACCTGGGAAGCAAATGCGGCGCGCTACGAAGCCCTGTATGCGGGAGCGCTAGAAGCGATTACGCGGCGACCTGCGCTCAGCACATGAACCTGGCGCTGCGAGTTGCGTCCGGCCTGCCCCGTCTGCAACGCGCGCAATGGTGGCCGGCGGCCAGGATCCGGCAGACACAGGACCGCGCGATCGTGGCGCAACTGCGTCATGCACTGCGGGACGTTCCCTACTACAGGGACCTCGACCTGGATCCAGACGGGTTTAAAGGCGTCGATCAACTCGAACGGTTGCCGGTGCTCACGAAGAGTCTGATCCAGGCCAACCCGCGGCGCCTGATCGCCGATGGGCACCGGGCCGACCCGAAGCGCTCGTCGTTCACGTCCGGGTCCAGCGGTGAGCCCATGACGACGTACTTCGACGCCGACAGCTGGGTGCTTTGCCGCTACGGCCTGAAGCTTCGTCGAATCCTGGCCTACTCGTTGCCGGTCGGACGTAGATCGGTCACCGTGACTCTGCAACCGCCGGAGCGCATGCGCGTGCATTCGTCCCTGCGGCCCAGATGGAGCGGGTGTCTGTTGCGGGAAGAATTCGTTTCCGTGTTCGACGACATCGAGCGACAAAGACAGGCCTTCGCGGGTGCGCGCCCGCATTTCGTCCACGGCCCGCCCTCGCAATTGATCGAACTCGCGCAGCACTGCGAGCGGATCGGTCGTCCAGTGCCGGCCGTTCCCCTGGTCTTCACGAGTTCCGAATTGTTGACGCCAGCGGTCCGCCAGGTGATCGAGAAGTCCTATGGTGCCCGTGTGGTGGATATCTACGGGAGCACGGAATTCAAGGAGGTGGCCTGGCAGTGTCCCGTGGGCCGCTACCACTTGAACTTCGAGTCCGTCTACGTCGAGACGATTCGTGACGACGATGGCTCGAGTCGACTGCTGCTTTCGTCGCTCTGCAACCGGACCATGCCACTGCTGCGATACGACATCGGCGACCTGGGCGACCTCGAATGGGGTACCTGCGCGTGTGGGCGCAGTTCGCCTGCCATTGTGCGTCTGCAGGGCCGGCGCGTGGACGCATTGGTGCTGCCTTCCGGCCGACGGGTATCGCAGTACGTGCTCGAGGGGTACGTCGAGGCGTTGCCGGGACTCAATCGCTACCAGATCGTCGAGCGGGCCGGTGCCGAATTGGAGGTCCAATACGTGGCTCCTGCCGACCTCCCCGGGCCGTCGATGGATCGATGCCGCCAGCAACTGGCCGAGCATTTCAAGGAGCCCGTGCGCTTGACGTTCATTCGAGTCGACCAGATTTCCCGTACACCCGGCGGCAAGCACCGGGTCATGGTCCGGGCGGCCTGACGTGAGCATCGCCACCGCTGTGGACGTGCACGTCTGTACGTCGATCAAGCAAGTGCCGGCGTCCGCCTGGGCTGGCGTGGATGGCGGCGAGCCCCTGATGAGCCATGCATGGTTGCAGGTCGTCGAGGACACGGCGTCCGAGCCTGCGGACTATCGCTATGTTCTCCTGCGTGACGCGACTGGCCTTGTCGCAGCCGCTGTCGCGCGACTCGTCGCGCGAGGCTCAGGTGGCGGCGGAGTGGATCGAATGCTGTTCGGGCGACTGGCCGCCACGCCAGGGCGAGTCGGCCTGAGCATCCTGCCCGCCTTGATCGTGGGCGTTTACGAGGGAACGGCGGTCCCGATGGCCTGGCGACCCGGGCTGAGCGACGAGACGCGGCGGCAGGCATGCGCACGCCTGGTGGATCGACTCGAACTCGAGGCCCGGGGCCTCGGCGTGCCGCTGGCTTTCAGCGAGTTGCCAGCAGACGAGCAGGTGCTCCAGCAGGAGCTTGTCCGTCGGGGCTACCCGATGCTGGAATATCTTCCCGGTTGTCGCATGGAAATCGCCGGCAGGAATTTTCTCGAGCATGTCCGCGCGAGCCCGGATGCGGCGCGCAGCGTAGACAAGGATGTGCGCCGGGAGCGGAACAAGATTGCACAGGCCGGCATTCGCATCGAAGAGGCCGACGGGACGGTCCTTGGCCACACCGACCTCGTGTCGATGTTCGAGGCCAACTACGCCAAGCACGGGACGGGGCTGTTTCCGTTCCAGCGCGGATTCCTGCAGCGCCTGGGCGAACTCGCACCAAACAACGTGGCAGTGTTCGCGGCCCGTCGTGGCGACCTGCTGCTGGGCGCCAGTTGCCTCCTGTACGGTGGGCAGGTAGCGCACGGCAAGTACTTCGGGGTGTCGTCCGCGGAGCAGGACACGGCCTTCGTTTACTTCGGGTTGGTGTTCCACGCGCCCGTCGAGTTTCTCGCCTCCCGTGGCATCCGTCGGCTCGAGTTCGGGCGCGGCATGTATCCGACGAAGACCCGCCGGGGATGCCGCCTCGTGGGCACCCGCATGTACCTGCAGCCGCGCAACGCGTTCAGCCGTGCCCTGGCGCGCGGATGGACCGGCCTGGCCGGTCGCTGGTATCGGCACAAGGCTGTGCATTGAACACGGCCCGTCGCGTCATTGCCAACGCGTTCGCACTCGTCGCTGGCCGCGTCGCCGGCGACGTCGCGCTGCTGGCCTTCATGTTGCTCTACGCGAGATCTTTCGGGGCATCTGCGTTGGGCCAGTACGCCGTTGCGATGTCGATCGCCGGCGTGCTGAGCATCGCCACCAGCCTCGGGCTCAATACGGTATTGCAGCGTGAACTCAGCCGGGCACCGCACCGAAGCCGGGAGATCACTGGAACCATACTGCTGCCGCAGCTTGTCGCCGGGACCGCGAGCGCCGGACTGATCGTTGCGGCCAGCATCCTGTTCTTCGACCCGGGCGCCACGCGCCAGGCGATCTGGATCATGGGTGCGTACCACGTACTGGTGCGATTCTCCCAGTTTGTCGCGGCGCGATTTGCCGGGCACGAACACATGGCGACGTGGTCGGCCCTCGAGGCCGCCCACAAGCTTGGCATCCTGGTCATAGCCTGGATTGGATTCCAGAACTCATGGCAACCGGTCAGCGTGCTCCTGGCGTACCCGGTGATGGGCACCGCACTTCTGGCAAGCGGTTGGTCGGTGGCGACGAGCCGCTATGGTGCACCGGCACTGCGGATCGAGGCTCGCGCCTGGCGACCCATGCTGATGCTCGGACTGCCGCTCCTGGCGATACAGTCCGTGCTCGAGTTATACGATCGAATCGGGGTCGTGCTGCTCGAAAGCATGCGCGGCGTGGCCGAGACGGGGTTGTATTCTGCCGCGGACCGGCCCCTCACGCTCTTTACGGCTGGCCTCAACCTGCTGGCCGCCGCGATGCTGCCGGCGATGTCCCGTCTGTTCGTTGCGGACCGACGGCAACTCGCGTCGCTCTACGACCTGGGGTCGCGTCTCGCATTCCTGCTGTCGCTGCCGATCGCTGGCGCGATTGCACTGGAGGCCGACCTGGTAACGGGATTGCTGTTCGGGCCAGAGTTCCGGACCAGCGCGCCGGTGCTGGCAGTCCTGGCCTGGACCCTGCCTTTCCTGGGCATACGTTTCATTGCCTGCACTGCGCTCGTCGGCGCCGACCAGCACCGATTCCTGTTCGTCATGGAGTGCGTTGCTGCGGTGACGTACTCGATGGCGGCCTGGCTGCTGATCCCGGTGGCAGGTGGCATGGCGCTCGCCGCCTGCAAGCTGGCATCCGTCGTGGTCTTTTCAGCCGTATCGGCAGCACGCATCAGACTGCTGGTCGGAGGCACCTGGTGGCGGCGAGCGATCCCGGGCGGGGTACTCGCGGTGCTGGCGATGACGATGGTCCATTCCGCGTTCGATCGCTGGGGGAGTCTCGTGGCGCTTTCGGGAGCATTTGTCGCGTTTGGGTTCGTGATCGTGGCGACGGGTTGTGTCGCCACGAGTGACCTGTCGGGCGCGCGACGATTGTTGCGGCCAGCGGACGGGCGAATCTCAAGGCACGGCAGCACCGCATGAACCCGCTCTCGATTGCCACGACCCCCCTAGCCACGTCGGCGACGAGTCCTGTATCCTTCGCGGCTCCTTGAAGGGCGCATAGCTCAGCGGTAGAGCACTACCTTGACATGGTAGGGGTCCGTGGTTCGATCCCACGTGCGCCCACCACGATCCCGTCACGTTCGTGATCGTGGTCAACCAAATAACGAGAACCGCCCCATGCCGGTCATCACACTGCCCGATGGCAGCCAGCGCAGTTTCGACCAGCCGGTCACCGTGGCCGAGGTTGCGGCCAGTATCGGGCCGGGGCTGGCCAAGGCTGCGCTCGCGGGCCGGCTGGATGGCAAGCTGGTCGACACGTCGTTCCTGATCGAGCGCGACGCGCAGGTCGCAATCGTGACCGGCAAGGATCCAGCGGGGCTCGAGATCATCCGGCATTCGACGGCGCACCTGCTGGCGCAGGCCGTTCAGGCGATCTATCCGGACGCGCAGGTGACGATCGGGCCGGTCATCGAAGACGGGTTCTATTACGACTTTGCGTTCAGCCGGCCGTTTACGCCTGAGGACCTCGCCCGGTTCGAGGCGAAGATGCACGAGCTCGCCACTGCGGACCTGCCCGTGACCCGGCGCATCCTGACGCGGGATGCGGCCGTCGAGACGTTCACGAAGCTGGGCGAACACTACAAGGCCGAGATCATCGCGAGTATCCCGGGCAACGAGGACATCAGCCTCTACGGGCAGGGCGACTGGTTCGACCTATGCCGCGGCCCGCACGTCCCGAGCACCGGCAAGCTCGGCGCATTCAAGCTGATGAAAGTCGCGGGCGCGTATTGGCGCGGTGACTCGAAGAACGCCATGCTCCAGCGCATCTATGGCACGGCCTGGCCGGACGAGAAGAGCCTGAAGGCCTATCTCACGCGGCTCGAGGAAGCCGAGAAGCGCGATCACCGTCGCCTCGGCCGCGAGCTCGGCCTGTTCCACACGCAGGAAGAAGCCGTCGGCAGCGTGTTCTGGCACCCGAAGGGCCACACCCTCTGGCGCACCATCGAGTCGTACGTGCGCGGCCGACTGCAGGAGGCCGGCTACGTCGAGGTGAAGACGCCACAGCTCATCGACCGCGTGCTGTGGGAGAAGTCGGGCCACTGGGAGAACTACCGGCCCAGCATGTTCATTGCCGAGTCCGAGAATCGCATCCTCGCGGTGAAGCCGATGAACTGCCCGGGCCACATCCAGATCTTCCGCCAGGGCATCAAGTCGTACCGCGACCTGCCGCTGCGCATGGCCGAGTTCGGCGCCTGCCACCGCAACGAGCCGTCGGGCGCGCTGCATGGCCTCATGCGCGTGCGCGCGTTCACCCAGGACGACGCCCACATCTTCTGCACCGAAGACCAGGTCAACGCGGAGACGGTCGCGTTCTGCGGTCTGCTGACCAGCATCTACAGGGACTTCGGCTTCGAGGACGTCCAGGTCAAGTTCTCGGACCGCCCGGCCAAGCGCGCGGGCAGCGATGCGACCTGGGACAAGGCCGAAAATGCGTTGCGTACGGCGGTCGAGGCGGCCGGGCTCGAGTACACGCTGAACCCGGGCGAGGGCGCCTTTTACGGCCCGAAGCTCGAATTCGTCCTGCGCGACGCAATCGGGCGGGACTGGCAGTGCGGCACCCTGCAGGTCGATTTCGTGCTGCCGGAGCGCCTCGGGGCGGAATACATCGGCGAGGACGGGGCTGCACACCAGCCGGTCATGCTCCATCGGGCCGTCCTCGGCTCGTTCGAGCGTTTCATCGGCATCCTCATCGAAAACCACGCCGGCCGGTTCCCGACCTGGCTCGCGCCAGTGCAGGCCGTGGTCATGAACATCACCGATGCGCAGGCCGAATATGTGCTCAAAGCGACCGAATTCTTGAAAAATCAGGGGCTTCGGGTCGAAATGGATTTGCGAAACGAGAAAGTCGGCTTTAAAATCCGCGAACACACCCTGCAGCGGGTCCCGTACCTGCTGGTGGCGGGCGACCGCGAATCAGGGTCAAACTCGTTGGCCGTGCGCACGCGCAACGGCAAGGACCTCGGGTCGATGGGCCTCGAAACCCTCGCCTCGAAGCTTGCCGAAGAAGTCGCGAGCCGCGGCCGAACTGTTTTAGAGGGTTAACGCATCACTGCTCCAACGACCAAGCGCATCCGGCGCAACGAAGAGATCACGGCCGCCAGCCTCCGCGTCATTGGAGCGGATGGAGAACAGATCGGGGTCATGACCCGGTTCGCGGCACTCGAGATGGCCAGCGCACAGGGACTCGACCTCATCGAAGTCTCGCCGATGGCCGATCCGCCGGTCTGCAGAATCATCGACTACGGCAAGTTTCAGTTCGAACAGAACAAGAAAACTGCCCTGGCGAAGAAGAAGCAGAAGCAGATTCAGGTCAAGGAAGTAAAGTTTCGCCCTGGAACCGACGAAGGCGACTATCAGATCAAGTTACGGAATCTGATTCGCTTTTTCGAGGAAGGGGACAAGGCCAAGGTAACCCTGAGGTTCCGTGGCCGAGAGATGGCGCACACGGACATCGGCCGGCAGATGCTGATGCGGTTGCAGCAGGACCTCGCGACGCACGCGGTGGTCGAGCAGCATCCGCTGATGGAAGGCCGGCAGATGGTCATGATGCTGGCGCCGAAAAAGAAGTAAGGGCGGCTACGGCCGTCTTTCGCCCTCGAACCCCGGTGCAAGCCGTGGCGAGATGGGCCAACAAACTGGAGATCGACATGCCCAAGTTGAAGACCAACCGGGCCGCGGCAAAACGTTTTCGCAAGACAGCGAACGGTTTCAAGCGCGGCCAGTCGCAGCGGCGACACATCCTCACGAAGAAGACGAGCAAGCGCAAGCGGCAGCTGCGCGGCACGACGATGGTCGCGAAGCAGGACCTCGTCCGTCTCGAACAATTGCTGCCCCACGCCTGAGCGAGGTGACCCATGGCACGAGTTAAGCGTGGCGTCATCGCTGGACGCCGTCACAAGAAGGTCCTCGCCAAGGCGAAGGGTTACTACAACGCCCGCCGCAAGGTGTACCGCACGGCGAAACAGGCGGTCATCAAGGCCGGCCAGTACGCCTATCGCGATCGTCGCGCCAAGAAGCGCGACATGCGCGGCCTGTGGATCACGCGCATCAATGCGGCGGCCCGCACGTTCGAACTTTCCTACAGCCGCCTGATGGCGGGGCTGAAGGCAGCCGGGCTCGAGGTCGATCGCAAGATGCTGGCCGATCTCGCGGTGCACGACCTCGAGGCGTTCGGCAAGATCGCCGAACAGGCCAAGGCGAGTCTCGCGACCCCTTCATAAAGTTCGCCAGGCCCCCGGCTTCGCCTGCGGGCGGAGCTGCGGCCCCGATCGAAGGTAGAGGCCGGAGCGCGCAGGCGACCCGGCCTCTTTTTTTCGCACAGCCGGCTGCGACAACGAAGGATACACGGCGCGATGAGCGACACGATCACGACCCCTGCGCTCGACGAACTCGCTGCGGCGGCCCGGTCGCGCGTGGCTGCGTGCGCGAGCCTGGCCGAGCTCGACTCGCTCAAGGTCGAGTTGTTCGGCAAGAAAGGGACGGTGACGGCGCAGTTGAAGGCGCTCGGCGCGCTGGCGCCCGAGGCGCGCCGCGAGGCGGGCGCGCAGATCAACGCCGTGCGCGACGGGCTCGGCGCCGCAATCGAGGCACGCAAGGCGGAACTCGAGCGCGCCGAACTCGAGCGCAAGCTCGCCGCGGGCCGCATCGACGTGACGCAACCCGGCCGCGGCCAGCAGCCTGGCGGCCTGCATCCCATCACGCGCGCCCGGCGGCGCATCGAGGCGCTGTTTCGCAATGCCGGCTTCTCGGTCGAGGATGGTCCCGAAGTCGAGGACGACTGGCACAACTTCGAGGCGCTCAACATCCCGGCGGACCATCCGGCGCGGGCGATGCACGACACGTTTTATTTTCCGGACGGGCGGTTGCTGCGCACGCACACGTCACCCGTGCAGGTGCGCGCGATGCTGCGCGAGAAGCCGCCGCTCCGCATGATCATGCCGGGGCGCGTCTACCGGTGCGATTCCGACATGACGCACACGCCGATGTTCCACCAGGTCGAGGGTCTCGTGGTCGACGAGGGCGTGAGCCTCGCGAACCTCAAGGCCGTGCTGCACGAGTTCGTGCAGCAGTACTTCGAGCGCCGTCTCGGCATCCGCTTCCGCCCGTCGTATTTCCCCTTCACCGAACCGTCGGCCGAAGTGGACATCGAGTGCGTGTTCTGCGGTGGCGCAGGTTGCCGCGTCTGCAAGAGCACGGGCTGGCTGGAGGTGGCGGGTTGCGGCGTCGTGCACCCGAACGTGCTACGCAACGTGGGCATCGATGCCGAGCGCTACACCGGCTATGCCTTCGGCATGGGCATCGAGCGCCTGACGATGCTGCGTTACAACGTGAACGACATCCGGCTCTATTTCGAGAACGACCTGCGCTTCCTGCGGCAGTTCGGCTGAACCATTCCGGGAAGCATCCGCATGCGCATCAGTCTGCAGTGGTTGAGCGAGTGGCTCGGCAGCGTGCCGGAGCCGCAGGACCTCGCGGCGCGACTCACGATGGCGGGCCTCGAGATCGAAGGCATCACGGCGGCGGGTCCGCCGCTGCCCGGAGTCGTCGTCGGCGAGATCCTCGAGCGCGTGCCGCATCCGAACGCGGACACGCTGAGCGTCTGCCAGGTGAGCACAGGTGCGGAAACCGTGCAGGTCGTGTGCGGCGCGCCGAATGCCCGGGCGGGAATGAAGGCGCCGCTCGCGACGATTGGCGCGAAGTTGCCCGGTGGCCTCGAGATCCGCAAGGCGAAACTGCGCGGAATCGAGTCGTTCGGCATGTTGTGTTCGGCGAGCGAGCTTGGCCTCGACGCCGACGCGAGCGGCCTGCTGGAGTTGCCTGCCGACCTGCAGAATGGAACTGCGCTGGTCGCCGCGCTCGCACTGGACGACACGATCCTCGACGTCAACCTGACGCCCAACCGGGGCGACTGCATGAGCGTCCTCGGCATGGCGCGCGAAGTCGCGGTGCTGACCGGCGGCACATTGCGCGGACCAGCGACCTCCAACGTCCCGGCCGCGTCCGACGTCGCGTTTCCGGTCGAACTCATGCCGGGCGCGGGTTGCCCGCGCTTTGCCTCGCGCGTGATCCGCGGTCTCGACCCGCAGGCCCAGTCACCGGCTTGGATGCAGGAACGGCTGCGTCGCGCCGGCTTGCGGCCAATCGGAGCCGCGGTGGACGTCACGAACTACGTGATGCTCGAGCTTGGCCAGCCGATGCACGCGTACGACCTGCGCCAGCTCGACCGCGGTATCGTCGTGCGCCGCGCGCGGGACGGCGAGACGCTCAAGCTGCTCGACGGCCGCGACGTCACGCTCGACCCGACGGTGCTCGTGATCGCCGATCGCAGCACGGCGCTTGGACTGGCCGGCGTCATGGGCGGTGATCGTTCCGGCATCGACGCCGGCACGACGGACGTGCTGCTCGAGGTCGCTTATTTCCAGCCCAGCGCGATCGCGGGACGCGGGCGCCGCTTCGGTCTCGTGACGGACGCTTCGCAACGTTTCGAGCGCGGCGTCGACCCGACACTGCAGGAACGTGCGATCGAGCGGGCCACGCAGTTGCTCTGCGCCTGTGCGGGCGGCGTCGCGGGCCCCACCCGGGTCGCGGAGCTGCGGGACGAATTGCCCCGTCGCGAGGTGGTGAGCCTGAGACCCGACCGCGCACGGCGCGTCATCGGCGCGGACATCGACGATGCAGCGATGGCTCGCATGCTCGGAGCACTCGGCATGCAGGTCACTCGCGGTGCCGGAACCTGGAGCGTGGTGGCGCCGCCGTGGCGATTCGACGTCGCGATCGAGGAAGACCTGATCGAGGAAATCGCGCGTGTGTACGGTTTCGATCGCGTGCCCGAGACGTTGCAACCGGTGCGCCAACCGCTGGCCCCGCAGACCGAAACACGCGTGCACGGCGACTCCGCCGCCGACCTGCTGGTCCAGCGTGGCTATCACGAGGCGATCAACTACAGTTTCATCGAGCCGTCGGTGCAGGCGCTATTCGCGCCCGGCGCGCGGACGCTGACGCTGCAGAACCCGATCTCGGCAGAACTCGCGACGATGCGTGCTTCGTTGTGGCCCGGGCTCGTGACGTCGCTGGCCGCGAACCAGCGCCGCCAGCAGTCGCGCGTGCGCCTGTTCGAGATCGGTCGCAACTACCTGGTGGATGCCGACGACACGTTGCGGGAAGTTCCCGTGATTGCGGGCCTCGCCGCCGGGCCGGCATTGCCCGAGCAATGGGGGGTCGCGAGGGCAGCGGTCGACTTCTTCGACGTGAAAGCGGACATCGAGGCGCTGCTGCGCGCGACCGGAGCGAGCGGCGACTTCCGGTTCGTTGCGGCAGGGCATCCAGCGCTGCATCCGGGACAGACCGCGCGGATCCAGCGCGACCTGGTGTCGGTCGGCTGGATCGGACGCCTGCACCCGGACGTCGAGATCAAGCTCGACTTGACATATTCCGCAATCGTCTTCGAACTCGAAATGGACGCAGCGCTTGCAGCCCGCGTGCCGCAGTACCAGGACGTATCGCGGTTTCCGTCGGTGCGTCGCGACCTGGCGCTGGTCGTCGGCGAGTCCGTTCCAGTGCAGGCGCTGCTCGACCGGATCCGCGACACGGCGGGCGCGCTGCTGCGCGAGGCAACCGTGTTCGACGTTTACCGTGGCACGGGCATCGAAACTGGTCGCAAGAGTGTGGCGATAGGCTTGAATTTACAGGACGTTTCCCGCACGCTTACTGACGAAGAGACGGATGCCGTCGTGGCTCGGGTCGTCGCTGACCTGGAGCGGGAGTGCCATGCCACGATTCGACACTGATAACTACTAAGATGGCATTGACCAAGGCGGAAATTGCGGAAGCACTGTTCGACCAGCTCGGCCTCAACAAGCGCGAGGCGCGCGAGCTCGTCGATCTTTTCTTCGAAGAGCTAAGGATGGCACTGGCCAATGGCGAACAGGTGAAGCTCTCGGGCTTCGGCAACTTCGACCTGCGCAGCAAGAACCAGCGTCCAGGTCGCAATCCGAAGACCGGCGAGGAAATCCCGATCAGCGCGCGTCGCGTCGTGACGTTCCGCCCCGGCCAGAAGCTGAAGGCGAGGGTGGAAGCCTATGCTGGAACCCAGCAATAACGACGAGCTGCCGGCGATTCCCGGCAAGCGTTATTTCACGATCGGCGAGGTCAGCGATCTCTGCGGCGTGAAGCCGCACGTGCTGCGCTACTGGGAGCAGGAATTTCCGCAGCTGAAGCCCGTCAAGCGACGCGGCAATCGTCGTTACTACCAGCGGCAGGACGTGCTGGTCATCCGGCAGATTCGCGCTCTGCTCTACGACCAGGGCTTCACGATCGGCGGAGCCCGCAATCGCCTCGAGGGCGAGGAGGCGCGGGTGGACGTGACGCAGACCCACCAGCTCGCGCGGCAGCTGCGCGTGGAACTCGAAGAGCTGATCAAGATCCTGCGCCGCTGAGCGATTCGGCTATAATCCGGCCCCGGTCGGAGCGTGGCGCAGTCTGGTAGCGCACTTGCATGGGGTGCAAGGGGTCCCGAGTTCGAATCTCGGCGCTCCGACCAGTTTCAACGGGAATCTCCGGGACGCGCGCCTCGCCTGCCACTCGAAGTGTCCCTTGATCCGCAAGCTCGTCCCGCGACCCTGTGGGGCCGGTACCCTCGGGCCCATGATTCACCTGTGGACCATCGCGGGCCTTGTCGAGCACGACCGTCAACTCCACACGTACTGCATGCACTCGATGCCGCTCCGGTCCTCGGCCGGTTGCATCGACACGCCTGCACCTGCGGCCTCGTCGTGTTCCTGAGACCGGGTTCGCCGCAGCGGCAAGCCGGGGGGCCTCGGACCGGCGCGGCTCACGACAGTTCCGTCCAATCCGAGGGCTGCGGCACGGACTTGGACAAAGATCGTTAGTGCATACGTCACGAAATACTCGTGTAGGCGCACGCGCCGTGCGACTAGCATTCACGGCTTCGACCTATTGAGCGAAATAATGAAATCGAGCGAGACGGTAAAACGGTGGATCGGCGTTCTGATGCTGGGAATCACGCTTTCAGGTGCGGAAGCCGCCGAGGGAAGGGTGTTCTTCACGGGTGATTTCGAGTCGGGACAGGTTCAGCCGAAGCAAGAGGCATACGACGGTTTCTATATCGCAACGCTACCCAATCCTCAAAGCGGATCGACCACCGTCAAGGGTGGTTCCGGCGGGTTCGGACCGGGCACCACCCACGACACGAGAGTCGAGAAATCTGAGGTTGTCGGAGGGCATAACGTCACGCCGCGAAAGGGCGACTATTTCATACGCTCGGCGCTCTACTACAGCAAGAACTACACGGGGTTGAACGGGGGCCTCGACAGGCCCCGTTCGACGATCTACGTGAACGATCCATCGCAGCGCGTCGACTACGACGCGGAAGGGTATGTCGGCTTTTCGATCTACACGCCGCTGAACTACGAGCATGAAACCGGCATAATGGATGACCGCGGTATCGATGCAGCTTTATGTATTGAACGCCACGCCGTCGCGTACCTTCGTGACGATCAGCCAGTACGTGATGGCACCGGAACGGGAAGCGCATTGGTGGCTGCACTATTACACGGATGCAAAGTCGGTCACCGAGTCGCCCGGAAGCCAAGCACTCAGTGGATCTGGGTCCGGTGCTGCCAGACCTCGGCAAGTGGACGGACTTCGTGGTCCGCTATCGAGCCAATCCTTTTTCGACGACGACCAATCCCGCAACGGCTGGTATCCCGGGCTCGAAGAACCAGACCTACGCAGGGAACAAGGGAATTCTCCAGGTGTGGAAGGCGGAGGGACCGGTCGGCGCGAGTGGCAACAGGACCATGGTGCGCAAATTCAGCAAGGTCAACGCGCCAGTCGGACTGGTGCCGCACAAGAGTGATCGATTGATGCATACCTGGCGCATCTACAAGTACGGTTGGAAGAGGTTTCCAACCCACGTCAAAGGGCCGATCTGGATTGGATTCGATGAGATCCGCACTGGCCTCGTTGGGCGCGACGGCACCACCTACGCGGACGTCAACCCGTCCGGTGCTTCCTGCTCGAGCGATTGCGAAGGCCTGTCAGACGCCTTAGCCCACAAGCCACTGGCGCCGGAACTGGCAATCGAGCAGTGACCTGACTGGTCGAGCCCAGTCCACCTTCAGGGACTGGATTGCCCGCCGTGGTCGCAACACGGCGGCGCTGTCCCCACACAGGCCGCCGTGGACTGATGGACACGTGTGAGGCGCCGCCGTTTGACCGCGCCCGGCCCGATCCGTAATCTGCGCAACATTCGCATGGCTCGCCTGGAGCCGGCCTGCCCGCGCGGCGGTGCCACGGCGCGTCATGCTCCCACCCACGCCGGAGGTCGTTGCGACCATGCCGTTGCTAACACCTGCCCCGCGCCACCTGCTCAACCGGCGCGAGATCAACTGCGAGGGTTTTGCGCGCGACGACGGACTTATCGACGTCGAAGGCCGGCTGCGCGATTCGCGCGGATACGACATCGCGCCCTCGATTGGCCGCCCGGTGAAGCAGGGCGATGCCGTGCACGACATGTGGGTGCGGCTCACCATCGACCAGGCCCTGACCGTCCGGGCGGTGGAATGCGCAACCGATTCCACGCCGTACGGAACCTGCCAGCAGGCCGTGCCGAACATGCAGCGCCTGGTCGGCATCAACGTCTCCGCCGGATTCAAGAAGGAAGTCCACGCACGCATCGGCGGCACGGCGGGGTGCACGCACATCGTGTCGCTCATCGAGGCGATGGCGACGGTGGCGATGCATGCGGTATTCGAGTCGCGGCGCAACCAGGGACGCGAGGCCATGATGGGCATCTTCGGCGCGACGAAGGACGACCGGCCGCCGTTGCTCGACACCTGCATATCGCATGCGGCGGAGAGCCCGGTCGTGGCGAAGCTGTGGCCCGCCTACTACCGGAAGCCTGCCTGATGCCCAGGATCACGTTCGTGACCCACGCGGGCCAGGAGTATCCCGTCGATGCCAAGGTCGGCGACAGCCTGATGCAGGCAGCCACGTCCAATCTCGTGCCTGGTGTGCTCGCGGACTGCGGCGGGAATTGCGCCTGTGCCACGTGTCACGTGTATCTCGACGCGACCTGGGGCGCCGCCGTCTCCGAACGGACGACCGGCGAGCAGGAGATGCTCGATTTCGCGCTGGACGTGCGGCCTGGCGAGAGCCGGCTCAGTTGCCAGATCCCGGTCGTGCCGGCGTTCGAGGGACTGGTCGTGCACTTGCCGGAATCGCAGATTTAGGCGGACCGTCCAAGTGCGTTATCTTTGACGCATGGACACGCTGCAGACACGCGCCACGCTGACCGTGGCCCTGATGGCCGCTTTCGCCGACGGACTCAAGGACGACAGCGAGCGCGCATCGATCAGGCAACTCGTCGATGCGCTGGGCGCCGGGAGCGAAATCGACCTGCCGGCGCTATATCGCGACGTCATGCTTGGGAAGCCCGATCTCGCGACCGTCGTCGCGCCGCTCGACAAGGCGGAGTTGCGCCAGTACGCGTACGAAATGGCGGTCGGCGTGATCAACGCGGATGGCGCGCAGGCGCCTGCGGAAGCCGAGTTCCTGGCGCGGCTGGCCGCGTCACTGCAGATCCCGGTGACCGCTGCGAACAAGGTGCATGCGGAGGCCGATGCCGTCGCCGCGGCGGCGATCGACGATGCCGCGGCGGCCGGCGCGACTGCGCCGCGTGCTGGCACGGTGCTCGGCAAGACCAACGTCGACCAGCAGGCGCTGGACCAGGCCATCCTCAAGGCGTCGATCACCAACGCAGCGCTCGAGCTGCTGCCCGAGACCATCGCGTCGATGGCGATCATTCCGCTGCAGATGCGACTCGTGTACCGGATCGGCAAGGCGTACGGCTACGAGATGGACCGAACTCACGCCAGGGACTTCATCGCGACATTGGGCGTCGGGCTCACGTCGCAATACGTCGAGCAACTCGGCCGCAGGTTGCTCGGCGGCCTCCTCGGCACGGTCGGCGGTGGACTCGGCCGCTCGCTCGGACGCCAGGCGGCCAGCTCCGGCCTCGCTTTCGCCACGACCTACGCGCTCGGCCGCGTGGCGCAGCGCTATTACGCGGGCGGTCGCACGCTCGACGCAGCAACCCTCAAGCAGACTTTCACGGCACTGCTGGCCGAGGCCCGGGGCATGGCACCGCAGTACCAGGCGCAGATCCAGGAAGCGGCCCGCACGATCGATACGCGCAGTCTTGCGTCCCTCGTCAAGCAGGCCTGAGGCTAAGAAAACGTGACAGCGTGCGCGCGATCGGGGCGCTCGAGATGCGGCACGGCATTGAAGGCCACGACACGCGAACCCGACCCGGCACGAACCACTTCGGTCACGCCGGTGTTGCGCGTCTGCAGGTTCAGCTGGATGGCGGTCTCCGCGCCTGCGCCGAGCGTCTCGGCCGCATAGCGGCCGATCACGCCGCCGGAACTGACGATCAGCACGTTGTCGTCGCGGGCAAGTCCTGCGCACAGTTCGGCTACCCCTGCATGAATGCGCGCGCCGAATTCCGGCCAGCTCTCGCCGCCGTCGATCGGGCCCGTGTGCCGCGTCCAGGCGAAGAGCGCTTCCCGCATCGCGGTGAAGTAGGCGCGACGATCGCCCGCGGCGCGCAGGCCCTGCATCCGGTCGCCTTCGAAAAAGGCGAGCAGCGTTGCGTGATCGTACTCGTTGAAGCGCGCGTCGCGGACCGGCTCCGTGCGCTCGGGCATCGCCCGCAACATGAAGTCGCAGGTGTCGACCTGGCGCCGCAGCGTGCCGGATGCAATGCGCGCAAAGCGCAGGCCACGCGCCGCGAAATGCTCGCCGAGCCACGCCGACTGCTGTGCCCCGAGCGCGGTGATCGAATCGTAGTTGCCCGCGAAATCGGGCTGGCCGTGGCGGACCAGGTAGAGATAAGGCATAAGCGGAAAAGTGTACCGTGCCCGGGCGGCGAGCGTGTTCGCCTGCGGCGAACCGATCCATGAACCAGACGACGACGGACGGCGAGCGCATGACTGCCGATGCATCCCTGCCATTCTCGCCCTGCGGCGTGATCACGCTGACGACCGACTTCGGCCACCGGGATCCGTTCGTCGGCGTCATGAAAGGCCAGGTCCTGCGTCGCTTTGCAGCCGCGCGGATCGTCGACCTGACGCACGAAGTGCTCGTGCACTGGCCCGCCGAGGCGGGTTTCTGGCTGGGACGCTCGTACTGCTATTTCCCGCCGGGTTCGGTGCATGTCGCCGTCGTGGACCCCGGCGTTGGCGGCGCGCGGGACATTGCGATCGTCGAGGCCGATGGGCACGTCTTCCTGGCTCCGGACAACGGTCTCCTCGCCGGAGTGCTGGAGCGGGTCGGGTCGAATCGCGTCCTGCGCCGGCTCGATAGGGCGGTGCTGCCCGGCCTTGGGATCCTGCGACCGAGCGCCACGTTCCACGGTCGCGACATCTTCGCGCCGCTCGCGGCGGAACTGGCCGCGGGCCGCCTGGCGACGCGGGCGCTGGGAGACGTGGTCACGGAACTGACCCCGGGCTGGATCGAGGAGCCGGTCGTTACGGCCGGCCAGGTCATGGGCGCCGTGATCACGGTCGACCACTTCGGCAACCTGTTCACCAACATTGATGGGTCGCTGCTGGCGGGCCTCGCGCATCCGGTGGTGCGGGCCGCGGGGCACGAGATTCCGCTCAGGCGGACCTACGCCGACGTCAGGCCGGGGGAATACCTGGCCCTCGTCAATTCGTTCGGCGTGCTGGAGGTCGCGCGGGCTGAACGGAGCGCGGCGGAAGGCCTCGGGCTCGACCGCGGCGCGCCGGTCGCGGTCTTGGCGAGAGGGCGCGTAAGCCCCTGATTCTGGGCCGGAACCCCCTTCCGTGCCCGCTGTCTCACGTTGCGGGCCTGGCGTAGACCCCGCGCTCCGGACGGCCGGAGGCGGACCTGTCGTGGCCTTGCAGGCCCGTACCCCTGCTGGCATTGCAGCGCAAAACTCACGGGTTGAGATGCGGTCCGATCCGTGTATAGTTCGCAGCCTTGTGCCTGCGAATATGCAGGCAGCATGTTGATAAACAAAGGTTTTCTCAGGGTCGCGACATGGAAAGAGACGCGGAACACTTCGACCTGGACGAAGACTTCGTGGCCAACGCGGAGGAAGGCGAGGACTACGATCGCTTTATCGACCGCGTCGACCGTCGCAAGCAGGCCGTGAAAAAAGGCAAGGCAGCCTGGAGCAAGCTCGAGGACGTGCTCGCCGAGAAACGGCTGCAGAAGGAATTGAAGGACTTCTACGAAGACCAGTAGCGCAGCGCACACAACACGGGCCCCCGGCTCCTGACTCGGGGAGCCAGTGACCATCCGGGTCGTGGCCAGCGCGCCCGGACTCGTCAGGCCAGAAGTAAACCGGCGCCAACGCGTGCGCCGTCCCCGGGGTCCGTGCGATGGTCAGCCACACCGAATCGAACTGGGTCGTCCTCAAATTCGGCGGCAGCAGCGTTTCGAGCGTCAGCAACTGGAAGAACGTCGCAGGCGTCGTCCGCGAGCGGCTCGGCGAGGGCATGCACCCCTTCATCGTGCACTCGGCGCTGTCCGGCATCACCGACCGTCTCGAACAACTGCTCGCGAAGGCCCTCACCGGTGAGTGGGAGCCGGTCATGGACCAGATCGAGCGCCGCCACATGGACCTCGCGCGCGATCTCGGCCTCGACGTGCACGCGGACCTCGAGCGTCACTTCTCCGACCTGCGCCGGAGCGCCGAGGGCATCCACCTGATCGGCGAGGTCAGCGACCGCCTGCGCGCCCGGGTCATGGCGAACGGCGAACTGATGGCCACCCGCATCGGCGCCGCGTACCTGGCCCACGAGGGCATTGACGTACAGTGGCTCGACGCGCGCACGCTGCTGCACGCGGAGGAACGCCGGGGCGCGTCGGAGCGCGCGAACTACCTGTCTGCCACCTGCGTGTTCGAGCCCGACACCGCGTTCCAGCAACGGCTGGCCGCGGGCGGCAAGGTGCTGATCACGCAGGGGTTCATTGCGAGCGATGCGAAGGGCGACACGGTGTTGCTCGGCCGCGGCGGCTCGGACACGTCGGGCAGCTATTTCGCAGCGAAACTCGGCGCGCGGCGACTCGAGATCTGGACGGACGTGCCGGGCATGTTCACGTCCAATCCGCGCTCGGTGCCGAACGCGCGCCTGCTGAAGTCCCTCGACTACGACGAGGCACAGGAGATCGCGAGCAGCGGCGCCAAGGTGCTGCACCCGCGCTGCATCCTGCCCGTCAAGCAGTACGGCATCCCGCTGACCGTCCACGCGACGCAGTTGCCGGACCTGCAGGGCACCGTGGTGACGCCGACCGGCGGCGACGGCGGTGCGCGCGTGAAGGCCGTCTGCGTCAAGAAGGGCATTACGCTCGTCTCGATGGACACGCTCGGCATGTGGCACCAGGTCGGCTTTCTCGCCGACGCATTCGCGGTCTTCAAGGAGCACGGCTTGTCGGTGGACCTCGTCTCCACGTCAGAGACGAGTGTCACCGTGTCGCTCGATCCAGCCGCGAACGCGCTCGACGGCCGCACGCTCGAGGCGCTGATCACCGGGCTGGCGCGGCTTTGCCGCGTCGAAGTGATCGGACCCTGTGCCGCCGTGAGCCTGGTGGGCCGCAACATCCGCGCGACCTTGCACCGGCTCGGCGACGCGCTCGAGTTGTTCGAGGAACAGCGGATACACCTGGTCACGCAGGCTGCCAATGACTTGAACATCACGTTCGTCGTGGACGAAGAGCAGGGTGACCGGCTGGTGCGCCGGTTGCACGACGTGATCGTCTGGAATGCGCCGTCGGATCACGTGCTTGGCCCGACGTGGGAGCAGATACACGGCCTCGGTCCGGTCATCCCGTCGGGCGGGCCCCCGTGGTGGCACGGGAGGCGCGCCGAACTCGAGCGCCTCGCGCAGGAACACGGCAGCGCCTACGTCTACGATCTCGCGTCGCTCGAAGCGGCGGCCAGGCGCCTGCTGGCCATCAACGGCGTCGAGCGCGTGTTCTATGCCATGAAGGCGAACCCACACCCCGAGATCCTGCGCGCGTTCGCGGCGCTCGGGCTGTCGTTCGAATGCGTCTCGCAGGGCGAGTGCGAGCGCGTGCTCGAGGTCGTGCCCGGCATCAACCCCGACAAGATTCTCTTTACGCCGAACTTCGCGCCGCGCTCGGAATACGAATGGGCGCTGGCGCACGGCGTGCACCTGACGATCGACAACATCTATACGCTGCGGCACTGGGGCGACCTGTTCCACGGCCGCGACGTGCTGGTGCGCGTGGATACGGGTTTCGGGCGCGGCCACCACGATCACGTGCGCACGGCAGGTGTGCATGCGAAGTTCGGCGTGCCGCTCTTCGAACTCGACGAGCTGGAGCGGCTCGTTGCAGCAGCCGGTGCCCGTGTCGTCGGCCTGCACGCGCACACGGGCAGCGGCGTGTTCGACGTCCGTAACTGGCAGGAAGTCGGGCGCGTGCTGGGCGACCTCACCCGGCGATTCCCGCACGTGCGCGCGATCGACCTCGGCGGAGGCCTCGGGGTACCGGAGAAACCCGGCCAGGTGCCAGTGGACCTGGGCGCGTTGCAGGGCGTCATCGACGACCTGCGCGGCCGCTTCCCGAATCTCGGGATCTGGCTCGAGCCGGGCCGATTCCTCGTCGCGCAGGGTGGCGTGCTGGTGGTGCAGGTCACGCAGCTGAAGGGCAAGGGCGCCGTGCAATACATCGGCGTCGCCACGGGCATGAATTCCCTGATCCGGCCGGCGCTCTACGGAGCGCATCACGACATCGTGAACCTGACCCGGTTCGGCGAGCCTGGCAGCGAGGTGTACAACGTCGTCGGCCCCATCTGCGAGTCCGCGGACTATCTCGGACACGAGCGCCTGTTGCCGCCGACGCAGGAGGGCGACGTGCTGCTGATCGCCAATGCGGGCGCGTACGGCCACGCGATGAGTTCGTCGTACAATCTGCGCGAACCCGCGCGCGAAGTGATCGTCTGACCGCGCGGCCCCGAGTGGAGCGACCCTTGAAGACTGCAATCGTTGGCTGGCGCGGCATGGTCGGTTCGGTGCTGATGCAGCGCATGGCAGCCGAACGCGATTTCGACCACGTCGATCCGGTCTTCTTCAGCACCTCACAGGTGGGCGGCGCCGCGCCGGAGGTCGGCCGCAAGGCCGGCCCGCTGCAGGATGCGAACGATGTCGCCGCGCTCGCGAAATGCGACGTCGTCGTCACCTGCCAGGGCGGCGACTACACCAACACCGTGCATCCGCAATTGCGAGCGGCAGGGTGGCAAGGTTTCTGGATCGACGCGGCGTCGGCCCTGCGCATGAACGACACTTCCGTCATCATCCTCGATCCCGTCAACCGCGACGTCATCGACGCGGGCCTCAGGTCCGGCGTGCGCGACTACATCGGCGGCAACTGCACGGTTTCGCTGATGATGATGGCGCTCGGGGGCCTGCTCCGCGAGAACCTCGTCGAGTGGATCACGTCGATGACATACCAGGCGGCCTCGGGCGCCGGTGCGCAGAACATGCGCGAACTCGTCGAGCAGATGGGAGCGTTGCACGCTGCGGCGCGGCCGCTGCTCGCGGACCCCGGCAGCGCGATCCTCGACGTCGATCGCGCGGTAACAGGCGAACTGCGCTCCGGCGCGTTTCCCACGGCGCAATTCGGTGCGCCGCTCGCCGGCAGCCTGATCCCGTGGATCGACAAGGACCTCGGCAACGGGCAGAGCCGCGAAGAATGGAAAGGCAGCGCGGAGACCAACAAGATCCTCGGGCGCACCGGCGATCGCCTGATCCCCGTCGAGGGAATCTGCGTCCGCATCGGCGCGATGCGCTGCCATTCACAGGCCATGACGATCAAGCTGACGCGCGACCTGCCGCTGCCGGAGATCGAGCGGCTGCTCGGGGGCGGCAACGACTGGGTGCGTTTCGTGCCGAATACGCGCGACGCCTCGATCGCCGCGCTGTCGCCGGCGCAGGTGAGCGGGACGCTCGACGTGCCGGTGGGTCGCGTGCGCAAGCTCGCGATGGGCGGCGAATACATCTCTGCATTCACGGTCGGCGACCAGTTGCTGTGGGGTGCCGCCGAGCCGATCCGGCGCATGCTGCGCATACTCGTCGCCGGCAGGCCGTGATCCCGCCGTGACATCCGGCACGCCAGCGCCCTCGTTCGACGAACTCGCCGGCCGCCTGGCGGCGTTCGCCGCGGAGCGGGACTGGGACCAGTTCCATGCTCCGAAGAACCTCGCGATGGCGCTGGCCGGAGAGGTGGGGGAACTGCTCGAGCACTTCCAGTGGCTGACCGAAGCACAGAGTCGCGACCTGGCACCGGGGGAGCGCGACGCCGTGGCACTCGAGATGGCGGACTGCCTGCTGTATCTCGTGCGACTCGCGGACAAGCTCCAGGTCGATCTGGTCGCGGCGGCACACCACAAGATCGGCTTGAATGCCAGGAAGTACCCGATCGAAGAATTCAAGGGCAGTCGGCGCAAGTACGACCAGGCGCGGGGGAAGTCAGGCGATGGCGACTGAGGACAGCAACTAAGGACAGCAACGGCAGGGAGCTGGGTGACCGCGACACCGTCCAGCAGTTCCTGCGGCAGCTTGGCGCCGTTCCCGGCGATCTTCCGCAGCAACGTCTTGTGCAGCCAGATGTTCATCCTGGCCGAGTCACCCATCTGGTCCGCCGGACAGCCGACTCCGGTCGCAAGTTCCTTGCGCTCGGCGAGGCCGCTCTCCATACCGACCAGTTTCATCAGGTCGACGATCGACGTGCGCCAGTTGAGTTTCTGCGGCTTCCCGGCGGCCAGTTGCCCGAGCCTTGCGACGACGTCGACTTCCGAGACAGGCTCATGAGTGCTGCCTCCTGGTCGAGCGTCGACTCGAGGCACGCTATCGCCCATCGTCGGTGCGTCCAGTCCAGGCGTTGTGGTCCGGCCCCGTGAAGGCGCGGAATATGCAGTGCGCCCCGGCATCGAGTCGGACAGGAACCAGGGCTCGTGTGTGCAGGCGCCGGCACCGGGCGGGCGAGCTGCAGGCCGAGCGGACGCATCCATGAACGATTCCGGCTTCCGCGAACCCGTCCCCGGCCTGCGGGCTGCGTTGCCGCGCACGGTCGTCGTGCTGGGCTTCGTGTCGCTGCTCAACGATGCCGCGAGCGAGATGATCACTCCGCTGCTGCCCATCTTCCTCACGGCCACGCTCGGTGCCGGACCCGCGATCGTCGGTCTCGTCGAGGGACTGGCTGAAGCGACTGCGAGCCTGCTGAAACTGTACTCGGGCCGCCTTGTCGACCGCGGCGTTCGCGGCAAGCCGCTGGTACTGGCCGGTTATGGGATTTCGAACACGATCCGGCCAATGCTCGCCTTCGCCACCGCATGGGCGGCCGTGCTCGGCCTGCGTTTCCTGGACCGTGTCGGGAAGGGGCTCCGCACCGCACCGCGAGACGCGCTGATCGCGGCGGCCGCTCCCGCCGGGGGTACAGGTCGCGCATTTGGTTTTCATCGCTCGATGGACCACGCGGGAGCCGTGCTCGGCCCGCTGGCCGCCTTCGGTCTATTGGCGCTCGACGCGGACCTGAAACAGGTCTTCCTCGCGTCAGTGGTCCCGGGGGCGCTCGTGCTGCTGTTCCTCGTCCTCGGCTTGCCCCCGAGCGAGCGCGCGGCACAACCGGTCCGGTTGGCGTTTGCGTGGGGGGCCTTGCACGCGCGCCTGCGCGGCATGATCGTCGCGGCGGGCGGGCTTGCGCTCGCGAGCGTGCCGGAAGCCTTCGTCGTGTTGTGGGCGACCGCGGCAGGCATGCAGGTCGTGTGGGTGCCGCTCGTCTGGGCGGCCGCGAGCGTTGCCAAGATGGTCATAGCCCTGCCGGCCGGCATGCTCTCCGACCGCTTCGGGCGCATGCCCGTGTTGCTGGCCGGGTGGGCCTCGCGGGTGATCCTCCTGTTGCTGCTTGCGCTCGTGCAGGCGCCGTCGGCAGCGCTCGTCTGGGTGTTCTTCGTCGGCTATTCCGCGACGCTCGCAGTGACGGAGCCTGCCGAACGCTCACTCATTGGCGATCACGCCGACGCGCGCGAGCGCGGCACGGCGTTCGGGCTGTACCACCTGGCCAGCGGCATGCTGGTCCTGCCGGGCGCCGTGATGTTCGGGACACTGTGGGAGATGTTCGGGTCGCCCGCGGCGTTCCTCACGGCCGCGGCGGTCACAGCGGGCGCCGCGTGCGCGCTGCTCGCGATGTCGCGGTAATGCGTCGCCACGGGTCGCGTGCGGCTAGGGACGATGTGCATGGCGCGATGCCAGTTCCTGCACGACGCGCCCGAGCGAGAGGTTACGGGCCTTCAGCAGCACGAGCAGGTGATAGAGCAGGTCGGCGCATTCGCCGACGAGTTCGGGATCGTCGCGCGTGACGGCCGCCAGCGCCGTCTCGACGCCTTCCTCGCCGACTTTCTGCGCGATCCGTCCGACGCCCGACGCGAATAACCGCGCGGTGTAGCTGCCTTCGGGGCTTTCGGCGATGCGGTGCGCGATGGTGTGTTCCAGCGACGCCAGGAATGCGAGCCGCCCGGCCTCGGTGTCCCAGGCCTCGGCGAAGCACGAGACGGTGCCCTTGTGGCAGGCCGGCCCGGCAGGCCGCGCGAGCACCAGGATCGTGTCGTCGTCGCAGTCGGCGGTGACCTGCACGACTTCGAGGAAGTTCCCGGAGGTCGCGCCCTTCAACCAGAGTTCGCCACGCGAACGGCTGAAGAACACGACGCGTCCGGACCCGAGCGTCTGTTCGAGCGCTTCCGCGTTCATGAACCCCAGCATCAGCACGCGCCCGGTGCGCGCGTCCTGCACGATGGCGGGGAGCAGTCCGCCGCCCTTGGCCCAGTCGAGTCTGCGCAGCGCCGTCACTTCGTTCATGGACGTATCTCCACGCGCCGTGCGCGCAGGTAGCGTTTCAGGTCGCCGATCGCGATTGCGCCCGAATGGAACACGCTCGCGGCGAGCGCCCCATCCACCTGCGCATCGCTGAACACCGCCGCAAAGTGTGCTGGCTCGCCGGCGCCGCCGGAAGCGATCAGCGGCACGCGGCACGCGGCGCGCACGGCCTGCAACTGCGCGATGTCATAGCCGGCGCGCACGCCGTCGCTGGCCATGCAGTTCAGCACGATCTCGCCGGCCCCGCGTTCCTGGACTTCGCGCACCCAGTCGAGCGTGCGCCGGCGCGTACCACGCGAGCGGCTGGGATCGCCCGTGTACTGGTAAACCTCGTGCCCGCCATCGACCGTCTGGCTGTCGATGCCGATCACGACGCACTGGGAGCCGAAGCGGCGTGCCAGGGCGTCGATCAGGTCCGGGTCCGCAAGGGCCGGGGAATTCACGGAGATCTTCTCCGCACCGGAGTTGAGGATGGCCTCGGCATCCACGACGGTCCTGATCCCGCCCGCCACGCAGAACGGGATGTCGAGCACCTGCGCCACCCGCGTGATCCAGCTGCGATCCACGGAACGCTGCTCGGGGCTGGCCGTGATGTCGTAGAACACGAGCTCGTCGGCGCCGTCGGTGCAGTATCGCTGCGCCAGCTCGAGGATGTCGCCCACGATCCGGTGGTCGCGGAAGCGCACGCCCTTGACGACCTGTCCGTCGCGCACGTCCAGGCACGGGATTATTCGCTTGGCAAGAATGGCTCGAGCTCCTTTGCAGGTATGCGGCCCTCGAGCAGGGCGCGGCCGCTGATCGCCGCGGCGACACCGGTCTGCGCGAGTGCCCGCAGGTCGGCGCCGCTCGCCACGCCGCCGGACGCCTGCCACTGCATACCTGGAAAGCGGCGAACGCACTCCGCGTACAGTTCGAGGTTCGGCCCGGACAGGGCGCCGTCCCGGGCCACGTCGGTGCACAGCACGTGGCGCGCGCCGTGCTTGGCATGGTCTTCGACGGCGCTCCAGAGACTGGCGTCGGTCTGTCGTTCCCAGCCATGTGTCGTGAGCCGGGGCGTGCCGCCGTCGTCGAGTCTCACGTCGAACGCGAGCACGACGCGATCCGCACCGAATTCGGCAATCCACGCCTGCACCGAGTCCGGTTGGGTCACGGCGACACTGCCCACGACCACGCGACGCACGCCCAGGCCCAGCAATCCGGCCGCGACGACCCGGGTCCGGACGCCCCCGCCGACCTGGATGGACATCGCGTGGCCGGTGTCCGTCAGTGCCGTGATTGCCTCCCGGTTTCCCTGCGACCCGGCGCGTGCGCCATCGAGGTCGACGACGTGGAGGTACTTTGCACCGAGGCCGCGATACAGATCGAGAACTTCGGCGGGGTCGCTGGCGTAGACAGTCTCTGCATCGAAGCGACCCTGCAGCAGCCGCACGCAACGTCCGCCGCGCAAGTCGATCGCCGGAATCAAGCGCATCGTGACACTCATGCCGCGAGTTCCAGGAAATTCCCGAGCAGCCGGCTGCCGGCTCGCGAGGATCGCTCGGGATGAAACTGCGCGCCGTAGAAGTTGCCGCTCCGCACCAGCGCCGAGAACTCCCCACCGTAGTCGGTCGTCGCCAGCGACCACGGACCGACCGGTGCGGCATAACTGTGCACGAAATAGACGTATTCGTCGGCGCCGATGCCGCGGGTCAAGGGGGATTCGCCGCAAGCCCGCAACTGATTCCAACCCATGTGCGGCACGGGCAGGCCTGCGCGTTGCGGCAGCCGGCGCACGGTGGCGGGCAAGATGCCGAGACACCGGGTCGAACCTTCCTCGCTCGACGCGAAGAGCAGTTGCATCCCGAGGCAGATGCCGAGCACCGGCTGGGTCAGTGCCGGCAGCACGCCGACGAGGTCGAGTGTGCGCAGGCGCTCCATGGCATCGGCCGCGGCGCCGACCCCGGGCAGGATCACGTGACTGGCGCGCTGCAGTTCTGCGGGCTCGGTCGTGACCAGCGAAGCCACTCCGAGGCGGTCGAGCGCGAAGCGCAGCGAGGCGATGTTCGCGCCACCGTTCGCCACGATCGCCACCGCGGTCACGACGCGACCTTCACAGCACGCCCTTGCTGCTCGGCAGCTCGGTGCCCTCTATGTGCACGGCCTGGCGCAGCGCGCGGCCCATCGCCTTGAAACACGCCTCGACCATGTGATGGGAGTTTTCGCCCCGCACGCTGATGTGCACGGCGGCCCCGAGGCTGTCCGCAAGTGAACGAAAGAAGTGCGGCACCAGCTCGGTCGGCAGGCCGCCGACCGATTCGCGACCGAACCGGCCCTCGAATACGGCGTAGGCCCGCCCCGAAAGGTCGATCGCGACCTGCGCCAGCGTCTCGTCCATCGGCAGCAGGAAGCCGAAGCGCGCGATGCCGCGCTTGTCGCCGAGTGCTTCGCGCAACGCCTGGCCGAGCGCAAGGGCGCAATCCTCGACCGTGTGGTGCTCGTCGATCTCGAGGTCGCCGGTGCAGGTGAGTTCGAGCGCGAAGCCGCCGTGCCGGGCAACTTGTTCCAGCATGTGGTCGAAGAAGCCGATGCCGGTCGCAATCGCGATCGGCGCCGTGTGATCCAGGTCGACCCGCACGTGAATGTCGGTTTCCCTGGTCGCGCGTCGCACGACGGCAATGCGCCTGCGCCGGACGAGACTCTCGACGATCGCAGGCCACGTCGCGCCGTCGGCGCCATCCGCGCGCACGCGCAGCCCGCCGAGCCCCAGGTTCGCGGCGAGCTGCAGGTCCGTGTCCCGGTCCCCGATCACGTAGCTGTGCTCCGGGTCGAGCGTATGCTCGCGCACGTAGTCGGAGAGCAGGCCGGTCTTCGGCTTGCGGCACTCGCAGGCGTCCTGCGGCCGGTGCGGGCAGAAGAACTCCGCGTCGAACTCGATGCCTTGCGACGCGAGGAGCGCACGAATGAAATCCTGCGTCTCCCGGAACCGCGACTCCGGGAACGACGGCGTGCCGAGTCCATCCTGGTTGCTGACCAGCACGAAGCGATAGCCGGCGCGCTTCAGCTCCAGCAGGGCCGGGATCACGCCGGGCACCAGCCGGATCTTCTCCACGCTGTCCACCTGTTCGTCCGGCGGTTCTTCGACGATGGTGCCGTCGCGGTCGAGGAAGAGGACGCGCTCGCCGCTCATGATCGCTCCACCGCGGCCAGGAGCCGCTCATTCTGTTCCGGCGTTCCGATCGAGATGCGCAGGCAGTTGGCCAGGCCCGGCGCGGTGCTGAAGTCGCGCACGAGCAGGCCCACGGACTTGCCGGCGTCGAGGAACCGCCGGGCGTTCCGGCATTCGACCAGCAGGAAATTCGCATCGGAAGGAAATACCCGCGCGACCGCGCTGGCGCGCTCGAGCCGTTCGCGCATCCTGGCGCGTTCGGCCAGCAGCGTGCGAATCCGTGCCGCGGCCAGCGCGCGCTGCGGCGCCTCGGTCAGTGCCAGGACCTCGTCGATCGTCGAGGCCGGGATAGCATAGGGCGGGATGATGCGCCTCAACAGGCCGACGACGTCCTCGCTCGCGATCAAGGTGCCGAGGCGCGCGCCCGCCAGCGCATAGGCCTTTGACAGCGTGCGCAGGATCACGAGGTTCGGAAATTCGTCCAGCCGTGCGGCGAGGCTCGGCCGGCCGGCGAACTCGAGGTAGGCTTCGTCGAGCACGACGAGCGCGCGACCGGAGAGCTCGCGGCACACACGCAGGATTGCCGCCTCGTCGAGCAGGTTGCCCGTCGGGTTGTTGGGCGAACAGAGAAAGACCAGCTTGGCGCCGGTCGCAGCGGCCGCGACGCCGGCAGGGTCCAATGCGAAATCCGGCTCGCGCAGTGGCACCTCCACGACGCCGGCGCCCTGGATCCGTGCTGCGACCCTGTAGAACCCGAAAGTCGGCGGCGTGATCACGACATTGTCCGTGCCGGCGCGGCAGAACGCGCGCGCCAGCAGGTCGATGGCCTCGTCACTCCCGCTGCCGACCAGCAGGTTGCGCGCCGGCACTCCGTACAGCAGCGACATGCGCTCGACCAGCGCCTTCGGTTGCGGCTCGGGATAACGGTTGAGGCCGGCGCTCGTGTTGTCGCCCTGTGCGCGCCACGGCATTTCGTTGGCGTGCATGCGTTCGAGGGACGGGTCCCAGGCGGCATGCTGGTAGGGCTCCAGCTGCAGGATATCGGGTCGCGCGAGGTCGAGGATTGGATTGCTCATGACGCCTGCTCCCGGCCCAGCGCGTCGAGGCGCACCTGCACGGCGTTCGCGTGTGCGTCGAGCGACTCGAGCCGTGCGAGCGTGCGCGCGGTCGGGCCGAGGCCTTGCAGTCCCGCCGGCGTCAGCTCCTGCACCGTGATGTGCTTGACGAAGTCGGCCACGCCGAGCCCGCTGTAGGCGCGCGCGTGGCCGTAGGTCGGCAGCACGTGGTTCGTGCCGCTGCAATAGTCGCCCATCGTCTCAGGCGTCCAGGCGCCGAGAAACACGGATCCGGCGTTGCGCACCCGTCCGCAGCAGCTCGCGCGGCGCCGCAACCTGCAGGATCAGGTGCTCGGGCGCATACCGATTGCTGACCTCGATCGCCGTGTCGAGGTCCGGCACGACGAGCACCCGGCTCTCGCCGATCGAGCGCTCGATGATCGCGCGGCGCGGCAGCGCGGCCATCTGGCGTTCGACTGCCACGATGCAGGCAGCCGCGAGCCGGCGCGACGTCGTCACGAGCACGACCTGCGCATCGACGCTGTGCTCGGCCTGGGCGAGCAGGTCCGCCGCGACGAACGCGGGCCGAGCCGTGTCGTCGGCGATCACGAGCACCTCCGACGGTCCGGCCGGCATGTCGAGCGCCGCGCCGTCCGGGATCCTGGGCCACGAGCTGTTTCGCCGCGGTGACCCAGGAATTGCCGGGGCCGAAGATCTTGTCCACCTTCGGCACGCTCTGCGTGCCGTACGCCATCGCTGCGACGGCCTGGGCGCCGCCGAGCTTGAACACGTGCTCGATGCCGCAGAGCCGCGCCGCAACGAGCACGGCCGGATCGGCGCGCGCCGTCGGGTCGCGGCGGCGTACACATGACGCGCGGCGGGCAGCCGGCGATGCGCGCCGGGACGGCCGAGCATGATCGCCGTGGAAGGCAGGGGCGCGGTGCCCGCCGGCACGTAGAGTCCAACCGCGTCCGATCGGCACGATCATGCGCTCGCACACGCACGCCCGGCGCGGTCTCGACACGCAATCGGCGCGGGCATCTGCGCCGGCGTGAAAGCGCGTGACCGTCTCGATCGCGCGCTCGAGCGCGATGTGCTGCTCGCTGCGCGAGCGCGGCTTCCGCGGCCGCAAATTCCGCCGTCGTCGACCGCGAACCCGTCGAGCGTCGACGCCGTCGAGCGCCGCGGTCAGTTCGCGCAGCGCGGCATCGCCCCGCGTCGCGAACGTCGTCGACGATGCGCCGCGTGCGTTCGAGCTGCCCGGCTGCGTCGCGTTGCGCGGGCGCGGCGCAGCGACGCTCGGCCCGTCGCCTCGCGTCGAGCGCCGCCCACTCGAGTATCTCGCAGTGACCGGCTCACGCCAGCATCTTCTCGACCGGCAGCACGAGCACCGCGCTCGCACCGGCGGCCTTCAGGCTCTCGAGCGTTTCCCAGAAGACGTTCTCGCGACACACGGCGTGCACGGCGACCTTGTCGCCGACGCCATCGAGCGGAATGATCGTCGGCGACTCGCTGCCGGGCAGCAGCGCCTTGATGCTGTGGCAGCGCCGAGCGCGGCGCGTGCAGCATGATGTACTTGCTCTCCCTCACCTGCTGCACGCCGTCGATGCGCACCAGCAGGCGGCGCACCCAGTCCGCCTTGGCCTCGGGCAACGCGCACCGGCGTGCGGATCAGCGCGGCCTGGCTCTCGAGCACGACTGCGACTTCGCGCAGGTGATTCGCGCGCAGCGTCGAGCCGGTCGAGACCAGGTCGCAGATGAGGTCGGCCCGGCCGAGGCGCGGCGCGATCTCGACTGCGCCCGACAAGCGTCACGATCTCGGCCGCGACGGCGTTCTCGCGCAGGAATCGCGCCGAGCACGTGCGGATAGGTCGTCGCGATGCGCTTGCCCGCGATGCTCTTCAGGTCCGCGTACGGGAAGTCGTCCGGCACCGCGAGCGACAGCCGGCAGCGGCCGAAGTCGAGCTTCTGCAGCAGCTCGATGCGCGGCGGCGTGCCGCGCGCCGCCAGCGCGAGGCGCTTCTCCTCGATGACGTTGAGGCCGACGATGCCGAGGTCGCAGACGTCCTCCTGCACGAGGTCGCGGAATGTCGTCGTCGCGCACGAACAGCACGTCGAGCGGCATGTTCTCGCCGTAGCACATCAGCTGGTCCTTGCCGCGGCTGTACTTGAGGCCGCAGCGCGTGCAGCAGGTCGAGCGAGTCGTCGGTGAGCCGGCCGGACTTCTGGACGGCGATGCGCAGGCGTTCGCTGTCGGTCCATGTCAACGTTCTCCGAGGCGGCGCGCCGCCAGTGCATAGCCGCCGTTGCCGGCAGCAAGGTAGCGCGCGACGCGCCCGATCGTGGTCACGCTGACGCCGGTCTGCCGCGCGATCTCACGGTAGGGCATGCCGCCCTGCAGCAGGCCGACCACGCTCCAGCGGTCCGCGAGCGCCTGCAGTTCGGCGGGCGTGCACAGGTCGCGAAAGAAGTCCCGGCATTCCTCGACGGTACGCAGGGTCAGGATCGCCTGGAACAGGGCGCGCTCGGCCGCTGCCTCCTGGCGCGGTGAAATGCCGCGATGGTTCTTCACTGGCCTGGCAAGGTGTATTAATGTGTTAACACATTAATACAAAGTGCCGCGCGGCGCAACCCGGGTGTTTCTTGCGCTTCGGCGTCCCCGCCCCTAAACTCCGGGTCGCTCATCGAGACCGGCTGAGGGACTGGCCCTTTGAAGCCGGGGCAACCATCGGATCCAACCCCTCCGAACTGGTGCCAACTCCACGGGGACTGCGTCCGCCGGAAGATGAGTTGCTGCGAGGCTGCCCCGGCCCGTCCGGGGGTGTTGGTCGCGGCAACCATCGCGCGCGCCTCCCGTGGACTCGATCGACGTTTGCCCGGCCGGTTGCTGGCCGCGTTCTGGAGTCCGTTTGAAGCCGCCTTCGCCCCTGACATCGCCAAGCCTCGAAACCGGACGTGCCGCGAGCCTGTTGCCTCCCGGGCACGAGCTGGTCGAGGGGATCTGCGAACTGGAAGCGCCATTGCGCCTGCATTTCGGCGGCGAACTCGCGTGCGTCGAACTCGCATTCCGCCTGTCGGGCGCCGTGGCGCCCCTGTCGTCGCCGTGCTGGGCGGCATTTCCGCCGGCCGCCACGTCTATGCCGCGACGCCCGGCGAAGCTGGGCTGGTGGGACGACATGGTCGGCCCCGGCAGGCCGCTCGACACGGATCGATATCGCGTGCTCGGCATGGATTTCCTCGGCGGCAGCCACCGCACCACGGGCCCGGTGCGCGGCACGGACATTCCCGAGCGTCAGCGCCTTCGACCAGGCCGACTGTCTCGTCGAACTCATGCGGCCACCTCGGCATCGAGCAGCTTACGCGGCTGCGTCGGCGCCTCCTACGGCGGCATGGTGACACTCGCGCTGGCCGAGCGGCACCGCGCGCGCGTCGGCACGCCGTCGTGATCAGCGCCGCGCACCGCACGCACCCGATGTCCACGGCGTGGCGCAGCGTGCAGCGCGCGATCGTGCGTTATGCGCTTGCGGCACGGCGAGGGCGCCGCGCGGCCTGGTCCTCGCGCGCGCGCTCGCGATGGCGACGTATCGCTCCGCCCGGGAGTTCGAGGAACGGTTCCCGCGGCCCGCGCGCCGCGTGGACGGTACGTTCGTGTTTCCGGTCGAGGACATACCTCTTCGCTCGTGGCGAGAGCTATGCCGCGCACTACCGGCCCGAGGCCTTCGTCTGCCTGTCCGAGTCGATCGACCTGCACCGCGTCGACCCGGGCGCGATCACCGTGCCGATGACACTGGTCGCCGTGCAGGAGGACCAGCTGGTGCCCGTGTCCGACGTGCGCGAGCTGCGCGACCGGCTGGCGGGCAGCTGCCGGCTGGTCGAGATCAGTTCCCTCTTTGGCCACGATGCGTTTCTCAAGGAAACGGCCGTCCTGCGCGACGTCTTCGCGCAAGCACTCGAATGAGCAACATGAGCAACCACGACTCCATCAAGACTCGCACCGTACGCGCGGCCCTCGAGACCGACACGCAGCACGGCGCCGTCGTGCCGCCGATCCACCTGACGTCGACGTTCGCGTTCGGCGGGTTACGGCGAAAAGCGCGAGTACGACTACTCGCGCTCGGGGAATCCGACCCGCGATGCGCTCGGCCGGGCGCTCGCCGACCTCGAGGGCGGCGTCGGCGCGGTCGTCACGTCGTCGGGCATGGCGGCCGTCACGCTGGTGACGCAGCTCCTGCGCCCGGACCAGCTGGCGGTCGTCCCGCACGATTGCTATGGCGGCACGTACCGGCTGTTCAATGCACTGCATGCGCGCGGTTCGCTGCAGGTGCAGTTCGTGGACTACCAGCGAGCCGGACGCCCTGGCGGCGGCGTTGGCGGCGCGGCCAGCGCTGGTCTGGATCGAGACACCGAGCAATCCGCTGCTGCGCATCGTCGACATCGAGCGACGTCGCGACGCGTGCCAGGGCGGCAGGCGCGATCGTGGTCGCCGACAACACGTTCCTGTCGCCGGTCTGGCAGCAGCCGATAGCGCTCGGCGCCGATCTCGTCGTGCATTCGACGACCAAGTACCTGAACGGGCACAGCGACGTCGTCGGCGGCGCCGTGATCGCGGCCACGCCGCGAGCTGCACGAGCAGGTCACGTGGTGGGCGCAACTGCATCGGCGTCACCGGCGCGCCGTTCGACAGCTACCTGACGTTGCGCGGGCTGCGCACGTTGCACGCGCGCATGCGCGCGCACGGGGAGAACGCGCAGCGCATCGTCGAGGTGCTGGCACGGCACCCGGCCGTGGCGAAGGTCTACTTTCCCGGGCTTGCCCGGCGCACCCGGGGCACGCGACGGCACGCGCACAGCAGCAGGGATTCGGCGCGATGGTGAGCTTCGAACTGCACGGCTCGGTCGAGAACGTGAAGGCGTTGCTCGGTTGCCTGCACCTCTTCTCGCTGGCCGAGTCGCTCGGCGGTGTCGAGAGCCTGGTGGCTCATCCCGCCAGCATGACGCATGCGGCGATGGACGCGGCGGCGCGCGAGCGGGCCGGCATCTCCGAGACGCTGGTCCGCTTGTCGGTCGGCATCGAGGAGGGCGCAGACCTGCTGCGCGATCTCACTGCAGGTCTCGACGCCGCGAGCCATGCGGGGCGCTGAGCGCTCACGTCGCGTGAGCGTGCGAACCGCGGAAAAAAAGAAGGCCGGCATTCCTGCCGGCCTTCCGGGGCTGGGACCCGAGCTGCCTCAATCCCTGAGACAAAGACTAACCCGACTCAAGTCCTCACCACTCGTCACTTGAACGTGGATTCGATCATCGGAACGGGGAGCAGGAGGTCCGGGGACCGGCTGCTGTCACTCAGTATAGCGCTGGCCCGGCGCCCCGAGTAAAGCCTTGAATGGTTGATTTTTCACCAGCGCTGGCGTTCTCAACTCCAGCTTGACAGTTTCTGTGGATAAATCAGTAAGTACTTGATTTTTAACGTTTTGAAAGTATGAAGTCAACGACGGCGTGAGCCGGCCTCGCGGCTGCCGACGGGTGCCTTTCCGGCCAGCGCGATGTCTGCCGTGCGCACTCCGGCCGTCACCGCGGTTTCGACGGCCGCGTCGACGGCCGCCGCCTCCGCACCCAGGCCGAGCGAGTGTCGCAGCAGCATCGCCGCGCTCAGTATCGTGCCGTAGGGATTGGCGATGCCGCGCCCGGCGATGTCCGGCGCCGAGCCGTGGATCGGTTCGTAAAGACCCACCGGGCCCACGCCGAGCGACGCAGACGGCAACAGGCCGAGCGAACCCGCGAGCATCGATGCTTCGTCGGTCAGGATGTCGCCGAACATGTTTTCGGTCAGCAGCACGTCGAACGACGCCGGGCGGCGGATCAGGTGCATCGCGGCCGCATCGACGAGCAGTGCTCGAATTCGCACCTCCGGAAACTCCTCGCGCAGGACCCGCTCCGCGACGGCTCGCCAGAGTCGCGACGTCTCGAGCACGTTGGCCTTGTCCACCGAGACCAAGCGACGCCGGCGCTCCATCGCGAGGCGACCCGCAACGCGCGTTACGCGTTCGACTTCGTCCGTCGTGTAGCTGCAGACGTCCTCTGCCTCGAAGGCGGTGCGGCTCTTGCGGCCGAAGTAGATGCCGCCCGTCAGCTCGCGCACGACCATGATGTCGACGCCGGCGATGACCTCGGGCTTGAGCGGCGAGGCGTCGAGCATCGCCGGCATCGTGCGCACGGGACGCAGATTCGCAAAAAGACCGAGCGTGCGCCGCAGGTCCAGCAGTCCCTGCTCGGGGCGCACGCGCGCCGATGGGTCGGACCACTTCGGGCCGCCGACCGCGCCCAGCAGGACGGCCGCGCTGCTGCGGCAGGCGTCGATCGTTCGCGGCGGCAGGGCGGATCCCGAGGAATCGATCGCGGCGCCGCCGATCAGCGCCTCGGTGAATTCGAACTCGTGGCCGAAGCGCTGCCCGACGGCCTGCAGCACGCGCACTGCTTCCGCGGTGACTTCCGGGCCGATGCCGTCACCGCCCAGGACCGCGATCCGTGCCTTCATCGCGCGTTCCGCTGTTGCTCGAAACGGTCGATCGCCGCCGACTGGTTCAGCAGGTAGCCGAGTTCGTCGACGCCGTGCACGAGGCAGTAGCGCGCGAAGGATTCGATCGGAAACGCCGTCGCGCGGCCATCGGGCAACTTGAGCATCGCGGCCGGCAGGTCGATTTCCACCTCGACCCCGGGGTGGTCCATCAGCCAGCCGTGGGTCGCTTCGTCCACGACGATCGGCAGCAAGCCGTTTTTCAGGCTGTTGCTGCGGAAGATGTCGGCGAGCTCGGTGCTGACGACCGCCCGGATACCGAAGTCGAGCAGGGCCCAGGGCGCGTGTTCGCGCGAGGAGCCACAGCCGAAATTGTGGCCGGCGACCAGTACTTCGCAGCCCGCGGCGGCCGGCTGGTTGAGCACGAAATCCGGCCGCGCAGCTCCGTTACTGTCGTAGCGCCAGTCGGCGAACAGCGAGACCCCGAGCCCGGCGCGAGAGACCGTGGTCAGGAAGCGCGCTGGAATGATCTGGTCCGTGTCGATGTTGGTGAACGGCATGACGACCGTCCGCGAACGAATGAGTGTGATCGGGTCCATGGAGTCCGTCTGGTCGTTGCCGCTGTTCGTATTCTGGTGGACGTGCCGATCAGCCGAGGAACTCGCGCGGATCGGCGACATGACCGCGAACCGCGGCTGCAGCCGCCGTCGCCGGACTCGCCAGCAGCGTGCGCGACCCCGTGCCCTGGCGGCCTTCGAAGTTGCGATTGCTGGTGCTGACGCAGTACTGGCCCCGGTCCACGAGGTCGCCGTTCATGCCGAGGCACATCGAGCATCCCGATTCGCGCCACTCCGCACCGGCGTCGATGAAGACCTGTGCCAGGCCGAGCGCCTCGGCCTCGCGCTTGATCTGCTGCGACCCGGGCACCACGAGCGCGCGCACGCCACTCGCCACGCGGCGTCCGCGCAGGATCGAGGCGGCCGCTTCGAGGTCGGAGAGGCGGGCGTTGGTGCAACTGCCGATGAAGACCACCTGGACTGGCTTGCCGGTGAGCCGCTCGCCAGGTTGCAGTCCCATGTAGGCCAGCGCCTTGGCGAACACCGGATCGCCGGGCCGCTCGGGCACCGCGCCGCTCACCGCTGCGACCATCCCGGGATTGGTGCCGAAGGTGATCATCGGTTCGAGCCCCGCGGCATCGATCGTGACCTGCTTGTCGAACCTGGCGCCGGCGTCGGTGTGCAGGGTCCGCCAGTCGGCCACCGCGGCGTCCCACTCGGCGACCGACGGCGCCATCGGGCGCCCCTGCAGGTAGGAGAATGTCGTCGCGTCCGGAGCGACCATGCCGGCACGCGCGCCGGCTTCGATCGACATGTTGCAGACGGTCATGCGCTCGTCCATCGAGAGCGCCTCGATCGCGGCGCCCCGATACTCGACGACGTGGCCGGTGCCGCCGTTTACGCCGATTTGGCCGATGATGGCGAGCACCAGGTCCTTGGCGGTCACGCCGGCGGGCAGCCGGCCCGCCACGTCGATTGCGAAGGAACGCGGCTTGCGCTGCAACAGGCATTGCGTGGCGAGCACGTAGCCGACTTCGGTCGTGCCGATGCCGAACGCGAGCGCGCCGAACGCACCGTGCGTGCTCGTGTGGCTGTCGCCGCACACGATCGTCTTGCCGGGCTGCGTCGCGCCCAGTTCCGGGCCGATGATGTGCACGATGCCGCGGCGGTCGTCCCGCAGGCCGATCAGGTTGACGCCGAATTCGGCGCAGTTTCTCTCCAGCTGCCGGATCTGCCGTGCGGCCGACTCGAGCGCGATCGGCACGCCGCCGAATACCTGGGCGGTGTCGGTCGGAGTCGAATGGTCCATCGTCGCGAGCGTGCGCTCCGGACGCCGGACTTTCAGGCCGCGCGACCGCAGCACCTCGAACGCCTGCGGCGAGGTCACCTCGTGGGTCAGGTGCAGGTCGACGTAGAGCACGGCCGGAGTGTCCGCAGTCTCCGGCACGACGACGTGCCGTTGCCATACCTTGTCGAATAGCGTCTGCGCGGTCATTCAGGCTCCGGTTCGTGCGGGCAGGCGCGTGCTCAAACGGCGTTCGCGGGAACGTCGCCCTGTTCGGCGCCGCCGCGGCGCCGCGACGACTCGATCGAATTCACGACCTCGAGGAACGCGCGGACCCCGGATTCGACGATGTCCGTCGTGACGCTGGTGCCACGGTAGCTGCGGCCATTGCAATCGACCGTGACCACCGCCTCGCCCTGGGCGTCTTCGCCGACCGACACGCTGCGCACCTCGAACTTGCGCAGCTTCACGAAGATGCCGGTCGCCTGCTCGATCGCCTTGAACGCGGCGTCCACCGGCCCGTCGCCGGCCGTCTCCTGGGTGACGACGCGGCCGTCGGTGTGGCGCAGCACGATGCGTCCCGTGGCGAACCGCGACGAGTCGCTCACGACGTGCAGGTTCTCGAGGTGCCACGGGCCGGTTGCGCCGACGTCGGCCTTCAGCACGAGTGCCTCGATGTCGCCGTCGAAGAGCTCCTTCTTCTTGTCGGCCAGCGCCTTGAAGTCGTCGAACACGCGCGAGAGCTCGGCGTCGCTCAACTCGAAGCCGAGTTCCTTGATGCGCTCGCGCAGCGCAGCGCGGCCGCTGTGCTTGCCGAGCACGAGATTGGTGCGCGACATGCCGACATCGTGCGGACGCATGATCTCGTAGGTCGTGTGGTGTTTCAGCATCCCGTGCTGGTGGATGCCCGATTCGTGAGCGAAAGCGTTCTCGCCAACGACCGCCTTGTTGCGCGGGATCGGCATGCCGGTGATGCTCGAGAGCAGGCGGCTCGCCGGGTAGAGGCGCCTCGAGTCGATGCCGGTGTGGAGCCCGAAGATGCCTTCGCGCACCTTGAGCGCCATCGTGATCTCCTCGAGCGAGCAGTTCCCCGCGCGCTCGCCGATGCCGTTGATCGTGCATTCGACCTGGCGTGCGCCCGCACGGACCGCCGCGAGGCTGTTCGCGACGGCCATGCCGAGGTCGTTGTGGCAGTGCACGCTGAAGACGACGCTGTCCGCGCCCTTGACGTTGCGGCGCAGGTAATCGAAGACCTCGTGGAACTCCTCGGGGACCGTGTAACCGACCGTGTCCGGCACGTTGATCGTCGTCGCGCCGGCGTCGATGGCGGCCTCGACGACTTCCTTGAGGAACTCGAGCTCGGTGCGCGACGCGTCCTCGGGCGAGAACTCGACGTCCTCGCAGAGGCTGCGCGCATAGCGCACGCCCTCGGAGGCGGTGTGGATGATCTGTTCCTTCGCCATGTTGAGCTTGTGCTCGCGATGGATGGCACTCGTCGCGAGGAACACGTGGATGCGCGGCCTGGCCGCGACCTTTACCGCGCTCCAGACCTTGTCGATATCCTCGCGGTTGCAGCGCGCGAGGCCGGCGATGACCGGGCCCTTCACTTCACGCGCGATCTCGTGCACGGCTTCCCAGTCGCCGGGCGACGCGGCCGGGAACCCGGCTTCGATGACGTCCACCCCGAGTTCCGCGAGCGCGCGTGCCAGCCGCAGCTTCTCGGGCTGCGTCATGCTGCAGCCGGGCGACTGCTCGCCGTCGCGCAGCGTCGTGTCGAAGATCAGGACGCGGTTGGGGTCTCGGGTGGCCATGGGTTTGTACCGGCTGGGGTGAACGGTGCGGGGACGGATCAGCGGCCCTCGTTGAGCCAGGGCATGCGGGCGCGCAGCTGCACGCCCACTTTTTCGATCGGGTGCGCGAGGTCCTTCTTCAGCAGCGCGTCGTACTTCCTGCGGCCCGTCCTGTTCTCCCTGATCCACTGGCGCGCGAACGTGCCGTCCTGGACCTCCGCCAGGATCTTCTTCATTTCCTTCTTGGTCGCCGCGTTCACGACGCGCGGACCGCGGGTTAGGTCGCCGTACTTGGCGGTGTGCGAGATGAAGTTGTGCATCTTGGCGATGCCGCCTTCATGCAGCAGGTCGACGATGAGCTTCAGTTCGTGAAGGCATTCGTAATACGCGACTTCCGGCTGGTAGCCCGCTTCGACCAGCGTCTCGTAGCCTTTCAGCACGAGCTCGGTGGCGCCGCCGCAGAGCACGGCCTGCTCGCCGAACAGGTCGGTCTCGGTCTCTTCCGCGAACGTCGTCTCGATGACGCCGGCGCGCGTGCCGCCGATGCCGTCGGCATAGGCGAGCGCCTTGGCCTTGGCCTTGCCCGACACATCCTGGTGCACGGCAATCAGGCACGGCACGCCGCGGCCCTGCTGGTACTGGCGACGCACGAGGTCGCCGGGACCCTTCGGCGCGATCAGCACCACGTCGAGATCCTTGCGCGGCTTGATCTGGTCGAATCGGATGTTGAATCCGTGGGCGAAGAGCAGTGTCGCGCCGTGGCCGAGGTTCGGCAGGATCTCCTTGTAGTTCTCGGCCTGCGTCGTGTCCGGCGTGAGCAGTGCGACGAGCGTGGCGCCCTTCACGGCGTCGACGGGCGTGGCGACCGCAAGGCCGTCTTTCTTCGCTTTTTTCCAGCTGTCGCCCTTGCGGACGCCGATCACGACGTCGTAGCCCGAGTCCTTGAGGTTCAACGCGTGCGCGCGACCCTGGCTGCCGTAGCCCACGACGGCGATCCGCGCTCCCTTCAGCGCCTTCTTGTCCACGTCCTTTTTCGAGTACGCACGCATCTTTGCAGTCTCCTCAGAAGCCACGATCTGTATGACAGGTTCCTCAAACGAAGAACCCCGCTCCGGCCTGTCGCCGTGCGGGGTTCCTGGTATCCGTTCGCGCCTTTGCGCTCTCAGCCCCGGGCCCCGCACCTCCGCAGGCACAGCAGGGTAAGGGACGCAAGCAGCAGGCCGGTCCGCAGCGGGACCGTCGTTCGGCAAGTCGAAGTGTCGATGGACGACTTCATCCGGTGCCTGCAGCTGACAGCGATTCAGAAGGGGTGCGATAGCAGCACAGGCCGCGGTCGATTGTCAACCGCAGTGCAAAAAGACATCCGCGCAGACGCGGCCTGCTGGATGATGCAGGCGCCTTGCATTGCGGCGGCCAGATCGACGGCGACGACTCGCGGCGGCCGGATCGCGCGTGCACCGGCGATTGCACTCGGCCAGTTCCGCTAAGCTTGCCGTTCGCTCACGAGCAGCAGGAACGCGGCAGTGTCTTTCTACCTCGAACGCGGCGGCGAGAACACGGCTGCGCTGGATCTCTGGCTGGTCACCCAAGCCGGCCTGCCGGCCTGGCTCGAGGCCCTGGATCCCGCGAGCCGGGCATGGCTCGCGGCGACCGGCTTCCGGGCGGAACGCCAGCAACTCGCGCTGCTGCCGGGCCGCGACGGCACGATCCGCGGCGCCGCCCTCGGCCTCGGCCCGCTGGCATCCCTCGATGATCTCGACCTCTGGCACACAGCCGGGTTGCCTGACCGCCTGCCGGCCGGAACCTGGCGCCTCGCACACGCGCTGCCGGCGGCGGTTGCCACGAGGGTTGCGCTCGGCTGGGCCTACGGGACGTATCGATTCACGAGCTACATGAGCGCGCCGGCCGCGAACGCACCTGAGCGGCCGCGCCTGGCTGTGCCCGTGGACGCGGACTTCGATCACGTGCAAAGCACGGCCGGCGCCCTCGCCATGGCGCGCGACCTCATCAACACGCCGGCGTGCGACATGACGCCGGCGTGCCTGGCGCGGGAAGTGGTGGCGCTTGCGGCGCGACACGGCGCGTCCGCGGAAGAGATCTCGGGTGAGGCGCTGCGCCGGGATTTCCCCGCAGTCCACACGGTTGGCCAGGCTGCCTCCTGCGCGCCACGCCTGGTCGATTTACATTGGGGCGATCCGCAGCATCCGCGTGTGACCCTGGTCGGCAAGGGAGTCTGCTTCGATTCGGGCGGGCTCGACATCAAGCCGTCGACCGGCATGGCCTTGATGAAGAAGGACATGGGGGGCGCCGCCTGCACGCTGGCTCTCGCCAGGCTGGTCATGGAATCCGGCCTGCCGGTGCGACTGCGCGTCCTGATCCCCGCAGTCGAGAACGCGATCTCCGGCAACGCGTACCGTCCCGGCGACGTGATTCGCACCCGCAAGGGACTGACAGTGGAGATCGGCAACACCGACGCCGAAGGCCGCCTGGTGCTCTGCGACGCCATCGCCGCGGCCGACACGGAGCAACCGGACCTGCTCGTCGACCTCGCGACGTTGACCGGCGCCGCGCGCATAGCGCTCGGTCCCGAATTGCCGGCGGTGTTCGGGTCGCGCCAGTCGACCGTCGAGGCGCTGCTGCGCCAGGGCGCTCGCGTGGCCGATCCGCTCTGGCAGATGCCGCTCTGGAGCGGCTACGACGACGACATCGCGAGCAAGGTGGCCGACGTCAACAACGCGTCGGCCAGCGCCTTCGCGGGCGCGATCATCGGCGCGCTCTTCCTGCGCCGCTTCGTCACGCAGTCGAACGACTGGCTGCACGTGGACCTCTACGCATGGAATCCCAGGGAGCGCCCGGGTCGGCCCGTGGGGGCAGAGGCACAGGCGGTGCGCGCGCTGCACGCCATGCTGGTGGAGCGTTACGGCTGACGGATCGCACGCCGCCCCACCATGGACCTCAGTTTCGAGCGCCGCGCCTGGACGCTGATCTACCTGTGCCTCGGGCTGGTCGAGGGCGGCACGGCCGCCGTGATGGTGCGGGCCCTGTTCGGCGACCAGGCACCCCGCGTGGTCGTCGATCTGGTGCTGGCGGTCGTGAGTTCCGCGCCCGCCTGGTCGAATCTCGCGAGCCTCGTGTATGCACGGCGCGCGCAGGGCCGGCCCAAGATCGCGTTCCTGGTGCCGTTGCTCCTTGCGATGTGCCTCTGCGTCGGCGCGCTCGCGCTGGTGCCGAGGTCCGCGACGGGACTCTGGCTTTTCCTCGCGCTGTACGCGTCGGCACGGCTGCTGTGGGCGGGCGTCGAGACCGTGCGCTCGGTGCTCTGGAGCGTGAACTATCCGGCGCGCCTGCGCGCCCGCATCACGGGCCGCATCACGATCAACACGTCGATCGCGCTCGCGCTGGTCGGACTGGCCCTTGGCTGGCTGCTGGGCCAGGACGAGCCGTGGTGGCGGGTCGCAGTCGTCACGGGTGCGGCGTTCGGGCTTGGCGGCACCATCGCTTTCCGGCGTTTCCGCGTCCGGCGCGAGCAGGACCTGCTCGACGCCGAACGTGCCAGGCTCGGGCAGGGCGCGACGTTCGGCCTGGCCGGCATGCGCGAACTGCTGGCGCGCGACCAGTCGTTCCGCGATTACCAGTTCGCCATGTCGCTGTTCGGAGCCGGCAATCTCGCGCTCGTGCCGCTGATGGTCGTCTGCCTGAACGAGGTGCTCGGCTTGCCAGCGCTGTGGCAGGTGCTGGTGACCACCGCGCTGCCGATCCTCGTGGTGCCGATCGCCGTGCAACCCTGGGCGCGTTACCTCGATACGCACCGGGTGCTCGCGTTCCGCGTGATCCACGGCCGCGTCAACGTCGTGGCGGTGCTGATACTCGTGAGCGCAGTGCTGCTGAAACTGCCGCTCCTCCTGGTGCCGGGCGCGCTGCTGATGGGCGTCAGCACGGCAGCCGGCAGCCTCGGCTGGACGCTCGGGCACAACGAATTTGCGCCGCGCGGCGAAGAGACGCGCTACATGGCGCTGCACGTGACGTTGACCGGCATGCGCGGGCTCGTCGCGCCGCCGCTCACGGTCGGTCTCTATTACGCGCTCGAGTTGCTGCACCCCCATGCCGGGCCCGGGGCGCTGCTAGTGCCGCTCGCGTTGATCGCCGGCGGCGCGCGCCGCTTCCAGCACATGCATCGTGCTCGCATGGCCGCGAACACGGCGTGACCCGGGCGGCCCGAATAAGCACAATACTGCGTTGCCCCGCGGTGCCAGCCCCGTACCCGTCCCCAGGAGCCGCTCGATGTCCCGCCGCAAGATCGACGTTCGCCCGTACTCCAGGCTCGTGCTCGACGGGGTCAAGCAGACGCCCAGCCGGGCGATGTTGCGCGCCGTGGGTTTCCAGGATCGCGATTTCCGCAAACCGCAGATCGGCATCGCATCGACCTGGAGCAACCTCACGCCGTGCAACATGCACATCGACAAGCTTGCGGCGGCGGCGGCCAGGGGGGCAGAAGCCGCGGGTGCCAAGAGCACCACGTTCGGCACGATCACGGTCTCGGACGGCATCTCCATGGGTACGCCGGGCATGCGTTACTCGCTCGTGTCGCGCGAGGTGATCGCGGACTCGATCGAGACCGCGGTCGGCGCACAGGGATTCGACGGCCTGGTGGCGCTCGGCGGCTGCGACAAGAACATGCCGGGCTGCATGATGGCCATCGCCCGCATGGACCGGCCTGCGGTGTTCGTATACGGGGGCACGATCCGCCCAGGCGCGCAACGGCGCGACGTGGTCTCGGTCTTCGAGGCCGTCGGCGCGCACGCGGCGGGGCGCATCAGCGACCGGCAGCTGCGCGACGTCGAGCGTACGGCCATTCCCGGACCCGGCAGCTGCGGCGGCATGTACACGGCCAACACGATGGCTTCGGCCATCGAGGCACTCGGGCTCAGCCTTGCAAACAGTTCCGCACAGGAGGCGGTTTCGCGCGCCAAGCGCGACGATGCGGAGCGGGCAGGGCGCACGGTCGTCAGCCTGGTGAAGCGGGGCATCAGGCCCTCCGACATCCTCACGCGCGAGGCCTTCGAGAACGCAATCACCGTCGCCATCGCGCTCGCGGGCTCGACCAACGCAGTGCTGCACCTGCTCGCGATCGCCCACGCGGCGCGCGTGCCGCTCGAGCTCGACGATTTCACGCGCATCGGCGCGCGGGTGCCCGTGCTGGCCGACCTGAGGCCGAGCGGCAAGTACTCGATGTCCGACCTGATCAAGCTCGGTGGCATCCAGCCGCTCATGAAGACGCTCCTCGACGCCGGATTGCTGCACGGCGACTGCCTCACCGTGACCGGCAAGACTCTGGCCCAGAACCTGCGGCGCGCGCCACGCTATCCAGCCGGGCAGGACGCAATCCGACCGCTGGCCGACCCAATCAAGCCGGAGAGCCACCTGGTCGTGCTGTACGGCAACCTCGCTCCCGAGGGCGCCGTCGCCAAGATCACGGGCAAGGAAGGCTTGAGCTTCACCGGGCGCGCGCGGGTCTTCGAAGGCGAGGAGGCCACCCTGCAGGCGATCCTCGACGGGACGGTGAGTGCCGGTGACGTGCTCGTCGTGCGTTACGAAGGGCCGCGCGGCGGGCCCGGCATGCGCGAGATGTTGAGCCCGACGGCGGCCATCATGGGCAAGGGCCTCGGCGACAAGGTGGCGCTGATCACGGACGGGCGATTCTCCGGCGGCAGCCATGGATTCGTCGTCGGGCACGTGTCGCCCGAGGCTGCGCTTGGCGGACCGCTGGCACTGGTCCGCGACGGCGACTCGATCAGCATCGACGCCACGCGCCGGGAAATGACGTTGCACGTCGATGCAGCAGAACTCGCGGCGCGGCGTGCAGCATGGGTGCCGCGCACGCCGTACGCTACCCGCGGCGTACTCGCGAAATACGCCGAGCTGGTGAGCAGTGCGTCGCTCGGCGCCGTGACCGATCGCGGTCTCGGGGTCGCGCGAGGCGCCATTTGATTACGGCGCAAACGAGATTTCTGTTGTCTTGGTATACACGCGTCGGTACAGTTCGCCGCCGCCGACATGGTTGGTCCAGGGGGAGAGTTGCCGGACCATGGAGTTCCGCATGATGCATTGCATCATTCGCTTCGACGCAGCGGCACTCGCTCGACGATGGACGGGACGATGGCCCTGCGCGGCCCCCTCCGGCACGCACGTATGCACGCCAGGGGTTGCGAGGGTGTGACGGGTCTTGTAGTGTCGATCACCCCGGTGGTTCGCGGCCTTGGGCCGGGGGGCGTCCGCGAGTAACGCCCACAGTACTGGAGGGGAAGTGGCTTACAGTTATTCGATCGACGATCCGGCAAAAAACAGCAAGCGAACACTTGCGTTCGTCCTCGTTGTCATCATCCACGTATTCTTCTTCTGGGTGCTGGCGTCGGGTCTCGGCGCCAAGATGGTCCAGACGGTCATGGGACCGGTCGAGACGAAAATCATCGAGGAGCTCCCCAAGGACGACAAGGAACCGCCGCCGCCGCCGCCCGACATCGAGCAGCCGCCGCCGTACGTGCCGCCACCCGAAGTCTCGGTGGACATCGCGATCGACACCGGACCGACCACCGCCATTTCGGGCGCCACGAGCGAGCGCCCGGTCGCAGCGCCGCCGCCGGTGGCGAAGCCCGTCGAGCACGCCACCGTCAGGGTGCCGCCTTCGACGCAGGGCAAGGGCGCCCGCATCACGCAACCGGAATACCCGCCCGCCTCGCGACGCGCCGGTGAATACGGCACGGTGACGCTGCAGGTCTTCGTCCAGGAAAACGGCCGCGCCGGCGAAGTGAAGATCGCCAAGTCAAGCGGGTTCGAAAAGCTGGACGAAGCCGCGGTGAAGGAAGTGCAGCGCAACTGGCGTTTCGTGCCCGGCAAGGAAGACGGCAAGCCCGTCGCCATGTGGCACACGTTCGCCGTCACCTTCAAGCTGACCGATTGATCCTATCGTTGCGACGTTGATACCCATCCGACTCAATCAGTAGAAACAGACACAGGAACAGATCCCAATGGCCACAGAAAGCATCACCGTAGACAACCCGTACGGAATCGGCGCCCTCTGGGTCCAGGGCGATTTCGTCGCCAAGGGCGTAATAGTCCTGCTCGTGATCATGTCTGCGTACTCCTGGTTCATCATCTTCACCAAGTGGTGGGAGCAGCGCCGCCTGCTGCGGCAGGCCGCCGAGGCCGACAAGCACTTCTGGGCCGCGGACAACATCAAGACCGGGGTCAACAAGCTTTCGGGCAAGGGCAACATCTTCAAGGTGATGGCCGCCGAGGCGATCGACGCCGCCGAGCACCATGACGAGCGCCTCACGCAGCAGGTTCCGCTGCACGAGTGGATCGACAACGTGCTGGCCCGTGCCGTCGCGCGCATCGGCAGCGCGCTCTCGACGCAGTTGCCGTTCCTCGCCACCACGGGTTCGACCGCGCCGTTCATCGGCCTGTTCGGCACCGTGTGGGGCATCTACCACGCGCTCGTCGCGATCGGCGTGGCCGGCCAGGCCTCGATCGACAAGGTCGCGGGACCCGTCGGCGAGGCGCTGATCATGACGGCGATCGGCCTGGCCGTGGCCGTGCCGGCCGTGCTCGGGTACAACTTCCTGCTCGGGCGCAACAAGCACATCCTCGAGAAGGTGAAGCTCTTCTCGAACGACCTCGAGCAGGTGATCGTGAGCGGCTCGCGCATCGAAGGCGCCGGCGCCAAGGTCATCGGCGGCGCCCCGGTCGGCGCCAAGAAGTAATCGAGTCGGCACAGCTATCCCGCAACCCAGCTGCCGGAGACTGATCACACCATGGGCATGCATGTTACGACGGCCGGCGGCGGCATGGACGTCGAAGAAAGACCGATGTCGGAGATCAACACTACGCCCCTCGTGGACGTGATGCTGGTGATGCTCATCATCTTCCTGATCACGATCCCGGTGATCACGCAGTCGGTGAAGGTCGATCTGCCGAAGGCGGCGAACATCCCGACGCAGACGAAGCCGGAGAACATCAACATCGCCGTGGACAAGGATGGCAACATCTACTGGAACACCGCACTCGTGCCCACCCAGGAAGCGCTGCTCGATCGCCTCAAGTCGATCGCCGTGCTCGATCCGCAGCCCGAGGTCCACGTGCGTGGTGATCGTGCGACGGCCTACGAACACATCGGCCGCGTGATCGTGCTGGTTCAGCGCGCTGGCATCCAGAAGGTGGGTTTCATCACCGAGCCCGACCGCGGCCTGGCACGCTGAGCGGCAGCAGGAGAGTCTCCAGATGAGCATGAGCATTGGTGGCGGCGGCGAAGACGAGCCGATGATGGAAATGAACATGACGCCGCTGATCGACGTCCTGTTGGTCCTGCTGGTCATGTTCATCATCACGATCCCGGTGATGACGCACGCGGTGAAGCTCGACATGCCACGGCCGACCAACGCGCCGAAGCTGTCCGAGCCGGTGGTGATCCAGCTCGAGATCGACTTCGACGGTACGATTCTCTGGAATGGCACGCAGATCGACAGCGTCGACACGCTGGACGTGTACTTCCGGCGTGAGGCCGCGAACGACCCGCAACCGGAGCTGCACATCCGGCCGAACAAGCGCGCGTCCTACGACGTGGTGGCGCGCGTGCTCGCGGCGGCGCAACGCAACGGCCTGCGCAAGATCGGATTCGTCGGCAACGAGCAGTTCATGTGACCGTCCGGGCATTCCGGCCCGGCGACGGGGCGGAATCCCAGTTTCCACGGGAGCTGCCGGGGCAACGCGCTCCGGCGGCTTTTCTGTTATAGGCGGAAGCCAGAGATTTTCCGAGTGAGGCATTCGATGAGGAAGGCGAGTTTGGTATTGAGCGCTGCGCTCGCGCTCTCGGGTTGGGCAGGCATGGCGGGCACCCTGTTGCTCGCGCCCGTCACGGCCGGGGCACAGCAGAACGTCAGCGTCAAAGTGGGCGTGCCGCTGAAGGCTGCGCAGGATGCCATCCAGAAGAAGAAGTGGGATGCGGCCCTCGGCAAGATACGCGAGGCGGATGCCACGCCGGGCAAGACCGCGTTCGACCAGTACAAGATCAACGAGATGCTCTGGTACGTGTACCTGCAGCAAGGCCGCAATGCCGACGCCGCGCGCGTGCTGGAGGGCCAGATCGCCTCGGCACAGATGCCGCCCGGCGAGAAGGTGCCGCGTACGAAGACGCTGGCCCAGCTCTACAGCCGCGCGGGCAACTTTGCGAAGGCGTCGCAGGTCGCCAACCAGTACCTGAAGTCCGTCCCCGGCGACAAGGACATGCAGTTGCTGGTGGCCAATGCCGCGTTCCAGCAGAAGGACTACAAGGGCGCAATCGTCGCGGCCGACCGCATCCTGAAAGGCGGAGGCACGCCGAGCCAGGACCTGCTGCAACTCGTCCTGCGCTCGAACTACGAGTTGAAGGACAGCGCCGGCACCGCGCGTGCCCTCGAGCAGTTGCTGAAGTACTACCCGAGCCCCGACACCTGGCAGCGGGTGCTCGACGGATATCTCAAGGGCACCAAGAAGGATCACGAGTTGATGGCGCTGTACCGCCTGGCGGAGGACGTCGGCGCGCTGACGGAGCCGCGCCAGTACACCGACATGGCCCAGGCGCTCGTGATCGGCGGATTCGGCCAGGAGGCCGAGCGCGTCATGCAGAAGGGCCTCGACGCCAACCTGTTCACCGGCGACGACCTGCAACGTGCCACGCGTACGCGTGACGCCGCCAAGCGCAAGGCGGACGCCGAGCGTGCCCTGATGCCCAAGGCGGCGTCGCAGCTGGCGGCGGCGAAGACGGGCGCCGACGCCGAGACGATCGGCAGGCTGTACTTCAGTGCGGGCAACTATGCCCAGGCCGCTGCGGCCATGCAGAAGGCCTTGACGCTGTCCGGCGTCACGGACGCGGATGCCGACAACATGCTGCTCGGCATCGCGCTGAAGCGAAATGGCAGCAATGCGGCCGCCAACAAGGCCTTCGACGCCATCAAGGACCCGAAATTTGCCGAGGTGGCTCGCTTGTGGAAGATGGCTGCGCGCTGACCTGAGCGCCGCGCTCATTGCGCGCCTGGGGGCACGACCCGGGCGAACATGAAAAAGGCCCCGGCAGGCAACTGCCGGGGCCTTGCTTTTGCACGAGGCGCAGGGCCGCAGCCGCTATCACAAGATCCGTCCCGATGCGGCCCGCGATCGAGCGGCTGTGGGTGGAGCTGTTTCTCGACGCGCACCGCGAGTCGCCCGGCGCGATCACCCTGGATCTGGACGCCACCGACGATCCGCTGCACGGGCATCAGGAAGGCCGCTTCTTCCACGGCTACTACGACGGCTACTGCTACCTGCCGCTGTACATCTTCTGCGGCGAGCACCTGCTGTGCGCGAAGCTGCGGCCGCGCGAACATCGACGGCGCGGCCGGGCGCGTCGAAGAAGTCGCAGCGCATCGTGGCGCAGATCCGCGCCCGCTGGCCCGCGGTGAGGATCATGCTGCGCGCCGACTCGGGCTTCTGCCGCGAGGACGCTGATGGGCTGGTGCGAGCAACACGCGGTGGATTACCTGTTCGGGCTGGCGAAGAACGCGCGCCTGGTGCGCTCGATCGGCGCCGAGCTGCACGCCGCGGCGCGCGGAGTCGGCGGCCGACGCAGCGACCGGCACGGCGCTTCAAAGAACTCGTGTATCGCACGCGCCAGAGCTGGAGCCGCGCGCGACGCGTGGTGGCCAAGGCCGAGCACACCGGCGACAAAGCCAACCCGCGCTTCGTCGTCACCTCGCTATCGATCGAGGCGTGGCCGGCGCGCGCGCTGTACGAGGATCTGTACTGCGCCCGCGGCGAGTGCGAGAACCGCATCAAGGAGGCGCAGCTCGACCTGTTCGCCGATCGGCTCTCGGCGGCGACCTTCCGCGCCAACCAGTTGCGGCTGTGGCTGGCCTCGGCCGCCTACGTGCTGATGCACGCGCTTGCGCCGCATCGGACTGGCCGCACACCGCGCTGGCGCGCGCCTGCGCGCACACGATCCGGCTCAAGCTGCTGAAGATCGGCGCCGTGGTCACGGTGAGCGTGCGGCGCGTGAAGCTGGCGATGAGTTCAGTCGTGTCCGAACCAAGCGGAGTTCATCGCCGCCTTCCACGCCCTCGGCGCCGCGGCGCGCTGAGCCGCCCTGCTGACTGGCGGTTACGTGGTCGGATCAGCCACCGGCCGGTGCGACCGGCTCAGGCGCCGGCGGCGCGTTGGCCGTGTCGAGTTTCAGTTTCCAGAGCCGCGCGACCTCGGTGAGGGCCGGGTTCCTGACGGCCGCGAACGCCGCGGCTGCCTCCGCGTTGTTGCCCGCGCGCGCGCGCGCGACTCCAAGCAGAAGGTTCGCGTCGTCGGCGTCGGTCGCGCCGCCCTTGGTAAGGCCCTTCTGGATCGCGTCGGCGGCCTTGGCGTATTCGCCGGCACTGAAGTACAGCTTGCCGACGGCGATCATCTCGTTGGCAGTCTTGGCAGCGCCGAGCTGCTTTTCTGCATTCGGCAGGTCCTTCATGTCCACCGCGGCGCCTGACCGGGCCCGATCGAGATCGCCCTGCGCACGTGTCTTGGCCTCCCCCTGGAACAGGTTTGCCGACATGCCACGCTCGAGGATCTGCTTGGCCTCGATCGGGAAGCCGCCGGTGACGAGCGTCGTGCCCATCTCGGCGTACTCCTCGCCCTTGTCCAGCGTGTTGGTGTCCTCCATGAGGCGATACAGCGCGCGCAGGCCGCGGTCGTCCTTGGTGCGGAACAGCTGGTTGTTGAGCAGGTCCTCCCAGTACTTGGGCTGCGGGTAGTTGCGCACGAGGCCCTCGAGCGCCTGCATCGTGCCGGCGTCGTTCTTCAGCTCGTAGTTCGTGCGCAGCGCGAGCAGCAACACGTTCTCGGGCGGCTTCGGGTTCGAGGCGATGATCTGCTCGGCGGCGGCCTTGGCGCCGGCGAAATCACCCGACAGGTATCGCGCCTGCGCGAGCGCCAGCGCGATTTCCGTATCGGTCGGGTTCGCCTGCAGGTACGTAGTCCCGTACTGCAGCGCCTTGGCGTAGTCCTTGTTCTGCAGGCTCATCTGCGTGAGAGCGCGCAGGCGCTGCGACTTGTCGGCCTCGGCGACGAATCCCGAATTGAGCGCCTGCTCCAGGGCCGCGGCCGATTTCACGTAGTCTTTCTTCTGGAGGTAAACGTACCAGCCGAGTTCGTCGACCATGAACGCGTCGTAAGGCGTCTTAGGCTCGATCGCCTGCGCGGCCTGGATGTGCACCAGCGCCTCGTCCCAGTTCTTGGCGGCCATGGCCGTCTGGGCCGCGACGAGCGGCTTGGCGATGTCGGGGCTCAGCTTCTGCTTGGCAGGCGCTGCGTCCTTCTCCTTCGCGGCCGCCACGGCTGCAGTCACCGGCAGCAACGAAGCGGTGGTCACGCCGGCCAGGCCGGCAGTGGCCACGGCGGCCATCAACACGAAATTCGCTTTCTTCATCGTCGGCCTCGCAGGACTGTTGAAACGTCCGGTCCGGCATTCTAGCGCCGCGCGGCGCTTTGCGGGATTTGAACCACCCCGGGCCGGGAGTCCGGGGCCGCAGCTGGCACCTCCAGCCGCGGCAAGGCCGGCCGCGGAGGGATCATGAGCCTGGGTGGCAGCCCTCCGGCGCAGGCGCGGTGTGCAGGGCAGGACCCCAGGCAAGCCGGTCGCACGGGCATCGACACGACCACGACGGCGCATGCGGCGGCCGGCCGCGCACAGGGCGGTCCGCTCCGCTACCAGTCGCGCCGCTGTGTCCGTTTCAATTGGCCGCCCGAACGGTGCGTTGCTATCCTCGGATCCACCATGCGCCTGCCCGGTCGCCCGCCATGAAGCCACACATCGAAATCGTCGAGGTCGGACCGCGGGACGGGCTGCAGAGCGAGCCCGGGGTCTTTGCGACAACCGCCAAGGTCGAGTTCATTCGTCGAATGCTGGCGGCCGGTGCGCGTCGCATCGAGGTCGCGAGTTTCGTGAATCCAAAGCGCGTACCGCAGATGGCGGATGCGGAGGACGTGCTTGCCGGCCTGGGCCCGCACCCGAAGGGCACCCATTTCATCGGGCTCGTGCTGAACCGCAAGGGTTTCGAGCGCGCGGCCGCGGCCGGCTGCAACGAGATCGGCATGGCCGTCGTCGTGACGGACACTTTCAATCGTCGCAACCAGGGTGTGTCGACGCGCGAGTCGATTGACGCCTGGCTCGACATCGCGCGCGCGGCCGAGCACGCGGGGATCCGTGCGCAGGTGACGCTCTCGGCGGTGTTCGGCTGCCCCTTCGAAGGCGAGGTCGCGGTCGAGCACGTCGTCGAGATCGTCAAGCAGGTTGCCGACGCGCGCCCGTTCGAGATCACGCTCGCCGATACGATCGGCGTCGGCGTTCCGGCGCAGGTGACGGAACTCGTGTCCTGCGTCCGTGAAGCCGTGCCGGGCATCGCGTTGCGCTGTCATTTCCACAATACGCGCAACACGGGAATCGCGAACGCCTGGGCGGCCGTGCGCGCGGGCGTCACGGTCCTCGACGCGAGCCTCGGCGGCATCGGTGGTTGCCCGTTCGCGCCGGCGGCCACGGGCAACGTCGCGACTGAGGACCTCATCTACCTGCTGCATCGCTCGGGCTACGACACCGGCATCTCGCTCGACGCGGCCATCGAGACCGGCAAGTGGCTGCAGGAGCAGCTTGGACGCACCATTCCCGGCATGCTCGTGAAAGCCGGCGGATTCCCGGGATCGGCCGCCCCTAGGCAGGTACGTCCGACGTTTGCTCAGTGACATCGAGCAGGGTGGCGACCGCGACGTCGGCCGTGACGTTGCCGATCGTGCGGAAGATGTCCGGCAGGATCTCGACCGCAATCAGCGTGCCGAGCACTTCGACCGGCAGTCCGAGCGCGGCGCAGATTGGCGCGACGCTCGCGATGAACGAAACCTGGCCGGGCAGGCCGACGGTGCCGACACTGACTGCGACCGCGACGCATATTGCGCCGGTCAATTGCAGCACGCCTGGCTCGATCCCGTACATGGCGGCGATGAACAGGCACACGGCGAGGTTGCCGAGCGGGCTCGTGTAACGGAACACGGCAACCGCCAGCGGCAGCACGAGGTGCGCGATGCGTGGCGTGACGTCGAGGCGCTCGCGCGCGCATTCGATCATCGCGGGCAGCGTCGCGAGCGAACTCTGCGTACTCGCCGCGACGACCTGGACGGGAGCCACTGCCAGGGCGAATCGACGCACGGACACCGGGCTGCGCAGCGCCACGACGACGTAGATGAGGAGCGTGGCGATGGCGATCACGGCGGCGACCGTCGTGGCGTACTGCAGCAGCAGTCCGGCAGCCTTGAATCCGGCCTGCCGCCCCACGCCGAGTGCGAGTGCGAACACGCCGATGGGCGCCGCGAGCAACACCCAGTGCACGATCACTACCATTGCCTCGGCCATGGCCGAGAAGAAACCGGTAAGGGCGTTGCGTTGTGGCGCGGGCAGGCGCGTGGTCGCGAAGCCGAACAGGATTGCGAACACGACTAGGGCCAGGATCGCATTGTCAGCGGCGGCGGCAATGATGTTCGGCGGCAGTAATTGCTGCAACCAGTCGGACCAGCTGATCGACACGGGCGCGGTCGTGTTGCCCTGGCTCACGGCCGCGATGAAGGCTTCGGCGGTGGCGCGGTTCACCGGCCACAGCGCCAGCAACGCCTCGGACAGCAGCAAGGCGAGCAGGCCGGCGACGAACAGCAGGAACGTGAACCAGGCGACCGCAAGCGAGGCCAGCCGGCTCGTCGACATCGCGTCCGACACGCTGGCCACTGCGGAGACGAGCATCGCGAAGACGAGTGGGCCCACGGTCATGCGCAGCGCGTTCAGCCAGACGGCTCCGATCGCTTCAATGCCATGCGCGACGACATGGACAGCGCTGCTGCCGGCCTGGTCCACCCAGGCACCGATGGCGATGCCTGCCACCAACGCGCCGAGGACGATCCAATGGCGGACAGGAGTCATCCAGGTAACCGCCACCAGCGCGTGGACGGCCGGTCGAGAGGCGTGCTGGCGAATTGAATTTTCTGTTCCCTGCCCGCGTGAATGAAAAAGCGGTCGTGGCGGCGCGGCATGATTCCATGGCGCGCGCGGACTGGTAAAGTGTCGTAGTTTTTTCCAACTGGGGTCGTCCGTGACCTACGCTGCCATCACGGGCTGGGGCAAGTGCCTGCCGCCCGCCGTCCTCACCAACGCCGACCTCGCCACCTTTCTCGACACCAACGACGAGTGGATCACTTCGCGCACCGGCATCAGCGAGCGGCGCATCGCGCACGTGTCACTGGGCGAGATGGCCTACGTCGCCGCCGTCCGCGCACTGGCCGCGGCGGGCCTCGATCCCGCGGACGTCGAACTCATCGTCATCGGCAGCTGCAGCTTCGACGACCAGGTGCCGAACCAGGCATCGGGATTGCAGGTGAGCCTGGGCGCAAAGCGGGCCGCCGCGTACGACGTGAACACGGCCTGCACGAGCTTCCTGTATGCGCTCAGCACGGCCAATGCGCTCATCCGCACCCGTGTCGTCGGGAATGCCGTCGTCGTCGGGGGCGAAGTCATCTCGGCCTTCATGGACTGGCGCAACCGCGGCGTCTGCGTGCTGTTCGGCGACGGCTGCGCGGCCGTCGTGCTCGAGGCGACCGACAAGGTCGAGGGTCTCCTCGGCGAGAAACTCGGCTGCGACAGCGATGCCCGCGGCACGCTCGTCGTAGAAGGGATGGGCGCACGCTACGCCAATGTCGGCCGGCTCTACGGCGACACCGCGTGGATCTTCGAAGGCCAGGAGATCTTCAAGCGCGCCGTGCTCGGCATGTCGGGCGCGTGTGCCGACGTACTCGCGACGCAGGGCTACAAGCCCGAGGACGTCGACGTCGTCATTCCGCACCAGGCCAACCTGCGCATCATGGATGCGGTCGCGAAGCGCGTCGGCGCTCCGGCGGACAGGATGTTCGTCAACGTGCAGCGCTACGGGAACATGTCGGCGGCCACGGTGGCGGTCGCGCTGGTCGAGGCGATCGAGGAAGGGCGCGTGAAGCCCAACAGCCTGCTGCTGCTGCCCGCGTTCGGCGCCGGACTCACCTGGTGCGCGCACCTCGTGCGCTGGGGCGACCGTACGACACCGAAGAACGTCTCCGACGTCGACCTGCCGCCGAGCGACCGCACGGCGCTCGAGATCGTGCAGGGCTACCTGAAGAAGAAGGGCTGATCCCGCCGACGCCCCGTGCCGTCCGGGGCCCGCGTGCCAACCATGCCTCCGGCAACCAGGGCCTTGCTCCAGATCCACTTCTGCGTGGTGATCTGGGGGTTCACCGCCGTGCTCGGCAAGCTCATCAGCCTGCCGGCCTTCGCGCTCGTCTGGTGGCGGATGCTGCTCGTGGTCGCCGCACTGGCACTGCTGCCGGGATTCTGGCGCGGCGTCCGCAAGCTGGACGCACGAACGATCGTGGTCTTCTCCGCGATCGGCGTCGTCGTGGCACTGCACTGGGTCACGTTCTACGGCGCGATCAAGCTCGCGAACGCTTCGGTCGCCGCCACCTGCATGGGCATGGCACCCATCTTCATGTCGGTGGTCGAGCCGGCGGTGACCGGCCGGCGGTTCGACCCGCGGGAACTCGCGATCGGCGTGCTGGCCGTCCCCGGCGTTGCGCTCGTGATCGGCGGCACGCCGGGCGGGATGCGCACCGGGATCGCAGTGGGCGTGCTGTCCGCATTCCTGGTCGCGATCTTCGGATCACTCAACAAGCGCTATGTCGAGCGCGGCGAGCCGCTCGCGATGACCGGGTTGGAACTCGCGGCCGGCACGGCGTTCCTGACCTTGATCGCGTTGCTGGTGCCCGGGACCGGCACGACGTTGCCGCTGCCTGACCTGCGCGACACGCTGCTCCTGCTCACGCTGGCGATAGCCTGCACGCTGCTGCCCTTCGCACTCTCGCTGGCGGCGTTGCGCCACGTGAGTGCCTTCAGCGCGCAACTGGCGATCAGCCTCGAGCCTGTCTACGCGGTGCTGCTCGCGATGCTGCTGCTCGGCGAACAGCGCGAACTCGGCGTCGCGTTCTACCTGGGCCTCGCGATCATCCTGCTCGCCGTGTTCGGCCATGCCGCCTGGCAGCGCTTCGGCGCAGCGGCAAATCCGGCCTGAATCCCGCCATTCGACGCGGTCACCGGCGACGCAGTCCCAGGGCCCGGGCACGCATGCGCGGTTAATCCGCCGCTGGACTTCCCGTGATCGGCCGGCTCGCACCCGACGGGGGTCTTGCGACCCCGAGGTTCGCGCCGCGGCGGGACCGGCGCCAGCGCCAGGCCATCAGCGCGGTATATGCCGACACGTAGAGCAGCGGCTCCCTCCAGTCCGCCTTCACCTGCCACCAGAAGTGGATGCAGCCGAGCAGCGCCGCGGCATAGACGAGGCGATGCAACTGTTGCCAGCGGCGCCCCAGGCGCCGCATCCAGCGATCCGTCGACGTGATCGCAAGCGGCACGAGCAACAGCAACGCCGTAAAGCCCAGCGTGATGTATGGACGCTTGGCGATATCGGCGACGATCAGTGTCGCGTTCAGCGACTGGTCCAGCACCAGCCAGGTCAGGAAGTGCAGGACCAGGCAGGTGAACGCGAACAGCCCGAGCATCCGGCGCACCCGCATGATGCGCGGCTGGTGCCAGGCCACCGCCGCTGGCCGCGCGCAAAGCGTGAGCAGCAGCAACCGCAATCCCCACGATCCCAACCCGTGCATCAGCGCCTCGACGGGATTGGGTCCGAGCGTGAATCCCGCGACGTCGAACGTGCGCAGGGCCAGCCACGCGAGCGGCAGCGAGCACAGCACGAAGACGAGCGGTTTGTCGGCGCGCGTGCGGGACTTGTGCTGCAAGTTAACGAGACTCTCGTGGCAAGGATCAGTAAAAGCGGCTCAGGTCCATGCCCTTGTAGAGCGCTGCCACCTGTTCGCCATAGCCGTTGAATGGCTGCGTCGGGCGCTTGGCGGCGAACAGGCTGGCGCCGATGATGCGCTCGCGGGCCTGGCTCCATCGCGGATGGTCGACGTCCGGATTCACGTTCGCGAAAAAGCCGTACTCGTGTGGCGCCGAGATGTTCCAGCTCGTCGGCGGTTGCTTCTCGGTGAAGCGGATCTCGACGATGGACTTGATGCCCTTGAAGCCGTACTTCCACGGCACGACGAGCCGCAGCGGCGCGCCGTTCTGGTTCGGCAGCGTTTCGCCATAGAGTCCCACGGCGAGGATCGTGAGCGGATGCATGGCTTCGTCCATGCGCAGGCCTTCGACGTATGGCCAGTCGAGCACAGGAAATCGCTGGCCCGGCATCTGCTCCGGCCGCATCACCGTCTTGAACGCGACGTACTTGGCGCGCGACGTCGGCTTGAATCGGCGCAACAGTGCGCCGAGCGGAAAGCCGACCCAGGGCACGACCATCGACCAGGCCTCGACGCAGCGCAGGCGATAGACGCGTTCCTCGAGCGCGTGTGGCTTGAGAATGTCCTCGAGGTCGAAGGTACCCAGGACTTCCGCTTCGCCCGCGACGGTGACGGACCACGGCCTGGGCTTGAACCTGCCGGATCGTTGCGCGGGGTCGGCCTTATCTGTACCAAATTCGTAAAAGTTGTTGTAAGTCGTTATATCTTCACGAGAATTGGGTCGATCTTGCAGGCTGAAGCCGGCGTTCCTCGTGAACTTCAGCGGGGCAGCATGGGCCAGTGCGGCGCCGAGCATGCTCGCCGCTCCGACGGCCGAGAGACCTGCGATCAGCTCGCGTCGATTGAAGTAATGCCCAGGCGGCGTGATCTCCGAAGGCAGGGGTGTCGAACGGGTCGGCTTCATGCGCATGTCGCTTGGACCTTCGAAACTTCGCATGGTTTGGTTTCCGGGACTATTCAACATTCGCGCACTCCCGGCTGCGGTGCCGGACGTCGGACCGTGTACCCCGGAGTGGAGAGCGATGATGATTCTGCCGAAATCGACCGTAGCGATCCTGGCGGCGACGCCCATGCTGGCTGGAGCGGCCGGGACCGGCGGCTCGATGGAGGAACGATTCGAGGCGCTCGAGCAGCGCCAGGCCCGGATCGAAAACCAGCTCGCGGAACGTGACGCCCGTATCCGCGAACTCGAGGAGCGGCTGAGGCTGCTCGAGCCAGTCGCCACGCCATTGCCGCAGGCATCGGCGGCGACAGGCGTGGCCGTTGCGGCACCGGGAGGCGTCGTGCCGCTGGTACCGGCGGCTGCTACCACCGTGCCGAACGCAGCCGGCCTGGGCGAGGTCGCCGAAGAGGGCGCGGAGAACTGGGGCCGCTACGAGGGCGGCAAGGGACTCGTGCTCGCGCGGTCGGCCCTTGGAGAACTCGACTTCAGCGTGTTCACGTACGCGCGCTACCTGAACCAGCAGGCGCTCGAGGACACCTACACCGACTCGTTCGGCCGGACCCGCACGCTCGACCTGCGCAACGACCTCCAGTTCCAAAAGCTGACGCTGAACTTCAAGGGCTGGCTCTTCGATCCCGCGTTTCGTTACCTCTTCTATGCATGGACCAGCAACACGAGCCAGGGACAGGATGCCCAGGTCGTGCTGGCCGGCAACTTGAGCTACAGGTTCAACGATGCGCTGAGCGTCGCCTCGGGCATCGGCGCGCTGCCGAGCACACGCACGACGAACTACACGTTCCCGAGCTGGCTCCGCGTGGACAACCGCACGATCGCCGACGAGTACTTCCGTGGTTCGTACACCAGCGGCATCTGGGCCTGGGGCGCCCTGGCCGAGGGCCTCAAGTATCGCGTCATGCTCGGCAACAACCTGAGCCAGCTCGGCGTCGACGCCGGCGAACTGGACAGCAACCTCAACACCTTCTCCGGCGCGCTCTGGTGGATGCCGACCACGGGCGAGTACGGCCCCAGTGACGGGTTCGGTGATTTCGAGCGGCACGATGAACTGGCGACGCTCGTCGGCGTGAACTTCACGCGCAGCCGCGAGGACGCGCAGAACCAGCCTGGCGTGAACGACTTCGAGAACAGCCAGATCCGACTTTCCGACGGCACGCTCCTGTTCCAGGCCGATCCGTTCGGCACGGGCACGCAGGTCAACAAGGCCACTTACCAGATGGCTGCGATGAACGCGGGCCTGAAGTACCGGGGCTACTCGCTCGACGCCGAGTACTACTGGCGCCGGGTCGACAGTTTCAAGTCGACCGGTCCGATGCCGTTCGACGCGATGAACGACCACGGTTTCCAGCTGCAGGGTTCCGCGATGCTCGTCCCCGGGTGGCTGCAGGGATACGTGTCCGGGTCGAAAATCTTCGGCGAGTACGGCGACCCCTGGGACGTCTGCGTTCGGCCTGAACTGGTTCCCGATGCAACGGCGCGAACTGCGCGTAAATGTGCAGGGGCTCTACCTGGACCGGTCACCGGTCGGGTACGCCAGCGTGCCGTTCATCGTGGGTGGCGACGGCTGGGTCCTCACGACGGACGTCATGCTCAACTTCTGACATGGCCCCTCGTGTCGACGAGACGCGAGCGGGGGCTGCTAGGACCAGGCGCAGACGAGCGCCGGGAGCACCTCGGCCGCCGGTCCGCGCAGCACGACCTGCGCGCGCGGACTCAACGCAGTGGACTCCGGGTTGACCTCGATCACGGTAGCACCGCGCCGCAGCGCGGTCTCGGCGAGGCCCGCGGCGGGGTAGACGAGCGACGAGGTGCCGACGGACAGGAACGCCTCGCAGTCGGCCGTCGCCTGCTCCGCGGCGAGCAGCGCCCGCGGCGGAATCGCCTCGCCAAACCACACCACGTCCGGACGCAGCAGGCTGCCGCAGCGATTGCATTCCGGCAGGCCGGTCACCGAGACGGCGGCACGCCCGGCCGTCGCACAATCGGCCCCGCAGCGGTCGCGCAGGATATTGCCGTGGTATTCGATCACACCGGTGCTGCCTGCGCGCTGGTGCAGGCCGTCGACGTTCTGGGTGATCAGCGTGAGCCGGGATACGCGACTCGCGAGCTCGACGAGCGCGCGATGACCCGCATTCGGCTCCGCCTTGCGCACGAGTTCGCGACGCCACTCGTACCACTCCCAGACGCGCCGCGGATCGTCTGCGAATGCTTCCGGCGTCGCGAGGTCTTCCGGGCGGAATCGCGCCCAGAGGCCGGTCTGCGCGTCGCGGAACGTGGGGACGCCGCTTTCGGCCGAAATGCCGGCGCCCGTCATCACGACGACGTGACGGGCCGAGCGCAACCGCCCGACGGCGGCCTTGAGCAGCGACTCCAGACCGTGCATCGCGCGATTGCTCCAGGGGTGGCGCGCGTCACCAGCCGGCCGCCGGCACTCGCGCGCGCGGCGGCTGCCGTGCGTGCCTGGTCAGGCCGCCTTGCTCGTCGACGCGAGCTGCCGGATCACGTACTGCAGGATGCCGCCGTGCTGGTAGTACTCGCGTTCCTTCGGCGTGTCGATGCGCACGCGGCTTCGAACTTGACCGGTGTGCCGGTTGCAGGCGTCGCCACGACCGTGACCATCTTCGCGGCTCCGCCGTTCAGGCCGAAAATCTCGAAGCTCTCCTGGCCGGTCAGGTCCAGCGACTGCGCCGTCTCGCCGTCCTTGAACTGCAGGGGCAGCACGCCCATGCCGATCAGGTTGGAGCGGTGGATGCGCTCGAAGCTCTCGGCGATGACCGCCTTGACGCCGAGCAGCATCGTGCCCTTGGCGGCCCAGTCGCGCGACGAGCCCGTGCCGTATTCCTTGCCGGCGATCACCACGAGCGGCGTGCCTTCGGCCTTGTACTTCATCGCCGCGTCGTAGATCGACATCTGCTCGCCGGTCGGCACGTGCACCGTCACGCCGCCTTCGGTGCCGGGCAGCAGCAGGTTGCGCAGGCGGATGTTGGCGAACGTGCCGCGCATCATCACCTCGTGGTTGCCGCGGCGCGCGCCGTACTGGTTGAAGTCCACCGGCTGCACGCCCTGGGCAATCGAGGTACTTCGCCGCCGGGCTCGACTTGGCGATGTTGCCGGCCGGCGAGATGTGGTCGGTCGTGACCGAGTCGCCGAGCAGCGCGAGCACACGCGCGCCGCGGATGTCGGCCACCGCGCCCGGCGTCATCGTCATGCCGTCGAAGTACGGCGGATTGCGCACGTACGTGGAAGTCGGCTCCCACTTGTAGATCTCGCCTTCCGGCACCTTGAGCGCGTTCCAGTTCTCGTCGCCGGCGAAGACGCTCGCGTATCCCTTCTTGAACATCGCGGAGTCGATGTTCGCGGCCATCGACGCCTGGATCTCCTGCGCCGTCGGCCAGATGTCCTTCAGGAAGACCGGCTTGCCGTCCGCGCCGGTGCCGAGCGGCTCGGCGTTCAGGTCGATGTCCATCGTGCCGGCGAGCGCGTAGGCCACGACCAGCGGCGGCGAGGCGAGGAAGTTCATCTTCACTTCCGGATGCACGCGGCCCTCGAAGTTGCGGTTGCCGGACAGCACGGAGGTCGCGATGACGTCGCCGGCCTTGACGCCGTCGGAGATCTCGGGCTTGCAGCGGGCCGGAGTTGCCGATGCAGGTCGTGCAGCCGTAGCCGACGACGTAGAAGCCGACGCTCTCGAGATCCGGCAGCAGGCCCGCCTTCGTCAGGTAGTCGGTGACGACGCGCGAGCCCGGCGCCAGGCTGGTCTTCACCCAGGGCTTCGAGATCAGGCCGCGCTTGCGCGCCTTGCGCGCGAGCAGGCCGGCGCCGATCAGCACCGCGGGGTTCGACGTGTTCGTGCAGCTCGTGATCGCCGCGATCAGCACGGCGCCGTCGGTCAGCTCGAACGCCTTGCCGCCGGAGGTGACGGCGGCCTTGCCGGTGGCGCCGGGATTCTTCTGCGCGCGCTCCTCGGCCATCTTCGCGAGCGCTCGCGCGGTAGACGGCCTTCGACGTGCGCAGCGGCACGCGGTCCTGCGGGCGCTTCGGGCCGGCGAGGCTCGGTTCGACCGTGGCGAGATCGAGTTCGAGCACGTCGGTGTAATCCGCTTCGCGCATGCCGTTGGTGCGCCACATGCCCTGCGCCCTGGCGTACGCCTCGACGAGCGCGATCTGCTCCGCCGGGCGGCCGGTGAGTTCGAGGTAGCGGATCGTCTCCTCGTCGATCGGGAAGATGCCGCAGGTGCTGCCGAACTCCGGCGCCATGTTGGCGATCGTCGCGCGGTCGGCGAGCGGCAGGGCGGCGAGGCCGTCGCCGAAGAACTCGACGAACTTGTCGACGACGCCCTTCTTGCGCAGCATCTCGGTGACGGTCAGCACGAGGTCGGTGGCCGTGGCGCCCGGCGGGCAGCGCGCCCTTCAGCCGGAAGCCGATGACCTGCGGGATCAGCATCGTGACCGGCTGGCCGAGCATCGCGGCCTCGGCCTCGATGCCGCCCACGCCCCAGCCGAGCACGCCGAGGCCGTTGACCATCGTCGTGTGCGAGTCGGTGCCGACCAGCGTGTCCGGGAAGGCGCGCTTGACGCCGTTCCTGTCTTCGGCGAACACGACGCGCGCGAGGTGCTCGACGTTGACCTGGTGCACGATGCCGGTGTTCGGCGGCACGACCTTGAAGTTGCTGAACGCCGTCTGGCCCCAGCGCAGGAACGAGTAGCGCTCGCCGTTGCGGCCGAACTCGATCGCGTTGTTCTTGCCGCAGCGAATCGGCGGCGCCGTAGCTCGTCCACCTGCACCGAGTGGTCGATGACGAGTTCGGCCGGGGCGAGCGGGTTGATCTCCTGCGGGTTGCCGCCGAGGCGGATCATCGCCTCGCGCATCGCGGCGAGGTCGACGATCGCCGGCACGCCGGTGAAGTCCTGCATGATCACGCGCGCGGGCGTGAACGCGATCTCGTGGCTCGGGTGCCGCCTTGGCGTCCCACTTGAGCAGCGCCTCGATGTCCTCGCGCGTGACGTTGACGCCGTCCTCGAACCGCAGCAGGTTCTCGAGCAGGATCTTGAGCGAGAAGGGCAGGCGCCCGAGGTCGTGGCCCTGCAGCGCCGGGAGGCTGTGGATCTCGTACGACTGGCTGCCGACCGCGAGCGTCGTGCGGGTCTTGAAACTGTCTGTCATGAAACCTCCGGGGCGGAAATCGTGCCGCGATTAACCGCGGAATTATAGCGCGGAAGCCCGCTCCGGGTTCGGCCTGATGGCGCGATCGCCGGGACCGTGCGGCGATGACGGCGCCGCCGAGGCACTCGTCGCCCGTCGTAGAACACCGCGGATTGGCCGGGGGTCACCGCGCGCTGCGCCGGGTCGGTGCGGACGCAGCAGCGGCCGTCCGCAGCAACGTCGACCTCGCAGGCCTGGTCCGCCTGCCGATAGCGGGTCTTGACGGTGCAGCGGAACTGCGGCGGCCGGCGCGCGAGCCCGCAATCCAGTGCGCGGGCTCGGTGTCGAATTCACGTCGCACAGCAGCAGCGGGTGATCGTGCTGCTGCACGACGACCAGCGCGTTGCGCGCCAGGTCCTTGGCCGCGACGTACCACGGCGTCTCCGCCGCGCCGCGCACGCCGCCGACTTCGAGGCCCTGTCGCTGGCCCAGCGTGTAGTACATCAGGCCGCGGTGCGTGCCGAGCCGGCTGGCCGTCGGGCGTCTCGATCGGCCCGGGCTGCGCGGGCAGGTAGTGCGCCAGGAACTCGGCGAAGGGACGCTCGCCGATGAAGCAGATGCCGGTGCTGTCGCGCTTGTCGTGCACCGGCAGCGCGCGTTCGTGCGCGATGCGGCGCACTTCGTCCTTCGGCAGGTCGCCGATCGGAAACAGCGTGCGCGCGAGCATCGCGGCCCGGCACCGTGTGCAGGAAATAGGTCTGGTCCTTGCCGGGTCCGACGCCCGCGCAGCAGGCGGCCGTCGTCCAGCGACGCGCGCGTAATGGCCGGTGGCGAACCAGGTCGGCGCCGAGCCGCAGCGCGTGCTCGAAGCAGACGCCGAACTTGATCTCGCGATTGCAGGCGACGTCGGGATTGGGCGTGCGGCCGGCCGCGAGTTCGTCGAGGAAGTGCTGGAAGACGCGCTCGCGGTATTCGGCGGCGAAATTGACCGCGTGCAGCGGGATGCCGAGGTCGTCGCAGACGCGACGCGCATCCTGCAGGTCGCGCGCCGCCGTGCAGTAGCCGTCGTCGTCCTCGTCCCAGTTGCGCATGAAGAGCGCGTGCACGTCGTAACCCGCGTCGCTGCAGCAGCACGGCGGCGACGGCGGAATCGACGCCGCCGGAGATGCGCGAGACGACGCGTGGGACGGCATGCGCGATTTACCGTCCTGCTCGCTTGCGCTTGGCGATCTCGCGCCGAGCGTACAGGCCGGAGCTCGGGACGCATGCAGCGAGATCCGGGACCTTCCCCCGAGCTTGGAAAGGCAGACACGCGCTCGGGGGAAGGCCTCGGCTGCAGCGTGAGCCTTTCGCTCGGCACTCGGAAGAGATACAGGACGGTGATGTCAGGCGTTCGATCCGGCATGTCCTGGCGCGCGCGTTCCGCCTTCCCGCAAGCGGGTCGACGTGCAACCAGCGCAGGCGCAGCCAGCGGGAGAGGTGAGGCTCAGCCGCTGGCGGCGATCGATGCCGAGTTCAGCGCGGTTTCGACGCTGCGCATCAGGTGCGTCAGAGCTCGAGCGGATAGCGCGCCGCGAGGTAGTCGTCACACAGCGCGCACCAGCGGGCTGCGGTGCCGCGCCTGCGCGCCACCAGCTGCTCGCGGTCGAGCCAGCGGGTGCGCAGGATGCCGTGATCGAGCGGGCGCGACGGGATCGTGACCCTCGCAGCTGGCCAGCGAACGCGACGCGCAGGAAGGTCCTGCGCAGGTGCTCGGGCTGCCAGAGGTAGATGCCGACGAGCCGCGTCGGGACGAACGTCCAGCCGGTTTCCTCGAGCGTCTCGCGCGCGACGGCCTCGCTGCAGGGTTTCGCCGCGCTCGAGGTGCCCGGCGGGCTGGTTGATGACGACGCGGCCGCTCGCGCGTTCTTCGACGAACAGGAACTGGCCGTCGCGTTCGACGACGGCGGCGACGGTGACGTCAGGCTTCCAGACCATGCCGGCATTATAGCGAGCCCGGGGGCGCCGTCAGAAGTCGACAGCCGTGGCGCGCATTTCGGGCTGGATCAGGCTGCCGGCCCAGACTTCGTCGAAGTAAGCGAGGTAGCGCTTCACGATGCGCGACGTCGTTGAACTCGACGATGCCGTCCCAGCGCGAGCACTGCTGCCGGAACGCGATGGCCTTGTCGTCGGCGACGATGAAAGAGCAGGGGTTGCTGCGGTACTCCGGGCGCGACGTTGCGCAGGTCGATGTAGCTCGTGAGGCGGCGCGCCATCATCATGAAGCGGTTGCCTTCACGCGAGACGCGGCCGGGATTCGAGATCAGCACGCGCAGGCGCGCGTGGCTGCGCGCGAGCACGAGCCGCTTGACCGGCTCGAGGAAGAGGTCGTGGTCGTAGAGCAGCGGTTCGAGGTCGGTCGTGTAGATGGAGAGCGTGCGTTGGCGCGCGTGGCGATTTCGGCCACCGCGCCGCGGTACTCATCGAGGTTCGAGAGGATGCTGCTCGTTCCCGTCAGGTCCAGCCCGTTGTCCATCCCACTTCCCGATCGCCCTGCGCATGCGCCGGTGCGGTATTCCGACCTCGTCGAATTCCGGGCCTTCTGCCCGGAAACCCAGCCGCTCGTAGAATCCCAGGGCGGACGACTGCGCATTGAGGTACACCTCGGTGAAGCCCCGCTCGGCGGCGAGATCCACGAGGCGACGCATGATGGCGACGCCGGCCCCGGTGCCGCGGTGCTGCGGCAGTACTGCGACGCGCCCAATCTTACCGGTCGGCTCCAGGCGTCCCGTGCCAACCACGTCACGTTTTACCCCCCCGGCACTCAGGCGGGCAAGGACGTGCACCGCCAGCGGGTCCTGCAGGTCCCACTCGTCGCGCTCGGAAATGCGCTGTTCCTCGATGAAAACGGCGCGTCGGACGAATTCGAGGCTGCCTCGCTCGGCCGTCCAGTCGGCGACTTCGACGACGTACTCGGCAGGCGTGGCGGGGTCCATCGCGCTCCAGCCTCCGATTTATGTCAAAACCGCGCGGCCCCGGGCGGCTCAGACTTCGCGTGCGAGCCGGGCCGCCACGCCGATGTACGCCGCGGGCGTGAGTTGCGCCAGCCGGGCCTTTTCGGCCGCGGGAATCGGCAATGTCGTCGACGAACTCGGTGATGGCCTCGGCATCGACGCTCTTGCCGCGCGTCAGGCCCTTCAGCTGCTCGTAGGCATCCGGCACCGCGTAACGTCGCATCACCGTCTGGATCGGCTCGGCGAGCAGTTCCCAGTTGGCGGCAAGTTCATCGGCGAGGCGGCCACGGTCGACTTCGACCCGGGCGAGCCCCCGCGACACCGACTGCACCGCGATGTCCGAGTGCGCCAGCGCGACGCCGATGTTGCGCTGCACGGTCGAGTCCGTCAGGTCACGCTGCCAGCGCGAGATCGGCAGCTTGTCGGACATGAAGCGCAGCAGCGCATTCGCGACGCCCAGGTTGCCCTCCGCGTTCTCGAAATCGATCGGGTTCACCTTGTGCGGCATCGTCGACGAACCGACTTCGCCCGCCACGACCTTCTGGCGGAAATAGCCGACCGACACGTAGCCCCAGAAGTCCCGGCAGAGGTCGGTCAGGATCGAGTTGCAGCGCGCGAGCGCGTCGAAATACTCGGCCATCCAGTCGTGGGGCTCGATCTGCGTCGTGTGCGAACTGAACGTCAGGCCGAGCGAATCGACGAAGCGGCGGCTGAGCTGCACCCAGTCGACCGTGGGATACGCCGCGAGGTGCGCGTTGTAGTTGCCGACGGCGCCGTTCGCCTTGCCGCGAATGGCGACCGCCGCGAACGAGTCGCGCGCCTGGCGCAACCGCTGTACGAACACGGCGACTTCCTTGCCGAGCGTCGTCGGCGATGCGGACTGTCCGTGCGTGCGCGCCATCATCGCGTCGTCGGCGTGTGCATGAGCCATCGAGCGCAATGCGCCGAGCAGGCCGTCGAGGTGCGGCAGCAGGACCTTCTCCCGCGCCTCGCGGCACATCATTGCGTACGACAGGTTGTTGATGTCCTCGGAGGTGCACGCGAAGTGCACGAACTCGAGGCGCGGCTGCCACGCGGCGTGCGCGCCGAGCTTCTGCTTCACGAGGTACTCGACGGCCTTGACGTCGTGATTGGTCTCGCGTTCGATGGCCTTCACCGCGGCTGCGTCGGCGTCGCTGAAGTCGTCGGCCACCCGCTGCGCGGCGGCAAGGTCGGCGGGCGCGATGCCCTGCATCTCGACGATGCGGCGCTCGCCCGCAAGTGCATGGAGCCAGCCGATCTCGACGCGGACGCGGGCCCGGATCAAGCCCGTTTCGCTGAAGATCTCCCGCAGGTCCGCGCAGCGGGAGGCATAGCGTCCGTCCACGGGGGAGAGCGCCGTCAGCGGGGTGAGACTCATGCTGGAATCCGGGAGATGTTACGATCCGTGATGATACCGCAGGCTCCCGCCGCGCGGCGCCTGCGCGGTTTCCGGAGCGAACCGATGGCCGACAACGAGTTCCGCGTCGAACGCGACAGCATGGGCGAGACCCGCGTGCCCGCCGAGGCCTTGTGGGGCGCGCAGACCCAGCGGGCGATCAACAACTTCCAGATCAGCGGTCTCGTCATGCCCCGCGGGTTCATCCGGGCCCTCGGCCTGATCAAGTGGGCCGCGGCGGGCGCAAACATCGAACTGGGCGACCTCGACAAGGTACGCGCATTCGCGATCCAGCGCGCGGCGCTCGAGGTGGCGGAGGGCCGCTGGGACGCGCAATTCCCGGTCGACGTGTTCCAGACGGGCTCGGGCACGAGCAGCAACATGAACGCGAACGAGGTGATTGCCCGTCTTGCCACCCAATATGCCGGTGGCGCGACCATGTCCGTGCATGCGAACGACCACGTCAATCGCAGCCAGAGCAGCAACGACGTCGTCCCGACCGCGATTCACGTTGGTGCGGCAGTCACGCTGTCGGAAGCGCTGCTGCCGGCGCTCAAGGAGCTCATCGAGACGGTGGGGCGCAAGGCGGGGGACGTCGGCGAGACGGTGAAGACCGGCCGGACCCACCTCATGGACGCAATGCCCGTCACGCTCGGGCAGGAACTCGGCGCATGGCGCACGCTGATCGAGGACGGCATGGCGCGACTGCAGGGTTGCCGGCCGCGCCTGCACGCGCTCGCGCTGGGCGGCACGGCCGTGGGGACCGGCATCAATGCCCACCCGCAGTTCGCGACGAAAGCGGTGGCGCTGCTGTCCGCCCGGACCGGGCTCGACCTGAGGCCGGCGCGGGACTACTTCGCGGCTTTGTCCTCGCAGGACACCGCCGTCGAACTCTCGGGTCACCTGCGTACGCTCGCGGTCAGCCTCATGAAGATCGCGAACGACCTGCGGTGGATGAACAGCGGGCCCCTGGCGGGGCTCGCAGAGATCACGCTGCCCGCGCTGCAGCCAGGCAGCAGCATCATGCCGGGCAAGGTGAATCCCGTGATGCCGGAAGCGGTCGCGATGGCGGCTGCGCAGGTCATCGGCAATGACGCCGCGATCACCATCGCCGGGCAGTCCGGCAATTTCCAGTTGAACGTGATGCTGCCGCTGGTCGCACACGACCTGCTGCAGAGTCTCGACCTGCTCGCCAATTCCGCGCGCGCGCTGGCACGCAGCACGATCGCGGGCTTCGGCGTCAACTCGCGCCAGCTTGCGCTGGCGCTGAGTCGCAACCCGATGCTCGTGACCGCGCTGAACCCCATCATCGGTTACGACAAGGCGGCCGCCATCGCCAAGAAAGCCTATGCGGAGAACCGGCCGGTGCTCGAAGTCGCTGCCGAAATGACCGGCATCGACGAGCCACGCCTGGCCCGCCTGCTCGACCCCGCGGCACTGACACGCGGCGGCGAAAGGGGTGGCGGACCCGGGGCCGGGGGCTGATTGGCAATCGATGCCGGCATCGTGTCCCCGCAGTCGTTGCGGGACCGGATCACGACCTTGCTCCGTGACACGGAGCCGGGCGGCGAGCCCGAGTTTCCGTATGCCGCCAGCTTCTCGGCCGAACAGATGGCCGCACTGCGAAGCAGCTTCCTGCCACAGAAACCTGCCCGTGCTGCCGTGCTCGTCCCGCTGGTCGACCGGCCCGAAGGCTTGCAGGTGCTGTTGACGCTGCGCGCCTCGCACCTGAAGAACCACGCTGGCCAGGTGAGTTTTCCGGGCGGCCGTATCGAGGAGGGAGATGCCGACCCGTGGGAGGCCGCGCTCCGCGAGGCGCACGAGGAGATCGGCCTCGAGCCGCGGTTCGTGTCGCGGGCCGGTTACCTGCGTGATCACCTGGTCGTCACCGGGTTCCAGGTCACGCCGGCGGTAGCTTTCGTGAGGCCCGAGTACACGTTGCGCCTGGACAAGACCGAGGTCGAGGACGTCTTCGAAGTGCCGCTGGAATTCGCGCTCGATCCCGGCAATCACCTGCCGCGCGATCGGCTTTATGCAGGCCACACGATCATCACCTACGACATCCTCTACGGTGGTCGCCAGATCTGGGGCGCCACGGCCAACATGCTGATCACCTTGTCGCGCCTGCTGCACGGGGCGGGCACGTGACTTCGCTCGAGCGCCTGCTCGCGATCATGGTCCGGCTGCGCGATCCGCAGGGCGGCTGCCCGTGGGATCGCGAACAGGATTGGGCTTCGATTGCGCCGCACACGATCGAGGAAGCCTACGAGGTTGCCGACGCCGTGCGGCGCGGCGATCCAGCCGCCGTGCTCGACGAACTGGGGGACCTGTTGTTCCAGGTCGTGTTCCAGGCGCGCATCGCCGAGGAACGCGGCCTGTTCAACTTCGACGACGTCGCGGCGGCGATTGCCGACAAGCTCGAACGCCGCCACCCGCACGTCTTCGGCACGGCGCAGATCGGCTCCGCGGCCGAACAGTCGCTTGCGTGGGAACGGCACAAGGACGCAGAGCGGCGCACTCGAGGCGTGCAGGACGGGGCGCTCGCAGACGTCGCGCTCGGCCTGCCGGCACTCACCCGCGCGATCAAGCTCGGCTCGCGCGCCGCCCGGGTCGGCTTCGACTGGCACGACGTGCAGGGCGTGCTCGCCAAGATCGAGGAGGAACTCGGCGAACTTCGAGCCGTGCTCGCCACGGGCCGCACCGACGCCATCCGCGAGGAATTCGGGGACGTCCTCTTCAGTCTCGCGCAGTCGGCGCGGCACCTGGGCGTGGACGCCGAGGTCTCGCTGTGCGATGCCAACGGCAAGTTCGAGCGCCGCTTCCGGCACATGGAGCACCTCCTGCGCGTCGAGGGCAGGGATGCGGCGCAGGCGAGCCAGGCCGAGCTCGAGTCGCTCTGGTTGCGTGCCAAGCACGAGCTTGGTTGATACGAATGGCCGGGCGGACCGCTGACGATCCCGCCGTTCGCGCGACGGCGTTGTGCGACCTGCTGCCGCGTTGCGCCGTGCGCGACCGTCCGCGACTGCAGAACGCCGTCGAGCGCCTGCCACGACGCCCGGACCCACGGGAGATCGAGCGTCTCGAGGGCCAGGTGCAGGCATCCGTGGCGTGGGTCGAGGCGCGCCGCGCGTCGGTGCCGACCGTTCGCTACGACGGGACGCTGCCCGTGCACCTGCGCCGGGACGACATCGCGCAGGCGATCCGCGATTCCCAGGTCGTCATCGTGAGCGGCGCGACCGGCAGCGGCAAGAGCACGCAGCTGCCCAAGATCTGCCTCGAGCTCGGCCGGGGCGCGGCGGGCATGATCGGGCACACGCAGCCGCGGCGGATCGCGGCGCAGGCGCTCGCGAACCGGATCAGCGCCGAGCTTGGGTCCGTGACGGCGACCTCGTGGGTTACCAGGTGCGCTTCGTCGACCGGACCAGCCCGCGCACTCTCGTCAAGCTCATGACCGACGGGTTGCTGCTGCGCGAACTCGAGCGTGATCCGCTGCTGCTGCGATACGACACGCTGCTCATCGACGAGGCTCACGAACGCAACCTGAACGTCGACTTCCTGCTCGGCGTCTGCCGCCGCCTGCTGCCGCAGCGCCCCGACCTGCGCCTGATCATCACGTCCGCGACGATCGAGACCCAGCGCTTCGCGGAGTTCTTCGGCGGCGCGCCGGTGATCGACGTCGAGGGCCGGAGTTATCCGGTCGAGGTTCGCTACCGGACCCTGCAGGAGGATGACGAGGCCGCACCGCCCTTGCCGGAAGCAGTGCGCGACGCGCTGCAGGAGCTGGAGCGCGATTCGCGAGGCATCCGCGGCGACACGCTCGTGTTCCTGCCCGGCGAGAAGCAGATCCTCGAGACACGCGACCTGCTGACGCGAAGCCAGGTCGACTGGGACGTGCTGGCGCTGTATGGCCGCCTCACCGGACCCGAGCAGGACAAGGTCTTCGCGTCGCACGTCGCGACGGCGCGTCGTGCTGGCGACCAACGTTGCCGAAACATCGCTGACCATACCTGGCGTGCGGTTCGTCATCGATGCAGGCCTGGCCCGCATCAGCCGCTACAGTGCGCGCGCCAAGTTCCAGCGCCTCCCGATCGAGCCGATCTCGCAGGCGAGTGCCGACCAGCGTCGTGGCCGCTGCGGCCGCGAGGGGGAGGGCATCTGCATTCGCCTGTATGCCGAGTCCGACCTTCTCGAGCGTCCGCGCTACACCGATCCCGAGATCCTGCGCACGAATCTCGCGAGCCTCGTGCTGCAGATGGCGGCCCTTGCACTCGGCGCGCCCGAGGAGTTTCCGTTCCTCGACGCGCCCGACGCGCGACTGCTGAACGACGGGTATCGGCTGCTGCAGGAACTCGGCGCCGTGGACGGCGAACGCCGCATCACCCGCCTCGGGCGGCAGATGGCTGCACTGCCGGTAGATCCGCGCCTGGCGCGAATCCTCGTCGAAGGCGGGCGCACGCATTGTGTTGCGGAATGCCTGGTCCTGGCGGCGTTCCTGAGCATCCAGGATCCGCGGGAACGCCCGGTCGACAAGGCCGAAGCGGCCGACCTGCGCCACGCGCAGTTCGCCGACGAGCGATCCGACTTCGTGACGGTGCTGAAACTCTGGCAGGCGTCGCGCGAGCCGGCGGCGGCCGGCAACCGGGTCCTGCGGCACTGGTGCCACGAGAACTTCCTCTCGTTCGTGCGCATGCGCGAGTGGTCCGACCTCCGCGATCAGCTCGCGGACATCGTGCGGACCTCGATGCCGGGCGACGACCCGTCGCCGCCGGTCGGCAGTTCCGTGCTGCACCAGACGCTGCTCACGGGATTCCTCGGCGGCATCGGCGTCCTCGACGAGGCGCGCACGTATCTCGGCGCGCGCGACGCGAGGTTCGTGATCGCGCGCGGCACGCCGCTGCAGAAGCGGCCGCCGCGCTGGATCGTCGCGGCAAGCCTCGTGGAGACACAACGCCTCTACGCCCGCATGGTGGCGCAGGTCCAGCCGTCCTGGATCGAGTCGGCCGGCGCGCATCTCGTCAAGCGCACGTACGGTGACGCCGAGTGGGACGCGGTCCGCGGGCTCGCAATCGCGCGCGAGACGGTCTCGCTCTACGGCCGCGTGTTGAGCAGCGGGCGGCGCGTGAACTTCGACTCGGTGGATCCGGTCGCGGCACGCCGCATGTTCGTCGAGGAGGCGCTGCTGCGGCGGCAACCGTCCATGCCGTTCGCATTTCTCGATCGCAACGACGCGACGCGCAACCGGCTGGAGCTGATTGAGTCGTGCCTGCGACGCCGTGACCTCCTGGCTGGCGAGGACGCGCTCGTGCATTTCTACCTGGAACGCACGCCCCCCAGCATCGCCTCGACGCGTGCATTCGAGCGCTGGTGGCGGGCCGAGGAGAGTCGCCGGCCACACCTGCTCGATGCGCCGGAGGACGTTTTTCTCGCTGAGCCACTGCCGGTCATATCCCGCTCGGACTACCCGGCGACCATGCTGGTCGACGGCAACACGCTGCAGTTGCATTACCGCTTCGATCCGACCTCGCCCGATGACGGCGTGACGCTCGATGTGCCGTTGCCGTTGCTGCGGGCCATCGACGCGCGCCGCCTCGAATGGGTCATCCCCGGCTGGCTGCGTGAGAAGGTCATCGCGCTCTTGCGCGGCCTGCCGAAGGACGTGCGTCGCGAGCTCGTGCCGATTCCCGACGCCGCCGACCGCCTGCTCGCGCTCCTGCCGGATTTTGCGCACGGCTCGCTCCACGAGCACGTCGCCGCTCTTGCCACCCGCGAGTCGGGCACCGTAGTCGAGCCAGCGCAGGTGGCGGCGGTTGCATTGCCTCCCTGGCTGCACGTCAACGTGCGGGTGCTCGATCATGCGGGTCGGCCGCTGCGCACGAGCCGGGATCTCGCGAACCTGCGCGACGAACTGCGTTCCAAGGCCGGCGCGGCGGCCTTCGCCGAATCGCGGAGCGCCTGGGAACGTGCAGGCGTCCGCGGCTGGGACTTCGGCGACCTGCCGGCGGAACTGCTGCTGCGCAGCGGCGGACTGCAGTTGCGTGCCTTTCCCGGGTTGCAGGACGACGGCACGGCAGTGCGCCTGCACCTGTTCACGAGCGCGGATGCGGCCCGACGCTCGACCAGGCAGGGTCTCGTGCGGCTGGCGGCGCTCGCCCTGCCGCAACAGCACGAACTGGTCCGGCGGCAACTGGGCGGCGACCGCGAGTTCACGCTGCTGACGGCCGGTGCGGGCTTCGGCAGGGATCTCCTCGCCGAGATCGCGGACCGCGCCATTGCGCAGGCCGTGCTTGGCGACGAGGACGCACTTCCGTCGACGCGCCAGGCCTTCGACGCTGCGCTGGAGCACGGTCGTGCCGCGGTCGTGGAGCAGGGCATGGAGATCGCACGCGTCGTGCGCGTCGTGCTCACGGCGCTCAAGGAGGCCCGCGGCGGGCTCTCGACGCTGGGTGCCCCGGTATTCGACGAGGTGCGTACGAACGTCGTGCGGCAACTCGACGCGCTGCTGGCGCCTGGCTGGGTGCGCGCGACACCGGCGGGGTGGTGGCCGCAGTTGCCGAAGTACGTGCGCGGCGCCGCGCGACGGCTCGAGCGCGCGCGCGGCGACGTGGAGCGGGATCGCAGGCTGCAGGCGCAGGTCGCCCCGTACGAGGCGGCGCTGCACCGCCTGTCGGCGCTGTCCGATCCGGAGCGGCCGGATCCCGAGGGCGGCAGGCTGCGCTGGATGCTCGAGGAATATCGCCTCTCGCTCTTCGCGCAGGAACTGAAAACGCTGGCACCGATCTCGGCGCGACGCCTCGACGAACAGCTGGCAAGGGCACAGCGCGTGGCGGGCGTCGCCCTCGCGCCGGCGGTACCGGCCACCGGGCCGAGCCTGCGTCGCGGCGCTAGCGCTCCTCCAGGAAAGGCCTGATCAGGTCGAGCGGCAGCGGAAAGACGATCGTCGTGCTCTTGTCGCTCGAGAGGTCGGCGAGCGTCTGCAGGTAGCGCAGTTGCAGCGCTTTCGGTTCCGAGCCCAGCGTTCTCGCGGCGTCCACCAGTTGCTGCGCCGCCTGCTTTTCGCCCTCCGCGTGAATGATCTTGGCGCGCCGAGTGCGCTCGGCCTCGGCCTGCTTGGCGATGGCGCGGATCATCGACTCGTCGAGATCGACGTGCTTGATCTCGACGTTCGCGACCTTGATGCCCCACGCGTCGGTGGCGGCATCCAGGATGCGCTGGATGTCGACGTTGAGTTTCTCGCGCTGCGACAGTATCTCGTCGAGTTCGTGCTGGCCGAGCACCGAACGCAGCGTCGTCTGCGCGAACTGGCTGGTTGCCTCGAACGGGTTCGCGACCTGGATGATCGCCTTGTCGGGTTCGACGATGCGGAAGTAGACGACCGCATTCACCTTGACCGAGACATTGTCGCGCGAGATGACGTCCTGGGTCGGCACGTCGTGCACGATGACGCGCAGGTCCACCTTGACCATGCGCTGCACGAGTGGAATCAGCACGATCAGGCCGGGGCCCTTTACTCCCGTGAACCGCCCGAACGTGAAGACGACGCCGCGCTCGTACTCGTTCAGCACTTTGAAGATCTGCGTCACCGTGACGACGAGCAGGACGGCGACGATCGCAAGCGTGGTGATGCTCAACATGCTGCCTCCTCGGACAATGCGCCTTCCGGCGCGCAGCCGGTCGCTCAATCCGGCCAGGGCTCGACCTCGAGCGTGAGACCCGTTACGCGTACGATCCGCAGGCGCTGGCCCTCGAGAACGGGCACGCGCGTCACCGCGGTCCAGACTTCGCCGTGTACTCGCACGAGCCCGCGGCGGTCGAAGGACTCGATGGCCTCGGCGCGCTCGCGCAGCAGGCCCTCCGCGCCGCTCACGACCGGCCGGCGCCGTGCCCGCACCGCGAACGACACGATGCCGAGCAGCAGCAGCGAGCCGATGAGCGCCATGGCCGCGATCAGCGGCCAGGCGATGCCGAATCCGGGCACCTCGTTGTCGAGCAGCATGATCGAGCCGATCACGAACGCCACGATGCCGCCGAGCCCGAGCGTGCCGAACGACGGCACGAAGGACTCGGCGACGATCAGCAACACGCCGAGCGCGACCAGCGCGAGTCCCGCGTAGTTGACCGACAGGACCTGGAACGCGAACAGGGCGAGCAGCAGGCAGATGGCGCCCACGACGCCCGGCAGCACGCTGCCCGGGTTGTAGCCCTCGAGCAGCAAGCCGTAGATCCCGATCAGCATCAGCAGGTAGGCGACGTTGGGATTCGTGACGAGTTGCAGCAGTTCCGTGCGCCAGTCGGGCTGCACGTCGCGCAGCACGATGCCAGCGGTGGCGAGCCGGATCTCGCGCGACTGCAGCTTTACCGCCCGGCCGTCGATCGCGCGCAGGAGTTCCGGCAGGTCCGTGGCGACGAGGTCGATCACGTTCGCCTGCAGGGCCTCGTCCGCCGGGAGGCTCGCGCCGTCGCGGACCGCCTGCTCTGCCCACTCGGCGTTGCGGCCGCGGAGGTGCGCGAGCCCGCGGATGTAGGCGACGGCGTCGTTGACGGCCTTGCGTTCCACCGCGCTGCCGGGCCGCGGCGATTCGGGCGTGGCAGACGGCTCCTTTCCAGGCGAGCCGGTGTCCGGCGCACCACGCTCGCGGGGCTCGCCGCCGATCGGCACGGGAGTGGCTGCACCGAGGTTGGTGGCGGGCGCCATCGCCGCAACGTGGCTCGCATAGACGAGGAACGTGCCTGCGCTCGCGGCGCGCGCACCGCTCGGGGCGACGTATGCGACGACCGGTACGTCGGCCGCCAGGATCGCCTGCACCATGTCGCGCATCGACGTCTCGAGCCCGCCCGGGGTATCGATCGTCACGACGACGAGGTCGGCGCCGGAATCCTGCGCGGAGCGCAACTGTCGCTCGAAGAAGTCGCTGGTGGCAGGGCCGATCGGTCCGCTCACCGGAATCAGTATTCCAGACCGGCCCGGCGGGGACGCCGCCTGCAATCCGCACGCACAAACCACGGCTGCGAGGATGCCTGCCAGCATCCTTGCCGGCCGGCCGCGACGCAACGCATGGCAGCGCGACGACGTCTCCATGGCTCACATGATACCAGCGCGGCTCGCGCCGGGCCCTTGACCTATACTCGGCGAGTCGAGGAGAGCGCCTGCATGCACGTCACTCTGGTCCGCCGGTGGTTCCGATCGCGGCTGTCGGTCGCCGCGCGACCGACGTGCGTCTGCCTTGGCTCGGTGTTCATGACGTTGCCGGCGGTCGCCGCGGAGAACGAGGCCCAGGCGGTCGAGGCGGCGCTGCCGCAGATCCAGGTGCACCAGGTTCGCCCGAACCTGCTCGTGCTCTCCGGCGCCGGTGGCAACGTGGCCGTGTGGTCGGGCCCGGACGGCGTGGTGCTGGTCGACAGCGGATCCGCGGCGGCTGCGCCGGTCCTGTTCGACACGATTGCCCGTGTCGCGCCCGGCCAGCTGCGATTCGTTGTCAATACGCACGGCCATCCGGATCACGTCGGCGGCAACGATGTCGCGGCGCACCAGGGCGCAATCGTCGTCGGCCACGAAACGCTGCTCGACCTGCCGCTCGTCACCGCGGACGACACGGGTCCTGCACACGTGCCACCGGCACTGGTCACGACGAACGACGCGCTTGCACTGCACCTCAACGGCGACCGGCTGGACGTGGTGCACGTCGCGGGCTCGCACACCGGCAGCGACATGGTCGTGCGGTGGGATGCCGCCGATGTCCTGCACATGGGCGACGTATTTGCGGACGGTCGTTATCCGTTCATCGACATCGATGCGGGCGGCTCGCTCGCGGGCATGGTCGCGGCCGTCGAGGCGACGCTGGCTCGTTCGACCGCTGGCACCGTGATCATCCCCGGCCACGGACCCGTGTCGCACCGGGCGGAACTGGTTGCCTATCGCGACATGCTCGTGGGCGTCGGACGCCGGATCCGCGAGGCGATCGAGCAGGGGCAGGGCCTCGACGAGATCCTGCTGTCGCATCCGACCGCCGAGTTCGACGGACGGTACGGCAAGGACTCGCCGGTCACCCCGGACGAGTTCGTGCGTAACGTCTATCGCGACCTGGCCGGCGACCGCTCAGGCCGATAGGTCGAAATTGATTCCTTGTGCGAGTGGCAGGTCGCTGCCCCAGTTCACGGTGCAGGTCTGGCGGCGCATGTACGCCTTCCACGCGTCCGAACCCGACTCGCGGCCGCCGCCGGTGTCCTTTTCGCCGCCGAAAGCGCCGCCGATTTCCGCGCCGGACGTGCCGATGTTCACGTTGGCGATGCCGCAATCAGAGCCGCCGGCAGACAGGAAACGCTCGGCATGCTGCAAGCGGTCCGTGAAGATCGCGGACGAAAGGCCGTGGGCGACGTCGTTCTGCGCCGCGATGGCCTCGTCGAGCGTCCGGAACGGGATCAGGTAGAGCACCGGGCCGAAGGTCTCGGTCCTGACGATCTCCCATTCGCCCCTCGCAACGACGATCGCCGGCTCGACGAAGTAACCCGGGCGGTCGATGCGCTTGCCGCCCGTGACCAGCCGTCCGCCCGCCGCGACCGCCTGCGCGACGGCCGCTTCGTAGCGCGCGACGGATGCCGCGTCGATCAACGGGCCCATCAACGTGCCCTGGACCAGCGGGTCGCCGATGCGTACCTGCTTGTAGGCGCCCGCGAGGCGGCGCTCGAGTTCCTGCATGCGCGACTCGTGCACGAACACGCGCCGCGTCGAGGTGCAACGCTGGCCGGCCGTGCCGACCGCGCCGAAAACGACCGCGGGCACGACGAGATCGAGGTTCGCGAACTCGTCGACGATGATCGCGTTGTTGCCGCCCAGTTCGAGCAGCGACTTGCCCAGCCGTCGCGCGACGCGCTCGCCCACGTCGCGCCCGACGACCGTCGAGCCCGTGAAGCTCACGAGGTCGACGCGACGGTCCTCCACGAAGCGGACGGCGAGTTCGGTCGCGTCGTCGATGAACAGCTGGAAGATCGGCGGCAGCCCGTTACGTTCCAGCACGCGGTTGCAGATGTGCTGGACCGCGACTGCGCAGAGCGCCGTTTTCGGCGACGGCTTCCACACCGTGACGTTGCCGCAGATTGCCGCGAGAAACGCGTTCCACGCCCAGACGGCGACCGGGAAATTGAACGCGCTGATCACGCCGACCACGCCTAGCGGGTGCCACTGCTCGAACATGCGGTGGTTCGGCCGCTCGGAATGCATCTGCAGGCCGTAGAGCATGCGCGACTGGCCGACGGCGAAGTCCGCGATGTCGATCATCTCCTGCACTTCGCCGTCGCCTTCGGCCTTGATCTTGCCCATCTCGAGCGAAACGAGGCTGCCGAGCGCGGACTTGTGCCTGCGCAACTCCTCGCCCATGAGGCGAACGGCCTCGCCACGTTTCGGCGCGGGCACGCTGCGCCACGCCCTGGCGGCGGCGACCGCGGAGGCGAGCACTTCGTCGTACTGCGCGGGTGTGGTCGCGAGCACGCCGGCGATCGCCTGGCCGGTGGTCGGGTTGATCGAGTCGATCCGGCGCGCGGACGCGTCGCGCAGCCAGCCGCCCGAGCCGCTCCAGGTGCCGGAATTCAGTTTCTCGAGCCCGAGGCTCTGCAACAAGGAGTCGCTCATAGGGTAGCCCCCTGGGTGATGCGTTGATGTCCGGTCCGGCCGGCGACGACCATGCGGGCGCCCACGTCCTTCGAACCGCCGTCGGCGTAATGCCGCCCGAACCGGTTGGCGAGCACGTCCACGAGGCCGAAGTCCTCCTGGCGCACGAAGCCGGCGTAACGGCCCGGGTGCTGCAGCACGAGATCCACGACCGCGCAGATGCCGGAGGCGGTGGTCACCTGGATCGCCGACCAGAGGCGCCCTGCGATGACCTGCGGATAGATCTTGCTGACGTAGTTCTCCTCGCGCAACTCGCCGTCCTGCCGGCCTGCAACCGCGACGTACACGATCACGACGTCCTGCAGCGTCTGCGGCACGGCGTTTTCGAGCACGCGCTTCAGCGTGGCGCGGTCGTGGTTCAGCTTGAGGTCGTTCATGAGCAGGCGCATCTGCCCGCAGTGCCCGGGGTAGCGGATGGTCTTGTAGTCCATCGCCTGCGCGCGCGCACCGTAACTCGCACCGAGCGAGCCCAGGCCGCCGGACGTGTTGAACGCCTCGTAGAGCGTGCCGTCGATCTCGATCTCTTCGAGTCCTTCGAGCGGGGCGACCTCGACCGCGCGGCCGTCGACGATCGCCTCGCAGGGATTGCCGTATTCGTTGATGAGTCCCTCCGTGGACCACGTCAGCGAATACTTGAGCACGTTGTTGGGATGCTGGGGCAGGGCCCCGACACGCAGCTTGACGCTGCGCACCTCGTCGAAGTGCTGGATCAGCGCGTTGGCCGCGATGCTGATGAAGCCGGGCGCCAGGCCGCACTGCGGCACGAACGCCCGGGACGAGCCGGCGGCGAGCGCGCGCACGTCGCGGGTCACCGCGACGTCTTCCGTCAGGTCGAAATAGTGGGCGTTCGCGTTGCGCGCGGCCTCCGCGACCGCGACGTTGCAGTAGTACGGCAGGCCCGAGATGATCGCGTCGACGGGGTGCTCGCGCAGGTGGCGCGCGAGCGCCGCTGGATCCCGTGCATCGAGTTCGTGGGCGTGCAGCCCAGGCAGCGCGTGGGCGGCCACGACGGACCGTGCGGCCTCGCCATTGACGTCCGCGACGTGCACTGTGTAGTCGCGGCACTCCGCCAGCAGGCCGGAGATGAGGGCACCGATCTTGCCGGCACCGAGAATGAGGACCTTCTGCATCGCTACTCCTGGTAAGCGCACCCGCTGCGGCGGTCGACTCGGGGTCGGGCGGCGCGGGTGTCTGATTCGAGGGGCGCGATTCTGACGAAACCCGCGCCTTGCGTCACCCGGGTTTCTTCTGCATCGCGAATTTTCCCGGTACGATCGACACATGAACGCCGCCCTGCAGCCCCTCGAATGGTCGCCAACCAGCTGGACGTCCCGGCCAGCGCAACAGCAGCCCGCGTACCGTGACCCGGTGGCGCTCGCACGCGCCGTGGAGTCGTTGAGCCAGCTGCCGCCGATCGTGGTGTCCTGGGAGATCGAAGCCCTGAAGCGGCAGATCGCCGAGGCCCAGCGTGGCGAGCGCTTTCTGCTGCAGGGCGGGGACTGCGCCGAGTCGTTCGCCGACTGCGAGTCCGGGCAGATCGCCCGCAAGCTCAAGATCCTGCTGCAGATGAGCCTGGTGCTGCTGCACGGCCTCAAGAAGCCCGTCGTGCGCGTCGGCCGCTTCGCGGGGCAGTACGCGAAACCGCGCTCGGTCGACACGGAAACCCGCGACGGTGTCACGCTCCCGTGCTACCGCGGCGACCTGGTGAATCGCCCGGGTTTCAGCCCGGCAGAACGCGAGCCCGACCCGGAGTTGCTGCTGCGCGGCTACGAGCGCGCGGCGCTGACGCTCAATTTCGTGCGCGCACTGATCGACGGCGGATTTGCCGACCTGCACCACCCGGAGTACTGGGACCTCGGGTTCGTCAAGCACTCGCCGTGGCGCGACCAGTACCAGCAACTCGCCACGTCGATTGCCGACGCGCTGGACTTCTTCGAGGCGATGAGCGGCAGCCGGGTGCACGAGGCGAGCCGCGCGCCCTTCTACGCGAGCCACGAAGCGCTGCACCTGCTGTACGAGCAGGCGCAGACCCGCTTTCTCGAGCACCAGGGGCGCTGGTACAACCTGTCCACGCACCTGCCGTGGATCGGAATGCGCACCGCGGACCTCGGCGGCGCGCACGTGGAATACTGCCGCGGCATCTCGAACCCCATCGGCGTCAAGATCGGCCCTTCGATGGACTCGGCGTGGGTGCAGGGCCTGTGCCGGGTGCTGAATCCCGGTAGCGAGCCGGGCCGCCTGGTGCTGATTCACCGCATGGGGGCCAAGCTGGTCGAGAGCCGCTTGCCCGGGCTGATCGAGGCGGTGCAGGCGACGGGCGTGCCCGTCCTCTGGATCTGCGATCCGATGCACGGCAACACCGAGAGCACGAGTTCTGGCGTCAAGACGCGCCGCTTCGACAACATCGTCTCGGAACTCGAGGCGTCGTTCCGCGTGCACAAGGCGATGGGCAGCTACCTGGGCGGTGTGCACTTCGAGCTGACGGGCGAGGACGTGACGGAGTGCACGGGAGGCGCGCGCGGCCTCGCCGACACGGACCTGGCCCGGGCCTATCGTTCGCAGGTCGACCCGCGCCTCAACTACGAGCAGGCCCTCGAGCTCGCGATGCGGATCGCAGGGCACGCCCGGTCGGCTTGACCCGCCGCGCCTTGCGCGCGGCCTTGCGCGCGGCCTTGCGCGCCGCCTTACGCTTGCCTGGCTTGGCCGAGGGCTCGGTGACGCCCGCCGGCGGCGCCATGGCCGCCGCCTCGAGCTCGGCAAACGACTCGCGGATGCATTCGTCGTAGAACGCCGGGTCGGGCATCATCTCGCGACACGCGAGGTACGCGACGACGATCTGCCCGCAATAGCTGTTGATCGTGTGGAAGAGACCCATGCCGTCCACGGGGCAGCCAGCCCCGTACCAGCTCACGGCACGTGCGCCGCGCATGTACATCGGCACCTGGGGTCCCGGGACATTGGTGACGATCGTGTGCACTACCGGGCTGCGCGAACCCAGGTTGATGGCCGCCGCCACTCGCATCCCGAGCGCGGCGACGCTCGACGGGATGGACTCGGCAACGCTCACCATGCGTTGCGCGCCTACTGCGTTCGCGTAGGCCTTCGAGGCGACCGCGTCGGCATTGATCAGGTGCAGGCGCTCCAGCGGATCGGCGACGTCGGTGCGCAGGTTGATGCGCATGCCGGCGACCGAATTGCCGCCCTCGGCAGTCGTCGTGTCCCTCGAGCGCGTGCTGATCGGCACACCGGCGATCAACGGGCTCGCGGGCAGCTCGTCCTTCGCCAGCAGGTAGCGTCGCATCGCGCCGCTGACGATGGCCAGCACCACGTCGTTCAGCGTGCAGTCACCGGCGGCATTCTTGACCTGCTTGACCTGCTCCAGCCGGAACGGGACCCCGCCGAACACGCGATGCGGCGACACCCGCGCGTTGAAGCGGGTCTTGTCCTGGACGGCGTGGCTCGGCGTGTTCGCCGTCTGCGAACTCGGCAGGGTGCTGGTTGCGATCGTGTGCTTGACGAGGTCGAGGACTCGCAGCGGATGTTTCATCGCACCGACGTAGGCCCGGCCGAGCAGTTCCGCCTGGCTCGGAAGGCGCTCGCCTTGCCACGGATCGTCGAACGGCTCGGTGACCGCGTCGGGCGTCGGGTCGTGCAGTGCCTCGACCATCTGGTTGCCCGTTGCCCCGTCGATCGCAGAGTGGTGGATCTTCATGTACAGCGCGAAGCTGCCTTGCGGCAGGCCGTCGATCCTGTCGAGTCCCTCGATGACGTAGGCTTCCCAGGGTGGGCGGGTCAGGTCGAGCGGCCGGCTGTGCAGGCGCGCGACCAGGATGCAGAACTGGCGCCAGTCCCCGGGCTTTGGCAGGGCGATGTGCCGCACGTGGAATTCGAGGTCGAACTCGGAGTCCTCGACCCAGTACGGGCTGTCGAGGTTGAGCGGCACAGTCACGAGCCGGCGGCGAAACACCGGCGAGCGGTGCAGGCGCGATGCGAAGATCTCGAGGATGTCCTTGAAGCGCACGAAGCCGCCCGGCGCCGTGCTCGGGTCGTAGAACATCAGCGGGCTGATGTGCAACGGCGCGTTGCGCTGCTCGTTGAAGACGAAGATGGAGTCGATTGGAGACAACTGCTTCATCGCGGAAACTCCAATCCGGTGCGGTGACCTGGGCTGGCACCAGCAGCAAACCACCGTTACCGCATTATCGCAATGGCTTCAGCGCCGGAGCGCGCGCTCAGCTTCCGCGAGAGGCACCTCGCGCCACTCGCCCGGCGCGAGCCCAACGACGCTCCACGGCCCGATTGACCAGCGGATCAACCGCAGCGTCGGGTAACCGATCGCGGCCGTCATGCGCCGCACCTGCCGGTTGCGGCCCTCGGCCAGTTCGAGTTCGAGCCAGGCCGTCGGGATGGCGCGGCGCACACGGATCGGCGGGTCCCGCGGCCAGAGCCTGGGCGGTTCGTCTATCCACCGCGCGGCGGCGGGCCGCGTGAGCCCATCCTTGAGCATCAGCCCCTGCCGCAACGGCGTGAGAGCCGCTGCGTCCGGTGCACCCTCGACCTGCGCGCGGTAGAGCTTGGTGAACCGCGATCCCGGCTGGCTGAGCCGCGCCTGCCAGGGCCCGAAGTCCGTCAGCAACATGAGCCCTTCGCTATCGAAGTCGAGCCGCCCGGCCGGATAGACGTCCCGCAACGGCACGAAGTCGCGCAGGCAGCGGCGATCGTCCGGGGTGGTGAACTGCGGCAGCACCGCATACGGCTTATTGAATAGAATCAGGCGCATCGAGGCCTTCGCGGACATCCGGACATCTGGCACTTGCCGGCAGTGGGGGGGCAAGTCTATTCTCCTTTGTGCGGTGCAACACGGCACCGGGCGGACTCGTGTCCGCGCTTGGACGATGGTCGAAATGCGGCCTGCGGATATTTCCGGCACATTGATCGCGGGGCACTCGCGCCGCGAACGAATGACGGCGAATGGCGACCCCGGATCGGTATCGGAACAGAGGACGAATGAAATGACGAAACAGGCGGCACAGGACTTGCGCAAGGCATGGCAGACCGACTCGCGCTGGGCGGGCATCAAGCGCCCCTACACGGCGGACGACGTCGTGCGCCTGCGCGGCAGCGTCCAGATCGAGCAGACGCTCGCGCGCCTGGGCGCCGAGAAACTCTGGAAACTGGTCAATACCGAGTCTTACGTCAATTGTCTCGGCGCGCTGACGGGCGGCCAGGCGATGCAGCAGGTCAAGGCCGGCATCAAGGCGATCTACCTTTCCGGGTGGCAGGTTGCGGCCGACAACAATTCGTACATGGCGATGTACCCCGACCAGTCGCTGTACCCGGTCGACTCCGTGCCGAAGGTCGTCGAGCGCATCAATGCCACGTTCAAGCGCGCCGATGAGATCCAGTGCGCCAGGGGCATCGGCCCCGGGCACAAGGACTACGTCGACTACTTCGCGCCGATCGTCGCCGACGCGGAAGCGGGCTTCGGCGGCGTGCTGAACGCGTTCGAGCTCATGAAGGCGATGATTCGCGCGGGTGCCGGCGGCGTGCACTTCGAGGACCAGCTCGCGTCGGTCAAGAAGTGCGGCCACATGGGCGGCAAGGTGCTCGTGCCGAGCCAGGAAGCCGTGCAGAAGCTGGTCGCGGCGCGCCTCGCGGCCGACGTCATGGGCGTGCCGACCATCATCCTCGCGCGCACCGACGCGGAGGCGGCCGACCTGCTCACGAGCGACGTCGACGAGAACGACAAGTCGTTCTGCACCGGCGAGCGCACGCCAGAGGGCTTCTATCGCACTCGACCCGGCGTCGAGCAGTCGATCTCGCGCGGCCTCGCGTACGCACCCTATGCCGACATGGTCTGGTGCGAGACCGGCAAGCCCGACCTGTCGTTCGCGAAGAGGTTCGCCGAGGCGATCCGCAAGCAGTACCCGGGCAAGCTGCTCGCGTACAACTGCTCGCCGAGCTTCAACTGGAAGAAGAACCTCGACGACGCGACGATCGCGAAGTTCCAGCGCGAGCTGGGCGCGATGGGCTACAAGTACCAGTTCATCACGCTGGCCGGCATCCACTCGATGTGGTTCAACATGTTCGACCTCGCGCTGGAATACGCGAAACACGGCATGACCGCGTACGTCGAGAAGGTGCAGGAGCCGGAGTTCGCGGCGCGCGACCGCGGCTATTCGTTCGTCTCGCACCAGCAGGAAGTGGGCACCGGCTACTTCGACGACGTGACGCAGGTGATCCAGGGCGGCCATTCGTCGACGACGGCCATGCACGGCTCGACGGAAGAGGAGCAGTTCCAGTCGGCTCACGCCTGAGTTTCACGGCGACTGCACGACGATGTCGCGGCCCGGGCAGGGTGACCTCCCGGGCCGCTTCGTTTGCTGCGCGGCGCGCGTGGTGCGGCTGCTATCCTCGGCGCACCTGATGCCGGTCTTCGATCCCACCTGCACGCTCTGTCCGCGCCTCGCGGCTTTCCTGGCCGCGGGACGGGTCGAGTACCCGACGTACCACTGTGCTCCCGTGGCGCCGTTCGGCGATGCCGACGCGCGCCTGCTGGTCGTCGGCCTGGCGCCCGGATTTCACGGGGCCAACGCGACCGGCCGCCCGTTCACCGGCGACTACGCCGGCATCCTGCTGTACCAGACGCTGCACGAGTTCGGGTGGGCCACCGCGCCCGTGTCGGTCGCGGCGGACGACGGCCTGCGCCTGACCGGCATGCCGCATCACCAATTCGGTCAAGTGCGTGCCGCCCGGCAACAAACCTGTTCCCGCCGAGATTGCGACCTGCAACCGCTACCTCGCAGCGGAGATCGCGACGGTCGCCGATGGCACCGTGCTGCTGGCGCTCGGTGCGATCGCGCACGGTGCCGTGCTGCGGGCGCTCGGCCTGCGCCTCGTGGGGCACAGGTTCGCGCACGGCGCCGAGCACACCCTGCCGCGGGGCCTGCGTCTCGTCGATTCCTACCATTGCAGCCGCTACAACACGAACACCCGGCGCCTCACGCCGCAGATGTTCCGCGAGGTCGTGGGACGGGCCACGCGCATGGCGCGCGGCGCGGCATAGCTGACTTACACTTCCCGCCGTGTCCGACCAGGCCGCATTCGACCTGTCGAGTTTCCTGGCCTCGCTGCCCGCGAAGCCGGGCGTCTATCGCATGCTCGGAGCCGCCGGCGAGATCCTCTACGTCGGCAAGGCCCGCCACCTGAAGAATCGCGTCGCCAGCTATTTTCACGGGCGCGCCCACGCCGACAGGACGCAGGCACTGCTCGCGCAGGTCGCGAGCATCGAGGTGACGGTGACGGCCTCCGAAACGGAGGCGCTGCTGCTCGAGTTCAACCTGATCAAGCAGCACCGGCCGCGCTACAACGTGCTGCTGAAGGACGACAAGAGCTTTCCGTTCATCCACGTCTCCGCACACGCGTTTCCACGCATCTCGTTCTACCGCGGGACGAGGCGGGTGCCCGGCCGCTTCTTCGGGCCGTATCCGAGCACCGTTGCGACGCGCGAGACGCTGCTGCTGCTGCAGAAGCTCTTTCGCCTGCGACCCTGCGAGGACACGTTCTTCGCCAATCGTTCGCGACCCTGCCTGCAGTACCAGATCAAGCGCTGCACCGGGCCCTGCGTCGGGCTCGTGACGCGCGAAAGCTATGCGCAGGACGTCGCCGACGCGACGCAAGCTGCTCGATGGCCGCAACGACGAGGTGATCGCGGACTTCGGCCGGCGCATGGAGGAGGCTGCGTCCCGCCTCGAGTACGAGCAGGCAGCCCGGTTGCGCGACCAGGTCTCGATGCTGAAGCAGATCCAGGCCACGCAGGTCATGACGCGCCTCGGTGGCATGGACATCGATGCCGTCGGGATCGCGCAGGACGGCGGCGAGTTCTGCGTGTCCGTCGTCTTCGTGCGCGGCGGCCGCAACCTCGGCAGCTCGAACTACTTTCCGAGGGGCGGGCTCGGCGGCGACCGGGAAGTGATGGGCGCGTTCCTGTCGCAGTTCTACCTCGCGCGCGAGGCGCCGGCCGAGATCCTGGTGGACGGGCCGGTCGAGGAAGGCGACCTGCTCGAGCAGGCGCTGCAGCAGAAATCGCAACGCACGGTGCGCATTCGCGGCAACGTGCGCGGCACGCGCGCGCGCTGGATCGAGATGGCCCGCAACAATGCGGCGCTCGGGTTGCGTATGCGCGCGACGAGCCGCGCCACGATCGCCGATCAACTCGAGGCCGTGGCGGCGTGACCTGAACCTCGGCAAGACGCCGCAGCGCCTCGAGTGCTTCGACGTCAGTCACACGATGGGTGAATCCGCCGTGGCCTCGTGCGTGGTGCTCGGCCCGGAGGGTCCGATCAAGAGCGACTACCGGCGCTTCAACCTGCGCGGCCTGACGCCTGGAGACGACTACGCGGGCCTCGAACAGGCGGTCGAACGGCGCTTTGCACGCGTCGCTGCGCGGCGAGGCGCCGATGCCCGACCTGCTGCTGATCGACGGCGGCCCCGGCCAGTTGAATGCCGCCATCGACGGCGCTTGCACGCCTCGGCGTACAGGGCCTCGTGGTGGTCGGCGTCGCCAAGGGCGCGGACCGCCGGGCGGGGCAGGAGCGGATATTCTTGCCCGGTCAGGACGTGCCGCTTATACTCGCCGCCGACTCACCGGCGTTGCGACGTGATCCAGCGCATCCGCGACGAAGCTCACCGCTTCGCGATCACCGGGCACCGGCAGTCGCGTGACAAGGCCGCGGCGCGAGTCGTTGCTCGAAGAAATCCCGGGCCTCGGGCCCAAGCGGCGCAGGGAACTGCTCAGGGCATTCGGCGGGCTCCAGGGTGTGCGACAGGCGTCGGTCGACGGACCTCGCGAAGGTGCACGGTATCAGCCGGCAGCTCGCGGAACTGATCTACGAGCGCATGAACCCCGGATCCTGAGCGATCCAGCCGTGAACCTCGACCACGCTGCCCAACATCCTGACCGTCGCGCGGATCATCGCGGTGCCGCTGGTCGTGGCGTTGTTCTACTGGGCCGGCCCGTGGTCGCGATCCACTGCGCGGCCCTGGTGTTCATCGCTCGCCGCGATCACGGACTGGCTCGACGGCTACCTCGCGCGGCAGCTTGGGCATGACGACGCCGCTCGGCGAGTTCCTCGACCCGGTCGCGGACAAGCTGATGGTGCTCGACGGCGCTGGTCCTGCTCGTCGGCCACGACACGCGGCCGGATCATCGTCGATCTCGGCAGTGGTGATCATCGGCCGCGAGATCACGGTCTCGGCGCTGCGCGAGTGGATGGCGCAGATCGGCGCGCGGGCGCAAGGTCGCGGTGTCGGCGCTCGGCAAGTGGAAGACCATCGTGCAGATGATCGGGCTCAGCCTGATGCTCTACCGCAGCGACCTGCTCGGCCTGCCGATCTACGAGATCGGCGTCGTGCTGCTGGTGATCGCGGCGGCGCTGACGCTGTGGTCGATGGTCGCTTACCTGCGAGCGGCCTGGCCGGAGCTCCGCATGCGGCGCCAGCGCCTTGACAGAAATGCTGCCGTTGCCGCTTGAAAATTCGCGTTCGCACGAGGGCCGTCTCTGGTACCCGGCGGGAATAGCTCAGTTGGTAGAGCACGACCTTGCCAAGGTCGGGGTCGCGAGTTCGAGTCTCGTTTCCCGCTCCAGTTTCACGGCATGACCCCGGGCCTCCCGGGGTTATGCGCTTCTGGTCGAAGGGTTCCGGGGCTAGGTGGCAGAGTGGTCATGCAGCGGCCTGCAAAGCCGTGTACGCCGGTTCGATTCCGACCCTAGCCTCCATCACCTCGACTGACGATATTCGTCAGTGCCTGACCCCACTTGGGTCCGTACGGATTCCGTTGTTCGTACGACAAGACCTCCAATTGCTTGATTTGATGCCGCTCCCAGAGGGATTCGAACTCTCGTACCAGCCCTGAGGGGCGGTGCGTGCAGCGTCCTGGCGATCACCCGAGTCGACCCATCCGGAGATACGTCGCCGGGTTCGCGAGACAAGCCTGGTCCCCCGAACTGTGACGTGGCGCAAGGTTGGGCAATGCGCTTTATTTACACTCCGCCCTGGAATCGCCATCGAACCAGGCGCTCGCGCCTGGCATCAAAACAGGAGCGTTCCGTTGTCTGCAACACCCATGCGCACGCACGCGCATGCGCAATCGACGCCCGTACTCGTGGACCAACCGAGTGCCGCGCCCCCGCTGCGCGTGGAAATCATCGCGCTGACCAGCAACGATGCACTGCTCGAGCAGATCGGACAGGCCCTGGACGGCGAGTCGACGATTCGGCAGGCCGACTCGCTCGATGCAGCCCGCGAATTCATCCGGCCATTGCGGCCATGCGTGCTGCTGCTGGAGGCGCAAGGCCATCCGGACATTGCAGCAATCGTCGAGAGTGTTCAGTCGCCGGACGGCACCTGCATCGTCGTCGTGTTTTCGCCCGCGAACGAGATCGCAAGCGTCTCGAGCGCACTCCAGGGATCGCCCGCCTTCGCGATCCTGCCGGTTCCGGTCGAACAGGGCCAGACGATAGCGGTGCTGGAAGGCGCACGCGAGGAAGCCCTGGCTCGACTCACGTTGGCGGCGCAATCCGCCGCAACGGCGGTGGCATCCAACGGCTCTCCGGCACCCTCGGCGATCCCGATGCCGTCGCCTGCGCGTTCGACTGATTGGGGCGACAGCGATTCTCCAGGAATGGGTCCATCGGCGAGCGCCACCGCCGCTTCGGCAGGCGGCAGCAACCGACGGACCTTGGCGCTCAGGCTGATTGGAATTGCGATCGTCGCGATCGTCGCGATCGTCGTGGGGTGGTTCACGCTGCGCGCGCCGGATTCCGACGATCGCACTGCAATCGGCCGGGACCCCCGAAAATACGACTATCGAGCGCGCCGGCCCGTCGCCGACGGTCGACGCGGCCGTGCTGCAGGCGGGTTCGAGCGATGAGTTGCTCGAGAAGGCGCACGCTGCAATGGGCGCGCGTCGCTACACGGATCCGGAAGGCGACAATGCGCTCGCCTATTTCCGCGCGGTGCTCGCGCAGGATCCCGCCAACGACGAAGCCAAAGAAGGTTTGCAGCGTATCGGCGTCCTGCTCGACGAGCGACTGCAGGCGGAGCTAGCGCAAAGACGGTTGAACGACGTCGCAATCACGCTCGCCCAACTCCGGCTCATTCGTCCGGGTGACCCCGGGCTGGCGCAGATCGCTGCCAACCTGGCGGAGGCGGAGATTGCGGCGGCGCTCGACGCCGGAAACGTAGAAGGCGCCAGCCAATTGTTGCTGCAGGCTGCGCAGCGCGGCACGCTGCCCGCTCCAGTCGCGGCGCACTGGCGCGACGAGATCGGTCGCCGACGGGGCGACGCACAGGCGCAGCGGCTAGCGCAGCTCGTCTCGGCGCGAATTCGGGAAGGAAAGCTGGTCGAACCGGCCGCCGACAGTGCAAAGAACTACCTCGCGCAACTGCGCAGGATGCCGTCGGATCCAAGAGGACTGGCCGATACCGCCACGGCAATGCTGCAGGACGCCTACCTGGTGAAGATTCGCGAGGCTGCCGGACAGTCGCGCCGAGAGGACCTGAATCGTTGGTTGGCAGAGGCACGGGACCTCGATGTCGCGCCCACCCGGCTCAATGCCGCAATGCGTGCAGCGCCGCCGGCTGCTTCCGTACCATCGGTCAACACGCCGGTCGAACGGCTCGCGCAATTGGTGCAGGATCGAGTCAGGGACGGGCGGCTGCTCGAGCCGTCACAAGACAGCGCCGTGGCATATCTGAGTGCGCTGCGCGCGGAGGACCCGTCCGGGAACGCTGCCGCCTCGAGCACCCAGGCCGTGTCGAGCGCGCTGCTCGAAGGCGGCCGCAATGCGCTGGTGGTGCGAGACGTCGACAAGGCGCAGGCGTACGCCAACGCGGCCGGAAAGCTTGGACTGAACACGGCCGACGTAGATGCGCTCCAGCATGAGATCAGCGCGGCACGCGCGACACCTGCGACGCGATCGCTGCCGCCGGCTGAACTCAAGCGTACCCGATACGTGGCCCCGGAGTACCCGGAGGACGCGCTGAAGAATGGCATCAGTGGCGCGGTTCTATTGCGCATCACCGTGGCTGGGGACGGCAAGGTCAAGTCGGCGACGGTCGTGAGTTCAGACCCGGCCGACGTGTTCGACGAGGCCGCGGTCAAGGCGGTTCGACGGTGGCGGTTCAAGCCATTTGCGGCGGACGACCCGGACATCGAGGCGACCGTCGTGAAAAATATCGTCTTCCGACCGGCGCAGTGAAAAAACCATGAGCAGTGCGGATCGTCCATCCTCAGGCGAGCGGGGCGTCATGAGCCGAAACATTCCTGGAAACCTCCGCGACCGGGCGGCGATCGCCGGATTCCTCATACTGCTGGTTGCATTCATCGGGTTGGTGCTGATACCGGGCTACCGGCTCGCGAATCGGGTTGCGGCCGACAGCGCAGCGCTCAAGCTCGTCAGCGAACATCGCGTCGAACCGGAATCGATCGCCAGTTCGCTGATGGCGATCCGCGACCGGCTCGGGTCGCGCGTCTACATCGGCCAGGCCGTCAGGGATCTCGGCGCGTCAGTGAAGAGCTTCGACCTGGCTCTTGTGGAGCTCAAGAAATCCGCGGCCGGCGATTCACCCGAACTGCGGGAACTCGAAGACCTATGGTCCGATTACCGCAAGACCCTGCACCCTGTCGCCGGATTCGATGGACTTCCATACCGGGACTCGGATTCTGCGGGCGCGCAGCTGAACCGCCTGGGCCGCGAGCTCTTGAACGATACGCGCCAGGCCATCCAGACCAGTCGCGGCGCGACGGAGCCGTTGACTGCGGCCCTATCGTCGGTGAGCGCGAGCCTCGAGAAGCGGGTCGTCATGGCATCCGCGACCCTGCGCACGCTGATGATCATCGGCGTCGCTTTCGCCTGTCTGCTGGTGCCTTTCCTGGCGTACTTTCAGTGGCTGAAGGCTCGTCATGAGCGCATGGCTGTCGAGGCGCAGAACCAGACTCGCGACATCCTGAGCACCGTCAAGGACGGGTTGTTCCTGATCGACGCCGACTTCCGCATCGGCAATGCACACTCCGCCGCGCTGTCCACTCTGTTCCGCCGCGACGACTTCAGCGACATGACGCTCGAGGAATTGCTGCGCGACACGGTGACCGAGCAGACACTGGCGACCGCGACGAAGTACGTCAAACTGCTCTGGGGCGAGCGCGCCAACGAGAACCTGATCCGGAGCATCAACCCACTCGCCGAAGTGGAGGTTCATTTCGAGCGCGGCGACGGCGGGCGCGACCTGCGGTACCTCGAATTCGACTTCCATCGCGTCAAGGGCGAGCACGGCGTACGACACATCCTGGTGTCCGTGAACGACGTGACATCCAGGGTACTGCTGGCTCGTGAACTGAAGGAGTCCCAGGCCAATGCCCAGGGACAGATGGACATGCTGCTGGGACTCCTGCAGGTCGATCCAGCGCAACTGGTGTCGTTCCTCGACGACACGGGCGCGGCACTTGCCCAGGTCAACAATGTCCTCAAGGTCCCGGCGCGCGGCGATGCTGATTTTCGCGCGAAGATCGACCAGTTGTTCCGCGAGATGCACCGCATCAAGGGTGAGGCCGCGACGCTCGGCCTGGCCTCCGTCGAGAGCCGCGCACACTCGTTCGAGGACCTGCTGAAGGAGTTGCGCGATCGTCCGCAGTTGTCCGGCAACGACTTCCTGCCGCTGGTGGTGGGTCTCGACGACATCCTCGGCCATCTGCAAACGATACGTGGGCTGGTCGACCGCGCCGACTCGCTGCGGGCCACCGCGCTGCTGACCGCCACCCCGCGCCAGGATGCGTCGTCGTCGTCGGGTAACGTGGCCACGCGGGACCTGGGTCCGCCGCTCGACGCGCTGGCACAGCGCATCGCCACGGATCTCGGCAAGAAGGTTCGGCTCGTCGCCACGGGCTTCGACGAGGTGCCCGCCGAGCTGCGCAAGGCAGTACGTGACATCGCGATCCAGCTCGTGCGTAACGCGGTGGTGCACGGCATCGAGGACGCCGCCGCACGACGCGCGAGCGACAAGAACGAGACCGGGGTGCTGCAGGTGAACTTCCAGTCGAGCGACCAGGGCTTCGAACTGGTGTTCCAGGACGATGGGCAAGGCATCGTCGCCGAGCGATTGCGTGAAGCCGCGATACGTCGAGGTGACGTGAGCCCGCAGGAAGCCGCGCAGTTCGACACGAAGGCGATCCTGGGCCTGATCTTCAAGACCGGGTTCTCGACCCACGATGGCAGCAGCCGCGATGCCGGGCGTGGCGTGGGCCTCGACGTCGTGCTGAAGGCGGTTCAATCGTTCGGCGGCAGGATTGGTGTCTCGACTGCGCCCGGCAGGTACACGCGCTTCTCGATTTCGCTGCCGCCACAGGGTCGGCGACAAGGCGCGGTCGCCTGACGTTGCTCGCCCAGGAAGTCTCCCGATGACAGCCACTGCTCGATCCCCGAAAAGGCCACTCAAGATGCTGATCGTGGATGACTCCAGCGTCATCCGCCGGCGCATCGAGCGCAGCCAGCAGATCGCGCACCTGCAGGTCGTGGGAATGGCATCGAACGGTCTCGAGGCCGTTGAGATATTTCGCCGCACCGACCCGGACGTCGTCACGATGGACATCACCATGCCGCAGATGGACGGCATCGAGTGCGTCGAACGGCTGGTCGCAATCAAGCCGGACGTCCTGATCCTGATCGTCTCGGCACTGGCCGACAAGGCGACCGCCGTCGAAGCCATGGGCAAGGGCGCCAATGGTTTCCTGAACAAGCCATTCTCGGACCGTCAGCTGAATGAAGCGCTGGAAGAACTGATCTCGGGCTCCTGACGCATCCATGCTGCACGAACAGGACATCCGCGCGTTTGTTTATGGCACTACCCGCTATTTCGAGATCGCGGTGCAGCAGGCGGCTTCGGTGGGCTCCCCGTACCTCGTCACCAAGGGAGCGCCCGAGGTCCACGACTACAACGGCGTGATCTCGATATCGGGCCGTCGTAACGGCATCGTCTATTTCTCGGCGCCGAGGGGCATGCTGACCGTGCTGCTCATGAAGATGAACGAGAGCAATGTCTCCAACGAGTACTTGTGCGACCTGGTGGGGGAGGTCGCGAATACGATCGCCGGCAACGTGCGACGCGACCTGGGCAAGGAGTTCGCAATCTCGGTGCCGACTGTCGTATCCGGTGCGGGCAGTGCGGTGGAACTGCCGGCCGGCGCCCGCCCGGTCGTGATCCCGATCAATTGGCGAACTCACGTAGCCAAGCTCGTCGTGTGCCTTAAGTAGTCCCAACGGCAGGGCAGGGCGGGCCCCTCCAGCGCAGGCTTGCCACGCGGCGCATACGCGGTTCGCAGTGGGCGCAGACCTCGCGTATCGTCCGACAATGACTCACCGGACCCCGTTCGGGTCCGTCGGCCATTGGAGGCACTGCAATGAACACTCTCATCAATCACCAGTTCAAGCTTGCCAGGCGCCCCGTCGGCATGGTTCAGCGCAGCGACTTCGAGTATGCGGAAGCGCCAGTGGCGGAGCCGGACACAGGCGAGGTCCTGGTCAGGATCCTGTACATCTCGCTCGATCCAGCGATGCGCGGCTGGATGAATGAGGGCAAGTCCTACGTACCGCCGGTCGGTATCGGCGAAGTCATGCGCGCCGGCGCATTGGGACGCGTGATCACCTCGCAAGGATTCCAGTGTCGCCGTCGGCGATCATGTCGTCGGCATGCTGGGTGTGCAGGAGTACGCGGTCGCAAAGGTGAAGAACCTGACCAAGGTGGATCCCAAGCTGGTCCCGCTGCCGGTATACCTGGGAACGCTCGGCATGCCGGGCATGACCGCGTACTTCGGCTTGCTGGAAGTCGGACGGCCGAAGGCAGGCGACACGGTGGTCGTGTCGGGCGCGGCCGGCGCCGTGGGGCAGGTCGTCGGCCAGATCGCGAAGATCAAGGGCTGCCGCGTGGTCGGGATCGCGGGCGGCAAGGATAAGTGCGACTACCTGCGCTCGATCGGCTTCGACGCCGCCATCGATTACAAGCACGAGGACATGAAGGCCGCGCTGAAGCAGCACTGCCCGAAAGGCGTCGATGTGTACTTCGACAACGTCGGCGGTGAAATCCTGGATGCCGTCCTGACCCAGCTCGCCATGCACGCCCGCATCGTGATCTGCGGCGCCATCTCGCAATACAACGAGGCCCGGGTGAAAGGCCCGAGCAACTACATGTCGCTGCTGGTGAATCGCGCCACCATGCAGGGCATGGTGGTCTTCGACTACGCCAGCCGCTACGGCGAAGCCGCGCGGGAAATGGCCGGATGGATGGCCGCTGGACAGCTCAAGACGCGCGAGGACATCGTGGACGGCCTGGAAACCTTCCCGGACACCTTGTTGAAGCTGTTCACGGGCGAGAACACGGGGAAACTCGTGCTGAAGGTCGCGGACACCTGACACGATCACGATGTACGCCGCACACCCTACTGATCCATGAACACCGCCGTCGCCAGGACCGTTACACGCGCCGACATCGTCGCCTGGGGCGTGAGTGCGCTGGCGCTCGGCTTGGTCATCAAGCTGCATCTCCTGGCGGCATTGCTGGCCGGCCTGCTCGTCTTCGAGCTGGTCAACGTGCTGACGCCATGGCTGCGCCTGAGCGCTCTCGGCCGCGACGGACCGCGCGTGCTCGCGGTGACGCTGATCGCTACGGTCGTCATGGCCGCGCTCATCGCCGCCGGCATCGGCCTCATTGCTTTCCTGCGCAACAGCGGCGAAAGCCTGCCGATCCTCATGCAGAGGATGGCGCAGATCGTCGAGGACGCGCGCGCACACCTGCCGACGGAGTTGCTCGCCCATGTGCCGGAGGACGCCGATACGCTGCAACGGACACTGGTCGAATGGCTGCGCTCGCACTCGGGCTCCCTGCAGCTCGCGGGCCGCGATCTCGGGCGCTCGCTGGTTCATGTGCTGATGGGCATGGTCATCGGCGCGCTGCTGTCGCTGCAGAAGGCTTCGCAGGACGCGGACCGGCGCCCGCTCGCCGAGCGCATTTCGCGACACGCCGCACGCCTGGCGTCCATGTTCCGACGCGTGGTCTTCGCGCAGTTCTGGATTTCGTCGATCAACACGTTCTTCACGTGGCTTTACCTCGGCGTCGCGCTGCCCGCGTTCGGCGTGGACCTGCCGCTGGTCAAGTCGCTGGTCGCGATCACTTTCGTCGTCGGCCTGCTGCCGATAATTGGCAACCTGGTCTCGAACACGGCGATCGTCATCGTGAGCCTCAGCCACGGCCTGCCGGTGGCCGTCGCCTCGTTCGTTTACCTCGTCGTCATCCACAAGCTCGAATACTTCCTCAACGCGCGCATCGTCGGCTCGCATATCAACACGCGCGCCTGGGAGCTGCTGGTCGCGATGCTGATGATGGAAGCGGCCTTCGGCATTCCCGGCCTGATCGCAGCGCCGATCTTTTATGCCTACTTCAAGGACGAACTGCGCGACAAGGGACTGGTCTGAGCTGACGGCGCGCGTCGGCCAGGTTCACTGCCATGTACCTGCTCAGTCGTCGTCCACGATGATGACGGTGACCTGCGTGATTGCGCCAAGCGTTGCACCAGCGGTCGGGTCCTCGATGACAACGTCGAGGAGCTCGGTCGATTCCGCGATCGCGTCCGAAACGATCGGCAGGGGAAACGTCTTGCTCGTCTCACCGGGTTCGATCGACTCGCGGACCGTGCCCAGTGCGGCATAGTCCTGGTCCGCTACCGCGCTGTCGCCGATCGCTCTCCAGTTGAAGGAGACCGTACCCGCGGCGCCGCCGCGGCGCACGACACGCAACGGCACCACCCCGGCAGACTCGCTGACTGTGATGGTGTCTGCTTCGAACCCCAGGCGCCCAGGGCCGGCAGCCACAATGACCGGTGTCGGAGCCTGTGTCTGCGCGATGGTCGCGGCGAAGTCCGAAGGAACAAGAACTTCGTCTGTCTCGAGCGAGCCGACCGGTACTGACTTGGCTGGCACGGAATCGCTTGCAGTGGCAACGGTTGCTGCCGGAGTCGCCTGCGGCCGTTCCTCGCGCGGCGTCGGACGCGCAATCTCCTCACGCATCTGCCCAGGGACGCTGTCACGATCGCCGTCGGGCGCCAGTCGGACCCAGGCGACATAGAGCCCAACCGCGAGGACGCCCAGGCCAGCGGTGGTCAGCCACCAGCGCGAAAGGCCTTGACGCGCCGGAGGCCGCTCGAACCTGTGCCGGGGCGGGGCACGCTGCGGCGTTGCCACGAGCCCGAGCCCCTGGAGGAGCTCGGCGAGACTGCGCGGTCGATCGCCCCTGGTCAGGGCGAGACCCTGGCGGAGCGCCCGCCATTCCCGCCGCGACAGGCCGTCAATGCGGCGCGGACGGTGGCCCTGGTCGCGCGCCACCCGGGCCGAACGTCGTCCGAACGGGTGTTCACCGCTCAATAGCTCGTAGGCCACGCAGGCGAAACTGAATACGTCGTCGCGGACGTCCGGAGCGGCGCCGGCCAGCTGCTCGCAACTCGCATATGTCGGTGTGGCCGCATGGAACGGCGGCGGGTGATCCGATATCCATGGCTCCGTCGCGTGCGGATGCGCAAGGCCGAGATCCAGCACGCGCACTTCGCCCCGCGTCGTGATCATCACGTTGCCGGGCTTGAGATCCATGTGCAGGACGCCACGCGAGTGCGCGTACGCCAGTGCATTGCCGATGTCGCGCAGGATGTCGGTCGCCACCCGGCGAGGCACCTTGCCGGGCCTCATCCGCTGGATCAGATCGCTCAACAGCTCGCCCTCGAGCAGTTCCATCGTGATGAAACACGTGTCGCCGTCGTTATCGTAGTCGAAGACGTTGACGATGCCGGGATGCGACAGCGACTGCGCCTGGTGTGCCTCGCGGCGCAGGGCCTGCAGTGCATCAGGACGACGTGCGAACTCCTCGCGCAGCACCTTGACGGCCACGTGACGATTCTGCGGCGGGAGGCTTTCCTTACTACGGTCCAGCGCCCGGTACACAGTGCCCATGCCGCCTTGGCCAAGTTTTCGCTCGAGCACATAGCGCTGGCGCAGTACGGTGCCCGGGCCCACGGCGGGCCCGGTGGAAATGCGGGGACTCTCGTCGGCAGGCTCCGCCTCTGTCGCCAGCGCCAGCAAAGCAGTGCCCGGGGAATGGTCGGCCGACTCCTCCGGCAGCGGAGTCGTCATGTCGCACTCCGGCTCATCCATGGCTCTTGTCTCTATCCCGAAGTGCTGCAAAACGATGATGCCGGTGCGAGGTGTGCCGTCAGGCAGGAGTCTCCTTGTAGGCCATGAGTCCGTGCCGGTCCAGAAGTTATCTCGATCGGGTGGATCGAGCTGGTACGCAATCCCGCAGATCTCTTCCAAGTCGATCGAATTGTGAACTGTAAGCCACGGAAACAGCGAGACAAACTCCGACGGCATCGGCATCGGCACCGGCACCGGCATCGACATCGGCGTCGGCGGGTCATCGGTGCGCCCCGATCTCCCGATCCTTGGCCACAGTTATCCCGGGCGAACTCCGAAACACCATCCGTACATTGGAGGCCACGGTGCCTGGCAACGGTGAGGCGATGCTCCAGGAGGCCGCGAATGCCGCGCGGCGTGGCAGCCCGCTCTCGCACGCATGTTCAGGTCACTGGATCCTGCCGACCCGGGCGGTCGGCCGGACCCAAGGGAATGAACGACTGTGTCAGGGTTTCAGCTGTCCGCGAATCTCTCCATCCGGGTGCGCGGCGCTGTGGACGTTCACGTATAGATTCCCCGCCTCGAAGCTTGCGAGCTGCGCGTCCGTAAGCTTGGCGTTCGCAGGAACGGTATATGTGTCGCCTTTCTTCTCGAGCGGAATGACCACCGGCCCATTCTTGCCGGCAGGCGCTTCGTGGATATGCGCTGCGGTCCCGGCAACGCCCTTGGTCGTCACGCTGCCGTGAACGGACTTGTCGGCGCCGACGGTGATCGTGCCGGTGCCAGTGGCGGCACTCTTGGTCGGCGGCGCTTCCTGGTCGCCAGCCAGCGTCACCTTGACGTCTGCCGCTGCGGCGACGCCCGGGTAAGGGCCGAATGCGGCGACCGCAAGTGCCAGGGCTGTGCCGATCGGCAGCCAGGTCCGTCTCATTGGTGTGATGATGCTCATGACGAAATCCTCATGTGATGTGGTAACTGACCAGCCAGGGGAACGCAGTAGTGACGGCGAGTGGAACCGTCAGGAACTCGCGGCCACCCGCGCGGCCGATCCGCCTTCGTAACGGCCATTCGCGATCGTGCCTGGGCTACGTCGCTTGCCCGTCTTCGGGCTCTTCTTCACCGAATTCAGGCGGTACAGACCGGACGTGATTCCTGATCATCGTCGCGATGCCTTGGGTCGAGCGCCGGCGCTCATCACGCGGGGCAACCGGCAGAGTACCGCGTGAATTCGGCCTCGGCTGTAGGACGCCCGCTGCGCGGTCGACTCGCGGTGACCGACGCTCGCGGCGAACCCAGCCGACCCGAGGTAAGGCGAGGCTTCCTGGTTTCGTGACCAGCGTGTTCAAGGAGAATGTTCCAGCGCGACACGGGCAATATCGGAGCGAGTTCGGTGCGCCGCCGATCAGCGACCAAGGCATGTCGGCTTTTCTTACCCCTCCCGGTATCCCAGGCCCGCGTCCGGTCTCGCCGGCCGCGTACAGTCTTGAGCCAACGGTGTCGTTTCGCGGTTGGCTCGAATATTGCTGCCCCTCAATCTCGACCTTTGCGCGTGCAAGATCGGGCGGTGGGCAGGCCACGATTCAATAGTGCTTCGAGAACGATCGGCGACGGGGAGGCGATGATGACCACAGTGCTTGGATATCCACGCAGACTTTCGGTTATCGCTGTCACCGTCCTGACGGCATGGTGCGGTCCGGTACTGGCGCAAGCGCAGGCGCAATCAGGTATCGCCTCAATTGAGGCACCAACGACTCGGGCGATGGCCACCCAGAAGTACTGGACTCCGGAGCGTCTTGCGAACGCGCGGACGCTGCCGCTGCCGATTGCGCCGTCGGGTACGCCAGCGGGCGTCGCCACGCCGATCGGGTCGCGCCCCGCATCGAACGCTGCCGTCGACCCTGCGGGGGCGGGCGTCGCGACGGAAGTGAAGTTGTTCGACCGGTCCGATTACCCGATGCAGGAAACGCCGGAGCCATCGTCGGCCGTGGACGAGTACTCGACGACGGAGAGCACGGCGAGCGTGCAGCCGATGGACGAGGGCACGGCCCAGGCGCCCTTCACCAGTGCACGCCTGGCCAACGCATCGCTTCACAAGAACACGCTGTACCGCAAGGTTGGCCGCCTGTTTTTCACCAAGCCGGGCCAGGGCGACTTCGTGTGCTCGGCCTCGGTGATTGGCTACCGTATCATCGTGACGGCAGGACATTGCGTGCACAGCGGCAGCGGCGGAGCCGGCGGCTGGTTCACCAATTGGTTGTTCGTGCCGGCATACAAGGACGGCACCGCGCCGTACCAGGCATGGGACTGGAGCTTTGTCGCGACGACGACGACGTGGATGTCGGGTGGTGGTGTCGTTCCAAATGCAGCGGACTACGCGATGCTCGTCGTGTCCGACAGGTTGTTCGACACCAGCATGAAGAAGATCGGCGCCGTGACCGGCATGCTTGGCTGGCGCACGCTGTCACTGTCGCGCAACCACGTGCACATGCTCGGCTACCCATGCAACCTCGATTCCTGCGAGCAGATGCACCAGGTCACGGCCGGCGACTTCCGGGACGTTGCGCCCAACAACGTCGAGTACGGGTCTGACATGCGCGGCGGCTCGAGCGGTGGCCCGTGGATCCAGAACTTCGGCACGGCATCGAGCGGCCAGACCGGTGGGTTGAACACGACCCGCAACGCGGTGGTCGGCATCACGTCGTACGGCTTTATCTCGACCGATCCGAAGGTGGCGGGGTCGTCGATTCCCGACAGCCGCTGGGTCACCCTCTGGAACTCAGTGTGCGGACAACGCGCCGGCAACTGCACGAAGTGATCATACTCTAGATTGTCGACCCCCGACGAACGTCGGAGCTCGTGCTTCCCGATCGCGTTGGTCCAGTGCTGCATTGCGGGGCGGTACGGCGGGCGCATCTGCTGTCGACCAACTGCGCCGGCGTTGCTTGCGGCAGCGTTGGCAGTAATATTGCTGCCCCGCCTCCGTTCCCGGAACCTGCGAATCGCGTCAAGAGAAAGGCCCCGCAAAGCTCGGGGCCTTTCAACTTTCCATCCGTCCGGCGATTACTGCGATTGCCTTCCGAAGGTCTCGACGCAGTCCGCTGAGCGTTCAGCGCAATGCGAAACGGCCAAAGGATCTGTCGGCAAGAGCAGCTGACTCAACGAGTCACCGCAACACGAACAGGAAGAACGACGTGTTGGTCGGTACACCGGCGTCGTTGGTGCAGAAGACAAAGACACCATTCGGATTGCCCGCGCGATCTGCTGTGGTGCAGCTGACCCCAGTTACCTGACCAGTCGTCAGCGTGTCTACCTGGACGATGCGCGCCCAGCCGTTCCTCGCGGTGATGTTCTGGCAGGGCGGTTTGAATATGACCTGGTATGCTCCAGGGAATCCAGCGAGTTGAAGCGAGGACAACACCGAGGCGCCGCCCGCCCTGGTGCCGTTCGTATTGATGGCCGCCGTGCATAAAATATGGCCGAGAACGTTATTGGCAGAGCCTACGGGGAGGTCCGCCGGGGCATACCACCGTCATTCTGTCCCTGTCCCATCGCGCCCATGCTCAGGACGAGCCCGGCGGTACCGACCAGGCATTTCAAGAACTTCTTCATGCTGTACTCCCTGCGCAGTTGACTAACGAAAGCCCCAGAGTCGTGCTCCGAGGGTTGGATGCATGTCCCAGCCTTCCTTACGCCGGGCCACGACGGGCCATTCTTGGCAGATTGGCTGCTGGTAAGGGTGACCCTTCGCGTGAACATTAACCGCTTCCAAGAAGATGAGCGTGGACAACGATGATGAATTATGAGTACGCCTCCCGCGGCAAACGACACCTGTTCTCGCGTCGCGGTTCGGGCCGCGGTGGGGCATCCCCACTTCCTCGAGACCAGGTGTGCGCGGCTTCGGTCAACCTGCAACACCATGACGTCCGGCTGTCAGACGCCTGGTTGGACTGAACAATGCGAGCGTCGCTAACGACTTAGGTTCGTTTTGTCTCGGGGCCTGACGCTGTCGCGTCCTGCACCCAGCGGGCCCGATCCCCCGCCGGCCAAGCGCCGCGATGCCTGCTAGACTTCGTCCTGTTTCGCTCACGGACTCACTCCAGGGAGGAGGTTTCGGTGAGGCAGCATGAAGAACGATGAAGAATATGAAACCGCCGAGAGGCCTGTTGAGGATCAAACGATAGAGGCCGGGGGAGCGCGTGGCCGGGTCGACATGCTCCGACCGCCGGGCGCTGGTTTCGCGACGCAGCATGCTCCGGTGACCTTGCGTTTTCGGGACGCGCAGCTCGAACGCGCCTACCTGCAGGGCGAATACAGCCGTACCAGGGCCTGGATCCTGGGCAGCCTGGTCTTTGGGCTGACGATGACATTGCTCTTCTACCCGCTGGACGGCATGTTCATCGCGCCGGATGCCTTGGCTGGTGTCCATGCGATCAGGCTCTTTGTGATGGCGGTCATGCCTTTGATCGGCATCCTGGGCGTGCTGACGATTCGTCAGGCCGCCGTCGCCATTCCGCTGCTGTCCATCTGCACGGCGATCTATGGGCTCGCGTGGACCGCTGTCGCTGTGCTCGCCGGGACAATCGGTGAACCGTATGTTGCGTTCGGCGTCACCCAGACGATCCTCTTCGCCTATGCGTGCCTGGGTCTGCCCTTTCGCTGGTCGGCAACGGTGGTGGCGCTGACACTTGCTCCGATCATCGTTCTTTCCGCCGCAGCACGGCCTGTCCTCCGAGGACTTCTGGAGGACCACGGCCTCCTGGTAACCATCGCGTTGATCTCCACCTACGGTGCGTTTCGACACGAGTGGGGCTCGCGCGAGCGATTCCTCACGCAACACCGCTTCGAAGCAGAGTACACGCGACGCCTCGCGATCCAATACGAGCAGAACGAGTGGCTCAGGATCATCGCCGGCTTCACTCGCCACGAGCTCAAGAATGCGATGGCCGGCATCGGGTCTTCGCTGGAGCTGCTCGAGCGCACCAGCCTCCCTGACAGGGGGTTTGAATATCTGCGGCGCGCGAAGACCAGCCTCCAGTTCATGCGCAACGTACTGCAGCAGGTCGCAAACGCGACGAGCCTCGACGGTGCACTGCAGTTGCAGGAGGTCGAGGAAGTCGACCTGTCGCGATTGGTTGCCGGTCGCGCAGAGGACTTCCGCCGCGATGGTGGCGGCATTCGCTACGAGGTAATTGTCGCGTACGGCGTGCGCGTCCGAGGCAACCCTGACAGCCTCGTCCAGATGCTGGACAAGTTGATGAACAACGCAGTCGAGCATTCCGAGCCTGGCGGTGTGATCCATGTCACGCTCGACACGACGCCCGGTTACGCGCGACTGGAGGTCACGGACCATGGCGAGCCCTTGCCGCAGGACCTGGAGGCCATATTCCGCCCGTTCGTGAGCGTCCGCCGCCCGGACCGGGAAGGGAACCTGGGGCTGGGACTCTACGTGGCCAAGGTGATTGCAGGCCGGCACGGGGGAACGATCACGGCAGAGCCAACCGCCGATCGCCCGGGCGCGCGTTTCATCGTCGCGCTGCCTCTACTGAAGCAGTGACGTGCTGCTCGGCAGGCAGCGGAACCCATCGATAGCCACGGCCGCGCTCGGTCCGAATGCAATTGAATTCGGGGTCGATTCTACGGAACGCATCGCGAATGGCCTTCACGTGCGCAGTGACCGTGTTTGGTTCGACAACGATTCGAGCTGCGCGCATCAGGTCCGCGTGGGAGATCACCTGCCCCGAGTGGCAATACAGTTCGCGCACCATCCAGTACTGGGTAAGTGGCAAGCCGACATCGACGCCTTTCCACAGGGCCCGGGAAACGCTGTCGACGATTTCCAGCGATGACCGCGTTGGGTCCGAAGTCGCCGGACCGGCAATTCCGCCGGCAGCAGCGACCGTTGCAAGCCGTCGCAGCAAGGTCTCGATACGAACAGTCAAGTAGTCGATCGAGACGTCCTTCGTCAGGTAGTCATCGGCCCCCAGACGCAGGCCGGAGATCTTGTCCACGTCGCCATCGTGTGATGTCAGAAACACGATCGGCAGCGTCGTCGATCGACGGCGCAATGCGCTGCAGATCTCGAACCCGGCGTCTCTCTCCGAATCGAGTGCGATGTCGAGGAGCACGATGTCAGGCAGCACTTCGGCAAACGCACGAAGAGCATCTTCCTTGTTCGAATACGCCGCCACGCTGAAACCCGCGCGAGAAAGCAGGTCGACGTAATTGACCCGAAGGATATCGTCGTCCTCAACGAGTGCGAGGCGCTTTGGCATGGCGTCGTCCTTATTCCAACACTATGCACAAAAAATCCACTCAAGTATCTGGCTTTGCACCGATGGTGCATGACAAAGAATGATGCGGCAGTTCGGTCTCCACAGGCATCATTCTGTCGAGCCGGATCTCGATGAGCCGGATTGGGGCTGCTCGAACGCACCTATGGTCGGCGGCCTGCCATATCCCCGGCGCTCGAAATCCACGCCAATGCCGCCTGGCACGATTCGTCCAGCGGCAATCGCCGGGCTCCCCACGCGTGGACGCCATTTGGCATCCAGCAATGGGTCCTTGCGGACGATGGCGCTCGTCTCGGGAGGGAGGCCGTCGCTGTACACGGGCCCGGCAAAGGATGCGTCGTCAAGGGCGTGCCAGAGGTTCCAGCCGAAGGTGTACGTCGCTGGCCGGGTTCCGGTCCCGACGTCGACGTAGCGGCGCCTGCCTGAAGCTTCGAAGACGATGATGTTATTGATGAAGAATCCGTTGGCTCCAGGCGTGCGCGACTGGTTTTCCTCGACAATCCGGGCGACATGGTCGCCGGGATCGACGATGGTGTTGTTCGCGAAGACACAAGCATCGCAACCGGCAAAGGCCACCGGCGTAACGCCGCTGGCTTCGATGACATTCGCGACCATCTGAATCCGCTCAGCCTCGTGCCTTGCGTCCACGGGCCGAAAGTACGCCGTGCCGGTCGAGCCTCCGGCGTTGATGGCCCGCTGCCCGATTCGGGTGAACCGGTTGCCGTGAACCAGCACATCGGCGCTGCCGCCCTTGGTCTGCACGGCGCTCCCGGGCATGTCGTGGAAGGTGTTTCGGGCGATGACCCCGTTGTGGCACCCGACCATGTCGATCGCTTCACCCTGGTTGCAGCCTGTAAAGCGGCTGTTTTCGATGTAGAAGTTGTCGACGCCGGACATCTTCAGGCAGTCGTTGTTCCCGCCATTCCCGATCCGGCTGAAAGAGACGTTGCGCAGCACGACGTGGCTGGCAGGCGACGCATACGAGCCTCCGTCGTCGATGTTCATGCCGTGCGGCACCGTATCCCGGATAACGAGTCCCTCGATGACGACATAGCGCGGGTCGACGAGGTGCAGCGCAACGCCGTTGCCGTTCGTCGCGACCACGACCTTGCCGTTACCAACGAGCGCTATGGGCGCCCGCGCCGTGCCGTGAAGATTGGTCACCGTCCCGATTGCGCCGTAGCTGCCTGCCTCGATGCGGACCCGGGTTCCCGGTCGTGCCTTCGCGAGCGCTTCGTTGATCGCCTGGAACGGAGATTCCTCACTACCGTCTCCGCCGGGCCGCGCCGAAGCGTCGACATGCAACTCGTGGCTGTACCTGACGCCGGTGTCGAAGGGTTGCGGAAAGCCATTGCCAGCACAGGCTGCCGCAATCGGAAACAGGGCCATCGAAAACCCGCGAACCAGCAGGGATTGGCCCCGACTAACCGTCGACCGGGTAAACACCATGGACTCCCCGAGGCCGAGCCAGGGACGAATCAGATGTTCGAACCTGCGCTGGCATTCGACGGACGCAAGGATACACACGCCTTGGTACGAGGCCATACCGCCGAGCCATTCGCCGCGCTGGTCGTCGCCGTCAATTGCTCCCCTGTCGTGCAGCACCGGCGCGCGCAGGGGAAATCGCAGTCAGGATGCCCTGCAGCAGGCGCGTCGGTGACGGCGGGCAGCCGGGCACCACGACGTCGACCGGGATGACGTTCGCCACGCGCCGAGACTCGCGTAGCCTCGCCGAAGACGCCGCCGCAGGCGCCGCAGTCGCCGATCGCGACGACGAGCTTCGGGTCGGGCGTCGCGTCGTAGGTACGGCGGAGCGCGACCTCCATGTGCCGCGAGACCGGGCCCGTCACCAGCAGCAGGTCGGCATGGCGCGGGCTCGCCACGAAGCGGATGCCGAGGCCTTCGAGGTTGTAGAACGGATTGTTGAGGGCGTGGATCTCGAGCTCGCAGCCGTTGCACGAGCCGGCGTCGACGGCCGAATGCAGAGCGCGCGCCCCAGCACCTCGAGGATGCGCTCCTGCAGGGCCTCGCGCACGCGCAGTTCCTCGTCTGGCAGCGGCGGCGGCTCCGTGACGATGCCGACGCAGCGATCTTGCGCAGTGTCTTTCCACATGGCTAGAGGTCGTGCCCGCTGTAGGAGAGGTTGAACGACTTATTGATCAGCGGAAAATCCGGGACGATGTTGCCGATGATCGCGTGCTCGAGCACCGGCCAGTTCTGCCAGGACGGATCGTGCGGATGGCAACGGCGGATGGTACCCGCGGGTCCGGCGTCCAGCGCCACGAGCACCGGCCCGCGCCAGCCCTCGATGAGGCCGATGGCCCGGCCGCCGTCCGCCGGCGGTGCGACCTCGACGCGATGCGGACCTGCCGGCATGCATGCGCAGGATTTCCAGGACGAGCCGGCAGGATTCCAGCAGCTCGTCGAATCGCACGGCTCACGCGCGCCGCCACGTCGCCTTCGAGCCGGCCGGACTTGACCGGTGCAAGGGCCGTGTAGGGCTCGCAGGGCAGGTCGACGCGCAGGTCGAACGCCTGCCCGCTCGCGCGGCCGGCGAGCCCGGTGAGCCCGAGCTGCGAGGCGAGCTCAGGCGTCACGACACCCGTACCGACGAAACGATCGCGCACGCCGGCGTGCTCGTCGTAGATGTCCTGCAGGTGCCGCACCTCGTCCGCGCAGCGCGCCGATGTGGGCCGCCAGCGCCCGGCGAGCCATCTGGCGCAAGGTCGACGCGTGTGCCGCCGGCGACGACGAAGTCGAGCAGGTAGCGCTGGCCGAGTCGCTGCTCGATGACGCGCAGCAGCAGTTCCTTGAGCCGCGAGAACTGGCTCAAGCCGAACGCGAAACCGGCATCGTTGCCGAGCGCGCCGAGGTCGCCCAGGTGGTTCGCGATCCGCTCGAGTTCGAGCGCGAGCGCACGCAGCCACGCGGCTCGCGGCGGGAGCTGCACCTGCGCGAGACCTTCGAGCGCCTGGCAGTACGCCCACGAAAACGCGACCGCGGAGTCGCCCGACACTCGCGCTGCGAGCCGGTGGACCTTCGAGCAGCGGCAATTCCGTGAAGCGCCGCTCGATGCCCTTGTGCACGTAGCCCAGGCGTTCCTCGAGCTTCAGCACCTTCTCGCCGACGATCGAGAAGCGGAAGTGCCCGGGCTCGATGATGCCGGCGTGCACGGGCCCGACGGGGATTTCGTGCACGCCGTCGCCCTCGACACGAACGAACGCGTAATCGTCGATCTCCGGTGCCGAAGACTGCGCAGGTGTCGCTGGTTGCGCGGGTGCGGCCGGTGCGGCCGGAGTCTCCATCCGTGTCAGCGGAAAATGACTCCCAGGCCAGGCCGCGTGCCGCAACCACGGCCGTGCATTCGCGCCGAGCGCCCGTACGCCGCTCATGTCCGCGGCCGCGCGCTGCATGCGGTCCGCCGCGGGAAAGATGTCATCGAGGCGCGGGTACATGGCATGTGCGCCGGCAACCTCGAGATCCAGCACCAGCACGCCATCCCCGGCCGCGATCGCCGCGTGCACCGTCACGCGGGTCGCCGCGTCGCCCGACGCCCAGAGCGCGACCAGGCGCCCGCCGGCGGCTGCCAGGTCGAGTGCCGCCTCGCGCCAGCCCTTCGCGGTCACTATTACCGCGTGGATCCCGGGAGCACCAGGCAGGGGACGGGCAGCCTCGAACAAGCGACGCAGGGGCATCTCACTCGCCTCCTATGAGGCGCGCGGCGGCGCGATACCAGTCCGCGAGATACGGCGGGATGAACACGCCGAGCATCAGCACGAGGCCGAGGTGCGTGAATACGGGCAGCAGCGCCGGTGGATGCGGCAGGCGCTTGGCCGTCGTGTCGCCGAACACCATCGATTGCACCCGGCCGAAGATGGCGGCGAATGCCACGCCGAGCGCCATCAGCAGGATCGGCGTCGCCCAGGGTTCCTGCTTCATCGCGGTGGTGAGGATCAGGAACTCGCTCGCAAACACGCCGAACGGCGGCATTCCGAGTATGGCGAGCGATCCGAGCATCAGTCCCCAGCCGATCGCCGGGCTCACGACGATCAGGCCGCGGATATCGTCCATCACCTGCGAGCCCGCCTTCTGCGCCGCGTGCCCGACCGCGAAGAAGATAGCCGACTTCGTCAGCGAGTGCACGGTCATGTGCAACAGCGCGGCGAAGTTCGCGACCGGTCCGCCCATGCCGAATGCGAAGGCGATGATCCCCATGTGCTCGATGGACGAGTACGCGAACAGACGCTTGATGTCGCGCTGGCGCCAGAGGAAGAACGCCGCCAGCACGACGGAAACCAGGCCGAAACCCATGAGCATGCGTGACGGCAGCGCCGAATGGAGCGAGCCTTCGACCAGGATCTTGCAGCGGACGACAGCGTAGATCGCGACATTCAGCAGCAGGCCGGAGAGCACCGCGGAGATCGGCGTCGGGCCTTCCGCGTGCGCGTCCGGCAGCCAGTTGTGCAGCGGCGCGAGCCCCACCTTGGTGCCGTAGCCCACGAGCAGGAACACGAACGCGAGCCCGAGCACCGCGGGCTCGAGCTGACCCTTGACGGCAGTTCAGGTGCGTCCAGAGCAGCGCGCTCACGCCTTCGGCGCCGAGCACCTTCTCGGCCGCGAAGTACAGCAGGATCGTGCCGAACAGCGCCTGCGCGATGCCGACGCCGCAGAGGATGAAGTACTTCCAGCCGGCCTCGAGGCTCGCGGGCGTGCGATACAGCGTGACCAGCAGCACCGTCGACAGCGTGGCCGCCTCCATTGCGACCCACATGAGCCCCATGTTGTTGGTCGTGAGCGCGATCAGCATCGTCGTCATGAAGAGCTGGTACATGCTGTGATAGAGGCGCAGCTGCGCGCGGGCTCACGCGGCCGTGTTCGCGCTCGACCCGCATGTAGGGGCGCGAGAAGAGCGCGGTCGTGAGTCCGACGAATGCCGTCAGCGTCACCAGGAAGACGTTGAACGGATCGATGAAGAACTGCTCGCGCAGCGATGACCAGTCGTGCCTTCGCCGATCACGCGCACCGTGAGCGCGCACGCCGCGCAGGAATGTCGCCAGGCTGAAGGCGACATTCGCATCCGGCGCCCAGCGCCGCGCGCCGCAGGCGCCGAGGCACCACGGCGCCGAGCAGCGGCATGCCGAGCAGCACGAGGAACTCCACGCTCATTCGTCCTCCTTCAGCGATTCCAGGTGGTGCAGGTCGAGGCTGTCGAACTGCTCGCGGATCTGGAAGAAGAACACGCCGAGCACGAGCATCGCGACGAGCACGTCGAGCGCGACGCCCAGTTCGACGATCATCGGCATGCCGTACGTCGCGCTCATGGCGCCGAAGAAGAGGCCATTCTCCATCGACAGGAAGCCGACGACCTGCGACATGGCCTTGCGCCGCGTGATCATCGCCAGGAAGGCGAGCAGTATCACCGCGACCGCGATGCCGATCGCGCTGCGCGTCGCGGTGCTCGCGAGTGCCGAGATCGGTTGCGCGAGGCCGAAGGAGAACACGACGATCAGCAGCCCGACCAGCATCGTGCCCGCTATGTTGAGCAGCCGGTTCCGTGTCCCAGTAGACCCCGAGTCGCCGGATCAGCCGGTGCAGCAGCCAGGGGAGGAAGACGACCTTGAGCGAGAACGTCAGCACGGCCGAGAGGTAGAGATGGCTCTCGCCGGTCCGCCACGCGAGCAGCAGCGTAGCGGCACACAGCAACCCGCCCTGGATCGCGAGCAGGTTGACGAGCGTTACGATGCGTCGTTGCGAAAGCATGGCGAAGGAGACCAGCAGCAGCACCGCGGCGAGCGCGTTCAGGACCTGCAGGTCGAAGGCGATCGCGGTCATCGCCTCAAGCCCCCAGCAGCACGTGCACGAGCAGGCCGAGCATGCCGAGCATGAACGCGGTGGCGAGGAACTCCGGCGCGCGGAACACGCGCAGCTTGGCCGACACTGTCTCAACGAGCGCGAGTGAGGCGCCGGCGAGGAGCAGCTTGATGCCGAGCATGGCGACGGCAACGGCGAGCGCGAGCGGCCCCTCGCCGGTCGACGTGCCCCAGGGCAGGAACAGCGCGAAGCCGATGCAGGTGTAGTTGAAGAGCTTCAGCGCCGCGGCCCACTCCATCAGGGCCAGGTGGCGCGCCGAATACTCGAGCAGCATGGCCTCGTGAATCATCGTCAGCTCGAGGTGCGTCGCCGGGTTGTCCACCGGGATGCGCGCATTCTCCGCGAGCAGCACCATGGTGAACGCGACCGCGGTGAAGGCGAGGCTCGGATAGACGCCGAGCGCGCGGGTTGCGAGTTCCTCGGAGATCGCGGGCAACGAGGTCGTCGACGAGATCAGCGAAGCCACGAAGATGACGATCAGCAGCGCCGGCTCGGCGAGGAAACCGATCATCATCTCGCGACGCGCACCGAGGGTGCCGAACGCGGTGCCGACGTCCATGGCGGCCAGCGACAGGAACACGCGCGCGGTCGCGAACAGGCCGACCAGTGCGATGGCATCGGCCGCAGACGTGAATGGCAGGCGCGTGCCCATCGACGGGATCACCGCGGCCGCCGTGACCATCGCACCGAAGACGACATACGGGGCGATGCGGAAGAAGGGCGAGGCGCCTTCCGCAATGACCGCGTCCTTGTGGAACAGCTTGCGGATGCCGCGGTACGGCTGCAGACACGCTCGGTGCCGTTCGATTCTGCAGCCACGCGCGACAGCATGTGACCCATCCGACCAGCATCGGCGCCGCGGCGAGCGCCACGACGACTTCCATGAGCTGCGTGGCCCAGTCGAGCGCGTTCATAGCATCAGGGCCAGGAGCACGAGCAGCGTGACGAAGCTGTAGAGCAGGTAGGCCGAGATGCGTCCCTGCTGCAACCACGCGAGCGAATCCGCGGCGCGTTGCACGATCCGGCCGAGCGGCAGGTAGAGTGCCCGCCAGAACGGGTCGCCGACGGTGACCCGATAGCGGGGCGCGACATCGAATGGCGTCGGCAGCTCGCGCTCGAGCGTGAAGAACGGCTGGAAGATGTGCCGGATGGGTTGCCCGAAACCCTCGGCAGTGTCCTGCATGCGCGCGTCGATATGCACGAAGCCGCAGTCCCAGGCCGGGGCCCGGCGGACGCGCTGATGGTAGAAGTACCTCACGGCCAGCACGGTGACGACGACGACGGCCGCGATCGTCAGCAGGAAGACCATCGGCGAGTACGACGCTCCGCGACCGGGAAGCGGCGCCAGGCGCCACCACGAGGATGCGGCCAGTGTCCCCGCGCTCAGGCCCAGTTGCTCCGGCACTGCGCCCAGCACCGGCAGCACGCGGGTCGGCAGCAGCCCCAGCAACACGCACGCTGCCGCGAACCAGGCGAGGCCGACACGCTCGACGATCCCGGCGTCATGTGCGCCCTTGAGGCCAGCTTCGCGTGGCTGGCCAAGGAAGATCACGCCGAAGAATTTCACCATCACGTAACCCGCCAGTGCGGCGGCGAGCACGAGGATCGCGGCGCCGAGCGGCAGCAGCATGTTCACGAACGGCTTCGGCACGTCTGGTGCGAGCAGGAACGACTGCAGCAGGAGCCATTCGGAAACGAATCCATTGAGCGGCGGCAGGCCCGCGATCGCGAGGGCACCGACGAGGGTCAGCCACGCGGTCCAGGGCATCCGATGGATGAGGCCGCCGAGCCGCCCGAGATTTCGCTCGCCGGTCGCGTGCAGGACCGCGCCCGTGCCGAGGAACAGCAGGCTCTTCATGAAGGCGTGATTGAGCGCGTGGTAGAGCACCGCCAGGAGCGCGAGCGTACCCGGCACCGGCATGCCGACGCCGTAATAGACCACCGAGAGCCCCATGCCGGTGAACAGCACCCCCATGTTCTCGATCGAGGAGTAGGCGAGCAGGCGCTTCATGTCCGACTGCGCAGCGGCGAACACGACACCGTACAGGGCGGAGGACAGGCCGATGAAGAGCAGCACCAGGCCCCACCACCACGCCGGGTTGCCGATCAGGTCGAAGGTGATGCGCAGCATTCCGTAGATCGCGGTCTTGAGCATCACGCCGCTCATCAGCGCGGACACGGGAGATGGCGCGGCGGGGTGTGCTTCCGGCAGCCACACGTGCAGCGGAACCAGGCCGGCCTTGGCGCCGAACCCGATGAGCGCCAGCAGGAAGGCCGCGGTCGCCCAATCGGGGTCGATCTGCGCCGCTCGCATGGCATCGAAGGTGAACTGCCACGTACCGCCCTGGAGGATGCCGAACGCGAGCAGGATGAAGATCGCGCCGACGTGCGCGATCAGCAGGTACAGGAATCCGGCACTGCGGATCTCGGGGATGCGGTGCTGCGTCGTGACCAGGAAATACGACGACAGCGCCATCGTTTCCCACGCCAGCATGAAGCCGTACGCGTCGTCGGCCAGCAGCACGAAACCCATGCTGGCGAGAAACACGTGGTATTGCAGGCAGAGCAGGCCTGGCAGCGTTCCTTCCCCGCGCCGGAAGTACCCGGCGCTGAAAATCGAAATTCCGGCGGAGGCCGCGCCGAGCAGCACGAGAAAGACGCTCGCGAGGGCGTCGAGCCGCGTGTGCAACGGCAGGTCCGGAAGGCCGATGAGCAACACGATCTGTTCGGGCGGCGCTGCGATGTTTTGCGCCGCGACGACCGCAAGCGCGATTCCAACCACCGCGCCGAGGGGAAACAGTGTTCGACCGGAAAAGGCGAGGCTCGACATGCGCAGCATGCCCGCGAGGCCGATGACGCCCCACGCGGCCAGCAATGCGAGGCAGAGGGCGAGTGGTGAACTGGGCTCGGTCATCACTGTGAAATGCGTTGCGTCCTGGAGACTGAAATGCGATTCCTGCTGCGGACTGAGTTCAACGCCGCCTCATCGTCGTGGCGCGTGGAGTCGCACACCGCGACCCCCGCGCGAACTCGCGCTGCCCTCGCCGATCAACTCGATGCCCATGTCCTCGAGCGCCTGTATGACCTTCATCATCGAGTCGACGTTGCCGCGAATGACGCCGTCGCTGGCCTCCATGCGCTGGATCGTCGGCAGCGACAGCTGCGCGCGGTCTGCGAGCTGCTTCTGGTCGATCCCGAGCAGTGCCCGCGCGGCTCGCAGTTGTGATGCGGTGATCATGTTTTAAACATCACTATACACATTCAAAACTTGATAATACATAGGTGGGACGTTACCCTTCGTTCCAGGAATATCGGCCCTGCGATCGCTGAATTCTCGCGGCGGCGGGCGGCTGACCCGGCGTCGGCAACGCGAACTGCGGCGTCGATGCGCCGGGGCCCGGCAGGGCTGCCGACCGTAGCGAACTGCCTTAAGTGCGAGGCCGGATGAGCACCCGTAAGACGAGTCGATCACCACGACGACAGCGCATGACGCGGCTGAACGTTCACTCGTCGCAGCAGGAGGACTGGGGCTCGACCGACCGGCGGAGCGAGGAGCTGCTGACGCTGGGCGGTCTGACGGTCCACGAGGACACGCTGGTTCGCGTGCGGGAGCCCGCCGGCGTCGCGCCGGCCGCGCTTTGCCAGCAACTGGTCGCCGGCAGCTATGACAAGCCCTTCCTGGTCGAGGACGGCAAGCACCGCGCGATGTGCTTCTCGATCGACGGCAGCATCCAGAGCGAGATGCGGATCGACGATCCAGACGCGCTCGTCAACGAATACACGCTGAAGATGATGGCTTTCCTGCTGTTCTGCCCGCGGCCGCGGCACGTGTTGATGATCGGGCTGGGTGGCGGGTCGCTGGTCAAGTACTGCCACCGGCACTTGCCGGCGACGCACGTCACGGCCGTCGAGATCGATGCGAACGTCATCGCGCTGAGATCCCATTTCCGGATTCCACCGGACGGCTCTCACCTGCGTGTCGTCCACGCCGACGGCGCCCGCTATGTCGCCGACCTCGTCGGCTCCGGGGCACGCGCCGACGTGCTGCTCGTCGACGCCTACGACCGACATGGAATCGCGCCATCGGTTACGGAGCCGGTGTTCCTCGATCACGCCCGCCGCGTGCTCTCGGACCGTGGCGTGTTCGTGATGAATCTCGCCGCCTACGAGTCGGATTGCGCGGCGCACCTGCGGATGATCGAGTCCGTGTTCGGTGAGCCCGTCATCCCGGTCACCGTCGGGTGGGGTGGCAACACTGTCGTGTTCGCGGGGCCGGCCTTGCGTGATCGCCGGTGCCTCGCGGCGGCCCCGCGGCGCGCTCGGCGCGTACAGGAGAAGCTCGCCCTGAGCTTTCCGAGACTCCCGGGGCTCGTGAGCGAGTACCTGCAGCAGGGGCGCGCAGCCATGCAGATCGGAGAGGCCTGAGAGCTGACGATTCCATGCCCGGGCGCCGGTCCGACGTTCACAGGAACGCGCGCAACTCCGCCATGAACCGGTCGAACTGATCGTGATGCAGCCAGTGACCTGCATCTGGTACGACGACCACGCGCGCGTTGCGGAAGTGGCGCAGGCGGCCGTCGTGCTCTGGGTTTGACGCCCAGCTGCTTCCGCCGTAGCACAACAACGTCGGGCACGTGATCGACTGCCACAACCGCTCGATCTCGGACTGTGGCAAGTCGATCGGCGAACCGACGCGGACGTAGTTGTCGAACTTCCAGCTGAACGTGCCATCCTCGTTCCGGTTCGTGCCGTTGACCGTCAGGTGGCGAACCTGCTGGTCGCTCAGGTGACGGTTCTCCGCGCTCATACGCGCCACGGCTTCATCGAGCGTGGCGTAGCGATGCGAGGTGCGCCCTGCGGCGGCGCGCTTCTCGTCGATCCAGCGCCGCACGCGGGCCTGCATTGGCTCGGCATCGCGTTCGGCCATCAGCTTCGGCGACAAGCCCAGCCCTTCGATCACGACCAGCCGGTTCACGTGCCCGGGATACAGGCCTGTGTAACGCAGCGCGATATTGCCGCCGAGGGAGTGCCCCACGATCGTCAGCGGCGCCAGCTGCAACTGGTGAATCAACTGCGCGAAGTCGTAGACGAGGGCCTGGAGCGTGTAGTCGCCGTCGGGCGACCACGCGCTGTCGCCATGACCGCGGAGGTCCGGCGCGATAATCCGCCAGTCCCTGCAGAGCTCCTGGGCGACCCAGTCCCAGCTGCGGCAGTGATCACGGCCGCCATGCATCAAGAGCAGTGGCGGGGCGTCCGGCGGTCCCCATTCCGCATAGCGCAGTCGCAGGCGTTGCGAGACGAAGCTGTGTGATGTCGGCCCTGAGTTCATCGGCTTCCCTGCACTGAACGATCGAATCGTCTTTTTACATCGTCGGGCGCATTGCGTACATGACGCGGCCTGCAATCGCTCGCGGCTCGACTCCCGTTCGCGACCTTCGCCTTCTGATTATCCGCTGTTGCGCAGGCCTGCCGCGATCCCGTTGATCGTGAGGTGCACGCCCCGGCGGCTGCGCTCGTCGCGATCGCCGGCGCGGTAACGCCGCAGCAACTCTATCTGGATGTGATTGAGCGGATCGAGGTAGGGGAACCGATACTGGATGGAGCGCGCCAGCTGTGGATTGCCGGCGAGCAGGCGAGTCGTCCCCGTGATCCGCAGCAACGCGGCGACGGTCGCCCGGTGCTCGTCGCGAATGCGGCGGAAGATCGACTCGCGCAGCGCGGCATCCGTGACTAGCCCGGCGTAACGCGATGCGATCGCGAGGTCCGCTTTCGCAAGCACCATTTCCATGTTGGACAGGACGGACGCGAAGAAGGGCCACTCGCGGTGCATCTCCTGCAGCAGCGACAGGCGCTCATCGTCGCCGGCGACCCAGGCCTCCACGGCGGCGCCGAACCCGTACCAGCCCGGCAGCATCAGGCGGCACTGGGCCCAGGAAAAGACCCAGGGGATCGCCCGCAGGGTTTCGATACTGCGCGACTGCGTGCGCGAGGCGGGCCTGCTGCCGATGTTGAGCTCGGCGATCTCGCTGATGACCGTGGATTCCCAGAAGAAGTCCTCGAACCCGGGTGTTTCGTAGACGAGACCACGGTATGCGGAGAATGCGTGCGCGGAGAGCGCCTCGAGCGCATCGACGTGCTCGGCGTGTGGCTCCTTGCCGGTGTCGCCCCACTTCGTCGCCTCGAGCGTGGCCGCGACGAGGATTTCGAGATTGAGTCGCCCGACCTCGCTGTTCGAATACTTGGCGCCGATGACTTCGCCCTGTTCGGTGATCCGGATCTGCCCCTGCACGGAGCCCCGGGGCTGCGCGACGATCGCCTCGTAGCTCGGACCGCCGCCGCGGCCGACCGATCCGCCACGCCCGTGGAAGAGTCGCAGGCGGATCCCGTGCCGCCCGAATGTGCGCACGAGCTCGCGCTGTGCCTTGAACAATTCCCAGCGCGACGTCAGGTAGCCGCCATCCTTGTTGCTGTCCGAGTATCCGAGCATCACCTCCTGCGCCGCGCCGCGCGAAGCCAGCATGCGTGCGTACGCAGGCAGCGACATCAATGCGTCCATTGTCGCGGCTGCCCCGCGCAGGTCCGCAATCGTCTCGAAAAGCGGCACCACGTTGACCTGCAGGTCCGCCTCCGCCGCGCGAAACAGGCCGACCTCTTTCAGGAGCACGACGACTTCGAGCACGTCCGAGACGCCGTCCGCCTTGGAAATCACGTAGTTCGGCACGCACTCTGCGCCGTAGCGACGATGCAGTGCCGCGGTCGTCCGCAGGATGTCGAGCTCGCTGCGGGTCTCGGCCGAGTAGTCGATGTACGGGGACCCGAGCAGGCGACCGTTGGCCAGTTCCTCGAGCAGTACGCGCACTCGTGCCGCCTCGTCCAGGGACCGGTACTCGACGTCCGGCCGGACCGCGGCCAGGAGTTCGGCGACGACCCGCTCGTGCACGTCGGAGTTCTGCCGCAGGTCCACCGATGCCAGGTGAAACCCGAACACACCCAGGGCGCGCCGCAGGCGTCGCAGGCGGCCACGAGCGAGCAGCGGGGAGCCGTGAGTCGCCAGTGACCCGTGGATCGCGTCGAGGTCCGCCATGAATTCCGCCGTGGTGGCGTACGGCGGGGCGTCGCCAACGGCATGGCGCAAGGGCTCGCGCAGGTCGAAGGCATGAGCCGTGGCGGCGACGCGCGCGTACACACCCGTCAAGGCGCGCCGATAGGGCTCGTCGCGCCGGTGGATGCTGCGGTCGGGCGAACGCGCGGCGAGCTCGGCCAGTTCCGGCGACACGTCCGTCACCAGGGTGGTCAACGACAGCTCGGCGCCGAGCGCGTGCAGCTCGTCGAGATAGAAACCCAGCGCTCGCGAGGATTGCATGCGCAGGGTCTGTGTCAGGACTTCGGCCGTCACGAAGGGATTGCCGTCTCGATCACCCCCGATCCAGGAACCGATGCGAAGGAACGACGGCACGTCGAGCTGCGGCACGTCAGGGTACCGGCGTGCCAGTTCGTCCTCCAGCGTGCCGTACAGACGCGGCAACTCGGGCAAGAATGTCTGCTCGAAGAACGACAACCCGTTCGCTACTTCGTCGATCACGCCGAGCTTCTCGAGGCGCAGCATGCGGGTCTGCCACAATGCCAGCACCGCGCGCCGGACGGCCTCGTCGTTCGCGGCGAGTTCCTCCGGGGTAAGCTGGTTGCGATCCCTGGCCTGCAGCAACCGCTCGATCTTCATCTCCAGGTCGCGCACGCTCTTGCGCTGGACCTCCGTCGGATGGGCCGTCAGCACCGGCACCACGACGGCGTCACGGAAGAAATCGCGCAACGACTCGACATCGATGCCGGCCGACTCGACGCGATCGAGCGCGCGCACGAGGCTGCCGTCGCCGGGCGGCTCGCCCGCCACCAGCGACTGCCGCCGCCGCCGCAGGTTGTGCAGGTCCTCCGCGAGGTTGGCGAGGTGCGAGAAGTAGCTGAAGGCGCGCACGACGATCATCGTCTGCTCGCGGCTCAGCGCATCGAGGGTCCGCTCCAGTTCGCCGCGGGCAACGACGTCGTCGTCGCGGCGGAATGCAATGGACGTCTGGCGCACGCGTTCGACGAGTTCGAAGGACGCGTCGCCCTCCTGTTCGCGCACGGTGTCGCCGAGCAGGCGACCGAGCAGGCGTATGTCGTCGCGTAACTGGCGTTCCGGCTCGTGGTCCACTGTCGGCATGCTCCGTTGGATGGCGTGCCGGCACGGCGGCAGGCCGATCGATGCCCAGTATGCTTGCCCGTCGCGGTGTAATTTCACAAGTTCGACAACCGTATCCCGGAGGATAATCGGCAAGTCAGCACTGTCCCTGGGGCGCACCCCGGGCAGCAACCACAGCAGCGAGAGCGAACCCATGAGCAGCGAGACCCCTCCCGCGAGCGGCTTCAAGCCGAAGAAGTCGGTGGCCCTCTCCGGGGTGACCGCCGGCAACACGGCGCTGTGCACGGTCGGGCGCACCGGCAACGACCTGCACTACCGCGGTTACGACATTCTCGACCTGGCCGACAAGTGCGAGTTCGAGGAGGTGGCGCACCTGCTGATCCACGGCCGGCTGCCGAACGCGATGGAGCTGCAGGGCTACAAGGCGCAGCTGAAGCGGCTGCGCGGGCTGCCGCAGCCGCTGCGCACGGCGCTGGAGGCGCTGCCGGCCGCGAGCCACCCGATGGACGTGCTGCGCACGGGGGTGTCGGTGCTCGGCTGCACGCTGCCGGAGAAGGACGATCACCACACCGCGGGCGCCCGTGACATCGCCGACCGGCTGCTGGCGAGCCTGGGCTCGATGCTGTGCTACTGGTACCACTACAGCCACTCGGGGCTGCGCATTGCGGTGGAGACCGACGACGACACGGTGGGCGGGCACTTCCTGCACCTGTTGCACCGGCGCCCGCCGCCGGGCACGTGGGTGCAGGCGATGCACGTGTCGCTGAACCTCTACGCCGAGCACGAGTTCAACGCCTCGACCTTCGCCGGGCGGGTGATCGCGGGCACCGGCGCCGATCTCTACTCGTGCCTCACCGGGGCGATCGGCGCGCTGCGCGGGCCGAAGCACGGCGGCGCGAACGAGGTCGCCTTCGAGATCCAGAGCCGCTACGACACGGCCGACGAGGCCGAAGCCGACATCCGGCGCCGGGTCGCGGCCCGGGAGGTCGTGATCGGGTTCGGGCACCCGGTCTACACGATCAGCGACCCGCGCAACAAGGTGATCAAGGAGGTCGCGCGCCGGCTGTCGATGGAGGCCGGCAACCTGAAGATGTTCCACATCGCCGAGCGGCTCGAGTCGGTGATGTGGGAGATCAAGCAGATGTTCCCGAACCTCGACTGGTTCAGCGCGGTCTCCTACCACCTGCTGGGGGTGCCGACCGCGATGTTCACGCCGCTGTTCGTGATCGCGCGCACCACGGGCTGGAGCGCGCACGTGATCGAGCAGCGCCTCGACGGCAAGATCATCCGCCCGAGCGCGCACTACGTCGGTCCCGAGGACCAGAAGTTCGTGCCGCTCGCCCAGCGCCCGTGAGCGCGTCGCGACCACGGCCGTGAGATCGC
>CAWBAG010000014.1:0-120575 GCA_963786705.1 uncultured Gammaproteobacteria bacterium
CGGATCGATCCCGCGAAGATCATCCGCCGGCTCGTCTACCACCACCCGCTCTACACGCCGGCGGGCGTGGCGGCGCAGCGCCGCCAGCCCGAGCTGAACGGCGTCGACCGCACGTATTTCTGTGGCGCCTACTGGCGCTTCGGCTTCCACGAGGACGGGGTGGTGAGCGCGCTCGACGCGCTGCGCCACTTCGAGGACGGGACGGCACATGCACAGCGCAATCTATCGCGGGTGGGTTAGGCACCGGCGGCACGCGCCGCGCAGGCACGTCTTCCGCTACCGCCTGTTCCTGCTCTACCTCGACCTCGCGGAACTCGACACGGTGTTCCGCGGCCGCTGGCTGTGGTCCACGCGGCGTCTGGCGCTCGCGCGCTTTCACCGCGCCGACCACCTCGGCGACACGGCGACCCCGCTCGATGCGGCGGTTCGCGACCTCGTCGAGGCGCAGACGGGACGGCGCCCCGCCGGCCCGATCCGGCTGCTCACCCATCTGCGCTACTTCGGGTACTGCTTCAACCCGGTGAGCTTCTATTACTGCTTCGACGCTTCCGGCGCGCGCGTCGAGACCATCGTCGCCGAGGTCAATAACACGCCCTGGGGCGAGCGCCACTGCTACGTGCTCGACGAGACGCACGATGCGGGCTGCGGCGATCGCAGGCGCTATCGGTTCGACAAGGCGTTTCACGTCTCGCCGTTCATGCCGATGGACCTTACCTACGACTGGAGGTTCGGCTCGCCGGCGAGCGCCTCGACGTGCACATGGCAGTCAACCGCGGCGTACGGCTCTTCGACGCCACGCTGCACCTCGAGCGCGCGCCGCTCACCGGGGCGCAACTCGGGCTCGTGCTCGTGCGCTTCCCGTTCATCACGCTCGCGGTGATCGCCGCGATCCACTGGCAGGCGCTGAAGCTCTGGCTCAAGCGCGTGCCCGTCTACACCCATCCCGACAGGCGCGACCGACCCGCGCACGGAGGCGCCGCACCGGCGAACCCCGCATGAACTCCATCACGCTCGACAAGTCCCCGGATCTCCACCGCCGTTTGGTCCCGGCTTCGACGCCGAAGCCGCGGTTCCTGGATGGCCTCGCCGAGCGAGCGGCGCGCGCACGGCTCGCAGGGATCGAGCACGGGGAGGTCACGGTCGCGGACGGGCCGCGCGTCGACGCATATGGCGTTCGCACCGTGCGTTGTCCGTTGGGCGTCACGATGCGCGTGCACGACCCGCGGTTCTGGAGCGAGATAGCGTTCGGTGGCTCGATCGGCGCGGGCGAGGCCTACATGCAGGGCTACTGGAGCGTGAGCGACCTCACTGCGCTCGTGCGCATCCTGCTCGCCAACCGCAGGGTCCTCGACGGGATGGAGAGGGGCCTCGCACGCCTGACGGCGCCGCTGCAGAAGGCGCTGCATCGGGTCGCCCGCAACACGCACTCCGGCAGCCGTCGCAACATCGCCGCACACTACGACCTCGGCAACGAGTTCTTCCGGCTGTTCCTCGACCCGACGCTCATGTACTCGGGCGCCGTGTTCGAGCGGCCGAGGCATGACGCTCGAGCAGGCCTCCGTCGCCAAGCTCGAACGAATCTGCCGCAAGCTCGACCTGCGGCCCGGCGATCACGTGCTCGAGATCGGCACGGGCTGGGGTGGGTTTGCACTGCACGCGGCTGCGAATTACGGCTGCCACGTCACGACGACCACGATCTCGCAGGAGCAACTCCGGCTGGCGAAGGAACGCGTCGCGGCCGCGGGACTCGCGGATCGCGTGACCTTGCTGCTCGAGGACTACCGGCGGCTGCACGGCCGCTATGACAAGCTCGTCTCGATCGAGATGATCGAGGCGGTCGGGCACCAGTACTACGACACCTACTTCCGCAAGTGCAGCGAGTTGCTCGCGCCCAACGGCCTGATGCTCCTGCAGGCGATCGACAATTGCCGACCAGCGCTACGAGTCGGCGAAGCGCTCGGTCGACTTCATCCAGCGCCACGTCTTTCCGGGCGAGCAGCCTGCCGTCGGTGTCGGTCATGGCCGACGCCGTCGCGCGCGTCACGGACCTGCGCGTGTTCCATCTCGAGGACATCGGTCCCCACTACGCCACGACGCTGCGCTGCTGGCGGGAGAACCTGTTCCGCAACCTCGACGCGGTGCGCGCGCTCGGCTGCCCGGAGGAGTTCATCCGCAAGTGGGAGTTCTACCTCTGCTATTGCGAGGGCGGCTTCACCGAGCAGGTGATCGGCGACGTGCAGATTCTCCTGACCAAGCCGCTCGCGCGGCCGGAGCCGATCGCGCCGCCTCTGGGTCAAAGCTGAGTCATCTGCGCTGGCGCAAGTGGTGACGCCGCCCGGCGACGGGGCGCGCGTCGTCATAGGGTCACCGCACGCGCACACGGACGGGGTGAGTAGGGACAGGCGAAATCGATTCATCCCGACCACTCTCTTCAATGACTTACGAAGGCAGCGTCGATACTACCGCTGCTGCGGTATCTGCGTAAGCACACCCTGAGCCCGCGCCGTGTCTTCCGGCTCCTGCAGCTTTGGATCGACAACTGCAATGCCCTGCGCAATCGGATCTAAGTAGCCTGCCTCCGAGCGTGCCCACGCTGCCTTTGCGCCGACCGCGCCCCGGTCACCTCCGTCGTCCCGAGTCGCATGGGCAGCCTGCACGACCGCCACGCAGGCACGCAGGTCAGAGGCCGCCCGACAGTCTCGGGCGACCTTCAAGTGCACGCCGCGCCTGGCCTGTTGACCTTCATAGAAGGCGCGAAACTCGCGTACGACCGCGATCCAACACGGATCCAGCCGACATCCGTGTCGTCAAGGGGTGATGTAGTCGGCGTATCCGACAGGTCAAGCCTCGGCCAGGTCAGCTCAGTCGTATCCCCAGACCTTGACCGTCGGAGCACCACTGAGAATCTTGTACGTGACCGACACGCCGGTGAGGCGTCCTTTGCGTCCCGGAGCATTCTTCGGAGCAGTCTGTCCACCTGCCTTCAGGACTCCGGCATCCGTGATCGTATCATCGGGGCGATTGTCCCAGTGGAGGACGGCTTTCGTGATATCCACATCACCGCCCTCGACGGAGAACCTGACCTGCTTGACGTCCTTGTCCCATCGACCACCCGAGCTCTTGATCTCCACGCTCGGATCGGCGGCCTTGAGCGCCTGCTCGCTGAGCACGAACCACTCGTCGGCGGCACTGACGGTGCCCACGGCCCCCAACAGGACAACACACGCGACCCCAAGAGAGGCCACCACGTGAGAAATCTTCCTCATGACATCCTCCATGTATTTGCGGATCCTGGCACGGTGCAGTGTAGGAGGAATTTTCGTCCCGTGCGAGCGGCCTCCGGGGTCGTTCATTCGGCCACGGGCTGCATCATGGACGTCTCGCCGCCCGCCCGCCACGGGTCACCGGCTGGTGCAGGTCGCTTCGACGCGTTGCGCCGGCTTCGAAGTACCCGCGCGCCTCCTCGATGAACCGGATCGCTCATTCATCGCAGGCGCATTCGCACCGCAACCTGAGGGACAGCCGAAATCGATTCATCCCGACCACTTGCCCCGACACCCTTCACCAGGGCGCCGGGGTCCAGCCGATACGACGCCCACAGTCGCGCAACTCCGCGCGCTTCACCTCGACTCGCGCCACGGCGCCCTGCAATTCGTCGGCGGTGAGGTCCGGGTCCCGTCGTTGCTCGCGCGCAAGGCAACATGCTAAAAAAGCCGCGGAAGCAGCGGATCAAGATCTGCTCGAGGGGAGATCCATGTGCCGAGAGTTACGGATCATCGCCGTGCTCATCACGGCTGCCTGGTGCGCCTTGCCCGCCCACGCCGACGACAGCGTGCCGGCCTGCACGCTGATCTCGGACGCAGAGATCAAGAAGATCGCCGGCCCGGCGGTACAGGACTGGCAATTTCAGATGCCTCGGCAAGGGACGGCGCTCGGCGGCGGCGGATCCGAGTGCGAAATGCCGGGCTTCAGCCTGCAGCTCGATGCGGCGCCGGTGAGCCGGTACAAGGAACGCATGAAGATCTGGGGCGCCCAGACCAGGTTCGAGCCTATCAGCGGCATCGGTGACGAGGCGAATTACTATGTCCAGGGCGAGGACACCGTTGGCGTCTATGCGCGGGTTGGCAAGCACATGTTCGTCGTATCCAAGGGCGTGCCAATGGCGCAGCCACCCGAGTCGGTGCGTCCTCTCGTCGAGTCAATGGCCAAGGCGGTCGCAGCCAAGTTGAAGTAGGCCGCGACTCGAGGCCCGGCCTATTCGGGCACTGTCGCACGAGCTCGACGCGCCGGTTGCGAGCGCGTCCTTCGGCCGTATCGTTCGACTCCACCGGTCGCTCGAGACCGTAGCCGCGCGTCGACAGCCGGGCTGCCGCGATGCCGTGCTCCTCGACCAGTGCGCGCTTCACCGCGGCAGCGCGTCGGTTCGACAGGTCCAGGTTGTAACGGGCACCGCCAATGTTGTCGGTGTGGCCCTCGATCTCGACGTCCCACTGCGCGTGCTCGCGCAGCATCCCCGCGATCGACTTCATGGCCGGCGCAGAGGCAGGGTTCAGCATGTCGCTGTTGAACTCGAAATAGATGCCGGGCACGGTCGTGCGGCACGCCTTGTCGAGCTCGTCCGCCAGCCCCTGGGCCGCCTGGGGCTCCGGAAAGTCGATGCGCACGACCTGGCGCGACCATTCCGACGGCAGGGTCGAATTCGCGTTCTCGACACCGTAGGAAACCTTCAGCGTCAGGGGCTGCACCGGGTGATCGAGCAGGTAGAACTCGAAGGGGCGCATGCTGCCGGGAATTCCCAGGCTGCCCCGCGCCTGTAAAGCGGGCACTGTCACGCGAAGGCCGTTGACCAGCAACGGGAACGGCACCGGTCCTTTCTGCACGAGGCGCAACGTGCCCGGATTGTCGCGCCGTGAAAAGTAGTTTCGCACGACGTGTTCGGCGCTCGACTGGCGCAGGAGATCCTGCATGACGAGCCGGGACGGGCCGAGCGCCGTCGCGCCGGGCAGCACCTGTGGGTCATCAGTGTGGAAGCCGAGGACCTGCAGCCGGGCATTGCCCAGGTCGGTGAGCAACACGTCGCGTTGCACCGTCAGCCAGCGTCGCACGCCGCGGTCGTCCTGCGTGTAGGCACTTCCTTGCAGGCGGATCGACTTCGGCGACGTTTCGACGACTCGCAGCGTCGCCTCGTAGTCACCCCTCGACGGGTCCGCAACCGCCTGGACCACGGTGAGCCCGGAGGTCATCGGGATCCTGCCGGGATCGAACGCAGGATCCGCGGCTCGTGCGGCGAGCGGCAGCACTGCCGACAACGCGAGCGTACCGAGTACCTGCCTCGTAGTGCGCATAGCAGCCTCCCCCACTTTTGCGCCCTTTTAGCACGCCGGCGCGGAGCGATGAACAGTTCGCTCGAACCGGGCTCGCGGCCCGCTCACTGGCAGGGCGTGGAACGCGCTATCAGACAAAAGCGCGACTTTGTCGAACTGTGACGCAGTGCGCGAGACTGGCCGCTGATCTTGTGCCTCGGGTGGTGCAGCGCGACGATCAAATCCCGGCCTGGCGCGAGGCCGCGAAGCGACAGGCACGCGCGCCCGCTGGCGCGCGCCGCCATAGTTGTACAGCACCCCATGACGGCGGCACGGGCCGGTAGTACGGAGACACCGATGCTCAGAATGGATCCCGCCGCATTGCGCAAGGCGTTGGCGCATCTGCAACGAGCCTCGGTTGAGAAAGCCGAATGGCACGAGAATCTGTTGCGCGCGATTTTCTGCGGGCTGGCGAGCAATCCCGACGATCTCGAACCCTCCGCATATCGGCTCTGTCACTTCGGCCGCTGGTACTACGAGAACGTGCCCGCGGAACTCCGCCAGTTGCCGGTGTTTGCGGCGATCGGCGCGGAACACGAGCATCTGCACGCAGTAGCAGCCCGCCTGCTGCAAGGCGTCCGGGCCAATGCGCCCATCGTGCATGCAAATTTCGAGGAGTTCGTTGCAGCGAGCGCCCGGCTCCGCCGCGAGATCGATTCACTGACGCAGGTGGTCGAGGGCGCCTTGCGAGACCGCGACATCCTCACCGGCGCGTATGGACGCGTTGCGATGCTGCCTGAATTGCGGGCGCTATCTGCAGGCGTACGACGGAGCGGCATGCCCTGCTGCATCGTTTTCATGGATATCGACCACCTCAAGCACGTCAACGACACGTACGGACATCAAACGGGCGACGGCGTCCTGTCCGGCACGGTGCGATTCGCCGACACGCACCTTCGGGCGGGAGACAAGGTTTTCCGGTACGGCGGCGACGAGTTCCTGATCACGCTGCCGGATGCCGACCTGGCGGCCGGCCAGGCCGTCATCACGCGCATCCGCGAAGGCCTCGCTCGAAGCGCATTCAGCACTGGTCCCGACGGCGTGGCGCTACACGTCACCGCCTCGTTCGGACTCGCCTTGCTGGACCCGGACCTGGGCATCGAGGAATCCGTCGACCGGGCCGACCAGGCATTGCTGCTCGCAAAGACCGCAGGACGCAACCGCGCAATCAACTGGGATTCGTCGGTCACGACGGGCACGCGCTGGCGTCGACTCAAGGTCGACGACGAGGCAATCCAGGATCGCTGATCCGGGATCGCCGCGGATCCTACGGACGAACGTCGGCGGCCCGGCTTATTTCCTCGCCCCGAAGCCGTAACGAACGCCCAACCCCAGGGCGTTCATGCCACCCTCGTCGCCCATCAGGCCCCAGGCAACGGATCGATGATGCAGGCGCAACGTGACGGCCCAGGGCGATTGCAGTGGCCCAGCCGTCAGTTCCGCCACCCAGTAGATCAACAGTTGGTGGCTCTCGCCCTCGATCTCGACCTCGACCTCGGGCAGCTCCATCGCATACGAGAGTCCGAGCCCGAACGCGGCCGAGGTGTTCACGCGGTGGCTCCAGGGAAACTGGCGCCAGCGCACGACGACAGGGACGAGGTTCATTTCCCAATGGTCCTGGTCGCCGAAGTTGTATGCGACCTGCCCCTCGGCCTCCAACGCAAGTGCCCCGTCCCGGTAGCTCGCGTACTGGCGCGATAGCGCGGCGGCCACCAGGAATGCATCGACGTACTTGGCGCCGACGGGGTTCAGCAGCAGGTCTTCCCAGCCCACCTCGCTCGAGATCCTGGCACCGTACAGGGTCGCCGCCCAATCGCGCGACCCGGCCGGCGCCTGCGTCGAACAGATCAGCACGAGCGCGAGTAACGGCCGCGCGCGCCGCAGGATTCCACGCGATGCGCAGTTCGTGACCAGGTCCGGGACGCGTACTGCGGACATGCGTTCCAAGGTGACCTGGACCGCCGTGGCCAGGTCCCCGAGTTCCGTGACGATGCCTCGAGCCCCCGAAGATAACCCTCGCGATACATCGTGCGGACGCTGGAGCGCGCCCGGGCGTCACTCGACAGTGCCAGCGTCATGACCCCGCGTGCCGTACGAGGCCGCTGTTTCATGATCATTAAACTATTGCTTTCATTAGACATTTTGATAAACTACTGTATATATAACCAGCCCCTCGGAGTGCACGATGGAAGGCGAGAATCCGGCCATCCACACCAGCCTCTCCACCCGCGAACTCGAAGCCCGGATCACCGAGCTGGCTGGCCACCTGAACGCCGCGAACCATCGCTGGCTCGTGCTCATCGCCGAGTTCGACCGTCGTAACGGCTGGTCCGACGGCACCACCCGGTCCTGCGCCCATTGGCTCAACTGGAAGTGCGGTATCGACCTGGGCGCCGCCCGCGAGAAGGTGCGCGTGGCGCACGCGCTCGAGATACTGCCCAGGCTCAGTACCGCCATGGCTCGAGGCGAGCTCAGTTATGCCAAGGTCCGCGCGCTGACGCGTATCGCGTGCCCGGCCACCGAGCAGGTCCTGTTGTCCATTTCCTTGCACGGAACGGCGCATCACGTCGAGACGCTGGTTCGCCAGTTCCGGCGTGTGCGCGAAGTCGAGGAACTGTCGCGCGAGGCGCGCCAGTACTCAAACCGGCGGCTCACGTATTCCTATGACGCCGACGGCTCGGTGATCATCAAGGCGCAACTGCCAGCCGAAGCCGGTGCCCTCCTCCTCAAGGCGATCGACGCGGCGCTGCCCAACATCCCGCTGCCCGGCGACGATTATTAAGCGCCGCTACACGTTTCAGCTGAAACGCCCCCGTCGCAGAATTCTCATGCTTCGCACGATTTCAGGGTGAGTGGCGACGCGCCGAGTTGGCCGGCGCGGCGTGCCGATGCACTCGTCGTGCTGGCCGAAAGCTTCCTGCAGCACGGCGCCGAGTCGCTGGGCGGCGGCAATCGCCAGCGGATCGTCGTGCACGTCGACGCTGAAGCACTCGAGCTGCGCGCGTCCGGCCGCTGCGAACTCGAGGACGGCCCAGCGGTGCCGATCGAGACCGCTCGCCGCCTGTCGTGCGACGCGAGCGTCGTCAGGATCACTGAGGACGGGCGCGACGAGCCCCTCGACGTCGGCCGCAGGATGCGCAGCATCCCGCCGTCGTTGCGACGCGCACTCAACTCACGCGACCAGGGCTGCGTGTTTCCCGGCTGCAGCACAAACGCTACGTGGACGGGCACCACATTCAACACTGGAGCGAAGGTGGCGCGACCAGGCTGTCGAACCTCGTGTTGCTGTGCCGCTTTCACCACCGTGCGGTGCATGAAGGTGGTATCACGGTCCACCGGCTCGACGACGGCGCGTGGCGATTCACCAACCGGCACGGGCAAGCGTTGCACTCGACTGCCGCTGGGCGCACCAGCCCCATGGGGGATTGGACTTCGCTACGTGAGGATCATCGCGAGCGCGGCATCGTCATCGACGCCAACACCGCGGTGACCAGGTGGCGCGGCGAGACGATGGACTACGGCATTGCGATCGATGCGTTGATTGGACGTCACGACGCCCTCGCCTTCAACTCGGCGACGTAGAGCACCGGTCCCGTCGGCGCACCAGTCCGCGAACCGCCAGCCGGCTCGAGGCTGACTGCCACCTTCGTCGCCGCCTGCAACGCCGCGCGCTGGATCGGACTCAGGTCGCGATCCACCTCGCCTGCCACGGGCAACAGTCCGAGCGACACAGGCGCGCCGCCTTCGGGCAATGCCCAGAGTTCGTAACTGCGCCCCGGCTCTCCCTTGATCGCGCCCGTGACTCGCGCATTCAACCGGTCGCGATCGCCATAGAGCGCGAGCGCCCAGAGTTCGGGGCCACCCTCGGCGGCCACGCTGGCCGATGCCGTGGGCCGCGACACCTGCTGCACCAGCATCCACGAAATGCCGAGCGCGAGCATTGCTACGGCCGCCGCCAGCGCGAGCCTCCACGACGACACCGGCAGCAACCGCCGGCGCGCAGGTTCGGTTGCAGTACCACCGATACGGGCAACGATGCGCTCCCATGTTTCGGGTGACGGCTGCACAGGCGCAAGCGTCGTGCTCAACGGCACCCAGCGATCCTCGGCCTGCCAGACGGCTGTCCGTATCACCCCTTGCGTCTCGCAGAGCCGCTCGAACCGCCGACGAGCGCGACCTGCGAGCGTGCCGACCACGTACTCGTCCGCGACAGCCGCAAGCAAGCCAGGGTCGTCTGCGTATTTCATGGTTGCATGCACCGTCGCAGACTTTGCAGGCCGCGCCGCACCCAGCTCTTGACCGTGCCGAGCGGGCTCGTCAGTTGCCGCGCGATGTCCTCGTGCGTGAGTCCCTGCATGTACGCAAGCACGACGCTGCGTCGCTGCTCTGCCGGCAGCGATTCGAGGCAACGCTGCAGCGCTGAATCTGTGAGCGTCGATTCCGCGCGTTCGAAAGCCTGCGCCGCCGACGGGTCGTCGAGCGCGGCAGTCATCGCGTCCGACAATGGCACCGTCGCGCGCTCCGCGCGCACCAGGTCGATCGCGTGATAGCGGGCAATCGACACGAGCCACCCGATCGCACGTCCGCGGTACGCGTCGAACTGGTCCGCACGCCGCCAGATGCGGACGAAGCACTCCTGCAGCGCATCCTCCGCGAGATCACGCCGGCGCAGGATCGCCACCAGGCATGCGAGCAGCCGCGGCGCCGCCGAGCGGTAGAGTTCCTCGAAGGCCGCACGGTCGCGCAGCGCGCAACGGCGCAACAGCGTTTCGAGTTGCGCCGCATCCCAGCCGGGCACTGCAGGTTCGTTCGCCACGGCTCCCTGGCTCAGTGGTGGTTCCGCGCGGTGCTGCACTGTAGCCCAAGTGCGCACGCGCACGCGATGCCTAGGAGAATGGCAGCAGGCGTACGTCGAGTGCACGCTCCACCAGCCAGATCGTCGCAACGGCCGCGACGGCGCACGAGCCCCCGACCAGGACGGCACGCCGGAAGAACATCGTGCCGCGGATCGCGTAGAGAACCGGCAGCAATGCGACGACGACTGCGATCTGTCCGGCCTCCACGCCCAGGTTGAAGCCAAGCAATGCAAGCGCCCGGTCACCCGCGGTCGGCAGGTCGAGCCCGCCCAGGACGCTGGCGAAGCCGAATCCGTGGACCAACCCGAAAACGAGCGCCACGAGCCAGCGCCGCGCGTCGACGACCGTAAAGACGTTGTTCAGGGCGGCCAGCACGACCGTGAACGCGATGACCGCTTCGACCCATCGTGACGGCAGGTTGACGACACCGAGCGCAGCGAGCAGCAGCGTGATCGAATGTGCGACCGTGAACGCGGTGACCGTGCGCAGCACGTCGAGCGCGACAGGTTTCCACGCCGGCGCCGGCAACCAGCGCCCGCCGCGTCGCACTGCCACCGAGGGCAACAGGAGCGAGCACAGGAACAGCATGTGGTCGTAGCCGGTCCAGATGTGGTGCATGCCGCTCGCGAGGTACGAACCCAGCGTGCGCCAGCCACCGCCGCGTTGGGCAGCGAAATTCACAGTCGCACGCTCGGGCGCCAGGACCGCGGAGTGACTGGCACCATCCACGTCCAGCTTGAGCAGTCCTCGATGCGTCGCATCGACATCGAACAACAAGGCGTAGCGCAGGTTGACGGCATGCGGCCGTCGCGGACACGAGCCCGCGACCTTCAGCACCAGGTAGGCGCCGTCGGTATGCGTGTCGATCAACCGGTCCCGCACCCCCATCGTGCACGCATTCCCGTCGGCGGCAATCTCGAGCCGACCCATCGCGTAGGTTTCCACTTCCGGCAATCGCGACCGGACTTCGCCCCAGGTGAGCTTTCTATCGGCGTCCGTATCCAGGTCCAGCACAAAATCGAGGTCACGGAGCGCGATGTCCCAGCGCCCGCCGACCGCACTGCCCCTGACGTCGAGCGAGAGATAGCTGTCACTCGGCTGGTGCGCACGAGCCTCGGCCGCAAGCAGGCCTGCCATTGCCGCGATCACGGCGACCCACCGGGGGCCGCGGCACCGAGCACGCGGTCGAGCGCGTCGCAGGACGCGCGGCTCGCCTGGTTCCACGCAACGCGACGCCGGCAGCGTCATCGGCCGTCTCCGCGTGCCACGCGCACCGGCGGCGGTATCGCGATGTGCGCAAGGTAGCCATTGGCCACGCCTGCGCGGCGGAACCAGTCGAGTGCAACCTGTTCACCGGCCGCATCGCCCGCCGCGCGCGCCGCTTCCAGCAGGATTCGCGCGTCCTCAGGCTCGCGTTGGGGCACCGCCCAGTTCGCGGTCGCGAGTGCGAGCGCACGCCGCGCGTCATGCCGCAAGTGCAATTCGAATCGCGCCTCCTCGCGCAGGTGCGTCTTGTCGCTGCGTTGGCGCGCGGCCGCATGGCGCGCCGCCAGCATTGAGATGGCCTCGGACCGGTCCGCGCGGACCAGGGTTGCGCGTGCGAGCGCCTGGCGCAGCAGCAGCCCGTCGTCGGCCAGGTCGTCGGCCGTAAGCGCCAGCGCAGTCCGTGCGTCGCCGTGATCGAGCAGGTGATCGGCATAGGCCGCCTTCAGGTAGCGGTCGTGCGGATCGAGCGCGAGGGCGGCCCGGTAGTGCGATGCCGCCGCCAGGCAGTCGCCATTGCGCTCGGCGATGCCGGCGAGCACGGACCGGCTCCAGGTCAGGAGGCCCCGGTCCTGGCCCGGTCCGGCCGATTTCAATGTGAAATCCAGCACGACGTACGCCTGCTGGCCGCGGCCCTGCAGGCTTGCGACGGCAGCCGAACACGTCGTTGCGACCAGGCCGTCGACAATCCGCGCGAGTGCCGCACAGTCGCGCGCGGCCTCATCGAGTCGGCCCTGCACCTGCAACACCGTGGCGCGCGTCAGCAACGCCTGCGCGTTGCGTGGCTCGCGCCGCAACGCGGCGTCCAGCGCGAGCAGCGCCCGGTCGAAGCGGTGCAGCGACTGCTCCACGGTGGCCCGCAACACCAGCACCTCGACCGGTGTCGTCGCGACGTCGGTCCACCGGTCAAGCAGCGCCTGCGCACGGCCGAGGTCACGCGGATCGCCCTCGGCGCGCGCGCGTTCGATGAGCGCTCGCGCCAGCCCGGTGACCAAGGCCGGATCCGCGGTTGTGCGCGCATATCGTGGCGCCATGTGCGCCTGCCAGCCGACCGTTCCAGTCCGCCAGGCAGCGTGGCCACGACCGTGTCGTCGGACACCGGCCTGAACGGCGCTGCACGGGCCTCCAGCCCGCACAACGCCGCCGCCAGCACGACGCAACGCAACGCGTGCGCGATCACCGGTCCGCCGGAAAGCCGTTCACGCCGTTCGGCGAACCGGGAATCGGATCGCCGAGGTAAGGGAACGCCGGCTTGAAAACACTCGAGTCAAGGAACGCCCCGTCGGTGAAGTGAATGCCACCGGACACGGCGTCGGCCGGCACGCAACCGAACACCGACGGCGCATTCAGCGTGCAGAGCACGCCCATCGCCACTCGCAGTTCGATATCGACGACATCGTCACCGGGCCGCCGACCATTCGGAAACCCGGCCGCATCGCCGCCCAGCACGCCGAGGCGGTTCTGGGCGGCAGCGTCGAGGGCAGGCGTCGTCGTGTTGAGTCGCAGCATCTCCGCCGGAGTCACGTGCAACGGCTTGTTGAGCCCCGGCACACCGGTCAGGAACGCGGTCACGAGGTCCGTGCGCGGGAATCGCGTGGGCGCGCGAACGCCTGCCGAGCCGAACAGCACCTCGATCAGCGCAGGCAGCGTCGGGTTGGTGACGTAGGTGGCGAACCGCGCGTCCTGCACGGGCCGGCTCTTGTTGAATCGATCCTTGTCCTTCAGGCCGATCACCACTTCGTTCACGAGCGGCATGCCGAGCCGGGAGACCTGCACCCAGGGACCGCTTTCCTGGGCGATGGGACTCAGCCCACCGCTCGTGTCGGCGGGCTCCGCGATAAGGTCGCGGGCCTGCCGCAGGCTCGCGGTCGTCCAGCCCCCGATCACCGGATCGCGGTTCGTGGTTAGGCAACGCGTCGGCACCTCGAGTGCGAGGGTCGTGACATTCGCGCCGGCGAGATGGTCTGGCGCGGACCGCTCCGCGTTCGCATCGAACTCCGTGGCCGGGAACTTGACGTTGACGAGGTCGAAGATCTCGCCCAGGTTCACCGCGAATGGGTCCTTGCGTTGCCCGACGAATACGCGGCCGCGGCCGCAACCGGGAATGCTCACGTCGTGAATGAACCGCGCGGCGTAGCCTGCGTAATCCGGCAACGTCTTGTTGCCGATGTTGTCGATCGGCTTGTTAAACACGGTCGCGCCAGTGGCGGGATCGCTCAACCTGCGCGGCTCGCCGCTGCGGCGCGGACCTGCCACGACGTCGACAGTGTAGGTCTCGTAGGCGTTCTGCGTCGCCGGCCGCACGCCGGTGATCGCCCCTGCCTGCACAAGCGGTATGGCGACTTGCTTGCCGCCAACGTCAAGCGTGATGTTGCGGCGCTGGGAGTTGAACCGGAACTGGAACGTGAGGTTCTCGACGCCGTCCCCGTTGTTGTCGACGTGGATCTCGTAAAGCGCATCCGGGTCGAGCGTGAAATAGTTCGGTCCGCCGTAGGGATCCTGCAGCGGCAGGTAGTTCGCGATCAGCGTCACGTAGTCCTGGCGGCCGGGCTCGTAGCTGCGGAACATGTAGAAATCCGTGCCGTCGACTTTCGGCTGCTCGGTGATGAATGGCGCCTCACGGTGGCTCGACGCGTGGGCGGTCGTGGCCGCCACGAGCAATGCGGCGGCGACCGCCGCGCCGATCGTCCAGTGTCGGGGCCGGTCCTGCCGGCGCGGGAAATCAGGTGTCTGCATGACGAGGTCCTCCGTCACTTACTCGAATGGGTGTGACGGGCGCTATACGAGCGACCAGGAGACCTGGATGCAGGGGTCGGGAACTTTTTTGCCGGCGACCGAGCGGGGACTCGCCGCGGCGCGGCCGAATGGATGACGCGCTACTGGTCCTGCGACGCCTGGCACTCCACGTCCACGTCAACGGAGAACCATTTGCGTTTCGCCCGGAACACGCTCTGCTCCGTCGCCCCCGGGTCGACGTAGGTCGTCTTGCGGTAGAGCGGCTGCGGCGCGGCGTCGTAGCGCAGGTTGCACTTCACCTTGCGGTCGGTGTTGTTCGTCAGCTTCATGATCAGCATGCCGGAGCTGGCCACGGGCTCGATCTTGATGTCGAGGTCGTGCAAGTCCGGCCGGACGTTCACCGAGTAGGTCTGGGCACTGGCGTCCGGACCGGGCATCGACAGGGCGAGCACGAGCAAGAGCGCGATCGGCCCGGGTATCCTCGACATTGACGGGCGCATTGCTGAGTTCTCGCGGATGATCGACCAGGGACGGGCCGGCGCAGTATCCGCCATGTCGATCGACTGCAGGAAGTACGCCGGCTGTCGCGCCAAGGCCACGCCCGGTCGCAATGCGAGCTGGCCTGTTGGCATGCGTGTTAGCTTTCGCACATGTGGACACGTCGTCACTTCATCGGCCTGATGGCCTCTGGGGCATTGCTGCCAGTGGCGTCTGCGACCGCCGCAAACGCCCCAGCCGCTGCGCCGGCACCACGCAAGGGACGGCGCGAAGAAGCCGCTTCCTTCCGCGCCTTTGCAGAGGCGACCCACCCGCGCGGTCGCGACGCGGCGGCGGACCAGGACTGGCGCCTGCGCTGGGAGTCATTTGAGCGAGAGGCCGGACGACTCAGCGATGGCGCGTACTTTCATCGCCTGCGGCGTTGCCTCGGTTGGTTTCGTGACGGGCACACCACGGTGCTGCCCTTCGAATTCGTGGGCGGCGTGCCGCCCCAGCTCGCGACTGGCTCATTCGGGCTCGAGCTGCCACTGCGCATGCGTGTGTTCGACGATGGGATCTGGATCGTCGCCGCCGGCGACGAGGCATTGCCGCTGCTCGGCGGCCAGCTGGTGAAGATCGGCAGCCGCACGCCGGGTGAACTGGTTCGCGCGCTCGCCGTCGATTGGCCTGGCAACGATGCGTGGGCTCATCGCTGGTCGGCCAGTACGCTCGCCTCCCCCTCGTTTCTCGAGGCTCTCGGTGCCATCGACGATCCGACCACAACCATCATGTTCGAGGCGACCGGACGCAACGGGCAGAAGATCCAGGCCGCGGTGCGTCCGCGCGTCGGATCCGGCTCGCCGACGTCGCTGGTCGAGCGCGTGCGCGGCCCGAGCGAAGGCTGGGCGGCCACGGCCGGGCGCGGCAACTACGTGCGCCTGCTCGATGACGGCGCCTGCTACCTGAGTCTCGACGAGATGGACGACGTGGAGGGCGAGACGTTCGAGGCGCTCACGCGCGAAGTCTTCAGCTCGCTGCAGCGCCCCGGTTTGCAACGACTGGTGCTCGACCTGCGACGCAACGGCGGGGGCAACAACTTTTTCGGCGAAGCCTTGCGCAAAGGCATCGGGCATTCGACCTGCAACCGCCCGGGCGGCCTGTACGTGCTGATTGGTCCGCAGACGTTCTCAGCCGCGCAGAACCTGGCCAATCGCCTGGAGCGCGAGACGTTCGCAATCTTCGTCGGTGCGCCGACCGGCGGTTCACCGAACCACTACGGCGATGCGAAGACCCAGAGCGGGGCCGTCACGGGCATCACGGCCATGGTGTCCACGCTGCCGTGGTTCGATTCGTACCCGCAGGACCAGCGGCCGTGGATCCTGCCGGACCTTCCGGTCGCGGACACGTTCGAGGATTGGCGCAATGGACGCGATCGCGCCCTCGCTGCCGCACTCGCACACCAGACGGACGCCGCCGCGGACGAACTTTCGCGCGACCGCGTCTTCTATTTTCGTCGCGCGAGCCAGCTGCGTCCGTGGAGCCCGTACTGGCGCGGCTGATCGGGACGGCGGTGACACGGCACACGTTGCGGCGACGGTCGAGCCAAAAAAAGAGCGCCCTCGGGAGAGGGCGCAGTTCTGGGGGAAAGCGTGCTGGTGTGGAGGCCGGCCTCAGCGCTTGGCCTTGGCCTTGGCTTTCTTCTTGCTGCCGCGCGCCGGCGACTTCCGAGTCGCCCGCTTGGCCTTGGCAGCTGGGGCGGCCGCGGCGGCAGGCTTGCGCACCTTAGTGTAAGTATCCGTCGCGATCTCGCGCACGCCTCGCCCGGCGTCGGCGACGATGTCGACCGCACGGCGCATGTCTGCAACGATGCGTTCGCGCGTCGAGCGCAGCACGTCGGCCTGGTCGCGCACGAGTTCCATGACGTTTTCGGTCCGCGCCGCGCCTTCGAGCTGCGCGGCCGCATCGTCCAGTGCCGACGTGACGATCTGCTCCTGCAACTGGATCAGGCTCTGCAGCGTAGCCTGCGACACCGCGGTCAGCCGAATGCCCGAACGTGCGACCGTGCGTACCGGGCCCGTCAACGCCTTGATGCGCGCGGCAGACTGGGTGGCCGCTCCGCGTGCCGCGGCAACCGGCGCTTCGCGCAACGACCGGGCCTGGTCGGCCAGGGCCTGCGACTTCTCACTGAGGAATTCCTTTACCTTGCTTTTCATCGGCGGCTCCTAGGGTTATTTTGCACTGCAACAATTGCTGCGGTGCAACATAAACGGGTCACGACCCGGTGTCAAGTCACGAAACCACTTATTCGACTGCGCGGAACATAACACTGGCTGCCCCGTGGTGGTGCAGCGATCTCTACCAAGTATGCGGTGCGGGACAGTGCCGATAGCATGCTCATGCCGGCGCGAACCGCGCATGTTCTCGGATGCCACGAATGGAACCGCTGAGCGGACTGGACGGGGTGTTCCTGCACCTGGAGACACCCTCGACCCCGATGCACGTCGGGTCGGTGAGCTTGCTCCAGCTGCCGGACGGTTATCGCGGCGACTTCTTCAAGGACGTCGTGCAGCTCTACGCACGCCGTGTGCCGTTCGCGCCCGTGCTCAGCCGCCAGCTCGCAGAGTTCCCGCTGCAGTTCGCCAACCCCGTCTGGGTACAGGCGGACAAGGTCGACCTGGACTTTCACATCCAGCGCGTGACGCTGCCCCGGCCCGGCACGCTGGCGCAACTCGACGAGTGCGTCGCCGGGTTGCATGCCCTGCTCCTCGACCGCTCGCGACCGCTCTGGATGGTCTACATCATCGACGGGTTGCAGTCGGGACAGCCCGCCTATTACACCAAGATCCACCACGCGGTGCTCGACGGGAAGGCGGCCGTGACGTTGTCACGCGTGCTGCTGGATGCGGTGCCGAGAGGTCGCAGGATGGGCCGCGCACCCGCTCGCGACGCCGGTGGTGACGGGCACCCCGGATTGGTCGCGCTGACCGGCGCCGCCGTCAGGCATGACGTCGCGCAATACGCGGCGTTCGTGCGCGGACTGCCCGGGACGGTTCGCGCGCTCGGAGGTCCAGCGAGCCAACCGCCGGGCAAAACCACGGATCGCATTGCACAGGTCCCGCGCTTCGCACCGAAGACCCTGCTCAATGTCGCGATCACAGGCGACCGCGCGTTCGCCGGCGTCTCGGTGCCGCTCGCTGAAATCAAGTCGATCGCCGCGGCCCACGACGCGAAGGTCAACGACGTCGTGCTTGCATTGTGCGCGGGCGCGCTGCGGCGCTACCTCGCCAGGCATGGCGGCCTGCCGGACCAGCCGTTGCTCGCGGCCGTTCCGGTGTCGCTGCGCGAAGCCGGCAACACCGAGTACACGACGCAGGCGACCATGGTGCGCATCGGCCTTGCGACGGACATCGCGGATCCGGTCCGGCGCCTGCACGCGATTCGTGACGCATCGGCGGTGGTCAAGGCGTCGACTGACCGGTCCAGGCCGGTCGTGCCGCTCGACTTCCCGGCCATCGGCACGCCGTGGCTCCTGCAGGTGCTGGCTGCACTCGTGGGTCGCACGAAGGCCGCGGATCACGTTCCCCCGTTCGCGAACCTCGTGATCTCCAACGTGCCGGGGCCCGAGTCGCCGCTGTATTTCGCCGGCGCCCGCATCGTGCGTCACTGGCCGCTGTCCATCGTGCAGCACGGACTCGGGCTCAACGTCACGGTCGAGAGCTACGCCGGCGCGCTTGGATTCGGCCTGACGGCCGCGCGCGACGCCGTGCCCGAGCCCCGGCTCATCGCCGATGCCTTGCTCGCGGCGCACGAAGAACTGAAGCGGCGGACGCGTCGTCGTCGACGCACGGCATGACGCGCTGCCGGGGTCGCGCCAGGCAACGCGCGCCGGTCACGACAGCAGTAGCAGGCCGAGACCGACGGCGGCTGGCAACGCCTGCACGATCAGGATCTTGCGGCTCGCGGTCGCCGCTCCGTACAAGCCGGCCACGAGCACGCAACAAAGGAAGAACACCTTCACGGAAGTGCCCTGCGCACCGAGGCTGAGTCCCCAGATCAGCCCGGCGGCTAGAAACCCGTTGTACAGGCCCTGGTTCGCGGCGAGCACCTTCGATGCGGTCGCGGCGGCCTGGGTCTGGCCGAACGCACGCAAGCCAGCCGGCTTGTCCCAGAGGAACATCTCGAGCACGAGTATGTACACGTGGATCAGGGCTACGATCCCCACGACGACGTCTGCGAGCAGCGACATTTCTCCCCCTCCGGTTCGCGCCGACTTCGAGTCGGTTCAGGTTCATTGGGCCCCCGGATCGCCGGACCAACGCAGCGGATCCGGTACCGCCGCCGGCAACGGTCGTTGCATTTCTGGCATCCTCTTAACTTCGTTCGACCTGCGCTACAAGTATCACGAATTGTGGGCCGCCAGGGTTCCCGGCCTGCCGCGGGCTCCTGGCACACCGGCATCGCTGCCTCACATCACCCATCGCCCCATGCCGCCCCCAGTGCGCCATTGCGCCCACCATGTCGACCCGGCACTCGCGGCCGTGGTCGTCCGAGAGACACCGCTCTTTTACGCCGAAGGCGCGGATCCGGCGACGGATCGACCGATGCACGTAAGGGCAGGCTCGAGCCTCGCGCGCGTGCCGGGCGGAATCGCCGTGATCCAGGACGACGCGAACTTCGTCGCCATCGTAGCGGCGGGCGGGAGCGTGTCGTGCATCGCGTTGCCGGCCGATGCGACCGGGCAACGCCAGTTCGACCACACCCGAGGCAACAAGCGCCGCAAGCTCGACCTGGAGGCCTGTGTGTCGATGAACACCGGCACAGGCACGTTGCTAGTGGCGTTCGGCTCAGGATCGCGACCTGCGCGCGAGCAAGTGGCGCTCGTCGATTGGGCGGTCGACTCGGGTCCAGTCGTCACCGTCATTAACGCCGCCGGCATGTATGCGGCGTTGCGCGCAGTTCCCGAGTTCGCGGGCAGCCAGTTGAACCTCGAAGGAGCCATCCAGGTCGCGGCGGGACTGCGCCTGTTCGGGCGCGGGAACGGCGCTGCGCGCGGCGACCTCCGGCCCGTGAATGCAACGTGCGACCTCGACTGGCCCGCGCTGCTCGCGCACCTGCGAGCACCCGGGGACGTTGCGGCGCCCGCGCCGCAACGCGTCGTGCAGCACGAACTCGGCCGGCTGCAGGGCGTCACGCTTGGATTCACCGATGCCACCACCTGCCGGGATGCCGTTCTGTATACGGCGTGTGCCGAGCGCACGAACGATGCCGTCGACGACGGCCAGGTCATGGGCTCCGTCGTCGGCGTCATCCCCGCGGACGGCGATGGGCGGTGGGCGGTCCTTTCCGACGTGGATGGCAATGCCTTCCATGGCAAGGTCGAAGGGTTGCTCGAGGCGCAGGACGGGCCGGCGGACCTCGTTGCAATCGTCGATGCGGACGACGCCGGCACTCCGTCCGTGCTCTGCGAGGTCGAATTGCGCGGACCGTGGTTCACGCCCGGCCGCACCCTGCGCTCAGGTGCGTAACCGCTGCCGCTTGCCTTCGCGCCGGGAATAGCGCGACCAGGCATCGAACTCGTCGAGCTCGACCACGACCTCCTTGCCGCCGAATACCGCCTGCTTGAGCCACGCGACTTCCGCGTCGACCTTGTCCCGCGCCGCCGGTTCGCTGAACCAGCAGCGCTTGTCCGCGTCCCAGCGAAAGCCGCGCTTCCTGAGTACATCCTTCGTGTCGTAGGCCGAATTGGTGGCCCACAGGCGAAAGGAGGGCTTGCGCGCCGATTCGAGCAGTACTTTCAACGCGGGCAAACCGGTATCGCCGAACGGCTTCCTGAGGACTTCGAGCAGCGCGTAGCAATCCACCTCCGCGCGATGCCCTTCGTAGAAGAACCCACTGCGGTAGGCGAGATATTCGAGCTTGGAGCTCTCGATGCCGGCCTCGTGCCACGGCACCTCCTGCCACGAGCACGCCCAGGGCAGCGTCGCGAACACCGGCAGCCGGGGCTCGAGCATCTGCCTGTCGAATCGTGCATTGTGCGCGATCACGATGCCCACGCCCTTGAGCAGCGCGCCGATCGCGGCGTCGTCGAGGCGGTGACCGCGCACCATGTCGTCCGTGATGCCGTGAATCGCCGTGGCCTCCGGCGGAATCGGCATGCCGGGCTCTTCGAACGCGTCGTAGCGCTCGAGCACCCGGCCGACGGCGCCTGTCTGCGGGCAATACTCGAACACGACGATCGCGAGTTCGATCACCTTGTCGAGCAGCGGGTCGGTGCCGGTGGTCTCGGTGTCGATGACCGCGGCGCGCCGTACCGGCAGGTCGCCAGCGAGTGCGCTCCCCTGGGGCGCCTGGCCGAGCCGTCGCAACACCCGGTAGTCGTTGTGCGCCGCGAGGCGCACTGCCAACGCTTCCGCTTCTTTATCATTCATCCAGCCAGGCTCCCTGCCGACGCAACATGCGCGTCGAAGCATAGCGACTCGAGCCAACCTGCACCCGTCTCGATTGCGAGGACAACCTCATGGACCACGCGCCGCCGGCGACCGCCATCAACCTTGCCGACGCGTTGGCGCTCGGTCCCCCGCCCGACGGCAACCTGGCCGTGCCGGTGTTCTCGCATGGCACGCTCGAAGTCGAGTTGTATGCGCCATCAGGCGTGGACCTGCAACAGCCGCACGATCGCGACGAGGCGTATGTCGTTGCGCGCGGCAGCGCGACTTTCGTCGACGGCGATGCGCGTGCCATTGTCCAGCGCGGCGCGTTCATATTCGTCGCAGCCGGGCGACCGCACCACTTCGAGTCCATGTCGGCCGACTTCGCCGTGTGGGTGTTCTTCTACGGGCCCGTCGGCGGCGAATGAGGCCCGGCCGGGCCTGCTCATCGAACTCGCGGCGACCACGAAGTCGAAAACTGTGAATGCGTATTCACGGGACTGGCGTGTCGTACAGGGCAGCGGTCTCCGCGGCGCAATCGACATCGGGTGCAACCGGATTGGCACGGACCCTGGCCACCTCCTTCGCGGCCGCCTGCAACTGCGACTGGAACTCCGGATTCGCGTGCAGCCGCGCCGCCACTGCCGCGCCCATGATACGTCCCGCGTCGACGTCGCTCTGCCAGTGCACGCCGCAGATCACGCGGCTCTGGCCGAATGCATAGCCGCGGGCAAGGATGGCATCGGTGCGATCCGGCACCAGTTCCGCCAGCAACAGCGCCCACACCCAGCCGAGCGATGCGTGGCCGGAGGGAAACGAGCCGTTGCTCCTGAGTATCGCCTCGTCCTCGGGCACGCACGTCGGTTCCGCATGGACCACGAACGGACGCGGGCGCTGGTACTTGTCCTTCGCCAGCGACGTGGACTGGCCGGCATCGACGATCGTGCGCTGCAGCAGCGCATACAGGTTGGGAGTTGCCTGTTGGGAGACCGTGACGCCCGTCGCGCAGGCGAACGTATTGGCAGCCTGCGGAAACTTCACGTCCGCATCGGACGCAGCGATGCGCCAGCGCGGTGTATCGCGCAGCGCTCGCGTCGCGAGAAAGACCTGCAGGTCGGCAGCGAACTGCGCCGTGCCGTCTCCTGGAGGCGGCGGCAAGAGCGAAAGACTGTTCGGACGCTCGGCAGGCAGCAGGTAACCGGGACGGCTCTTGGCGGCCTCGGCTGACGTGGCTACCCGGCCAGGCGTTTCGGGTTCCGGTGAGGCATGCCGACAGCCCGCGGCCCACGGCGAACTCGCCAGCAGTGACAGGAAAAGACCATATACGGGCGGCGCACGGAAAAGGTGCCACATGAAGCGACCTGCCTGGCTTCGTTTCGGGATTGCGCGCCGCGCAGGCATGGAGCCGCACGCACCGCGTCGAGACGAAGTCTACCGCACGACGCACGCAAGCCGAGGCGACGGCGCCGAATTACGAGCGCGCTGCCCGGCGACGAGCCCTCAGGTGATCAGCTGGCTCCAGATCAAGTAGATGGCAATTGCGGCTAGCGCAATGAAGAACACTCGACGCGGCAGATCCTGGGCGTGCTTGTTGCGTTGTTCCAGTGCGTCCCAATCAAGTCGCGCCTGGCTTCTGGCACCGTTCAGATCGACGTTCATGACGCGACCCCCGTGGTCGGCGTAGGTGGGTGGGAGATGACCGTACTTAACTCCTTCAATCCAGGGTGCGCAGTACGTACTTTTCCGTCGCGCCGGGGGCGACTCGTGCGGCGAATCGACCGGCCGTAAGCTCGGACTCGAGATCCCGGATTACTGCGCGTCTTCCCTGCTTAATCACCTGTCGACGGTCCTGCGCATGGGTCACTTTCACGACCTTGGTGAAAGGAGACTTCGATGCGTCACGCTGCAGGGATCCGCCGTCTCATCGCACGCTTGCGCGCGCATTGCCTGTGCCTCGCAACTGCGGGACTGACCGCCTTCTCGGGACTCGGCTACGCGCCGGCTGGCGCGGCTGAACTACCCCGGGCGATTGCAGCGAACGCGGCAGCCGGGCCTTCGACAGCCGTTGCCGGGCAGTGGCGCTTTGCGACGGCCGCGCCCGCGTCGATGTCGTCCCCGGTCGCGGGACGGACGCGCGGTAGGTTCGGAGTCTCAAATTCCGGAGCGGTCACCTACACCGTACCCCTGGAAACGCCCCCGGGCATCGGTGCGGTCGAGCTCGATCTCGCGCTCGTCTACAACAGTCGCGCGGGCAACGGCGTGCTCGGTGTGGGCTGGTCACTGTCAGGCCTCTCGGTGATCTCGCGTTGCAACAAGACCTGGTCGCAGGATGGTCTCGCCGCGGGCGTCACCAACACTGCCGCCGACCGCTTCTGCCTCGATGGCCAGCAGTTGAAGCTCGTCAGCGGTTCCAATGGGTTGCCGGGGTCCGTGTATGCGACGGAGGTCGAGACCTTCGCCCGCATCGTCGCCAACGGCACGGCCGGCGCCGGGCCCAGGTCGTTCACGCTCACGACGCGCAACGGCCTGATCTACGAGTACGGGACGAATGCGGACGCGCGTGTGCATGCGGGCACGACCGGCACGGTGCGCACCTGGGCGTTGTCGCGCGTGCGCGATCGCGCTGGCGCTGGTACCGGTAACAGCATCGCGATCGCGTACGCCAATGACGCCGCGGCCGGCGCCTACACGAACGGCAGCTTTCGCGTGGCCTCCATCAGTTATCCGACGACAGCCACCGGCCAGGGGCCCTATTACGAGGTTCAGTTCGGCTACTCGGCGCGGCCCGCCGCGGACGTGCCTGCCGGCTTCCTGTCGGGATTCGCCGTCCGCGAGCCGAACCAGCTCGACTCGATTACGATCCGATCGGTCGCGAGCGGCGCCGCGATCAAGAGCTACAACCTCGCGTACGCGACTGCGCCGGGCACCGGCCGGATACGGCTGACGGCGATACAGGAATGCGGCCCGGCGAGCTGCCTGCAACCAACGACCGTTGCCTACCAGGACGGCGCGAACGGCTGGCAGGCGTCGTCCGCCGACACGGCAATATCGACGTCAGCCCAGAAGGCGCCGTTGCCGCTCGAACTGAATGGCGACGGGCTCACGGACATCCTCTATGCGATCGATGCGGGCGGAGGAAACGTGCGCTGGCACTTCCTGCTCGGCGCTCCCGGGGGTTACACCGCGCCAGTCGATACCGGCTTCGTGACGAGTTCGAGCGCCACGATCATTCCCGGACAGTTCGTCGGCAATGGCCGCACGCAATTCCTGGTGCCCCAGTCAGGTTACTGGCACGTCGCTGGCTTCACGAACTCTGGCTTCAGCAGCTCGAACACCGGCCGCGCCGTTGGCGGGGAGTACGCCGCGGGTGATTTCGACGGCGACGGCCTCGCCGATCTCATGGCCCGGTCCGGGGGACTGACGCCCACCATCAACGTGCGCCGCAACGTTACCGTGCCGACGACCGGCGCCATGTCCGCGCAGTTCGCATCCTCGAACCAGTCGGTCTGGACCGTCCCCAGCCCGCGGCAATCCATGCCCTGGGACAACCTGCGGGTGGCCGACCTGAACGGCGACGGCCGCGCCGACATCGTCGCGCTCACGTTCACGACGTCCACGCGCAACCCGAAATTCTTCGCGACGCCCCTGCTCTCGAACGGCTTTGGCACCGCCTTCACGGTCGGCACGGAGCGGACGCTCTGGCAGGAGTCGATGGTCACCATGGGCGACTGGAACGCCGACGGTTGCTCCGACATCATCCAGGTGCGCAGTGTCTTCATCTCGAACTGCGCGGGCGACCTGGTCGAGATCGCGACCGGATCGACACCGGCGACCGGCAGCAGTCTCTATACGGCGATGCCAGCCGACTGGAATGGCGATGGGCGCACCGACCTGCTCTACGTGGACGCCGCTAGCAGGCAGTGGTTCGCGGTTGCCTCCACGGGCAATGGCGCGGCACCGCCCGTGCCGACCGGCATCGCAGCGCCTGCGTCCACGGCCTGGTTCGTGTTCGATGCGGACGGGGACGGGCTGACCGACCTGGGCTTCCGCGACGGCAATCACGGCCAGCGCCTGAAGTATCACCTCCACGCCGCGCCCGGCGTCGTCGCGGATCTCGCCGCGCGCTTCACCGACGGGTTCGGCATGTACCAGCACGCGACGTATGCATCGATCGCGCGCAGCAACTACACGCGGCACACCGATGCCGTCTTTCCGGAAGCCGATTTCCAGGCGCCGTTGCAGGTAGCCGACCAGTTCACGGCCTCGGACGGGCGTGGCGCTGCGTACCAGAACCAGTTTCACTACTACGGCGCGCGCGTCCACCTGCAAGGCCGTGGGTTCGAAGGGTTCGAGTCGCAGCGCATCACCGACTCGCGGAACGGACTGATCACGTTCGATCACGTTCATCGCCAGTTTCCTTACACCGGCATGCACGTGCAGCGCCGCGTCCTGCAGCCGAACGCGTCTACGCGAATCAGCCAGTGGCTCGCGTCGGTTGCGTTTCAACCGACCGGCGGCACGGGTTTCGAGCAGCGCTGGTTCCCGTACGTGGCGTCGACACAAGGCAAGTCGTTCGAGTACGGCGGAACGCTCGACGGGTCGCTGGTCGTGGAGTCGAACTCCAGCTACGGGTATGCCGACGGCTACGGCAATCCGACACTCGTGCAGACGAGCACGACCGACAAGGATCCGTATTCGCCCTTCTTCAACTCGACCTGGCAATCCTCGCTCACGAATACCTACACCAACGATGCGTCGACGAACTGGTGCATCGGGCTGCCGGTGTCCAGCATTGCGACATCGACCGCTCCTGGCCAGTCCACCGCGACCCGTACCACCACCTATGCCGCGGACTCCGTTGCGTGCCGCATCACCCAGCAGGTGCTCGAACCGAATGCGCCCGCGCTGAGGGTCACCACGACGTACGGCTTCGACGGCTGCGGCAACGTCAGTTCCCTGCGCGTCGTCGGGTCGACTCCGGGCGGCGCGCCGATGCCCGAGCGGACCACCGCTTTCGGTTACGGCACTCGATGCCAGTTGCTGGAGTCCGTCACGAACGCGCTGGGCCAGAGGACTACCTTCGACTATCGCTACGAACTCGGCGTGGCCACGCGCGTGACCGACCCCAATGGCCTCGCCACGACGTGGGTCCACGACGAGTTCGGACGTCGTGTGCAGGAAACGCGTCCGGACCAGACCCAGACCGCCTGGCAATTCGAATCGTGTGCCGTCGGCCCCTGCTGGGGCCTGCAGGACCTGCGCTTCGTCACGTATGAGACGCATATCGCCGCGGATGGCACGCCGTTCCGGCAGCGCTATGTCTTCTTCGACGGGTTCGAGCGACTGCGATTCGACGAATATCACCGGGTGCTCGGCACCTGGACCAACGTGAGCTATGACTATGACTCGCTCGGGCGACGCACGACCGAGTTTCGGCCGTTCTCGACGGGGTACAACGGGCACACGGCGTGGACCTATGACGCCCTGAACCGCGTCACCGCGGAACGGACCTACGACACCAGTGGCGCACTTCGCGGCGCCACGGGATCGAGCTTCGCCGGACGCACGAACCGTCACACCGATGAGCTCGGTCGCACACGGTCGACGGTCACCGACGTCACCGGCCGCTTGCGACGCACGATCGACCCGGCCCCGGGCGGCACTACGCAGTTCGACTACGACTCATCCGGCAACCTGCAGCGGATACAGAACCCGCTCGGCGCGACCTCCTCGGGAACCTATAACGCGCGTGGCTTTCGCACGCAGTGGTCGGACGCAGATGCGGGCACCTGGAACTACACCGGCAACTCGCTCAACGAACTCGTCGCCTGGAGCGACGCGAAGGGCCAGTCGTTCTCTGCAAGTTACGATCTGCTTGGCCGCCTCGTGTCGCGGACTGAACCCGAGGGCACGAGCACCTGGACATGGGGCAACAAGGCGCCGGCCCGTAACATCGGCCGATTGCAGTCCATGTCCGGCCTTGGCTACGGTGAGAGCCTGGGCTACGACTCGGTCGGAAGGCTCGCATCCCGCACGATCACCGCCGACGAGAGCTACCGGTACGACTACGCATACAACCCGGGCGGCGAGATCGAGTCGATCACCTATCCCGCAAGCCCCGTTCCGTCAGGCAGGACGGGGGCACGGTTCAAGATCCGCTACGGGTACAGCTACGGCGCCCCGTACCTCATCGAAGACGTCACCGATGCACAGCACAGGACGCTCTGGTCGCTCTCGGCTGCAAACGACTATTCCTCTGCGACCGCGGAGACACTCGGCGACGGTGCGATTTCCCGTACGGCCGCCTATGACAACGCGACGAACGAACTGGGCTCGCTGCAGGCAGGCGCCGGTGGTGCGCCCGGCAGTCGCCAGAACCTGAGTTACCAGTGGGACGCCGGCCGGAAACCTGGTTCAACGTCGCGATGCCAGCCAGGGTCTCATCGAGACTTTCACGATCGACAACCTGGATCGCGTGACCGGCTACGAGCGTGAATGGCACGCCGAACCTGTCGGTCGCCTACGACGCGTCCGGCAACGTCACGCACAAGTCGGATGTCGGCACATACGCCTATGGTGATCCCGCCCACCCTCACGGAGTGACCGCGGCCGGGGCGATCTCCCTTGCATACGATCAGAACGGCAACGTCACCAGTCGCGACGGGATGTCCCAGCAATGGGCCTCGTTCAACCTGCCGACGTCGCTGCGGAAGTCGGGCTACCAGGGTCAGTTTGCATACGGGCCGGAGCACCGGCGCTGGCGCCAGGTGGCGACCTACCAGAATGGCACGGAGACTACACACTACGTCGGCGACCACCTGGAGAAAGAGAGCACGACGTCCAGCGGCCTGACTTACTGGCGACACTACGTGCCGACTCCCTCAGGCGACGGCATCGTCGTCTCACGGAACTCCGACGCAAGCACCTCCACCACGTTCGTGCTGGCGGATCACCTCGGCAGCAGCGACACACTGCTCGACGAATCGGGCGCCGTGAAATCACGCTTGAGCTATTCGGCGTTCGGGGCGCGCCGCGGCAGCAACTGGAGCGCCACGACGGCTCCGGACTGGCTGGGCATCGCGAACCTGACGCGACGCGGCTACACGTCGCACGAGATGCTCGACAATGTCGGCATCGTCCACATGAACGGACGCGTCTACGATCCGCAGCTGGGCCGCTTCCTGTCCGCCGATCCGATCATCGGGAACCTCGGCGACAGCCAGTCCATAAACGCCTATGCATACGTGGGCAATCGGCCGTTGGTCACGACGGACCCCAGCGGTCTCGTGCCTGCGGACGGCGGAGTCGTCTCGATTCCCGTCGTTGCTGCGATCTTCAGGACCGCAATCAACTTCATGGGACATCACGCGGCCCTACCCCCGCCACCGGCGACCGCGCTGCCCGGGCAGTCCGCGCAAAACGGCGTGGGGTTGTGCGGACCAGGAACGTTTTCGCCCACCTGCGGTGGCGTCGTCCTGTACGCGGGCGCGCCGGGTTCCGGCGGCAGTCCGTTCAACGGCGGCACGCTCTCGCAGGAGGAACAATATGCGCTGGAGAACCTGGAGCAGTTTTTTGTCGACCTGGGAATCAATGCGGTCGACGTCCTGATCCTCGCGCCAATCCGCGACGCGGAAACGGCAATTGACGCGGCGAGCCACGGAGATTTCGGCACAGCAGCGATCTATGGCGGATTCGTGGTGTGCGGTGCCGTACAAGTGTGCAAGGCAATACAGGCGCCGGCCAAAGCACTATCCCGGGTACGAAGAGGTGCCCGTGGAGCCTCCAGCGCCGCCGACGCCAGCACGGAACTCGTGCAACGTGCAATGTCGCGAGCCGAACTCGAAGCGACGAAAGTGACGGGCCTGGTCCGGGGTGGCCGTGCCGGGACTCACTACGTCAGCGATAAGGTCAACTCCCGGGCATCACGCGCCAGGGAGCGACTGGCGCTGCCAACGGCCCCTGATGTCCGCGTCACGCTGCAAGTCCCTCGTGGTACATTTTCTGCGCCGTCCAGGGTCGGGCCATTGCGATTGCCCAACGGCAAGGTCTTGCCAGGTGGTGGTCTCGAACGCACCGCCGTTGGCGACGTACCAGCAGCCGTCATCAAGGTAGATGACCTATGACCTCTCACCGACTTCTGTACGCACAGGTTGATGTCGTCGTAAGCGATCCCTGGGAGTTCGGCACAGCGTGCGGTACTGGTCCGTTTCCAGGTTCCATCGTTGAAGCCTCGGGCTCCGAACTCGTTATCCGATTGGCCCGACCCGTCGTTTTTGCAGGGAAATCGATCGCCACCGTTGTCGCCAGCGCCAGGCATGTCAACGATTCACCAGATATGCTGCTGCGACGATCAATGCCAGCAAACTTTATGATGCAGAGTCTGACACCCAAGTCGGGTAATGGCGCTGCGGTTTCAGGAGGCGACGATGTCCTCGCCGCAATTGGAGTCGTGACTTTGCGTGCCTAGCGCAAAAGTGACCGCTCTCTGATCGATGCAGTTCGATCGCAAGGCAACGGCTAGCCCTAGTCTGGAATCGTCACGGAGGCTGTTGATCCATTCCTGAAGGCGATTGGCTTCGTAATGAGCCCGCTGTTGATCAGCGGCCGGTTGCATCTCACGCTGACACGTCGCACTCGCGACCGGTCGCCCGGGCGGCTGTGCAGGCATTACGTGGCATGATGTCAGCTCACAGGCAGCCGCTTCAGCCTGCGGGAGAGCACACGCATGCCAGCGAACTTTCAGCGCATCGTCCTCGCCAGTCGCCCCAAGGGCGCGGTGACGCCCGAGAACTTCCGCCTCGAGACGGTGCCGGTCCCCGCAGTCGGACCAGGACAAGTCCTGGTGCGCAACCACTACCTGTCGCTGGATCCCTACATGCGCGGACGCATGGAGGAATCCAAGTCCTACGCCCAGCCGCAACCGCTCGACGAACCGATGATCGGTGGCACGGTCGGCGTGGTGGAGGCCTCCAACCATCCCGGGTTCGCACCCGGTGACAGCGTGGCCGGCGGATTCGGCTGGCAGGAATACGGGTTGTCCGACGGCAAGGGACTCATGAAGGTCGACACGCGCCACGTGCCGCTGTCGGCGTACCTGGGCCCAGTGGGCATGCCGGGCGTGACGGCGTGGTACGGGTTGAAGAAGATCTGCGCACCCAAGCCGGGCGAGACTGTTCTCGTCACTGCCGCGAGCGGCGCCGTGGGGTCGATCGTCGGTCAATTGGCCAGGGCGAGCGGGTGCCACGTGGTCGGCGTCGCGGGCGGACCGGACAAGTGCCGGTACGTGACCGAGGAACTCGGCTTCGATGCGTGCCTCGACCACCGCGAACACCTGGACGTGCGCTCGATGAGCCGGGCCCTGAAGGATGCCGCGCCGCGGGGTATCGATGGCTTGTTCGAGAACGTGGGCGGCGTTGGACTCGACGCGGCGCTGACGCGCCTCAATCCGTTCGCGCGCATCGCGCTCTGCGGGCTCATCGCGGGGTACGACGGCCAGGACATCGCCATCCACAACGTGCGCGCCTTCCTGGTAAGTCGCGCCACGCTGCGCGGATTCATCATCTCGGACCACTTGGACTGCTGGCCGGAGGCCCTGGCCGAACTGGGCCAGGGAGTCGCGAGCGGTCGGCTCAAGTACCGGGAGTCGGTCTCGCAGGGCCTCGCCTCGGCCCCGGCGGCCTTCATCGGCTTGTTGCAGGGCAAGAATTTCGGCAAGCAACTCGTCAAGCTGACCTGAGCGGCCTCAGCCCTCCGGAAGATCGAACGCAAGATCACAGCAGCCGCATCAGTCATGACCTCCACCCATCACGCCGGCCCGAGTTCAGCCGCTGCAGCGCCCGGGATTCCGCACGCGGCCACCGTGCTGCTGCTCCGGGAGTCGAGGACGGGGGTCGAGGTGCTGCTGACCAAGCGCGCGGCGGGGCTTTCGTTCATGGCCGGATTGTGGGTATTTCCCGGCGGCCGCATGGAACCCTCCGATCGGTCCGCGGAAATGCTGGCGCGAATTGCGGCGGATGCGCGGCTCCCCGGGGCGCTCACGCTGCGCACCATGCACGGGCAGCCGCTCGAACTCGAGACGGTGCTCGGACTGCAGGTCGCTGCCTGTCGCGAGACGTTCGAGGAAGCCGGCGTCCTGCTCGGACGTCCGCGATCGGGTGGTCCCTGCCCGCCGGCACAGATCGCGCGCCTCGCCGCACGCCGGCCGGAAGCCGCAACGGCGGACGGGTTCGTGCGTCTGCTGGTCGAGGAAGACTTGTTGCTCGACATCGAGCCGCTTACGTACTGGTCGCACTGGATCACTCCCGCCGGCGAGAAGAAGCGCTTCGACACGCATTTCTTCGCGGTGCAGGTGCCGGACGACCAGGAGGCCAGCGTCGATCGCTCGGAATTGACGCATCACGCGTGGCTGTCTCGCGACGAGGTCCTGGAGCGAACCCGCAACGGCGAGATGTTGATCGCGCCTCCCACGATCGCAAGCCTGGAGGACGTCTGGCAAAGCCACGCGCGCCACGGCAGCGTCGGTGCGATGTTGCGGGCGGAGCGCTCGCGCACGGTCCCGCCCGTCCTGCCGAAGTTCGTGGAGATAGACGGCACGCGGCACGTGGTCCTGCCATGGGACCCTGAGTATGCGGATCTCCCGGGGGACGGCTGCTCGGTGGCGGAGCGTTACCCACCACACCTGGCCGCATTGCCGTCGCGGCGGCTCGCCCAGTTTCCCGGGGCGCGCAAGACCTGACCCTCTCCCGCGCCGATGCGGGAGAGGGTTTCAGGTGTGGCGATCGACGCTCAGGTCTTGCCGGACGAAGGGGTCAGGTTCTCGACGGCGCTCTGCACCGACTCACTGACCTTGCTCGCCAGGTCCTTCGCCTGGTCGAGTACCGACGTGGCGGACTTTTCCGCCGTCGCCTGCACCGATGCCATGACCGAGCCGGCCTGCTTCGCGGTCTTGCGCGCCTTCTTGCTGGCGGCGACGTAAGCCTTCGAGATGCTCGTCTCGGCCTGCAACACCGCCTTCTTGGCCGGCGCCGGCAGCTTGCGGACGGCCCTGTCGACCGCAGCGCGCGTGCGCTTCGGCGCCCTGCGGACCGCGGCCCTTACTGCGATCACCCGCTTCGCCGTTGCCGTCTGCGCTGACCGTGCAGCTCTCCTGACCGCCGCTGCGGGGCTCTTCGCCGCCCTGCGGACCTTGGCCTTGACGACCCTGGCCTTCACCGGCTTCTCCCGCGCCAGCTTCTTCACTGCGGCCTTTTTCTTCCTTGCGGCGGCCGGCTTCATGCCCTTCCGCCTCAAGGCCGCACTGCGCGCGCGCGTGGCTCGCCTTGCGGTGACCTTGGTTCCCTTGCTGCTGCGGCGCATGGCGCGCCGCGCCTTCTTCTTCACTGCCATTTAGTCAGTCTCCCTCGCCCGTTGTCCGATGGCGTAATGCGACGACGGCATGTGCCGCCGCGCCGTTGACTCGGCGACGCTAGATCACGTGTCACGCAGAGTCAACAAGGGAAATTGCAGTGCACCGTCAGCCCGTGCCCTGCAGGCCCTGTGCGATGCCGTTCACGGAGACCAGCAACGCGGGCAGCAGGACGTCGTCCGCGGGGCAGCCGGCCGCGCGCCAACGCCTCAGCAACTCGATCTGTGTGAGGTGGATCGGATCCACATAGGGATTTCGCAGCCAGATCGAGCGCTGCAGCGTCGGCTCGGAGTCGAGCAGCCGCGCGCAGCCTTTCAGGTCCAGCACCCGGTCGCGCGTGCGCTCGTACTCGGTGCGGATCGCGGCGGCATACACCCCGCCGGGGTCACTCGCGAGGCCTTCGTAATACGCGGCGATGTCCATGTCCGCGCGCGCGAGACGCATTTCGACGTCGTCCAGCAGGCCCTCGAAGAACGGCCAGCCGGCGTACATCTCGGCGACCAGGCCCGGGCCGAACTGGTCACGGATCGCCTGCAGGCCCGCACCCGCCCCGAACCAGCCTGGCAACATATGGCGGCTCTGCGACCATGCGAACATCCAGGGGACCGCGCGCATTGCGTCGACCCCCACGCCGCTCGCGCGGGACATGGGCCGCGAGCCGATCTGCATGCGCTCGATGACGTCAATGGGCGTCGTCGCCTTGAAGAACCCGACGAAGCCCGGGTCGTCGTGCACGACACGGCGGTAATGCGCCCGGCTGGACCGCGCCAGCGCCTCCATCGCCTCGATCCAGCGCGGATCGACGCATTCCGATCCCAGGTGGCCTGACGTCACGAGCGCGAGGGTGTTGAGTCCCTGCTCGAACGTGCGCAGCGCGATCGGCTGCAGTCCGTAGCGGTCGTTGATCGTCTCGCCCTGTTCGGTGAGGCGCAGGCGGCCGCCGACGACGCCCGTGGGCAGGCTGCGGACGATTGCCTCCGTGCGGCTGCCGCCACGGCTGATCGAGCCGCTGCGGCCATGGAAAACGACCAGCTGCACGCCGGCGTCCGCGCAGACCTGCATCATGGCCACCTGCGCCTTGCGCAGCAGCCAGCGCGACGCCGTGATGCCGGATTCCTTGTTGCTGTCCGAGTAACCGATCATGACGGCCTGCCGATTGCCCCGGGCTGCGAGGTGCGTGCGATAGATCGGTTCGTTGATGAGACGCTCGATGATCTCGCCCGCGGATTCGAGCGCCTGCACCGATTCGAATAGCGGCGCCACGTCGAGCGGCACCTGGCCACCCGGGCCGTCGAGCAATCCAGCCCAGCGCGCCAGCAGCAGGACCGACAGCACGTCGTCGGCATCCTGGGCCATGCTCACGACGTAGGAGCCGATCGCCGCCTTGCCGTAGCGGTGGCTGCAATACTCCATCGCCTCGAACACCCAGAGCGCCCGCTTGCCGACCGCCTCGATCACTCCCGGCGGCGACTCGTCCTTCGCCAGCGCCTCGCGCAGGCGGTCCGTACGCACGGCCGGCGTACGCTCGAGCCAGTCGTCCACGTCGAGCGTTTGCCGCACGATCTGGCGATGCACCTCCGCGTTCTGGCGCACGTCCAGTGTCGCGAGGTGGAACCCGAAGGTGCGCACGCGCCGCAGCATGCGGCGCACGTAGACGAGCCCCGCGTTCCGCCCGCGGTTCTCGGCCAGGCTCCGCGCAATGACCTCGAGGTCGTCGATCAGTTGCTCGACGCGGTCATACTGACCCGATGCGTGGTCATAGGTGGCCCGCAACCGCTCTGCCACCTGCGACAGCAGCACTCGATACGGCATGCGGTCGTGGCTCGCCGGCGCGTTCGCACGAGCCGCGGGTACCACGGATTTGTAGTGCTCGATGCGCGCCCGCACTGCCTCGGAGACCGCCACGCGCCTCTGGCTCTGGCTCAGCTTCTCCGCAACGGCCTGCGCCTCGAGAAAATACCGGTTCACGATCAACGCGTGATGCCGGGCGCAGCTCTCGCGAATCGTCTTCGCGTGCACGTCCGGATGCCCGTCCATGTCGCCGCCGACCCACGAGCCGAAGCACAGCACCTCCGGCACGCGTATCGCCCCGGCCGCTTCGCCGAAGACGCGCGCCAGCGCCGTTTCGATGCCTTCATAGAAGGCCGGGATGATGTCGTACACGACTTCGACGAGGAAAAAGAGGACGTGCTCGCGCTCGTCGGCGACGGTGAGCTTGCCGCGGGAGTTGTCCGCGGTCTGCCAGCTGGCCGTGAGTTCGGTGCGGACGTGCTCGATCATCGCGCGTCGCTCGGCAGGCGTCATCGACGCGTCCAGTCGACTCATGAGCAGCCGGGCGACGCGCTGCTGCTGCCGCAGCAACGTGCGACGCGTCGATTCCGTGGGGTGCGCCGTGAACACCGGTTCGATACTGAGCGTGCCGAGCAGCTCGGCCACGTCCTCGATCGACATGCCGCTCGCGCGCAACCGCAGGAAGCACTCCTCTAGGCCGCCGGGCTGCGGTGTGCTGCTGTCGTTCAGGTACTGGCGTCGCCGGCGCACGCGGTGCACCTTCTCGGCCATGTTCACCATCTGGAACCAGGTTGAGAACGCGCGGATCAGTTCCGCCGCCTGCCCCGGCTCGCGGCCGGCGGTGCGTTCGACGAGGCGGCTCGCCGCGGCGGCGTCGCCGTTGCGCCGCTCGATGGCCGCTTGGCGGTCGCCCTCCACCTCGTCGAAAAAAGCCTCGCCGCCCTGGTCGCGCAGCATCTCGCCGACCAAGTTGCCGAGCGTGTGGACGTCGTCGCGCAGCGCCGCGTCCTTGAGCGGAAATGTGATGTCTTTGCGTGCCATGACCGCGTGACGGAACCTGGGGTGGGCGAACTTCCTGGCGCCGCGGTCCGGCGATGAAACGGGTGTCGGGTGCTTGCGAATCGTACCAGACGCTCACCCCGCCACGTCGTGTTGCGCCGCGGCAACGCGCGGTGCGCGCTCGAACTGCCTGCGCGTGTCGATGTACGATCCGCAGGGTCCGGTCGGTGCGAGCCAGCCGGGCCGCTTTTTTTGCCGGCAGGACAACCAGGTTAACGGTCACTTGGCCGACGACGATTTCACACTGCGTCCGATCGCACCGCACGACGACACCGCCATGGCGCACGTGATCCGTGCCGTCATGACGGAGTTCGGCGCGACCGGACCCGGCTTCGCGATCAACGATCCCGAGGTGGGCTACCTGAGCGCGGCGTACGCGGCCCCGCATGCCGCCTACTTCGTGCTCGAGCACCGGGGACGCGTGGTCGGCGGCGGTGGCATCGCACCCCTGTCCGGCGCCGCAGCCGACGTCTGCGAGCTGCGCAAGATGTACTTCCTGCCCGGCATCCGGGGCCGCGGCCAGGGGCGGCGCATGCTCGACGCGTGCCTCGAGGCCGCACGCGCACTCGGCTACCGGCGCTGCTATCTCGAGACCCTCACCGGCATGGACGCGGCGATGCACCTCTACGCACAGGCGGGCTTCAAGCCGCTCTGCAACCCGCTCGGCGCAACTGGACATTGCGGCTGCGATCGCTACTACGCGCGCGAACTCTGAACGCCCCGCTGCGCACCCTCCCGGCCGCCACCCGAGACCCGATTCCATGCATCCGCGCCTGCCGCTCGAAGGCATCCGGGTCCTGACCTTCGAGAACTTCGGGGCCGGTCCATTCGGGTCGATGTATCTCGCGGACCTCGGGGCCGAGGTCGTCAAGGTCGAGAATCGCGAGCAGGGAGGCGACGCCACGCGCGCCATGGGCCCGTTCCACCTCGGCGAGCACGACAGCCATTTCTACCAGACGTTCAACCTCAACAAGAAGAGCGTCACGTTGAACCTCAAGCTGCCGCAGGGGCGCGCGGCATTCCAGCGGCTCGTCCGGCGTGCGGACGTCGTCATGAACAACCTGCGCGGCGACCAGCCGGAGAAGCTCGGCCTCGACTACGCCACGCTCGGCGCGGTGAACCCGCGGGTGCTATGCGCGCACCTCTCGGCGTATGGCCGTGACAACGAGCGCAAGGCCTGGCCGGGCTACGACTACCTGATGCAGGCCGAGGCCGGGTACCTGCACTTGAGCGGCGAACCAGGCTCCCCACCTGCGCGCATGGGCCTGTCGATCGTGGACTTCATGACGGGCATCACGACGACGACGGCGATCCTTGCCTCGCTCGTCGGGGTGCTGAAGACCGGCCGCGGCCACGACATCGACGTCTCGTTGTTCGACGTCGCGCTGCACCAGCTGACCTATCCCGGCGCCTGGTACCTGAATGCCGGGTATCGCACGGAGCGGCTGCCGCGCAGCGCGCATCCGACGGCCGTGCCGGTGCAACTGTTGCGCACGCAGGACGGCTGGATCTTCCTGATGTGCATGACCCAGAAGTTCTGGCAAGCGCTCGTGCTGGCGCTGGGAACGCCGGACCTCGGCAGCGACGCGCGCTTCGCGACCGGTGACGCAAGGCGCGCGAATCGCGACGCGCTCACGGCGATCCTCGACGAGGTATTCACGACGTCGACGACTGCGCGCTGGCTCGAGCAGTTGCAGGGTGTGCTGCCGGCCGCGCCGGTTTACGACCTGCCGCAGGCATTGGACAACCCTTACCTGCACGACATCGGCATGTTGCGCAACCTGCCGCATCCCGAGCATGCCGGGTACCGGGTGCTGGCAAACCCGATCAGGCTCGCCGGCGAGCGCTTGCCGAGCACGCGGGCGCCACGCCTCGGCGAGCACACGGAGCAGGTCCTGCGTGACGCCGGCTTCACGGCCGCGGAGATCGACGAACTGCACGCGGCGGGCGTGACCTGACGGGATGCGGCCGGCTCCGGCCGGCTGCGACCACGACCTACGTCAATCGACGACCGGTGTCAGCATGTCGAGCGCGACGTGCCACTGCCTGCCCTCGCGGCGCCAGACGCGCACGTACACGGCCTTCACGACAGACGGGTCGCCTGGCCGGTGTGGCCTGCCGACGAACTCACCGTGCGTCAGTGCGAGGTCCGCGGCCGCAGTACCGCTGATGCTGCCGCGCGATTGCGGCTCCACGTCCATCGCGCCAGTTCGCTTCCGGTGACCGCTGGGCTTCACGGGTACCGCGGTTTCGACGCCGACTGCCAGGTCGCGTAGCGTTCGCACGCTGCCGGCCTCGCGCAGCGTCGCGTCGAGTCCATGCTTGCGCACCGACGTGTTGAAGTCGCGATCCGCGGTAAGCAGGTCGCGCGACGCCTTGTCGTCGGCCACGCACTCGGCAGCTGCCGTGTCGACGGTGGACAGGCCCTGTGTCGCAACAGGCAAGGCTGCGGCAGGCTCGTCCTCGGCGGAAACGTCGCCGGTCGATTGCGCCACGGCCTGGTCGAGAACGATGCGCCATTCCCCGGCTGCGTCGGGCCGCCAGGCTGTCAGGTAATGGCCCTGCTCGCCGCTCGCCCCTTCGGCCTGGTACGCCCAGGTGCCCAGCGTCACGGCGAGGCTGCGGTCGCACGCGACCAGCGCGGTTCCTGGCGTCCAGTCGACGTGGCCACTGGCCGGCTCGTGGATTTCGAGCCACTCCCGCGCCGCGACCCTCCGGGGCCTGAACAGGATCGCGTCGGCGTCGAGGTAGTGCTGGTAGGCGCCAAGCAATCCTCCGTCGGCGGCTTCGATGGCGAAGGCACGGTCCGTGTCGAGGATGTCCGCGGCAAGGGACTCGATGCCGTCGGCCGCGGCACAGGCCGAGCAGGCGACGAGTACTGCGATCAGCACGCGCGCCGGCACACAAGCGGTCCTGTGCATACCTGGAATTGTCCGTGCGTCGTGGTGGCACGACCCCCCGTGCGCAGGATAGTCCCCTGCAGGAACCCTTCCCGCGCATTCTGTTAAAGTCGCGACATCTCCCACATTTCCGGACGTCAGAGCGCAAATGCATCGCGTAATCGCTTACTGCCTGGCTCTCGTACTCACGGCCTCCCTGGCCGTCCCGGCTGCGGCCCGGGCCGACTCGAAGACGGATCGCCGCCTCGACGAATCGCTGCGCGTGTTCGAATCGTTCGCCGACCTTAGCGAGCAGAGCATTCCCGTGTGGCTGCTCGAGCGAGCGTATGGCATCGTCGTCGTGCCCAAGGTCGTGAAAGTTGCGCTGACACTCGGCGGTCGCGGCGGTGCCGGGGTCATGGCGGTGCGTCACCCGGACGGCAACTGGAGCAACCCGGTCTTCGTGAAGCTTGCGGGCGTCAACTTCGGGATCCAGTTCGGCGTGCAGTCCACGGATGTCGTGCTCGTGCTGATGTCCCGTGAGAGCGTCGAGGGAATTGCGGGGGGCAAGGTCACGCTGGGCGCCGACGCGAGCGTGGCGGCCGGCCCGCTCGGCCGCTCGGCGGCCGCGACGACCGATGCCACCCTCACGGCGCAGGTCCTGTCGTATTCGCGCAATTCCGGAGTGTTCGCGGGCGTGGCGCTCGACGGCACGGTCATCGCGATCGACGCGGGAGCCAATGAAACGGCTTACGGCATCTCCGGCGTGCTGGCATCGCAGATCCTGGAGAACAAGGTGCCCAGCTCGCCGACGGGGGCCCAGGCGTTCACGGCCGCATTGAACCGCGCGACGTCGCGCACGACCACCGCACCAGCTGCGCCGGCAGCCGTGGCTCCCGCACCGCCCGGCGCCGCGCCGGCAACGCCGGCCGCCGCTCCCGGCGACGCGCAGACCTATCCGATGGAAGACCAGAACCCGGGCGCGCCGCCCCCAGGCTGAAGCGGAGGACCGGGGTTGCTCCCGGCAACCCCGGCGCGCGAGCCAACGTTCATTCGACCGCGCGGGGAGGAGCCGGCATGAAATTCCTGAAGCGACTGTTCGTCATTGCGCTCGCGCTCGTCGCCTTGTTCCTCGTCGTGGGACTCTTCCTGCCGACGTCGGCACACGTCGAACGCGCGATCACCACGAGCGCCAGCCCGCAGACCGTCTACGGCATCGTGAGCGGGTTCCGTCGCTTCAACGAATGGTCGCCCTGGGCCGACCTCGACCCGAATACGCGCTACACGTTCTCCGGACCGGACGCCGGCGTCGGCGCGCGCATGGAATGGCAGAGCGATGACTCGAGCGTGGGCTCGGGCAGCCAGGAGGTCCTGGCGGTGGAGCCCGGTCGCAGCGTCACGAACAAGCTGGACTTTGGCTCGCAGGGCCAGGCGACGGCGAAGATCACGCTCGCGCCAGAGGGCGGGGGCACGCGTATCGTCTGGGCCTTCGACTCGAGCTTCGAGGGCAATTACCTCGGCCGCTATTTCGGCCTGATGTTCGAGAAGTACATCGGTGCCGACTATGAGAAGGGTCTCGCGCGCCTGAAGGTTTTGGCCGAAGCCAGCACGCCCGCCGATGCGCCGCCGATATCGGCCGAGCCAGTTGTCCCGTCCGCCGGAGTCCAGCCCATCGACGGGACGTCCAGCCCCGCCGGGAGCGACCCGCCGGTTCCTCCCGATCCGCGGTAATCCCCCTGGCTGTGGCAACCCGGAGTTCAGGCGATCCGAAGACCTGCCGGGCCGCGCACGTCTCCGGGCTACCGAGCGTGACGACCTTGCGAACCTCGCCCGGGTGCTAGCGCACATGCTCACGGGCGATGTAGCCGCCCAGGCTCCAGCCCACGAGCACGACGGGTTCGCCGTGAGTTGCGATCGACTCCTCGACGAGATGCAGTCACTGCAGACGCCGCAGACGTTGCGCGGAATTCTGCTGATCGACGCAATGCGGGATGGCCTCGCCCTTGCCGATATCAATGCCCTGCCGGAGGCACAAAGGGAGAGCCTGGTGGGACTGCTCGGTGTCTGGGAGCGCCTGGGGATACTCGTGTTCCAACGCGAGGTGTCGCTCGATGTAGTCGATGATTTCTACAGCGGCACGATTCACCAGTCGTGGCGGAAGCTCGGACGATACGTCGAGGACTTGCGGCGCGACACTGGGCGTGACACGCGCTGGGAATGGTTCCAGTGGCTTGCCGAGCGCATGACGGAGCGCGAGTCATCCGCACCGCCCAGTTCCGGCTCATCTCGCGCACAGAAACTGGCGGGCCTGGCTGCAGGCCGCCGCAGACTGCAGCGCACCCTGCGGCACGAAATTGCCGTTCATCCCGTGTGTGACGTGTCGCCCGCCGGGCCCATGTGTCAGTGACGCTCGCCGGGAAGATCGAAGACGAGGACTTCGGCACCCGAGCCGTCTGTCAGGTGGAGCGTGGTCGCGTCGGTGAGTTTCAGCGCGTCGCCGGCGGCGAGCGTCTCGCCGTTCACCGTGATCTCGCCGCGTGCGACGTGCACGTAGGTGCGGCGGCCCGCCTCGACTTCGAGCGAGCCACGTTCCGTGGCCTCGAACAAGCCGGCGTAGACGCGCGCGTCCTGGTGGATGCGCACGGATCCGTCCGCGCTGTCCGGTGAGGCGATCAGGCGCAGGCGACCTCGCTTCTCCTCCGGCCCGAAGCGCTTCTCCTCGTACTCCGGTGCGATGCCGAACACGTTCGGCTGGATCCAGATCTGCAGGAAATGCACCGGTTCCGTCTGCGAGTTGTTGAACTCGCTGTGCCGGACGCCGCTGCCCGCGCTCATGCGCTGCACGTCGCCCGGACGGATCACGGAGCTCGTGCCGGTCGAGTCCTTGTGCGCGAGTTCGCCCTCCAGCACGTAGCTGATGATCTCCATGTCGCGGTGGCCGTGCGTGCCGAAGCCGGCGCCCGGCACCACGCGATCCTCGTTGATGACCCGCAACGGGCCGAATTCCACGTGTTTCGGGTCGAAGTAATCCGCGAACGAGAACGTGTGGTAGGACTCGAGCCACCCGTGGTCGGCATGGCCACGCTCATTGCTGCGTCGAATCTCGGACATGGGAACCTCCTGTGGGCTTGCAATTTATGTCACAAGAAACCGATTGGAAAGTGCAAAATTCGCGTCTAACCCATCGAAAAATCGGATCGATCTCATGCCCTTGCCGAGAACCACACTGGAGCAGTGGGCGGTGCTCGCCGCGGTGGTGGATCACGGCGGCTTTGCGCAGGCCGCCGTGGCACTCAATCGCAGCCAGTCTGCCGTGAGCTATGCCGTGGCGAAGCTGCAGGAAGCACTCGACGTGCCACTGCTCGTCATCGAAGGCCGCAAGGCGGTGCTCACGCCACACGGCCAGACCCTGCTGTCTCGCGCGCGTGGCATGACGCGGGAGCTCGAAACGCTGGAGCGGCTGGCACGCAGTCTGAAGCAGGGCTGGGAACCCAGACTGAGCCTGGTGATCGACTCGTGCTTCCCGCGCAAGCGGTTGCTGGGGGTCGTCAGGGAACTGCAGCACCTGTGCCCGAACACGCAGATGCAACTGAGCGACGCCGTGTTGTCTGGAGCGGAGGAGGCCATTCTCGATGGTCATGCCGACCTGGTCGTGACCGGTCGAGTGCCGCAGGGATTCCTGGGCGAGTGGCTCATGGACGTGACGTTCGTCGCCGTCGCCGCGCCGTCGCACGCGCTCTTCGAACTCGAGCACGCGATCGCGACGAAGGACCTCGTGCGGCACGTGCAGTGTGTCGTGCGCGACTCGGGTACGCGACAGCCGCGCGAAGACGGTTGGCTTGGCGCAAGCACGCGTTGCACGGTCAGCAGCATGGATGCGTCGCTGGCCACCGTGGAGGCGGGCCTCGCCTATGCCTGGCTGCCGCAGCACCTGGTGGAGGAATCCCTCAAGCGCGGCACCTTGCGCGCGCTGCCGCTGCATTCCGGGCGCACCCGGAACGTCCCGCTGTCACTGGTGCTCGTGCGTCCCGAATGCGCGGGTCCGGCGGCACGCGCGGCCGTCGAATGCTTCCAGCGACACGCGCCGCTCGATCGCCTGGACGCGGGCTGAGTAACGCAGCGCGCGCCGCGTCACGGAATTGCCGTCTCAGGCCTCCCGGCCATCCGCTGACACGCCGGGACCATAGGTGACCCCACAGCCACCAATCCCGCAGTAACCCCCGGGGTTCTTTGCGAGGTATTGCTGGTGATAGTCCTCGGCGTAGTAGTACTCCGGCGCCGGCAATATTTCCGTCGTCAGTGCGCCGTAGCCCGCGGCCGCCAGTCTCCTACCGTAGGCCTCCGCGCTGCGCTGGGCAGTGGTGCGCTGTGATTCGTCGCGCCAGTAGATGACGGACCGGTATTGCGTGCCGACGTCGTTGCCCTGCCGCATGCCCTGGGTCGGGTCGTGCGATTCCCAGAACACGCGCAGCAGGTCCTCGTAACCAACCTGTCGCGGATCGAAGACCACCAGCACGACCTCGGCGTGGCCGGTCATGCCGCTGCAGACTTCCTCGTAGGTCGGGTTGGGCGTCAGGCCGCCGGCATAGCCCACGGACGTGCTGTACACGCCCGAGGCCGTCCAGAATTTTCGTTCGGCGCCCCAGAAGCAGCCGAGGCCAAACATCGCGGTCTGCAGGCCCGCGGGAAATGGCGGCTCGAGCGGGTGGCCGTTGACGAAATGCCGCGCCGCCACGCGCATGCGGTCCGCGCGCCCGGGCAGTGCGTCGGCCGCCGTCGGCAGGTCGAGCCGCTTCTTTTTCAGGGAAAACATCCGGTCGCCTCCTGGTCGTTCAACGGACCGGCCCGACAGCTTCCGCAAGCCCGGACCAGAAGGTCGGGTCGCCGAAAATCATGCCGATGCCGTTGATGAAGAACTGCACGCCGATCGACACCATCAGGAATCCAGTCAGCCGCGTCAATGCGGTCATGCCTGTCGCGCCGAGCAGCCGGTTGACTCGTTCTGCGCCGCGCAGGACGAACCAGCTCAGCAGCGCCGTCAGGAAGATCGCCGTGAGCACGCCGATGAAATCGAGTATGCGCAGCCAGCCGTCCCGCGCCGCCGCCTGCGAGGAGAGACTCATCACCACGGCAAAGGTTCCCGGCCCGCTCAGCCCGGGCATCGCGAGCGGCGTGAATGCAATGTCGTACTTGCTGCCGGCCGCCTTCGCCATCTCCTCCTTGTCCGAGATCGCGCTCGGGAACAGCATCTGGAAGCCGAGAAACGCGACGATCAGGCCGCCGGCGATACGCATGCCCGGAATCGAGATGCCGAAGAAGTTCATGATCAGGCCGCCGGCCACCAGGAACCCCGACATCAGGAAGAACGTGTAGACGCACGCGCGCCGGATCTGGCGCTGGCGCTCCTGCTCGGGCAGGTTCGACGACGCCGAGATCACGAGCGGCACCGCGCCGAACGGGTTGACGATCGGCAGGATCGCGAGCAACGCGCCCGCGAGGTAACTGAGATACGCGACGAGCCAGGTCATCTGCGAACTTTAACCGGCAGCTAGAATGCGTGCATGACAACGTCACCAGCCACATGACGACCTCGCGCAGCACACCGCGGGTCCGTGTCATGGCCGCCACGATCCTGTGCTGCGTCGCCGCCGTGGCCGTCGCCGAACGGCCCTGGCTCAACAACGCATTTTCCGCCGCCGTCGCGGTCGCTGCCGCGTTCACGTGTGTCGTCGTCGCGGCGCTCGGCCGGATCTGGACCTCGGTGTTCATCGCCGGATTCAAGGACGCCACGCTCGTGCGATCGGGGCCCTACGCCGCCTGCCGGCACCCGCTCTACGCGTTCTCGCTGGTCGGTGTGCTCGGCCTCGGCCTCGCGACACGCAGCCTGGCACTGACCGGCGTGCTGCTCGCCGTTGCCGTGCTGACGCACGCGCGCGCGATCCGTGCCGAGGAGGCGTGGCTCGCCACAAACCACGGCGACGCCGCGCGCGACTACCGTGCCCGGGTCCCGGCGCTGCTGCCGCGACTGTCGCTGTACAGCGTGCCGGAGTCGCTCGAAGTGCGGCCGCGCGTGCTCTGGAAGTCCTTCCTCGACGCCGGGTCGCTGCTGCTCGCCTATGGCCTCATCCAGGCAGCGCATGCGGCGCAGGTCGCCGGCGTCACGCCCGCGCTGCTGCGGCTGCCGTGAAGGTGCTGGCCGAGCGCACGCTCCTCAAGCGCGACCTGTTCGGGTCGGTGTGGCGTGTCGCGGTTCCCGGGGTTCGCCCCGCTCGTGGAACGCGACACCCGCGAAGCACGCTGGTGGTTGCGCCGCCTCGCCGCGATGCTGGCGCGACGCGAGCACCTGGCATTGGTCGCGTTGCGCACGGTACCCGGCGTGCCCCGGCTCGTGGCCTGGGACGGTGAACGCCTGCAACGCACGTGGCTCGAAGGCCAGCCGATGCAGCACGCGAAACCCCGTACCGCCGCGTACTACCGCGAAGCCCTGCACGTGCTGCGCCGCCTGCACGCGGCCGGCGTCGTGCACAACGATCTCGCAAAAGAGCCCAACTGGCTCGTCACGCCCGAGGGACGCCCGGCGCTCGTCGATTTCCAGCTGGCGATGCGACCGCGCCATCGCGGGCGCCGATTCCGGACGCTGGCCTATGACGACCTGCGCCACCTGCTGAAACACAAGCGCACGTACTGCCCGCAGCGGCTGACGCCGCGCCAGCGCGCGATCCTCGCGCGGCCATCGCTGCCGAGCGTGCTGTGGGCGCGCACGGGCAAACCCGTCTATCGCTGGGTAACTCGTGGCCTGCTTGGATGGACCGACCGCGAGGGGGCGGGCGACCGTCGCATGTGACGCGCCAGCCGCCGTCGCAACGCACCACGTGACCGCGGTGCCGTCGGCCAGGGTCAGGGATCGATCTTCTCGAAATCGAGCGACGGCGCGTCGCCCGGCCGGAAATAAACGTAACGCCCGCTCATCTGTTCCCATGCGGCATCGCGCTCGACGCGCGTGGCGAACCAGTGTTCCTTCTGCCAGTCGTCGCCGACCAGGTTGCGAAATGGATCGTTCCTGCGCGCGCGCACCCGCAACCCGTACGGGCGCGACTCCGGCATGGGTTGGCGCAGGTTGTGGGCATTGGCTATGGCCATCGGGCGAGGTCTCCGGACGAACGAGCATTTTAGCGCAACGCCCGGGCGTCACCGGGGCCCATCTCAGAACGTCTTGCCGAGGTACAGGTAGAACGCCGTCTCGCCTCCATTTGCGAGGCCCGCGGCCAGGTACACGGGGCCGAAGGGGCTTTCGGCCCCAAGGAACAGGCTGCCTGCGGTTTCGAGGTCGCCCAGGTCCACGTCGTCGCGGGTCTGCCAGACGTTTCCGGCCTCGAGCGAAGCGCCGAGGTAGGCAGGGAACTCGAAGAATCCCGTGCCGCCACGACTGATGCGGCGGTAGAGGATCGTCCGCGCGATGCCGAACTGCGTGCCGGTGAGCGCGTCGAACGGCAAGCCCGACAGGTCGAGGAAGCCGCCGAGCGTGAACAGGTTCTGTGGCGAGTTCACGGCGTCGTCGAGGGCCGAACCCGCGTCCATCGACCACACGAAGCTGTAGCGGTCGTGCGAACGCGCCAGTTGCCACGACGCGCGCACGATGTCCGCGTCGCGGGTTGCGCCGAGCGCCTCGCGGTCGGCGAGCCAGCTCGCGCGGAACGCCTGTCCCTGCTTGGGAAAGTAGGCGCTGTCGAGCCGGTCGTACCCGAACTGCACGAAGGCGCCGCCGAGATCGAAGTCCTGGTCCTGCACGCCCGGATCGCCCACGAGTACGTGCGTGCTGCCGTCGCCACGCCGCAGGCCGACGCGGACCTCGCCCCAGTTCGATATCTCGGTGCCGACCGCCAGCGTCAGCTCCGTGTCACGAATCCGGTACCGCGCCACGCGATTGCCCGCGTCGTCGACGTCCGGCAGCGTCTGCAGCTCGTACCGGAAGCCGGGCGCGACGAACCACGAATTCCGCAGCGACAGCGGCTGGTAGAACTCCGTGACGAAGCGCGGCTCCTCGCCGATCTGCGTGTCGATCGTCCATTCCGCGTCGTAGGAATTGAGTCCGGTCAGCGTGAGTTGCGCCGCCGCGTTCGCCGTGGCGCCACCCTCGTAATCGTTCTCGACGCCGACGCCGAGGCGCAGGAAGCTCGGGCCCCAGGATTTCCGGCGCAGGTCGATTTCGAGCCCACGCGCGGCGGCGTCGCCGACGATGCGGTAGTCGACGGATTCGAACCTGTCCAGCCGATACTGGGTCGCCATGCGCTTCTGCAGGGCCGCCGTGTCGAGCGGCTGGCCGGCCAAGTCGCCGAAGACCGCCTCGACGCGTGCCGCTTCGTTCGTCGAGCGTTCGCTCGGGCGCACGAAGGCCACTTCGACCGCAGGATCTCCTGTGCGTGCGCGCGCCGCCACGTATTGCGCATAGGCGTCCTGCGGCAGGGACATCGTCGCGAGCTGCGCCTGCACGTCGCGGGCCGCCCGCAGGCCAACGTCGACGACCTGTGGCATGCGCGGGAACTCGAGCGCGGTCATCGAACCGAGGTCGGGCTCGATCAGGACGTCGCTGGTGCGCATGTGCGTCTTCGACTCGAGCGTGCCGCGTCGCACCATGATGCCGAGCATCTGGTTCGTGATGTCGAACGCCGAGTTCAGGCCATCGCGCCGGGCGAGCGGGAAGCTCACGTCCACCACGATCAGGCGATCCACGCCCATCTGTCGCGCAAGGTCGACGGGGAGGTTGTCCACGAGCCCGCCGTCCACGAGCAGCCGGCCGTCGAGTTCGACGGGCGTCAGCACGCCCGGTGCCGACATGCTCGCGCGCAGCACGGTCACCAGGTCGCCGCTGCCGAGCACGACGGGTTCGCCGGTCTCGAGATCCGTGGCGAGCGCGCGGAACTGGGTGGGCAGGCGATCGAAATCCTGCACGTCGGCCACCCGGACCGTGGCCGCGCGCAGCACCTGCGTGATCCTGTGGCCCTGGACCAGGCCGAGAGGCAGCACGACGCCCCTGTCCTCGCGCACGCCGAGCGCGCCGCGAGCGAGGATGTTGCGATCATCCTGCTTGCGCCGATAGGCCAGGTCGCGCCGCGGCGTGCGATCGCGGATCATCTCCTGCCAGTCGAGTGCGCGGAATACCGCCTCGATCTCCGCGCCGCTCAAACCCGCCGCATACAGGCCACCGACGACCGCGCCCATGCTGGTTCCCGCGACCGCATCGATCGGTATGCGCAGTTCTTCAAGCGCGCGAATTACGCCGACGTGGGCGCCACCCCGCGCACCACCGCCGCTCAGCACGAGTCCGATGCGGGGCCGCGGCCGCGCCACGGGTCCGAGCGACACGTCGGTACGTGTCGCCTGGCCCGCGCCAGTGCCCGCAACGACGGCGTCGACGGCGCCGGCAGCCATCGCGACCGGCAACAGGCAGACCGCAAGGGCCAGCGCCGCGAGCCCGGGAACGCGGCGGCACCATTGCGGGCGGGAAGTCCTCGAGACGTGTCGTTTCAGCATCGGCCCGCTCCGGAGACAGTGCGCGATGGTAACAAACGGCACGCGGGCATCTGACAGGGGTGGCGGCGATCGGCCATAATCGCCGGCACTGCTGCCGCCCGCGGCACGATGCCACGGAATGCGCCGCCCGTCCGGACGACGATGCCGATCCCACGCATACCCCTCGCGCTCGCGCTGCTCGGCGCCTCGCTGCCTGGCGCCGTCGCAGGCGCCGTGCCTACGGCAGGCGAGGATCTCGAGGAGATCGTCGTGACGGCCGCGCGACAACCGGTGTCGACCTTTGCGACACCCGTCAGCATTGGCCGCGTCGACGCCGAGTCCATCGCGCTCGTGGGCGCGACGCACAGCTCCGAAGTGCTGAACCGCGTGCCGGGCACGATGATCCAGCGCGGCAGCGGCCAGGAGAGCCTCACCGCGATCCGGTCGCCGGTGCTCACGGGCGCCGGCTCCTGCGGCGCGTTCCTGTTCCTCGAGAACGGCGTGTCGATCCGCCCAGTCGGCTTCTGCAACGTCAACGAAATGCTCGAGATCAACACCGAGCAGGCCGACGCGATCGAGGTGCTGCGCGGCACCGGCAGCGCGCTCTACGGCTCGAATGCCGTGCACGGCACGGTCAACGTGATCGAGAACGAGCCGGAGTCGATGCCAGCCGCGAGCGTCGGGCTCGACGCGGGGCCCTCGGGATACGGGCGCATCAAGGCCGCCGGCCGCTACATCGGGCCGAGCACCGGCCTTGGCGTCCGCGCACACTTCACGCACGACGGCGGCTGGCGTGACCATTCCGGCTACGACGAGGCCAAGTTGAATGCGACGCTCGTGTCCTCCGAGACGGGTGCGATGCCGAATCGACTCGACCTCGCCGCCACCGACCTCGACCAGGAGACGGCGGGATTCGTGATCGGCAAGGACGCTTACCGGGACGAGGACCTGCGCCGCACGAACGCGAACCCGGAGGCCTACCGCGACGCAAGCGCCGTGCGGCTCACGGGCTGGCTGCAGCCGGCCACCGGCTGGCTCGGCCGCCTGAATGTGCGGCCGTACCTGCGCACCTCGCGCATGGAATTCCTGCAGCATTTCCTGCTGGGCCAGCCGCTCGAGCGCAACGGCCAGGAGAGCGCGGGGCTGCTGACGAGCTTCGACTGGTCACTCGGCCCGCGCGCGACGCTCGTGACGGGCATCGACCTCGAATGGGCCGATTCGTTCCTGGTCGAGGACCAGGCGCTGCCGACCACGGGCGGCGCCCCCGCGGCGAACGCGATTCGCCCGGCCGGCAAGCACTATGACTACTCGGTGACATCGAAGGTCGCCGCTGCATACGGCCAGTTCGAGTACGCGGTCGTGGACCGCGTGCACCTGGGACTGGGGCTGCGGGCGGAGTACGTCGGTTACGACTACGACAACCACATGCTGGCCGGCAACACGGACGAGAACGGCGTGCCGTGCGTGCCCGTCGGTTGCCTCTACAGCCGGCCCGCGGACCGGCGCGACGAGTTCACGAACGTGGCGCCCAAGCTGACCCTGCGCTGGAACGTGCGCGACGACCTGCTGCTCTATGCCAATGCGTCGCTCGGGTTCCGCCCGCCCGAGATGACCGAACTCTACCGCCTGCAGCGCAACCAGTCGGTGGCCGACCTCGACTCCGAGCAGATCGACGCAGTCGAGGCTGGCGTCAAGGCCGCGGCCGGCGCCTGGCGCGTCGACATCGCGGCCTTCGACATGCGCAAGAAGAACCTGATCCTGCGCGAGTCCAACGGCTTCTACGTGAGCAACGGGCGGACGTCGCATCGCGGCGTCGAGTACCAGCTGACGTGGCAACCACTCGACGCACTCGCCGCGACCGTGTCGGGCACGTTCGCGCGGCATCGTTACGATTTCTCGCGCGCGATCGAGGGCGGCGAGACGATCACGAGCGGCAACGACGTGGACACGGCGCCGCGCGAGCTGCTGCGAGCGGCCCTGGACTACCGGCCAACCGGGGACCTCGCGGCCGAGGCGGAGTGGCTCATGGTCGGAGAGTACTGGCTCGATGCGGCCAACGCGCATCGCTATGCTGGCCACGAACTGCTGAACCTGCGTGCCAGCTGGCAGTTCGCCCGCCGCTGGTCGGCCGCGGTCCGGCTCAACAATGCACTCGATCGAGACTACGCCGACCGGGCGGATTTCGCGTTCGGCACGTACCGGTATTTTCCCGGCCGGCCGCGTTCGTTGTTCGCGGAGTTGAGCTGGTCGATGGACTGACCGCGTGCCGGTCGCGCGCGATTCGAACGGCCCTCAGGCGGCTTTCTCGACGGCGCGCCACACCTGCGGGGCCGCGCCGAACCAGTGCAGGCGACCGGCTAATGCCGCGACCTCGCCCACGATCACGAGGGCCGGCGACTCGACTCCCGCGCGGCGCCCCACAGCTTCGAGCTCACCGAGCGTCGTCACGAGCACGCGTTGCTGCGGCCGTGAACCGTTCTCGACCAGCGCGACCGGCGTGCCCGGCGCGCGGCCGTGCTCGACCAGGCGTGCCTGGATCGTGCCGAGCCCGGCCACGCCCATGTACAGCGCGACCGTCTGCCGGTCCTGCGCAATTGCGGGCCAGTCGAGCGCGTCGATCGAATCGCCGCCGTGCGCGGTCACGAGGCGCACCGACTGCGCGTGGTCGCGATGCGTGAGCGGGATGCCAGCGTACGCGCCGCAGGCGATCGCGGCGGTGATGCCGGGAACGACCTCGAAGGGAATACCGTGACGCTCGAGGAACTCGAGCTCCTCGCCGCCGCGCCCGAAGATGAACGGATCGCCGCCCTTCAGCCGCACGACCCGGCGCCCGGCGCGCGCATGCTCGAGCAGGATTTCGTGGATGCGCTCCTGCCGGATCGAGTGGCCACCCGCCTGCTTGCCGACGCAGATGCGATCCGCGTCGCGGCGCGCGAGCGCGAGCACCTCGTCCGACACGAGCCGGTCGTACAGGATCACGTCGGCTTCCTGCAGCGCTCGCAAGGCGTTCAGGGTCAGCAGGCCAGCGTCGCCAGGGCCGGCGCCGACCAGCGCCACCGAGCCGGACCCGTGACCGGCCGCTGTCCGGCTCGCGAGCGATCGCTCGAGTTCGAGTTCAGCGGCCGCTTCATCCCGGCGGCGCACGTGCGACGCGATCGAGCCGCGCACGGCCCATTCGTAGAAGCGGCGTCGCGCGTTCACGTCCGGCAGGGCCGCCTTGATGCGCGGGCGCCACTGCTCCAGCAGTCGCGCCAGGCCGCCGAACGAGTGGTCGACCAGCGCTTCCAGGCGCTCCCTTACGAGCCGCGCGAGGACCGGCGCAGCGCCGCCGGTCGAGATCGCGATCACGAGCGGCGAACGGTCCACGATCGCGGGCATGATGAAGCTCGAGCGTGCCGCGTCGTCCACGACGTTGACGAGGACGTTGCATGCGCGCCCGGCCGCCGCGACCAGGGCATTGGTGGCCGGGTCGTCGGTGGCGGCAATGGCGAGCACCATGCCGCGCAGGTGAGCCGTGCCGAACCGCTCCGCGACGTGGGTCAGGGTGCCGCCGGCCGCTGCCGCGCCCTGCCCGGCCGCCTGCGCGGCGCGTGCCGCGAGCCACCCGGTCAGTCCGGGAGCGACGACGGTCACGGCCGCGCCCGCATCGAGCAGCAACCGGACCTTGCGTTCCGCGATTGCGCCGCCGCCCACGACGAGCACGCGGCGTCCCTGCAGGTCGGCGAACAGTGGGAAGTACCGCATCGACGCGCGTCAGCCGTCGAGCCCGTGCAGGCCGCACTCGCGCTTCAGGCCGAAGAACCGCGTCGCCTCGACGTCCCCCGCTTCCGCGAGTGTGCGGGTCGTGTGCCAGTCGCCGATCGACACGTAGCCCTCGTCCCAGAGCGGGTGATACGGCAAGCGGTGCGCGCGCATGTACTCGAAGATCCGGCGGTCGCTCCAGTCGAAAATCGGATGAACCTTCCAGCGGCCGTCACGCCACTCGAGCGGGCGTATGCGGCGCCGGCTTTCGGACTGGTCACGCCGCAGGCCGGCGAACCACGTCCGCACGCCCAGTTCCTGCAGCGCGCGCTGCATCGGCTCGGTCTTGCGAAGTTCGTTGTAGCGCTGGATGCCCTCGACGCCCTGCTCCCAGAGGCGGCCGTGGCGCGCCTCGAGCCAGGCCGGCGACACGCGCGACTGGAAGACCTTGAGATTGAGCCCGAGCTTCTCGACGAGGTCGTCGATGAACCGGTAGGTCTCCGGGAACAGGTAACCGGTGTCGATCAGCACGACCGGGACGGACGGCAACCGACTGCTGACGAGGTGCAGCATCACGGCCGCCTGCGCACCAAAGCTGGACGACAGCGCGTGCTCGCCCGGCAGGTGCTCGAGCGCCCACTGCACGCGCTCCTCGGCGCTGCTGCGCTCGAGCTGGGAATTGATTTCGTCGAGGACCGCAGGCTGCTGCATCGCGGTCTCGGGATTCCACGCCAGTGCCCTCATGTTCCTCACCCCGTCGCCAATGCCGGCGTGCGGGCCTCGACGAGACCCGCGCGCCAGGCGAAATCACCGAATCGCTCGCCGTCGAGGCGTTCGGCCGCGTAGCGCCCGAACGCGGTGTCGAGGGCGGCCACGATCGTGGCCTCGTCCACGTTCTCGAGATGCAGCGCGTTCAGGCGCTGGCCGCGGCCGTCGCCGCCCAGGTGCAGGTTGTAGCGGCCCGGCGCCTTGCCGATCAGCGCGACCTCCGCGAGGTAGGGTCGCGCGCAACCGTTCGGGCAACCCGTGATGCGCAGCGAGAGCGGCGTGCCGGCCAGCCCGTGTGCCGCCAGGCGCTCCTCCACGAGCCCGGTCAGTCGCGGCAGGTAGCGTTCGGCTTCGGCCATTGCGAGGCCGCAGGTGGGCAGCGCGACGCAGGCGAGCGCGTCGCGCGCAACCGGCGACGCGCGCTCGTGCCGGTCGAGGCCGTAGCGTACGACCAGCGAGTCGATGAACCTGCGCGCGGCCGGATCGACGTTGGCGACGATCAGGTTCTGGTTCGGGGTGAGCCGGAAGTCGCCCCGATGCACCTGCGCGATCTCGCGCAGGCCCGTCAGCCGCCGGCCCCGCTCGTCGTCGACGATGCGTCCGGCCTCGATGCGGAGCGTGAGGTGCCAGCGCCCGTCGTAGCCTTCGATCCAGCCGAAGCGATCGCCGCTCGTCGTGAACTCGAAGGGACGCGCCGGCTCGAGCGCAGATCCGAGCCTCCGCGTGATCTCGGCGACGAACCAGTCGAGGCCGCGGGCATCGATCGTGTACTTGAGCCTCGCGAGCTTGCGGACCGCGCGATTGCCGAAGTCGCGTTGCGTCGTGACGACCGCTTCCGCGACCGCGAGCAGCTGGTCGGGACGCAGGAAGCCGACGACGTCGCCGAGCCGCGGATACGTCTCCGGATCGTTGTGGGTCGCGCCGAGACCGCCGCCCACCGTGAGATTGAAGCCCTGCAGTGCGCCGTTCTCGACGATCGCGATGAAACCGAGGTCGTTGGCGAACACGTCCACGTCGTTGAGCGGCGGCACGACGAACGCCGTCTTGAACTTGCGCGGCAGGTACGCCGGGCCGTAGATCGGCTCGGAGTCCTCCGCGCCGGTCACCTTCTCGCCGTCGAGCCAGATCTCGTGATAAGCGCGGGTGCGCGGCAGGAAGTGCTCCGAGACGCGCTTCGCGCATTCGTACACGGCCGCGTGTGCGCGCGACTCGACGGGATTCGCGCTCACGAGCACGTTGCGGTTGACGTCGCCGCAGGCCGCGATCGTGTCGATCAGCGCCGCGTTCAACGCCTGCATCGTCGTCTTCAGCTCGGTCTTGATCACGCCGTGCAGCTGGAAAGCCTGGCGCGTCGTGATGCGGAGCGAGGCGCCGGCATAGGTGCGCGCGATCGCGTCCAGCTTGAGCCATTGCCCCGGCGTGCAGACGCCGCCCGGCAGCCGCGTGCGGATCATGAAGCTGTAGGCTGGCTCGAGCTTCTGGCGGCGGCGCTCGTCGCGGATGTCGCGGTTGTCCTGCTGGTAACTGCCGTGGAACTTGATCAGCGTGGTGTCGTCCTCGCGGATCGCGCCGGTCAGCGGATCGGCCAGGCTTTCCTCGAGCGTGCCGCGCAGGAAGCGGCTCGCGAGCTTGATGCGTTCGACGGGTGACTGCTCGCTCATGGCCTGCTCAATACACGTCCCGGAGGTAGCGTCGCTCGTCGGCCAGCCGGCGCACGTAGGCCTCGGCCGCGTCCCGGGCCAGGCCGCCATGCTCGGCGACGATGTCCACGAGCGCGTCGTTGACGTCGGGCGCCATCTGCTCTGCATCGCCGCAGACATAGACGTGCGCGCCCTGCTCGAGCCACGCGTACAGGTCCTTGCCCGCGGCGCGCAGCTTGTCCTGCACGTAGGCGCGCGGCGTGTGGTCGCGCGAGAACGCGAGGTCCACGCGCGTCAGCAGGCCCTTGCGCACCGCGTCCTGCCACTCGACCTGGTACAGGAACTCGCTCGCGAAGTGGCGCGCGCCGAAGAACAGCCAGTTCCGGCCGGTCGCCGCCTGCGCCTCGCGGTGCTGCAGGAAGCCGCGGAACGGCGCAACGCCCGTCCCGGGCCGATCATGATCACGTCGCGCGAAGGGTCGGCCGGCAACCGGAAGCGCTCGTTCTGCTCGATGAACACCCGCGCGCGGGCGCTCTCGCCGGTGAGCGCTGCAAGGTAGGAGGACGCCGCGCCGTGGCGCCGCTCGCCGTCGGTCTCGTAGTCGATCACCGCGACGGTCACGTGCGCCTCGTCGCCCACCGCGTCCGCGCTCGAGGCGATCGAGTAGAGACGCGGCGCCAGCGGCCGCAACGCCTGCACGAGCGCTGCCGCCTCCCAGGGCGCCGGATGACGGCGCAGCACGTCCACGACCTGGAGGTCCTTCAACGCGCGGCGCATTGCCTCGCCATTGCCCGGTTCCAGGATGGCAGCCAGTGCGGGATCGTTCGCGCGTGTGGAGTGCTGCACGAGGAACGGCCGCGTGACGCGCGTGATTTCACGGTGCACGGCCAGCCATTCGCGCAACGGCTTCGCCTGGCCCTCGACCTCGACGACCTGCGCCCCGTCCAGCTTCGATGCCGCCAGCACGCCCTCGACGACCTGCGGCGGGTTCTCGTGCCAGACGCCGAGCGCGTCGCCCGGTTCGTACTTGAAGCCCGAGCCCGCCAGCGCGATCTCGAGGTGGCGCACGTCCTTCGTCGCGCCGCGGCCCGTGATACGCTGGTTGTCGACGATCTCGGCCGGGAACGGATTCTCGCGCGAGTAGAGCGGCTCCGAGGGCACCGTGCGCAGGCGCGTGACCGTGGCCACCTGCGGTTGCGTGCCGAGCGTGTCCCGCGCGCCGGTCACGACCTGGTCGAGCCAGGGCGAGGCAAGCGTGTCGTAGTCGAGGTCGCAGTCCACGCGCGCCAGCAACGGCCGCGCGCCGAGGGCGGCGAGCCGTTCGTCCACCTGGCGGCCGGTTTCGCAGAACTTCGGATAGCTCGAATCGCCGAGCGCCAGCACCGAGTACGTCGAGCTGGTCGAGCTTCGGCGCGCGGCGCGAGGCGAGGAACTCGATGAAGCCGCGCGCGTCGTCCGGCGGATCGCCGTCGCCGTGCGTGCTCATGACCGCGATGAGCAGCCGCTCCCGGGCGAGATCCTTGAGCGGATAGGCGCCGGCGGCGTAGACGCGGGCCGCGATGCCCGCGGCCTCGGCGGCGCGCGCGAGACGCTCCGCGATGCGCTTGCCGTTGCCTGTCTGCGAGCCGTACACGACGGCGAGGCGTGCCGCAGCCTGCGGCTGCGCCGCTGCCGCCACGGCCGTGGCGCCGGACCGGCCGGCCGCGCGTTCGTGGGCCACCCCAGCCGCGAAACCCGACAGCCACTGCAGCGTGGCCGGCTCGAGGCCTTCCACCACGCGCAGCAACAGTTCCGAGCGCTCCGGGTCCAATGGACCGAGCGGCGGCGTCGACAGGAGGTTGGCACTCATGGAATTCCTCGCCAGAAGCCGGTGCTTCGAGCGGGAATGCTAGAGAGCGGAGCCCGGCCTGCGGAAAGGCCGGGTGGTTATCGACTCATAACGCCGTCAGGCAGGGAAGAAGTCGATCGGCTTGGTCGTAGTCATGACCGCGACGTCGCGGTCGTCGAACCGGAACATCTTCACCCGCGCGACGAGCTTGCGTTCGAGCTCCGCATCGCCCAGTTCGCTGGAAATCACGCGACATTGCGTGACTTCGCCCGACGGCGCGATCGTCACCTCGAGCACGACCTTGCCCTGCAGCGCGGGATTGTCCCGAAGCGCCCGGCTGTAGAGCGAGTAGATCGCCGATTTGTTCTTATCAAAGACCAGTTCGATCTCTTCACGCGTACGGGCTGCCTTGCCGCTCTGCCCGCTGCGCTCAGCCTCGGGCGCCGCCGTCCCGGCCGTCACCGGCGAGGCGACCTTGGCGGTCGTGATTGCCTTTGAGGCCCGTCGAACCGCCACCGAAACCGCTGCTGGCCTGGCTGACCGCGATGCCGCCGCTGCCCGTCGCCGACCTTGGCGGTCAGGATCGACCGATCGACGCGGGTCTTCTCGCCGGCACCCGCGTTCAACGGCCGCGCCGCGACGTCTTTCGTGACCTCGAGGTCGCGCAGCTCGGCCAGCTGGTCGGAGAGCGCGAGCAGACCCGGAAGCCGCCGCCTTCTTGCGGGGATCCGGTTTCGGCTCGATCTTTGCGACCGGCGCTGGCGTCTCGACAGGGCGCTCGACCTGCGGCACGCGTTCCGGCTTCGGCGGCGGCGGCACTTCGACCTTGGGCACGGGCTTCGGCTTCGGCTGCTCGAGGATGAATTCGACGATGCGCTCCGGCACGGCGGGCGCGAGTGCCGGCGAGCGCGGTCGTCCGGCAGCAGCGGGATCACGACGCCGAAGCGCGATGAAGAGGCCGAGCGCCGCACCCAGCACGCGCCGATAGCGGCGCTCTTCCGCCTCGGACGGCGTCCACGGCAGCTCGAAGACGCGATAAGGAATGGCGACGGTGCTCATCGAGTCGTCCTCACGCGCCTGCCTGGCCGTGTAGCGTCTGCTCGCGCTCGACGACGGCGAGCGAGACCTTGGTGTATTCCGCGGCCGAGCTGCTCGCCACGATCTTGCGCAACACGGCGTACGGCAGCGACTTCTCCGCCATCACCGTCACCTCGCGATGCGCTTCGGAGCCAGGCAACAGTCCCGCGGCCTGCTGGTCCAGGGCCGCGCGCAGCGGCTCGACTGACCTGCGTGTCCGTGGCGCCGAGATCGGCCACCGAGACGACGGCCTCGCCGTTCACGTAGAGCATGTCGCGCGTGACGGTGATGACCGTCGCCTCGCGCGGTTTCTGCTCCGAGATCGACTGCGGGATCGAGATGTTCTTCGAGTTCGGCAGCATCTCCATGTCCGCGGCGTGCACCAGCAGGTAGACGACCAGGATCGTCAGCATGTCGATCATCGGTATGAGCGCGAGCGGTCCGTGGCCGCCGCCGCCCTTGCCGTGGCGCGGGTGGCGCTTCAGTCCCGAGCGGATCATGTCGGTGCGTCTCCAAGGGATATCTGCGGGAACAGCGTCTCGCGGGCGACCTTGCCGCCGTCGATGGTCTGGCGCACGCGCACGGCGTCCATCACCTGCACGATCGTGTCGTAGTCCACGTCCTCGGCAACCAGCAGCGTCGCCTCCGTCTGTCTGCGGCACCCGCTGCTTCAGTTCGGCCAGGTACTCGGTCGAGGCGCGCGACGTCGTGGCCGGACGCCCGCGGCCGGTATCGTCGTGAGCACACCCGAGTTGCGGTCGGCGACCTCGATCCGCCGATCGGCGCACGATCACCTCCAGCTCGAAGCCCGGCGGCTTGGTCGAATCCTGCACGCCCGGACCGGGCAGGTTCACCTCGAGCACGCTCGTCTTCGAGAACACGGCCGTGAAGATCAGGAAGAACGTCAGGATGACCATCACGTCGAGCATCGGCACGATGTTCAGGTCATTGCGTCCGCGGTACCGCGCGTGGTTGCGCAGCATGCGGCGCGCGAGCGGCGGAGCTCTTTCTCATGCGCGTGCCGCCCCTCGCACCTCGTTACCCGGGCGCGGGCCGTGCGTGCCGCGGCGGCGGCCGCGGCTGCCGCCGGCGTCGCGACCGGCTGCGTGCGGCGTTCCACGACGGTGTTCAGGAACTTGATCGACGCGACTTCGAGGCTGTCGACGAGCTCGGTCGTCTTCGTCTCGAGGTACATGTGGCAGAGCAGCAGCGTGATCGCGAGCCCGAGGCCGAGCGCCGTGTTGTTCATGGCGACCGAGATGCTCGCCGAGAGCATGCTGGCCTTCTCGGCCGGATTCACGCTCGCCACCGCCGCGAACGCGTGGATCAGGCCGATCACGGTGCCGAGCAGGCCCATGAGCATGCCGATGTTCGCGAGCGTCGCGAGGTAGTGCGTGCGCTTCTCGAGCCGCGGGATCACCTCGATCAGGCTCTCCTCCATCGCTTTCTCGATGTCGTCGCGGCGGCGCGCCGTCGCGATGCGCGACATGCCGTAGCGCATGATCGTCGAGAGCGCCGAATCGGTCTTCTCGGCGATCTCCATGGCCTTGCGGAAGTTGCCCGCCTGGAGCAGCGGCGCGAGTTCGCCCCAGAGCCGGCGATTGCCGCTCGCGACTCGCGTCAGGTAGATGAAGCGCTCGACCGCGATCACGAGGCCGATGACGAACACGGCGGCAATCGGGTAGAGGAACACCCCGCCCTGCTTGAAGAAGTTGACGATCAGATCGAAGGTGCTCATGGCTTGGGGGCTCCGGGGGCTGCGACGGGTAATGCACTTTGCGACGTCAGGTCGCCGTAATACGTGATCTCGCGCCGAAATTCGTCACGATCCAGCGGCGCAAGCAGTTCTTCGATGAGGCTGCCCATGGGCCTGTCGGGGCCCGCAGGCGGTTCCGCGCCTTTCCAGGGCACGATGCTCATGACCTTGGGCAGTTCGCGGTTGCCGGTGATCGAGGTCGCGTCCAGTTGCAGCCGGTCCACCGCCTGCCCGCGCGACTTGTCGGCATGCGTGCTCGCGGTGCTCGCCGTCGTGGCAGCCTTCGCGGCGGGGGCCGCTGGCGGTGGTTCCGCCGCGCTGACCCGGGCGGGCGCGGCCAGCAGGTACGTTGCCATGGCAGTGACGGCCACGGCACCGACGTGACGAATCATTGCTGTGCCTCCGCGGTGCGGGCGATGGTGGCGAGCCTGGACTTCAGTTCGACGAGCCAGGCCGTCACTTCCTGGTCGGCGCCCTGCGACAAGGCCTGGTAGCGCTCGTAATGCGGGAGGGCCGCACTGGCGTCGTCCAGGTACAGGTCCAGCAGGACCGCCAGGTTGCGTTCCGCGTCCGCATACGTTGCGTCCGCGGTGAGTGCGCGTTCATACGCAGCTTTCGCGTCGGCGAAGCGGCCGCACTGCCGCTGCGCCACCGCCAGCCGGTTCAAGGCTGCGGCATTCAGCGGATCGGTCGCGATCGCGACCGCGAGGTGCTCGGCGGCTTCCGCCCAACGCTGCACGTCGTACGAGGCGGCGGCGGCGGCCAGCGCAGCCGCGGTCTCCGGCGGCGACGTGGGCCCGGGCACCGGCGCGTCGGACACCTCGACTCGCGCGTAGCGGCCCGGCTTCAGCGCAGCGAGGTCCGCGAACGACTTGCGCACCCAGGTGTCGTAGATGCCGTCGAGCGTGCGCCGCGCGTTGCGCTCGTGCAGCCCGATCGCTTTCTCCTCGAACGGGAAAGCCTGTTCCTCGAGCAACAGGTCGTACTGCTCGAGTTCATCGGCATCGAGGCCCTGCGGCCGGTCCGACTCGAGCAGGGCCTTGCCGAGATCCCGGTACAGGTCGGCCATCGCGTACGTGGCTTCAGTCGTGATGTCCGCGATGCCGTATTCCGCGGCATTGCCGTACGCGCCGAGCGCGGCTTCGAGCGCCCTGCGCTTGGCGCCGAGCGTCTTGTCGAGCGGCAGCGCCAGGCGGATCGCGCGTGCCGACGCGTCGAGCGGCCGCGCCAGCTCGAGCGTGGCCGTGGCCGCGAGGAAGCGGCTGCGATCCGTGCGCGCGGCACCCGCCGCGCGATCGGTGGCAATCACGTCCTCGAGCCAGCGCTTGCGCATCGCGGCGTCGTTCGCGTCCCGCGCGAGGTCCGCAAGCGCCTGGCGCGCGTCCAGGGCCTGCACGAACGGCGCGGGATACTGCTGCACGTACGCGGCATAGACGCGTGTCGCCGCGGCCGGGTCCCGCGCGGCGACGTGCAACTCGGCGGCCTGCCACAGGGCGGTCCGCCGCACCTCCGGCGTCTCCGTGGAGCGCGCGGCGACACGTTCGAACTCGGCCGCGGCCCTGGCCGGTTCGCCCGCCTCGAGATACGCCACGGCGAGCTTGCGGTCCACGTCCACGACCAGCGGATTCGTCGGATGGTCGCGCCGGAAACGCTCGAGCACCTCGGCCGCCTGCGTCCACTGCTGCATGCCGAGCAGCAGCGCCGCCGCGTCGAACTCCGCCTGCGCGCGCACCGGTGACGCGGGGGCGACGCTCGCCACCCGCAGGAAGTCCTGCACGGCGCCCGCGCTGTCGCCGGCGGCCTGGCGCGCCTCGGCCTGCCGGTAGACGGATGCCGCGCGCCGCTCTGTGATCTCCGCCAGTTGCGGATCGTTGGCGGGCAGGCGCGCCGCGACCTCGGCATAGGCCTGCTCGGCCTGCGCGTACCGCGCGCTGTCGAACCACGTGTGCGCGAGCACCGTCCAGGCCACCCGCTGCTGTTCCGCGTCGGCGCGCGCGCCGAGCGCGAGGACGCGCTGCGCGACCGACTCCGCACGTTCGCGGTCGCCGCCGTCGAAGAGCACCTTGCAGGTGCGGGTCAGCACGCCGGGAGTCTCGCTGCTGCCGGGAAATGCGTCCGCGAAGCGCAGGGACGACTCGATGGCCCGCGCGCGCAGCTGTGTGCGTTCGGCAAGGGTCGCCCTGGCCTCGGCCTTGTCGTACGCGACGAGCGCGGCATACCCTGCCCTGCCCGCCTCGGGCGCCCCGGGATACGAGTACGCCGCGAGTTCGTATTCGGTGGCGGCGTCCGCGTACTGCGTGCCCTCGAACAACAGGTCCGCGAGCAACAGGCGGGTCGCCGGCGCCTCGGGTGTCCGGTCGAAGCCGTCGAGGTACTCGCGGTACCAGCGCACGGCCGCGGCGCGATCCTGCGCGTTGCCGTCCTTCTGCGCGAGCGCGTGGTGGTAGCGCGCCAGGTCGAGCAGGTTCGCCTGCACCGCCGCGCTCACGCGCGGATCGATGGCTGCGCCCTGCCTGGCCCAGAACGCGCTCTTCGGCCCGTACAGCTCGACCAGTTCGCGCTTGGCTTCGAGCACGAGCGACGTGAACCCGGCCTTGGCATAGGCATCGGTCGCGGCGCCGAGCAGGAGCGGCGCCTCTGGATCGAATGGCTGGCGGCGCGCGAACGCGCGATAGGCCTCGGCGCCGTCCTGGTAACGCTCCTTCTCGACGTAGAGGTCGCCGAGTGCGCGGTAGAGCCGCGATTCATAGGGTGCCGCTCCGCGTCCGGCGAGTGCGGCCTGCAACGAGTCCGCGCCGGACTCGGCTGCGAACATGAGGCTCAGGGCGCGCAGCGTGTCCGCCGCGAGTTCCTGCTCCGGCCGCGTGAGCTGGTCGTCCGGGCGCAGGCGTCCATCCGCCACCAGCAGCCGGTCCAGCAGTTCCAGGAACGTCGCGCTGCTTGCAGGATTGTCGCCGAGCTTGAACTGCGCCCAGGCGCGCTTGTAGAGCGCCTGTTCGTGGAAATCGCTCGCCGGTCCGTGCAACAGCACGGCAGCGTAGGCGCGATCGGCATCGGCGTAGCGCCGCGCACTGAAGAACGCCTCGCCGCGCCGGAATTGCGCCTCGTCCGCATGCGCGCCGTGCGGATAGCTGGCGACCAGCGTGTCGAGCACGGCCAGCGCCGCGTCGGGCCGACCGGCAGCCTCCTCTGCGCGGGCCAGCTGGTACATGACCGCGTCGCGTGCGGCGTAGTCGGGATACTCGTCCAGCAGTTGCTGGAACGCGGTGACCGCTTCCTGCGCGGCCGCGACCGATTGCGAGTTGGAGCCCTCGTCGCCCGCGGCGAGTGCGCCGGCGGATTCGAGCCGCAGGTCGCCGAGGCGCCTGAGCGCCTGTGCGCGCAACGCAGGGTCTGCGCCCTCGATCGCGAGGAAGGCTTCGTAGCTGCGCGCCGCCTGGGGCGCGTCGGCGGTGACCGCCTGCGAGCGGTCCACCGGTGCGCTGCGCCTGGCCAGGTCGGCGAGTGTCGGTGCCCTGGCCTTGCGTGCCGCCGTGACGGGGACCGCCCACGCCATGGCGAGCAGTCCGCAAAGCGCTGCTGTGCCGATCCGGCGCACGGCGTTCATCGCCCGCCTCCTGTTGCCGCACCGTCGTAGAGCGACGCGAGCGCGAACTGCGCCTGCGTCGCGTAACTCTCGAGCCGTTGCTTCTGCGCCAGGAGTTCGTGGACCGCGAGGTCGGCGAGCACGCGCTCCTGTGCCAGCGCCGTCGCATCCACCGCGGGACCGATCGTCGCGACCCGCTGCGCGAGATCTGCGATGCGGGCGGCAAAACCTTCCGTGTTGCGCGGCACGAGCTCGCCGGCCCGGGCGATCGCGTCGAGCCGCTTGCGCGCCTCGTCGAGTGCCGCCTGCGTCGCAACGAGGCCACGGCGCGCGTTCGCCCCGCGCAGCTTGAACTCGCGATCGAGCTGCCAGGCCAGCGTGCCGCGCAGCAACCGCGCGCGCTCGGCCAGTTCCGCACGCCGCGCGTCGTCCGGCATGGCGGCGAGCGTGGCGTCGATGCGTGCCAGCGTTTCCCACTGCGAGCGCTCGTCGTCCGTGGCGAAAGCGACGACATCGCGCGCGGATTCGGCCTCCACCAGTCGACTTGCGAGGGCGGCCTGTCGCACCGCATAGCCGTCGAGGTCGGTCGCCTGCGAGCACGTCGCGGCGGCGCGGCTCGATGCTTTGCGCAGCCTGCTCGCGCGCCACGATCATGGTGTCGAACGCGGCCAGCGATTCGCGCCAGCGTGCGAGGTTCGCTGCATGATCCGCAGGTCGCGGTAGTTCTTCAGGCCTTCCTGGAACTCGTGCGACGCGAGCAGGTGGTAGAGGTAGCGCGTGTGCGGCGCGTCCGGCAGCTTCTCGCAGCTGCCAGAACCAGCCGACGTCGTTCGCTTGCGGCACCGCCACGAGGATCGCGTCGAGAAAGCCGCCGCCGCGGATCGCGGCGATCGACTCGTCGATGCGGCGCGCCTCCGGCGCGTAGGCGTCCACGGCTGCGCGGTAGTGTTGCGCTGCCTGGCCGTTCGACGCGAGCTTGACGTACGCGTAGGGCACGGCGAGCAGCGACTCCTGCACCGCGGCGTCGAGCAGCTGGCGATCGCGCAGTTCGAGCCACGGCACCAGCGCGCGTTCCGGCCGGTTGGCGTTGGTCTCGGCCCAGCCGAGCGCGAGCAACGCGCGGTTCGTGAACGGACCGTCGAGTCGTACGCGGCTGAGCGCGGCGGCGGCGTCGTCGCCGCCCCTGGCCTGCAGCATCGCGAAGCCGAGCGCGAGGTTGGCGCGGTCGCGCAGCGACAGCCTGCTCGGCGTCGCGCGGCACCGCGGTGCCGACCTGTTCGAGCAGCGGGCGGGCGCGCGCCAGGTCGCCGGAGCGCACGTAGGCCACGCCGAGGTTGAAACGCGCATACGCCGACCAGCCGCTGCCGTCGGTCCAGGTCCCGAGCCGTTGCGCCGCGTCCGCGTAGCGGCCCAGCGCCATCAGCACGTTCGCCGCGAGCAGTTGGCGCTCGGGTTCGAGCTTGCCGGGCAGTGGATTGGCGATGCGATCGAGGTGCCGCAGCGCTTCGTCGTAGTAGCCGCGCTGGTAACCGATGCGGGCGAGGTAGAACCGCGCCCGGTCGCTCACGGAGCCCGGCACCGAGCCGGCCAGCAGCCGGTCGAAGATCCGCGTGGCCTCGGCGTGCAGGCCGAGCGAGAGGTAGAGGCCGCCCGAGAGCAGTTCCGCTTCCGCGTCGTGGTGCTGCAGCCGGCCGAAATCGCGGTTCGCTTCGAGGCGCACGATCGATTCGAAGTAGTCGTCCTGGAAGAAGTGGAACAGCACGTCGCCGTAGTCGAGGTCGCGGACTTTCGCCGGCGGCGGCAGGTCGGCGCCGGTTCCTCGGCGCGGGCGCACTGCACCATGCCGCACAACAGCAGCGCGGCGCCGATCGCCAGGCCGATGGCGCGACGTGGTTTGGGCACGGTCAGGTGGCGCATGTCAGCATGGTCGAAAGCGGCGCCCCGGATCATTCCCACTGGCGCACGACGAACTCGGGCTGCAGCGACGCCTCGCGGTCGCTGATGCGCAGCTCGACGTACTTGGCGCCCACCGTCTTCTCGAACTTGAGCGTCGTGCCGCGGCGATAGTCGCGGTCGTGGGGGCCCTTGCCGGTGAAGAACGCGACGATCTCGTGCTCGCCCGCCTTCAGGTTGCCGAGGTAGAGCTTCTGCACGCCGCCGCGATGCAGGGCCTGCACCTCGCGTTCCGTGTAGAGGTAGTTCGCGACTTCCTTGTCGTCGACCTTGAGGGTCACCGAGTCGAGGCCGAAGAACGTGCCGACGTTGACGGACAGGAACACCGCGACCTGCGTGCTCGCCGGGTAGAGGAGTTCCTCCTCGAGCTTGAAAAGGTCGCGGTTCAGGTCGATCAGCTGCTTCTTCAGCACCTGCACGTCCTGGTCCACGGCCTTCAGTTCCGGGGCCGCGCTTTCGGCGCGGGCCAGTGCCACGACCATGGCCATCGCGAGGGCCGCGCCGCCCAGCAGGTAGGCGCGCAGCGCGGAAGTTCGTCGGGTGTTCATCGTCGCAGTCCTCTCATTCGCGCCGCAGGTCGGACACGCGACGCTGCAGTTCGGCCATGTCCACGGGTACGCCCGACCAGGTCGCGCGCACGGCGCCGTCGCGGTCCAGCAGCAAGGTCAGCGGCAGCTTGTCGACGTCGTAGGCGCGAGCGACCGCCTGCCGGGAATCGACGAGGGTCGGAAACGCCAGGTGCAGCGCCCCGGCGACGGCGCCGGCGCGCTCGGCGGTGCCGTCGAGGTTCACGCCGAGCACGGGTGCTGCCGCGGCGGGCAGCGAGTTCAGGACTGCGAGCGTGTCGCGGCACGGCCCGCACCAGCTGGCCCAGAAGCTGACGACAACCGGATCGCCGCGATACTCGGACAACCGCAGGTTGCGCCCGTCCATGCACTTGAGCGCGAAGTCGGGGGCGATGGTGGCAGCCGGGGCGGCAGCCTGCGCTTCCGCCCGCGCAGGCGCAGGCGCGAACAGGGCCAGCGCCGGACAGCGCCGACGCGGCCAGCAGTAGGTCTGCAGGGGCGCCCGCTCAGCCGGGCGCGCTGCGGCTCGAAATCGTGCTTGCACTCTGGCAACCCCGCTGTCATGGGAGTCTCCCGAAGACCGGTGGCTTTGCGTCCCCGCCTTTCGACGGGTTTGCCTTTTTCAGTCGAGCGCATCGTTGTCTGCGGCCCGCAGCGCTGTCAACGCAACGGCGATTTCGATGCCAAACGCAAGCAGTGCGTCACAAAACGCGCGTTTTTGCCTCGTGCAACCCTATTGCGGCGCCTCGAGCCCGTCCGAATAGAACACGCGGCCGTCCTTGTCGACGATCACCGCTTCGACGTCGCCGAGTCGCCGCACGAACTCGAGGCCACGCTCGACACCGAGTATGAACACCGTCTTGCTGAGACCGTCAGTGCGCGTCGCGGTCGGGCCGATGATCGTCACGCTGCGCACCGCGTCCGGCGACTTGCCGGTGCCGGGCACGAGGATGTGGTGGTAGCGCACGCCATCCTCCTCGAAGTAGCGCTCGTAGTCGCCCGACGTCGAAATCGCCTCGTCCTGCAGCGGAATGCGCGCGACCACGACGCCGTCGCGGCGCGGGTCGCGGATGCCGACGACCCATGGCTTGCCGCGCCGGTCGCCGAGCAGGCGCGTATCGCCGCCTGCGTTGACCATGGCGTGCTCGATGCCGAGCCGGCGCAGGATCTCGACGCCGCGATCGACCGCCCAGCCCTTGGCGATGCCGCCGAGGTCGATGCGCATGCCCGGCTTCAGGAACCGGATGGTGCGGGCCTCGCGATCGAGCTGCACCTGGCGGTAGTCCACCCCCGGCAGCGCGGCCGCGATCTGCTGCTCCGATCGGGTGCTGGTGCCGCGCGGTAGTCGTAGAGATAACCGACGCTGGCGTAAGTGACGTCGAACGCACCGTGGCTCAGGCGCGAGTACTCGAGCGCGGTCTGCACCACGTCGATGATGTCGGCGTCGACCACGACCGGCCGTTCGTAGGCGTGCGCATTGACCTGCGACAGCTGGCTCTCGGGCTTGTACGTGCTCATGAGCTCGTCGGTGCGGTGCATGTCGGCCATGACGGCGTCGATCGCGCGCACGGCCAGATCGGGGTCGGTCGACCACAGCTGCACGGCGACGCGCGTGCCCATGATCGCCTCGTCGCGCTCGTACCACTCGGCACGCGCCGGCAGGGCGGCAGCCAGCAGCAAGGACGCGACGAGCCAGCGCTTACATGAGGCGGTACCCAGGGACTGGGCAGGACGGCCGCCTCTTCGTGCAGGCGCCGCAGGAACTCACGGACCGCGCCGAGTGCTTCGTCCTCGGCCAGCAGCCGCTCCTGCACCAGCACGTCGGCAATGTCGCGGAGCGTGCGCTTGCCGTCGACGAGCGACGCGACGAACGCGTAGACGCGCATCGACAGCAGGCGCGACGCGACCGCGGGCAGCAACGGCACTGGCACGTCGCTGCTGACCTGCCACTCGGGCACGCGCGGCCGGCGGCGCAATGGCACCGGACGGCTCCTGGTCGCGACGAACGTAACGCAGTCCTCCATGCGCGCGTGGCGACTCGCCGGCGAGTGCGAGGTAGGGCATGCGTTCCTCGTGCCAGCGCACACCCGCGAAGCCCGCGTCGGCAACGACCTCGCGAACCTCCTCCGCCGCATAGCACTGCACGGCATCGCGCTGCTGGAAGAACAGCGTGCCGGTGTTGACCCAGCGGCCCTCGGGCGCGAGCCAGCCGGTTGATCGCGGCCGGCGAGGTCCGCGAGGTCGGCGTCGATCACGTCGATGAGCCAGGGCGTGACGACCGTGTGGAAACTGCCCGGCGCGAACGGCGCCTGCATCGCATCGGCCAGCACGAAGCCGAGCCCCGGCCGTGCCGGCGCCGGCGCCGCGAGCGTGCGCAGCACGGCGTGGGCAGCGAGGTCGCGGGGCGCGACCGGAAACTCGTAGAGCTCGAGCTGCTCGCCCGCGTACATGCGCCGCGCGACGGCTGCAAAGAGTGGATTGACGTCGGCGGCGACGGTCACCACGGGCGCGAGCTCCGCGTGCAGGTCGTACGCAAGTCGCCCTGCGCCGGCGCCGAGCACGAGCGTGCGGCCCGGCGCCCGACCCGCCGAGCGCGGCTGTCACTGCCGCCAGCGCCGATTCGTTCTCGGACTCGCCCCAGGCCCAGTCGCGATGCACGTTCGCGTAGTAACTCGTCAGGCCCTGGCCGGGAGCCAACACGGGCCCGAGCGCCGCGTACGTTTCCGGCGCGGCGGCTGCGCCGGCCGCGTCGAGCGGCGCCAGCAACGCACGCAGGCGTCGCGCGTGGTCGGTGCACGCCGCGGCCAGCAGTTTCAGGCGATTGCGGGTCGACGTGCGCGTGACGTCCATGCCGAGCGCGGCACGATATCTGGATGCCTGTTGCTCCAGGCCCGCCGGCAGCGTCCGCAGGCGGTTGCGCCATTCGGCAAGGGCCAGGCCGGGCTCCGGGACGAGCCAGGGCACGCCGTCCACCGTGGGATAGGTTGCGCCGCAGGATTCGCACGCGAGACCCGCACCCGCGCGCAGCGCGCACGCGCAGCGCGGGCACACGAAGGAACGGCGGCGGGCGTGTCAGCGGCGGTGATCACCGCGACGCATGCTAGCCGATCCGGCCGCTCACGATCGGGTTGAATGCGATGAGGCTGTCCTGCAGCGCCGCGTTGCCGAGGCCATTGCCCGGGAACTTGACGCCGAATTGCCCCTGTTCGCCGTGCAGCGCCATGTAGTTCAACGCCACCGTCTCGACCAGCAGGTTGACGTTGTTGGCCGCGGGACTCGATGCGGTCTCGACGGACGCGTCCGCCCGGAAGTACCCGATCTGCTGGTGCCGCGCGGCGCCGCCCGCGCCTGTCGTGAGCAACGACGGACGACCGCCCGGGTTGTAGACCAGGAAGAACGAAGCGGCCGTCGACTGGTTGTCGCTGGTCCACATGAACTTGCCGCGGCCGTCCACGGTGTCGTCGACCTGGCCGCTCGCCGAGATCGAGCCGTCCGAGAACACGTACAGCATCAGCGGCAGGCCGCGCCGCGCCGCGTATTCGAGGCAGGCGCCCATGCAGCGGCCGGCGCGCAGGTCGCGCACTTCGCCGGTCGCGCGGCCCTGGCCGTGGTAGTCGTAGCCGCCGAGCGTGATCGTGCCCGCGCCCGCGTAGCCCGACAGCACCATCTTCATGACCGCCGCGGTCTTGCGGAATTCCGCGTCGCCGTCGTATTCCGCCTGGCTGAAGACGCCCGACGAGCCGACGATGTCCGGATCGAGGTCCGGGTTCAGGCTCGACGGGTCGCCGAACTGGTCGACGACGTCGGCCGCCTTCACGTAGCCGCAGCTCACGAGTTCGCGCACGACTTCGTTGCGCGTGACGGTCGTGCGCTTCGGGATCGGCCCAGGGCTGCTTCGGGTCGACGACCTGCATCTTGCGCTGGCTGATGCGCTGGATCGCCTCCATGACCGCGACGGTGTCGTCGAGGCTCAGCAGGTTGGCCAGCTGGCCGGTGTCGACGAGGCCGGTCACGTCGCTGGCGCGCTCGACCTTCGTCGGCCGCACGGCGAGGTCGATCAACCCCGCGGGCGCCATCGAGTTGCCGCCCGAGTCGGAGGCGCGCGAGCCGATCAGCGTCGCGAGCGAGCCGTCCGCGCCGGCGCGGTGGATGCGCGTACATCGGGTTGTGCGGGTTGTTGCCGGTGTCGTTCTCGGAGCGCGCCGCGATCACGGCGCCGTTGATGCGAGCCGCCGTGGCCGGCGCCACGCGGTCGAGGATGCCGCGCAGGAACGCGCTGTCGCTGTGGAACGCGAGGCCGAGCCGCGTGTCCGTGAAGCTGGTCGCCGGTCACCGGGTTCGTCATGCCCGGCAGCATGTCGCCCGGCAGGCCCAGCTTGCCGTAGCCGGCGGTGCTCAGGAAGTCGAGCTGCCCGCCTGGCCCCGCCGATCAGCACGTTCGAACCCACCATGTTGGCGCCGCCGGCGAGGTCGATGCAGATGAACGGGATCTTGCCCGCCCCCTGCACGTCGATGCCGCAGGTCGTCTTCAGGGCCTGGATGTCCGGCGACAAGGGCCGCCATCGCCGCACGCGGATTCGCGAACAGGCCGAAGACGGACGGCGCCGCGATCGTGGCGAGTCCCGGTGCCGAAGCCCTGCGCGATGAAGTCGCGCCGCGTCACCGGCCGCTTGTGGCTGACTGCGTGCCGGATCGGCTCGTCGAGACCGAGCTGGCGGGGCGGGTTCTTGCGTATCAGCATGGCGATGTTCCCTCGGCGCGTCTGGCGGGCGCTTCAATGCACCAGCGTCACGGCACTGCCGAGCAGTGCCGCGCACGCGGCCTTGACGACGGTTTCGGTGCGCCCGGCGGGGCACGACGCGCCGCAGCTCGCGAGCCGCGTGATGAGCCCGTCGAGATCGGCACGCACCGCCGCCGGGTCGGGATCGGTGGCGAGGTTGGTACGCATCATGCGACCGACGAGCGCATCGAGCACGATCGCGCGTCCGGCCGGCGCGAATGCCGTCGCGGGCTGCGCGGTGAAGTCGAACCCGGGGAAATACGCGGCGCGGGCGCCGGGATTCTCCACGAGCGCGTTGCAGTACTGGATCGACAGCTGCGCGACGGCGACCGGGTGCGCCGAGACGAAGGTGTCGATGCTCTCGATCGTCGGCAGCGCCTGCTTGACGGTGTCGTAGGTCGCGGTCACGCCCGGATCCTGCGGGCTGATGCCCGTCAGTTCGGCCATGGTCGCGTTCAGTTCGTCGAAGACGCGCAGGCCGACGTCGGCACCGCGCTGCACGTCGGCCGGCGGCGCCGGCGCGAGCGGCACGGGTTCGAGCCGCACGTTGCGATGCGTGCCGAGCACGTCGAACGTGAGGAAGAACTCGTCCGACTCGGGTCCCTTCTCGAGCGCGATCACGGTGCCGATCGACGCGAGCGGCTGGCCGAGCGGCCCGTACTGCGAGTCGCTGATGACCGTGTCGAGCGTGCGATACGCCTGGCCGACCGGCGCCTCGATGCCGTTGACGCCGATGCGCAGGCCGGCCAGCGGGATGCTGCCCGGGCGGGCGGCGGGATCGAGGCTGATGAATGTCGGCTTGTTGAAGAGGTAGCTGTAGGAGTCGAACTGGCTCACTTCGAACAGCAGGTAGGCCTGCGGCACGTCGACCAGGTGGCTGATCGAGAACAGCAGGTAGAACTTCTCGCCGACGCCCGCCTGGAAGTTGGTCTGGATCTGCGGCGGCGTGAGCGCCCGGTTGTAGACCGCGACGAGGCGGAACACGCCCTGGAACTGGCGGTCGCCGGAGACTTCGTTGCCGAGCACGAACGCGAAGGTGTCGTCCCAGTCGGCGATCGTGCCGCCGGCGGCCGGGTCGATGTCCCGCGTGAACTCGCCGTTCACGTAGATGCGCCGGCCGTTCACCGGGTCGTACGTGACGACCACGTGCTGCAGCGTGGCCTGCAGGTCCTCGTCGTCGGCGGAAGTCGTGAGCTTCGGGTCGCCCGCCTGGTCCGTGCGGTTCGACCGGTTGTAGAAGTCGTAGCTGTAGAGCGTCTGCCCGAGCATGAAGTTGCGGGTCGTCGTGCCGCCGGAGTAGCGACACGATGCGCGCGTCTTCCTGCGCCACGTTGCCCGGCGCAACCCACGCCTCGATCGAGTACTCGCCCGTGGCCCTGATGAGGTCGCTCAGCTTGCGGCTCGACGACGTCGAGGCCTGGGCCTTGCCGCTCCGCACGTTGATGCCCCAGCCGCCGACCCAGGTCACGTCGCCGGACAGGTTCAGGTTGAGCGCAGGCTCGACGCCGCTCGTGTCGTAGGCCACCGCGCCGCGGCCGGTCTTGAATTCCCAGAGCCCGATCATGTTGGCCGTGTAGCGGTTGCCGCCGCTCGCGACGAGGCCGTCCGGCAGGCTGAGGGCCTTCGACACCACGAGCGACGAGTCGATCTGGGTGACCGGCACCTGGTCCGCGAACGACTGGATCGCCGCTTCCATCGCGTTGGCGTTCGACGCGCAGTCGCTCCAGCAGTTGTGGAACTCGTTGCGCAACCGCACGACGAGCCGCGAAAGCGCCGGCTGGTCGAGATTGATCTTCACTTTCGCCGCGGCATAGGCCTCGTCGACGTCGCTCGAGGCGAAGAACGGCGACTGCGCCGCCGCCGCGGAGGACGTGTGGCAGCGCGAGCAGTACTGCTCGACCACGGGGTGCACGGTCGCGGCGAACAACGCGGGTGCCGCGGGGAAGCCCTTGCTCGTGCCCGGGTCCTTGATGACCGGCGCCTTGAGCGCGACGCCCTGCGTGCCGCCACCGGCCGCCGCACCGGCCCACGCGGTGATCCACGTGGTCAGGATGTCCGCGCAGGCGTCATTGCTCGCGAGCCAGCAGTTGTGGCCCCCGGCGACCTTCTGCACGAGGCGCGAATCGCGCGGCGACGTCAGGGTCACGACCGAGTTGGCGGCCGCATACGCGAGATTGACGTCGTCCTGGCGCACGAACTGCGGCGTCTGGCCGCCGCCGACGTGGCAGCTGCCGCACCGGTTGCCGGCCTTGAGGTTGTCCCAGACGTTGATCTTGAACGCCTGCACGTCCGCAGTGGCTGGCGCCGGACCGCTGTAGGTCGGGGGCGCGCCACCGGAGGTGATCGGGTTCTCGACGGTCTTCGCGCCGCCGCCGCACGCGCTCGCGAGCAGCGCGAGTGCACAGACGACGAGGTGGCGCATCGACCAGGCTCGCAGCTTCATGGCGTCCATGTCGTTTTCCTCAGTCGCCCATGCAATAGGTGGCGGCTTCGGCGAACACGCGCTTCAGCTGGTAGCCGCTCGACTTGAAACTCGAGGTCATCGCCTGCACGCGGGCGCGATCCTCGGCGTCGCTCGGCGCGCGGAAGCACACGTTGCGGAAGACCTTCTCGACCTGGCAGGTGGCAAACGCGTCGCTGCGCGCGAGTTCGCGGCCGAGCGACTTGGCGCCGGTGCCCTTGCCGGGCAGTGACGCGTCCCAGCCGAGCAGTGAATTCCGGCCCTGCCGCCAGTAATTCTCCCAGCTGTCGTCCGGCGTCGAGAAGCCCGCCGGGAACGTGTCCTTGTTGTTGAAGTACTTCGGCCGGACCACGCCCGCGCTGTGCACGAGCCGGCCCGTGGTCTCGTCGTAGTCGTAGTACGCGAACGCCTGCGTCATCGGGTCCATGCCGGTGTGGCAGCCGATGCAGTTGTTCAGGAACACGCGGCTGTCGCCGCCGGGACTGCGGCTCACGTCCTGGCGGATGCGGTCCGGCGGTCGCGTCGGGTCCTGCACCTGCTCGAGGTCGGTGCAGAGGTGGTTCATCAGCGTGAAGCGGAACATCGCGCGGTTGGTGCCCGCGACGAAGAACGCCTGGGCCGCCGCGCGCGAGGTGAGCACGCCGGCCGTCGCTTCCGGGGCGAGGCCGCTCGCGGCGGACTGCGTCGTCTGCACCAGGCCGTCCTTCAGGTTCACGCCGCTCGTTTCGAGCGCCGCGTAGTGGTCGTTGTTGGCCGGCGAGTACGCAGGCACGCCGAGGCCGTTGCGGCCGACGTAGAGGATGTCGTCGTAGAGCACGCGGTCGAAGGCGATGTCGTCGCGCACCATGCCGATCACGGTCGCAACGTAGTCGTTGAGCGGGGCGAACACCGTCTGGTCGCGATTGGTCCAGGGCATCGCGAAGTTCTTGAGCGTCACGTCGTAGAACGCGCGGTGCTGCATCGCCGTGTAGGCGGCATCGGTCGAGCGTCCCGCGGCGATGTCGCCGGCCATCGAAGTGAGCACGGCCTCGGTGGGCGGCACGCCTGCAAGACGGTCGTGCAGGCGCTTGGCCTGCGTGCGAGCGTCGGCATTGGCAAGCGATCCCTGCAGCAGCAGCAACGTGCCGAGCACCGCGGCCAGGCCGCGTTGCAGCGCTTTCGTGCTGGTTCCGAACGTCGTCGTCCACGACAGGTGCATGCACCCTCCCACGAGCAGGCGGAGCCCGCTCTACGGTGTGGAATGTGTTTGCTCAATTCGAAATCTCCAAGCGCCATGTGCGTTTGTGAGAGCCGGCTCACACAACCGGCGCGCCAATGCAAGCCCAGCACTAACTTGTGCGAGAAACTGCGCCTCGCAGCGGCCGGAACCCTGATCCGCCGCGAGGGAGAGCGATGAGCGCACGTGTTGCGGCACCACGCCGCCGACTGGATCTGCTGGGTGCATGCGCGGGCCTGCTGGCCGCATGCGTGCTCGTCGGCGCGTGCACGAGCAGCGACGGCGGCGGGCCGAACCCGGGTGGCGGCCAGTCGCCCGATCCTGTCGTGCTCGATTTCCCGATTGCCTACGTCAAGCGCCCGTTGACCGCGAGCACCGTGCTCGCGCCGGACGCCCGCGAGCTGCTGGCCTTCGAGCGCGGCTCCGACCTCTACGTGCGCGACCGCGCCTCGCCGTCCTCGGCCGAGGTCAACGTGACGGGCGCCATCACGCAGGGCGCCGGCGACGTGCGCGACGTGGAGCCGTCGTACGACGGCACCAAGCTCGTCTTCGCGATGCGCGGACCGCTGCCCGTGGGGGCCGACCTCCTCGACCCGCCGACCTGGAACATCTGGGAATACGACCTCACGACACGGACGCTGCGACGCGTGATCGCGTCCGACATCGTCGCGGACGAAGGCCACGACGTGGCGCCGCACTACCTGCCGGACGGCCGGATCGTGTTCTCCTCCACGCGGCAACGGCAGTCGAAGGCGATCCTGCTCGACGAGGGCAAGCCGCAGTTCGCGGCGCTCGACGAGAACCGCGACGAGCCGGCCTTCGTGCTGCACGTCATGAACGCCGACGGCTCCGACATCCACCAGATCTCGTTCAACCAGAGCCACGACCTCGATCCGGCCGTGCTCGACGACGGCCGCATCGTTTTCAGCCGCTGGGACAACGCGTCCGGCCACGACGAGTTGAGCCTCTACACGATGCGCCCCGACGGCACGGACCTCGCGCTCTACTACGGTGCGCGCAGCCACGACACGGGCACCGACGACAGCACGATCCAGTTCCTCGACGCGCGGCCCATGGCGAGCGGCAAGCTGCTCGTCCGCGCGCAGCCCTTCGAGGCGCCCGACCTCGGCGGACAGTTGCTCGAGATCGAGACGACCAATTACATCGAGAACACGCAACCGACGGCTCCGAACCGCGGCGTGCTCGCCGGCCCCGCCCAGGTCGCGGCGACGATCAACGACGTGCGCACGATCGAGGGCCCGTCCCCGGGCGGGCGCTACAGCTCGGCCTATCCGCTGCGTGACGGCACCAACCGGCTGCTCTTCACGTGGTCCCAGTGCCGCCTGCTCGAGGGCACCAGCATCGTGCCGTGCACGGAGGCCCGGCTCGCAACCGGCACCGCCGTGGCCGCGCCGCCGCTGTACGGTCTCTGGATCTACGACCCGGCGCGGCGCACGCAACTGCCCGTCACGAACCCCGTCGAAGGCACGACACTGACGGACGTGGTCGCGTTGCAGCCGCTGCCGCTGCCACCTGTACTGCTCGACCGGGTCGCAGGCGTCGACTACGACGCCGAACTGGCGAGCGAGGGCGTCGGTGTGGTCGACATCCGCAGCGTGTACGACATTGCGGGCACCGACAGGGCACCCGGCGGCATTCCGGTGCTGCGCGATCCGGCGCAGACGCTTGCGGCCCGGCGGCCTGCGCGTTTCGTGCGCATCGAGAAGCCGGTCAGCATGCCGGACGACGACGTGCGCGACTTCGACGACAGCGCGTTCGGCGTGACGTCCGCGTTCGGCATGCGCGAGATCCTCGGTTACGCGCCGGTCGAGCCCGATGGGTCCGTGCGCATCAAGGTGCCGGCGGACGTGGCCTTCGCGATCAGCGTGCTCGACGCCGACGGACGCCGCATCGGGCCACGGCACGACAACTGGATGCAGGTGCGCGCAGGCCAGGAGCTGCGCTGCCACGGCTGCCACGACCCTGCGCGCGACGATTCGCACGGCCGGCCGGACGCCTTCGCCGCCGCCAATGCCGGTGCGCCCGGGACGGGCGTGCCGTTCCTGCACACCAAACCGGCACTGTTCGCGGACTTCGGCGAAACGATGGCCCAGGTGCGCGCACGCATCAGTTGCCAGACCGATTGCGCGTCGTTGCTGCCGGGCACCGCGCTCACGTTCGAGGACGTCTGGACCGATGCGGCGACTGCCGGACGCGCGCCCGATGCCAGCTTCACCTACCCGTACAGCGACCTCGACACGCCGGCACCGACGTCCGCCGATTGCGTGACCAGCTGGCGCTCGGGCTGCCGCATCACGATTCACTACGAGCGCCACATCCATCCGCTCTGGAGCAAGCCGCGCATCACGCTCGCGGCCGATGGCGTCACGGTGCTCGCGGACGATACCTGCACGACCTGTCATTCGGCCGTGTCTGCGGCCGCGGTGCCGCAACTGCCGGCCGGCCAGCTCGAGCTGACCGATGGCCCCTCGGCGGACGAACCCGATCACTTCCACGCCTATCGCGAGCTGCTCGCGACCGACAACGAGCAGGAACTCGTCGCCGGCGTGCTGCAGGATCGCCAGGTGCAGACCGGCGTCGATCCGGTCACCGGCCTGCCGCAGTTCGCGCCCGTGCCCGTCGCGCCGTCGATGCGGGCCGGCAGCGCCGCGACTTCCGTCACGTTCTTCGCAAGATTTGCAGCGGGCGGAACCCACGCGGGTCGCCTCACGCCCGCGGAGTTGAAGCTCGTCTCAGAATGGCTCGACGTCGGCGGTCAGTATTTCAACGACCCGTTCGCCGCCCCCGTCAACTGAGCGAGAGAATGCTTCGACCACTGCTGGCCCTCGGACTGCTGCTGGGCATGGTTGCTGGCGCGCCCGCCGCCGCCAAGGCGCCCCCGGCGACCGTGGTGGTGCGCGATGCGTTCCTCGACCTGCGCACGGGCCCGGGGCGAGGCTTTCCCGCGGCGTATTCGGTCGAGCGCGGCGAGTCGGTCGTGCTGCTGCGCCGCCGCACCGACTGGATCAAGTTGCGTACGGATACGGGCAAGGAAGGCTGGGTCAACCGCACGCAACTCGAGCGCACGCTCACTCCGGGTGGCGAGCAGGTCCGCGTGGCCGGGGCCGCGCCCGCATCGCGCGTCGATCACCGCTGGGAGACGGGGCTCGCCACTGGCGATTTCGGCGGCGCCAACCTGATCTCCGTCAGCGGGGCCTATGCATTGACGACGACGATGTTCGTGCGCGCGGACGTGTCGCACCTGCTCGGGGATTACTCGAACGGCTGGCTCGGCACCGCCGGCATCGTGCACGTCTTCGTGCCGCAGTGGCGGGTGTCGCCGTTCGTCGGCCTCGGCGGCGGCGTGCTCAGCGTCTCGCCCAAGGCGACGCTCGTGCAGGCGGAGGACCGCACCGATTCCACCGCGTACGCCGCCCTCGGCGTGCGCGGCTACCTGACCAACCGTTTCCTGCTGCAGGCCGAGTACCGCAGCTACGTGGTATTCACGAGCCGCGATGACAACGAGGAGATCGACGAATGGACCGTCGGCTTCACGTACTTCTTCTGAGCGCGCGCTCTGCGCTGCGGCGTGCGCCGGCCGCGGCCGGCGCGCAGGCGGCCGAGCCGTGGCGTCCTGCCTGCGCAGCAGCCGCAGGTCGTCGAACCCGCGGTCAAGCGGCGCGACGTCAAGGCCGCGGCGATCGACACCGAGAACTTCGAGGCGGGCGTCTTCGTCGGCACGATCGGCATCGAGGACTTCGGTTCGAGCGTCGTCTACGGCGGCCGCATCGCCTACCACTTCACCGAGGACCTCTTCGCCGAGGCGACGGTCGGCACCTCGAAGGCCGGCAGGACGAGCTACGAGGACCTGAGCGGCGCGGCGCAACTGCTGACCGACAGCGACCGCCAGTTCACGTACTACGACCTGTCGCTCGGCTGGAACGCGCTGCCGGGTGAGGTGTTCTTCGGCGGCAGGCGGGCCATGCCGAGCGCCGTCTACTTCACGCTCGGTGCCGGCAGCACGCGACTTCGCCGGCGACGACCACTTCACGGTGGCGCTCGGCGCCGGCTTCCGCCTGCTCGTGAACGACTGGCTCGCGCTGCACCTCGACGCGCGCGACCAGATGTTCGACAGCGACCTGCTCGGCAAGAACAAGCTCACGCAGAACCTCGCAGTTCAGCTCGGCCTGACGGCCTTCTTCTGAGGACGGAGTACGCATCATGCAGTTCACGCACGCTGCTTTCGCAGCCCGTCCTGGCGGCCTCGCCCTGCGTCGCCGCCAGCCACGCCGTCGCCGGCACGGGCGCGACGCGCCCGGGTCCGGCGCCGGACTTCACGCTGCCCGCCCGCGACGGCGGCAACGTGCAGCCTGAGCGAGCTCAAGGGCCAGGTCGTCATGATCAACTTCTGGGCGACGTGGTGCGGACCGTGCCGCCAGGAGATGCCGCTGCTCGACCAGATGCACGCGAAGTACGAGCCGCTCGGCTTCACGCTGCTCGGCGTCAACGTCGAGCCGGACAGCGCCGGCGCGCGGCGCGTGGCTGAAGGACGTGCCGGTGCACGCTTCCCGATCCTGTTCGACACGCGAGAGCGAGGTCAGCGAGCTGCTTCGGCGTCGAGGCCATGCCGAGCACCGTCTTCGTCGACCGCAACGGCAAGGTGCGCTACGTGCATCACGGCTACCAGCCCGGCGACGAGACCAAGTACGCGGACATGATCCGCAGCCTGGTGAAGGAGTGAACATGAATTCGAATACGCCGCAGCGTTCGCGGTCCTCGGCTGCTGCTGGCCGCGAGCGGCTGCAGCAGCGTCGAGCCCTGGGTCAAGCCCTACGAGCGCCAGCACTTCGCCGACCTGATCATGTCGGCCGAGCGCGATCCGGTCGCCGCGTCCTACATCGACCACGTCTACGAGGCGCGCGAGGGCGCGCGCGGCGCCACCGGCAGCCACGGCGGCGGCTGCGGCTGCAACTGAGCGTCGCCATGCGTCCGTTCGCACCAGTCGCTGCAATCTTCCTCGCCGGCACGCTCGTGCTGGCGCTCGCTCCCGCGCGTGGCGCCGTGCTGCCGGACGATCGGGCCGACGTGCTCTATCACCGGTACGATGGCGGCGGCGTAACGATCGATGGACCGTCGCTGCTCGTGCGCAAGAAGTTCGCGGAGAAATACTCGGTCTCGGCCAACTACTACGTGGACATGGTGTCGAGCGCGTCGATCGACGTCATGACGACGGCCAGCCCGTACAAGGAAGAGCGCACGCAGGGCAGCTTCGCGTTCGACATGCTCCAGGGCAAGACGCAATACAGCGTCGGCTACACGCAACAGCGACGAGAACGACTACACCGCGAACACGGCCAGCTTCGAGTTGAGCCAGGACATGTTCGGCGACCTGACCACGCTGTCGTTCGGGTTCAGCCAGGGCTGGGACGAAGTGCGCAAGCGCGGTGACGCCACCTTCGAGGAGACCGTCGATCGCCGCAACTACCGGCTCGGCCTGTCGCAGATCGTGACGCCCAGGATCATGGCCGGGTTCAACTACGAGGTGATCACGGACGAAGGGTTCCTGAACAATCCGTACCGCTCCGTGCGCTACCTCGACGACACGAGCGCCAGGGGCTACTCGTACCAGGCCGAGGTCTACCCGGGCACCCGCACGAGCAACTCGGTGGCCCTGAACGCCCGCTATTACCTCGAGTACCGTGCCGCGGTGCACGGCGAGTACCGGTTCTACACCGACACCTGGGGCATCGACGCGAACACCGTGCAGCTAGGCTATACGCACCCCTGGCGCGCACAGTGGATCTTCGAGGCCGGCTATCGCTGGTACGACCAGTCGGCGGCGGACTTCTACTCGGACCTGTTCCCGCGCGTGAACGCGCAGAACTTCCTCGGGCGCGACAAGGAACTGAGCACATTCACGAGCCACATGTTCAGCCTCGGCGCCACGTACGAGCTGCCCGCATTCGGCTGGGAGCGGGTCCGCCGTTCCACGGTGAACCTGTTCTACGACCGCATCCACTACGACTACGCCGACTTCCGCGACGTGCGCACCGGCGGCGCACCGGGCACCGAGCCGCTCTACAGCTTCGACGCGGACGTGGTCCGGTTGTTCTTCTCGGGCTGGTTCTGACGCACTACGTGCAACGCGCGAGCAGCGCGCGGGCGAGGCGGTCGGCGCTGCCCGGCGCCTGTGCCAGGAACAGCGACGGCTCGGTGAGCTCGAGCTCGAGCACGACGGGGCTGCCCTGCCCGTTCCGGATCATGTCGATGCGCGCATAGAGCGGCGCGTCGAACGGAATCGCGGCGTAGGCCTCCGCGGCGAGGCGTGCCTCGTCCGGCCCCGGTTGCCGGACGCTGATCTGCTCGGGCGCGAAGAGTCCCGCGACGAGATCGCTGCCGAGGCGCAGGATCGCCCCCTTGCGGATCGCGTGGCTTGCCTGCCCGCCGAGATAGATGAGGGCGGTCTCGCCGGCGAGGTCCACGCGGTCCAGGTAGGGTTGCAGCATCGCGCTGCGACGCTCGGACTCCACGAGGCGCGCCAGGTGCGCATGCGCCGCATCCGCGTCCGTGCGCCGGTAACGCGCCGCGTCGCGCGACCCCGCGCCGATCGACGGCTTGATCACGAACTCCGCGAATTCCGTCGCCGCGCCGACGGTGAACGCGGCAGCCCCGCCGGCGAGGAACGCCTGCAGCTCGGACCCGGTCGCAGCGCCGGGCTCGACGAACCGCGTCGGCACGACGCCGATGCCGGCCGCCGCCAGCTCGACGAGGTAGTGCTTGTCCGTATTCCACGCGACGACGTCCGGGGTGTTCAGCAGGCGCGTCGCGCGCGCGCAGCGCCGCGCCCAGGCCAGGAAGTCGTCGGTGCGATCGACGTAGTTCCAGGTCGAGCGCAGCACGGCGACGTCGTACCGCGACCAGTCGACGCCAGCGTCGTCCCAGCAAGGCGTCTCGACCAGGACGCCGGCACGACGCACGGCCTCCACCAGCGGCGGCATGTCCTCGTCCAGTGCAAGAGCGCTCACGGCGCTCACCAGTCCGATACGGGTCAAGGTACGGTTCCTTGCAGTGACGGAGTTGCGGATCAACCGAGCGCGGACTCGACCTGGTCCGCGAGCCTGCGCAGCACGGCCAGCCGGGCATGACGCTTGTCGTCCGCGGGCACGATCGTCCACGGCGCGTGCGCCGTGTTCGTGCGCGCGATCATCTCGCGCACCGCCGCCTGGTATTGCGTCCAGTGGCCGCGGTTGGTCCAGTCCTCCGGATCGACCTTGAAGCGCTTCAACGGGTTGCGGTCGCGCTCCTTGAAACGTTCGAGTTGCTCGTCCCGGCTCACCGAGAGCCAGAACTTGGCGACCACGACGCGATGCTCGGCGAACTGACGTTCGAACTCGTTGATCTCGTCGTAGGCGCGCTGCCAGTCCGCGCGGCTCGCGAGGCCGCGCACGCGCTCGACGAGCACGCGCCCGTACCAGCTGCGATCGAAGATCGTGTAGTTGCCGCGCGGCGGCAACTGGAACCAGAACCGCCACAGGTAGGGACGCGCGAGTTCTTCCGGCGTGGGCGCGGAGATCGGCACGACGCGATATTGCCGTGCGTCGAGCGCGGAGGCGATCCGGCGGATCACGCCGCCCTTGCCGGACGCATCCATGCCCTCGAACGCCGCGACGACGGAATGACGGTTGAAGCGGCGCCGGCGTGAAAGCAGTGCCAGCCGGCCGCGCAAGCGCTCGAGTTCGGCGTCGTATTCGTCGTCGCTCACCCGCGTGCCGCGATGCGTCGTCGGCAGTCGCACGTTCCGCGTGGCCGCGCTCCGCCGCCGCGTGGTTCCGCCGGCGGCGCTCGACAACGCGACGTCCCTGCTGCAGAGCGTGCCGGCGAGGCCCGCGAGCAGCGTGCGGCCGACTTCGAGCGCTCGATGCTGGCTGTCGGTCCCGTCGACGAGATGCCACGGCGCCGCCGGCTGGCCGGTCGCTTCGAGACAGCGGCCGAGCGCGCGCTCGACGCTGTGGTAGTGGCGCGCCATCCAGCGGTCTTCCTTCGTCACGCGCCACCGCGTCGTCTTGTCGCGCTGCAGCTTGGCAAGCCGCTTGCGCTGCGTGTCGGGCGCGATGTGCAGGTGCACCTTGACGACGGCGACGCCGTCGCAGACGAGCATGCGCTCCAGGCGCTGGATGCGCTCGATCTCCCGGCGCAATGGGGCGGACAGCGGTCGCTGGGCGTCCCGGAGCAACACGGCTTCACGCAGCACGTCCTGGTACCAGCCGCCGTGCATGATGGCGATGCGACCCGCGGGCGGCATCACCCGCCAGTAACGCCACAGGGGCGGCCGCTCGCGCTCCGTCGGGTTCGGCGCGCGGAAACCGTAGACTGTCACGAACCTGGGGTCGAGCCACTCGAGCAGTTCGTTCACGACCTCGCTGCGCCCGGCGCCGGGAATGCCGGTCACGATGAGGATCGCCGAGCGACGCCGCGCCTTGCGCAATTCGAACTGCGCATCGAGCAGGCGGTCCTGCAGTTGCGGCAACTCGTGCTCGTATTCGAGCCGGGTGAGACGCCGCCCGCTCAGGACCTCATGCAGGGTGTCGCGGGTCATGGCAGTCCTGTGCGCAGGTTCGTCGACTCAGCGGCTGCGGTCGCGGGCAACCGGGACCTGCTGCGTGACGCAATGGATGTTGCCGCCGCCGAGCAGGATCTCCCGGCCCGGCACGCCGACCACGTCGCGCTTGGGAAAGAGTTCCTGCAGCGTGCGGAGCGCCGCGCCGTCGCGTCGCGAGTCGAGCAGCGGCACGACCACGCGGCGTGTGCCGATGTAGAAGTTGACGTACGAAGCCGCGAGCCTGGACCCGGCCTGCCGCGACTGGGCGTGCGGGGCCGCGTCGATCCCGGCCGCTTCCTCCGCGGTCATGTGCAGGGGCCCCGGCTGCAGCAGCTTGTGCACCTTGAAGCGCCGGCCACGCGCGTCGCGCGCAACCGCCAGGCGCTCGTGCGCATCGCGCGAGATTTCGTACTGCGGGTCGTTCCGGTCGCGCGTCCAGCTGAGGACCACCTCGGCCGGTCGCACGTACGCGCAGAGGTTGTCCACGTGGCCGTCCGTCTCGTCGAGGTGCACGCCTTTGCCGAGCCAGATCACGACTTCGACGTTCAGGTAGCGCTTCAGCTGGGTCTCGATCTGTGCGCGCGTGAGCCCCGGGTTGCGGTTGGGATTCAGCAGGCACTCCTCGGTCGTGATCAGCGTGCCCTGCCCGTCCACGTGGATCGCACCACCCTCGAGCACGAACGGCGCTCGATAGCGCTCGCTGCCTTCGATCTCGAGCACTTTCTGCGCGACCGCATCGTCCTGGTCCCAGGGGAAGTACAGGCCGCCGTTCAACCCGCCCCAGGCGTTGAACTGCCAGTCGACGCCGCGCACGCCGCCGCGGTCGTTCACGACGAACGTCGGGCCCGTATCGCGTATCCAGGCGTCGTTGCTGGACAGTTCCACGGCACGCACGACGGACGGCAACGAACGCCGCGCGTTTGCGAACTGGCAGGCCGAGACGCCGACCGTGACGGGCTCGCTGGCCGCAATGGCGGTTGCGAGCGCCGTGAAGGCTCGTTGCGCAGGCTTCGCGCCGAGGCGCCAGTTGTCCGGCCGCTCCGGCCAGAGCAGCCAGCAGCCCGCGTGGGGTTCGAATTCGCCCGGCATGCGATAACCGTCTCGCCGCGGCTCGGACTGCAGGGTGCGGGCCATCAGGATCGCCTTGGATGTCAATCGGTGGCGGCGATGTTACCGACCGCCGCCCCGATTGGGCAGGTCACTGCGGCGTCCCGAATGCTGGCTTGCGGCCGCGTGCGTTCCAGTCGTCGCAGCAAGCAGCCGCGACTGAACGCGACGGACGCAGCGGTCGCGGACACGACGAACGCGCCCGCGACCGCTGCCGGCGACGTCAAACGGTTCGACGCACCGCGCGCCACACGCCGGCGCAGCCGAGCAGCAGTGCCCCGAGCATGCCGAACCGTCCGCCGCCATTCGAGCGGTCGTTGTCCATGATCGTGACTGCAGCTGGCGCCTGCGAGCTGACGACGGCACCCCCGGTCGCTGACGACAGTGCGACCGTGAACGTCTCGTCGTCCTCATGCCTCTTGTCGGCCCTGATCGTGAAACTCACGACTTTGCTTGCAAAGTCCCCGTCGGCCCAGGTCACCGTGACCGGTGTGGCCGTGAAATCCTCGTTCGCCGTGGCCGTGATGCCCACCGGCGTGACGGTGACCGACACGGTGCCCGTCGAATAGAGGCTGCGAATCACGCGAAAGCTCGCGGCCACGTCCGCCTCGAGGAGGCTGGACACGATCGGCTCGGCGGACAGCACCCCGGCCGGGTAGCCGTCGCCCTCGATCGCGACCGCGCTCCTGCGGGTCCCGAGCCCTGCACCGCCCTGGGGGTCGCTCAACACGACGTCGAAGCGCTCCACGCCTTCCTGCACACTGCTGTTGGCGGCGATGGGCACGCCGATCAGGCGCTCACCCGTATCGCCGTCGGGCCACTCGAGGCGACCGACGGTGCGCGTGTAATCCTCGCCCTCCGTCGCCTCGGCGCCGGCGCGCTGCTCGGTCTGGAATGCGACGCTCACGGCGCCGCTGCTGCCACCGGTGCGACGGACGATGAGCGTCGCCTGGCCGTCCTGCTCGACCGTTGCCCCCGGAGATTTCCTCACGCTCAACACTCCCGGGCCGCCGCCAGGGCCCTCGCCCAGCAGCCGCGCGACGAACGGGGAGTCCCGGAAGTTGGCCCGTGCGCCACCGGCCATCACGACCCTGCCATCCGCCAGGACCTGCATGTCGTGCACTGTCGTGTACGAGCCGTAGTCGGACTCCAGTTCGAGCAACGACGACCCGCCGGAGCCGAACAGCGCGTCGAGTTGCCCGTCCGATTGCAGGCGCACGACCAGGGTGCCCGACATGCCGGTCTTGTCGTGCCCGGCGACCATGATCGAACCGCTTTGTCCAAGCGCGAGCGCGGTGGCGTCATGCATGACGTCCGCGACCGCTGCCCCGTCGAAGCCCGGATCTTGGGCGCCGGTCGGCAGCAGCCGCGCCGCGAAGCCCTGGCCGTCATCGTTGCCTACGAGCACGAGAGCGCCGTCGTCCTGCAATGCCATGCCGGTGCAGAAGGTGTCCGCCGAAGCCTCGCTGTGCGCCGTGGCGATGCCGGACGTGCCGAATGCGTTGTCCGGCACACCGTTGGCATCGAGACCCAGCACGCGACAACCCGCCGGATGAAAAGTGACACGGTATCCGCCCGCCGGTGTCCGCACGAGGCGCGGGCCGGACGCGGGTCCAGTGCCCTCATACACACCGGCGACGCCGAAGGCCGGGTCGAGCCCGCCACTCTCCAGCAGCCGTACGACGATGAGCCGATCTCCGCGCGTGCCGGCCACCGTGATCCGACCGTCCGGCTCGATGACCAGCGACCGGCCGACCTGGCTCGAGCCGCCAGGATCGTCAAGGTAGACGACGCCTCCGGTACCGAAATTCACATCCAGCGAACCGTCCGGCTGGAGACGGAAGACCGTCAACCGTGCGCGGTCAGCCTCGCGAGTGAACCCGACCCCGACGGCTTTGCCGTCGGCCTGCAGCGCAACGTCGAACACGTCGGCGTCCTCGAGTTGCGCGGCCGCGAAGGCCGGGTCTCTTGCCCCCGTGCCGGAGAGGACCTGGGCAAAGCTCGAGATGTCGCACTCGCTGTAATAGTAGCTGCAGTAGTAGTCGCCGCCGGCGGCCAGCAGTCCGTCCTCCTCCAGCGCCTCGAGCGCCCAGGCAGACCCCGCCAGCTCGGGCAACGGGTGCGCCCGGCCGATGTTTGCGAAGGCGGGATCCAGGTCGCCGGGTGCGCCCAAGGCGGCCGGGCACAGCAGCCCGGACGCGATGGCCACGGGCAGCAGGCCGATGTCGCACTGCGGTGCAGCGACGAGGCGGATGCGAACCTGATGCCCCCCGGCGGATGCCCGGGTTTGTCCCGCCTCGATAGCATCTATACCTGGATCGGGATGACGCGCGGTCTTGACGTTCATGACTCCCTCCGGTTTCGACGTCTGCTTTGAGGTCCGGGCGCGGGTCCCGGCAGGGGACACGGCCGCAAGTTGCAGGTCGCGCGCTGAAAGGTCTTGAACCCGGCTGAATCGATCTGGTTTTTCTCCGTGGGCAACCCGCACGAAAGCAAGCGAAATCTTACCCGGTCCCGCGCAGGATTGGACCGGCCCCCAGCAACCGGTTCTGCAGGCCAGGGGCGATTGTCGCGACCGCGCGGTGTGCCGGTCGTCAGCCGGCCGCCTTCGGCAACCTCCAGCCGTTCATGAGCAGGTACAGGGAGGGGATGATCACGAGCGTCAGCACGGTGGCGGACACCATGCCGCCCACCATCGGCGCCGCGATGCGCCGCATCACGGCCGCGCCCGTGCCCGAACCCCACATGATCGGCAGCAGGCCCACGATGATCGTGATCACCGTCATGAGTTTCGGTCGCAGCCGCAACAGCGCGCCCTCGACGATCGCCTCCCGCAGTTCCTCGCGGGTCGGCGAACGGTCCTCCGTCGCCGCGCGCGCGCGGCGCTCCGCCCAGGCGTGCTCGAGGTACATCACCATGACCACGCCCGTTTCGGCGGCCACTCCCGCGAGCGCGATGAAGCCGACCGCGGCGGCGATCGACAGGTCGTAGTCGAGCAGGAACAGCAGCCAGATGCCGCCCACGAGCGCGAACGGCAGCGCGAACAGGATCAGCAGCACGTCGCGCCCGTTGCGGAAGTTCAGGTACAGCAGCAGCACGATGATCGCGAGCGTGAGCGGTACCACGACCTTCAGTCGCTCGACGGCTCGCTCGAGGTACTCGTATTGCCCGGACCAGCTCAGGCTGTAGCCGGCCGGCAGGTCGAGCTGGTCCGCGATTCCCGCCTTCGCCTCGCGCACGAATCCGCCGAGATCGCGGCCCTGCAGGTCGACGAATACCCAGCCGGAGGGCCGCGCGTTCTCGCTGCGGATCATCCCGGGCCCATCCGCGATCTCCACGCGTGCGACGTCCTGCAGCGTCACGTTCGCCCCGGTCGGCGCGAGGATCGGCAGCTGACGCAGCTTGTCGAGCGAGTCCCGGAACTCCTGCGGATACCGCAGGTTGATCGGGTAGCGCTCGAGACCTTCCACGGTGTAGCTCACGGTCATGCCACCGACGGCGCTCGCGATGATGTCCTGGACGTCCTTGATGTTGAGGCCGTAGCGCGCCGCCGCGCCGCGGTCGATGTCCACGTCGACGTACCTGCCCGTGGCTGTGCGCTCGGCGTACACCGACGTGGTCCCCGGCACGGCGCGCACGATGTCCTCGATTCGCTGGCCGAGCTGCTGGATGGTCGCGAGGTCCGGCCCCATGATCTTGATGCCGACCGGCGTGCGGATTCCGGTCGCGAGCATGTCGATGCGCGTCTTGATCGGATAGACCCAGGCATTCGACACGCCCGGAAACTTCACGAGCGCGTCGAGCTCCGCCTTCAGCTTCTCCGGCGTCATGCCCGGCCGCCACTCGGCGCGGGGCTTCAATTTCACGGTCGTCTCGAACATCTCGATCGGCGCGGGGTCCGTCGCGCTCTCGGCACGGCCCGCCTTGCCGAACACCCGCTCGACCTCCGGCACCGTGCGGATCAGCTTGTCGGTCTGCTGCAGCAGCGCGCGCGCCGCGTCCGGGGACAGGCCCGGCAGTGTCGTCGGCATGTACAGGAAATCGCCCTCGTCGAGTTCCGGCATGAATTCCGTGCCGAGGCGCGACGCGGGCCAGGCGGTGACCAGGATCAACACGGTTGCCGCCGCGGTCACGCCCCAGGGATGGCGCAGCGCGAACCCTAGGAAAGGCTTGTAGAGCGCCATCGTCGCGCGATTGACCGGGTTGGCCGATTCCGGCCGGATCCTGCCGCGCACGAGCAGGTGGATGAGCACGGGCACGAGCGTGATCGAGAGCACCGCGGCCCAGATCATCGCGTACGTCTTGGTGTACGCGAGTGGCGCGAAGAGCCGCCCTTCCTGCGCTTCGAGCGTGAAGACCGGCAGGAACGAGAGCGCCACGATCATGAGCGAGAAGAACAGCGACGGCCCGACTTCGCGACATCCCGTGTAGATGGCCTCCATGCGCTGCGACTCGTCGAGTTCGTGCTCGAGCTTCTTGTGCACGTTCTCGATCATGACGATCGCCGCGTCGACGAGGGTGCCGATCGCGATCGCGATGCCGCCGAGCGACATGACGTTCGCGTTGATGCCCTGCGCGCGCATGACGATGAACGCCGAGAGCACCGCGATCGGCGTCACGATCACGACGATGAGGCCGGAGCGCAGGTGGAACAGGAACACGAGGCATACGAGCGCGACCACGACGAACTCGTCCACGAGCTTGCCCTGCAGGTGATCCACCGCGCGCTGGATCAACGCCGACCGGTCGTAGGTCTCCACGATCTCGACACCGGCGGGCAGGCCGGCGCGTAACTCGTCGAGCTTCGCCTTGACGAGCTCGATCGTCGCCTGCGCGTTGTCGCCACTCCGCATGACGACCACGCCGCCGACGGCCTCCCCCTCGCCGTCGAGCTCGCCGATGCCGCGACGCATCTCCGGCCCGAGCCGCACCTGCGCGACGTCGCGCAGCAGCACCGGCGTGCCTGCGCGCGTGGCCATGACCGGGATCAGTTCGAGGTCCTCGATGCGCTTCACGTAGCCAGTCGCGCGCACCATGTATTCCGCCTCGGCCATCTCGACGACGGAGCCGCCGACTTCCTGGTTGCCGCCGCGGATCGCCTGCTCGACCATCATCAGCGAAATGCCGTAGCCCTGCAGCCGCAGCGGATCGACGACGACCTGGTACTGCTTGACCATGCCGCCGATCGTCGCGACCTCGGCCACGCCATCGAGCGCCTGCAACTCGAACTTCAGGAACCAGTCCTGCAGGGAGCGCAACTGCGCGAGGTCGTGGCGGCCCGTGCGGTCCACGAGCGCGTACTGGTAGATCCAGCCGACGCCGGTCGCGTCGGGCCCGAGCGCGGGGCGCACGCCTTCGGGCAGCCGTGCGGCGGCCTGGCTCAGGTATTCCAGCACGCGCGAGCGCGCCCAGTACGGGTCCGTGCCGTCCTTGAACAGCACGTTCACGAACGAGTCGCCGTAGAAGGAATAGCCGCGCACGGTGGTCGCGCCCGGCACGGAGAGCAGCGCGGTCGTAAGCGGATACGTAACCTGGTCCTCCACGACGCGCGGCGCCTGGCCCGGGTACGGCGTGCGCACGATGACCTGCACGTCCGACAGGTCCGGCAGTGCATCGACCGGCGTGTGCAGGAACGAATACGTGCCGATGGCCGCGAGCAACGCGGACAGCAGCAGCACCAGCACGCGATTGTCGAGCGACGCGCGGATGATCGAGTTGATCATGGCGTCGCCTCAGTGATTCGCGCGCGGATCGGCGGGCGCGGCGGGCGCGGGCGCCGCAGGTCCTGCAGTCGCACCGGCGGCGTCGAGCCGGCCGAGCCCCGCGGCGAGGTTCGCCTCGGAATCGAGCAGGAACTGCGCGGCGACGACGACCCGCTCGCCCTCGACCAGTCCTTCGCGGATCGTCACGCGATCGCCGGCTTCGGCGCCGGCCACCACCGGGCGGGACGCAAACCGCCCTTCGCCCAGCGCCACGACGACGCGGTCCTTGCCGCCGCCACGAATCAGCGCGTCGCGGGGCACGTGCACCACGTCGGCACCGGCGTCGCCCAGCAGGCTCACATTCGCGAGCATGTTCGGTCGCACGCCCGGCGGCGGCCGGTCGAGCGTGATGCGCGCGCGGATCGTCCGCGTCTCCATGCTGAGTTCGGGATACACGTGCTCGACCGCGCCTGGCACGGTCTCACCCGGTCGTGACGGGAAGCGGATCTCGGCGCGAGTGCCGGCGCGCAACCAGCCCGCCTGCGCTTCCGGGACCTCGGCGATGATCCAGAGGCTGCCGAGCTCGGTGATGGTCATCGCGATCATGTCGGGGCTCAGCATCGCGCCCTCCCGCGCCTCGAGTTCCGTCACCACACCGGCGACCGGCGCATGGAATGCGACGCGGCCCGCCGCGCGGCCGGATCGCTGCAGGCGCTCCGCGGTGCCCGCATCGAGGCCCAGCGTGTGCAGCCGCTCACGCGACGCGTCGATGAGGTCGGAGTTGCCGATCTTCAATGCGTCGATGTATTCCTGCTGCGCACTCTCGAGCATCGGCGAATACAGGGTGAAAAGCAGTTGCCCGGCCTCGACCGCCTCGCCCATCGCGCGCACGGACAGCCCCTCCACCCAACCCTCGGCGCGAGCGCGCACCTGTCGTACGCGCCGCTCGTCGAAGCCGACGTAGCCCACGACCTCGATGCGTTGCGGCAGGCTGCCGCGCACGGCGGTTGCCGTGCGCACGCCGAGGTTGTTCACCACGGCAGGCGAAATGCGGATCTCCGCGCCGGCAACGGCCGCGAAGACCGGCACGTAGTCCATGCCCATCTCGTCCTGCTTCGGAACCGGCGACGTACGGTTGGGATCGTGCGGGTGACGGTAGTACAGGGGCGCGGCCGGACCCGGCGCGGCGCCGTCACCGGTGCGCGCGGGTTGCGACGCAGGCTCCTTCGCACACGCGGCGAGCAGGCACACCGCAATCAGCCAGCCCGTCATGCGGAAATAATTGGTGGTGTTCATCGCTCGTCACCCGCCAGGTAGTCGATTTCGTACTGCGCCAACGCGCGATCCGCTGCCAGGCGCAGGTGCTTGGTGCGCGCCTCGAGCGCCAGTCGCCGCGCCATGACCACTTCGTCGAGCATCACGCGATTGGCGCGCCAGGCGAGCAGCGCCGCCTGCACCGACTGCTCAGCCAGCGGCAACAGGTCCGTCTCGTAGAAGCGCTCGAGTTCCGCAGTGCGGTTGGCGACACCCCACGCTTCGGCAAGCATGGCCTGCATCTCGCGGCGATGATCCTCGTGCGCCTCGTGCAGGCTCCGCGAGTCCGCCAGCGCTGCGTTCACCACGCGATCCTGGCGGTTGCCGCGAAAGAGCGGCAATCCCACCGTCACCATCGCGCTCAGCAGGTCGGGTCGCGACATGCCGGTGAAGTCCTGCCCGTCGCGGAAGCCGTAGCTCACGTCGAGCATCCAGCCCGGCTTGCGCTGCTCACGGGCAATCGCGACAGCCGTGTCGGCGGCATCGATGCGTCGCTCGTAGTCGAGCTGTGTGGGATGCGCGTCGAGACGCTGCTGCAGCGTGGCAAGTGGCGCGACCTCGGCGCGTGCGGGCAGCGCCGTCGGACGCGCTCGCGCCGCCGCGTCGGCCCCGAGCCAGAACGAGAGCTGCGAACGCCGCATCGTCTCGTCGCGATCGAGGTCGAGGCGTTGTTCGCGGAGCATGGCTGCGTCCAGACCCGCCTGCAGCACGTCGAGCTGCTTGCCTTCGCCCGACGCGTAGCGAGCACGGGCGGAGAGGCGCATCTGCTCCACCCAGTCCGACTGGGAATCGAGCAGTTCGCGCGCCGCGCCGACGTAGGCGAGCTCGGTCCAGAGCTTCCTCACGTCGCGGCGCACGACCCGCCGCCGATTTTCGGCCGTGGCCTCCATCGCCGTGGCCGAGAGTTCCATGCGCTTGCGCTGCAAGTTGCCGCGAGTCCCCAGGCGCGAACTCCTGGCTCACGCCCACCTCGAGCATGGTCATGTCTTCGGCGTCGAGGCTGAAGGAATCGACCGGCACGTTCACGGCGCCGACGCGCAACTCGGGATCCATCCACTGCCCGTCCATGACGGAGCGCTGCCGCATTGCCTCGGCATCCGCGTCCATCCCGCGCAACATTGCGTCGCGTTCGAGCGCCATGCGCTCTGCGTCGGCCAACGACAGGTCCTGCGCGGGCGTCGCGCCCGGCCCCGCGATGCCGGCCAGCAGCCACGCGAGCAGCGCGATGCTCGCCGGCCGGCGCGGCGAGGACGCCGTTCGGCGATGGCCTGTTGCAGGCCCGATACCAGGGTAAGTCATGCACGATCTCCGCAAATTCAGCACGCGCCGGCGGGTGCCGGCGAGCGACGAGGCGCGACGGAGATCGGTCTATTTCAGGAAGCGGCAGTAACTCACGGCGAGCGGCGTGCGAGGCACCGTCCAGGGCTCGTCGACCGGCGCCACGGCGAGGGTTGCGCCGTCATCGAACGCAACGACGAACACGGGCGCCACCACGGGCATGGCGAGCCCGAGCGCGCTGCCCGTCCGCGAATCCACCTGCGGGTCGTGCGGGAAGGCGCAGGCCTTATGGTCGGTGGCGCCTGCACCGTGGTCGTGATCGGCGGGGGGGCAATACAGGCAATCCTCGCCCGCCATGCCACTCGTGGCTGGCATTCCCTCGGCATGGACCATCGCGCCCGCCGCGGTTGTGGCCGACTCGGCCATGACGCACGGCAACGCCGCCAGTTGCAGCCACGTCAGGCAGAACAACGCGAGCACGCCTCGCGCCAGGGCGTGCTGCCGTCGGCGAAACCACGGGAGTCCGAAGTGAATCAAGCCCGTACCGCTGCCGTTGAAGACGCGGCGACCGTAACCCGATTGCGCGAGCGTGGCAAGGCGTCGCCTCCCGTTACTCGTGCCGCCTGCGGCAAGTCCCTAGGTCCCGTGTCAGAATTCCGTCATGAAGCGCACTTTCCTGCCAGTCGCCGCGTCCTGCCTCGCCGTCCTGTCGGCTTGCGGAGGCTCCGGCCGGGGCGATGCGTGGCTCGAACCGATCGTCGCGGTACCGGCCCCGGGTGCGACGGGCGCGCGCTTTCCGCACCTTGCGTCGAACGGCGACGGCGGTCCCGTGCTCATGAGCTGGCTCGAGCCCACGTCCGTTGGTGCGTTCGCCCTGCGCTACGCCCAGTGGCAGGGCGACCGCTGGGGCCCGCCCGCGACGGTCGCCGATGGCCGTGACTGGTTCATCAACTGGGCCGATTTTCCTTCCGTCGTGCCGGTGACGGCGACGCTCTGGTCGGCGCACTGGCTGCAGCAGAAGCCCGGCAACGTCTATTCCTACGACGTGCGCATCGCATCGAGCAGCGATGGCGGACACACGTGGTCGGCGGCACGCACGCCGCACGACGACGGTACTCCCACCGAGCACGGCTTCGTCTCGATCGCGCCGCACCACGGCGAGGCTTACGCGATCTGGCTCGACGGTCGCAAGACGGGCGCCGAGGCGCACGGTCACGCCGCGGATCACCAAGGGGCCGGCGGCGCCATGACGCTGCGTGGTGCGGTGATCGAGGCGCAGGGCGCGCGGGAAGGCACGGAGATCGACGCACGCGTGTGCGACTGCTGCCAGACCGATGCAGTCGATACCGGCGACGCATTGCTGGTCGTGTACCGGGACCGCGGCGACGACGAGTTGCGCGACATCCGCGCCGTCCGGCTCGAAGCTCGCGGCTGGTCGCCGCCGGTCGCAGTGCATGCCGACGGCTGGCGCATCGACGCCTGCCCCGTGAACGGTCCCGCCGTGGATGCGCGCGGCGACGACGTGGCGGTCGCCTGGTTCACCGCGCCCGACCAGCCTCGCGTCCGGCTCGCATTTTCGAACGACGGCGGCCGCACGTTTGCCAGTCCCTTCGAGGTCGCGAGCGGACGGGTCGTCGGCCGCGTCGACGTCGTGTTGCTCGACGACGGCCGCGCCGTCGTCAGCTGGCTCGAGGAAGTCGCTGCCGGCGCGGAGATTCGGGTGCGGCCGTATACGGCTGCCGGCGCGGCCGGACCGGTGGTGACGGTCGCTCGCACGGCCAGCGCCCGGTCATCGGGCTTTCCGCAGATGGTGCGCGCGGGCGACCGCCTGCTGTTCGCGTGGACGGAAAGCACCGACCCGCCGACCGTCCGGACCGCCTCGGCCGGCCTGGACTGACGCGATGGCCGCCGCCCGTCAACCGGGGCGCTGTGCTAGCATTTCGGCCCCTTTTTCTCGCGATCCATCGGAGCCAGGTCGATGTCCACCGCGCTCAAGTTGAACGTGCCCGCACAGGGCCAGAAGATCACGATCGCCAGCGGGAAACTCGTGGTTCCCGACCAGCCGATCGTGCCGTACATCGAAGGCGACGGCACCGGGCCGGACATCTGGCGCGCCTCCGTGCGCGTGCTCGACGCCGCGGTCGAGAAGGCCTACGGCGGCAAGCGCAAGATCCACTGGATGGAGGTCTACGCGGGCCAGAAGTCGAACGATCTCTTCAACACCTGGCTGCCGGACGAGACGGTGCAGGCGTGCCGCGATTATCTCGTGTCGATCAAGGGCCCGCTGACGACGCCGATCGGCGGCGGCATCCGGTCGCTGAACGTCGCGCTGCGGCAGATGCTCGACCTGTACGTCTGCCTGCGGCCGGTGCGCTGGTTCAAGGGCGTGCCCTCCCCGGTCAAGGCGCCGGAGAAGGTCGACATGGTGATCTTCCGCGAGAACACCGAGGACATCTACGCCGGCATCGAGTTCGAGGCCGGCAGCCCGGAGAACGAGAAGTTCAAGTCGCTGTTCAAGGAAGCGTTCCCGAAGCTGTACGGCAAGATCCGGTTCCCGGACACCTCGGGCATCGGCATCAAGGCCGTGTCGCAGGAAGGCACCGAGCGCCTGTTCCGCGCCGCCATCGAGTACGCGATCGTCAACAAGCGCGAGAGCGTGACGATCGTGCACAAGGGCAACATCATGAAGTTCACGGAAGGCGCGTTCCGCAACTGGTGCTATGCCCTCGCCGAGCGCGAGTTCCCCGCGCAGACCTACACCTGGGACCAGTGGGAGCGCACCAAGGCCGACAAGGGCCAGAAGGCGGCCAACGCCGAGCAGGACGCCGCGAAGGCGGCCGGCAAGGTCATCATCAAGGATGCGATCGCCGACATCACGCTGCAGCAGGTCCTGACGCGCCCCGAGGAGTTCGACGTCATCGCGACGATGAACCTGAACGGCGACTACCTGTCGGACGCGCTCGCGGCACAGGTCGGCGGCATCGGCATCGCCCCGGGCGGCAACGTCAACTACGTGACCGGCCACGCGGTGTTCGAGGCGACGCACGGCACGGCGCCGAAGTACGCGAACCTCGACAAGGTCAACCCGGGCTCCGTGATCCTCTCGGGCGAGATGATGCTGCGCTACATGGGCTGGTTCGAGGCCGCCGACGCGATCATCTCGGCGATGGACAAGAGCATCGGCCAGAAGACGGTCACCTACGACTTCGCCCGCCTCATGGAAGGCGCGACCGAAGTGAAGTGCAGCGAGTTCGGCGACGTGCTGATCCGCAACCTGTAAGCGGCGACGGGGCTGGCGGCGGCAGGGGACACGGACACGGTGAATCTTTCCGTCGCACAGCCCGCATCGCGCGACTCGCTCGTCGCCGAGTGCGCCCGCACGCTCGTCGACGCGTTCGCGGACTACAACGCGGACTTCCGGGCGATCACGCAGCGCGCGCGGCAGCGGTTCGAGGACCGCGACTGGCGCGGCAGCCAGAAGGACGCGGTCGAGCGCATCGAGCTCTACACCAGGTACGTCGACAGCACCGTCGAACTCATGATCCGGCGTCTCGGCGATGAGGCGCAGGAACGCTCCGTCTGGTCGAGCATCAAGCGCCGGTTCGACGAGATCATCGACCCGCTGCCCGACAGCGAGTTCACCAGGACCTTCTTCAGCTCGGTCACGCGCAAGACCTTCGGCACGGTTGGCGTCGACGCCGCCGTCGAGTTCATCGCGCTCGACCTCGACCCCCTGGCCCACGTCACGACCCACGTCGAGACCAAGGTCTACCTCAATCGCGGCGACATCGTGCTCCTCGTCGAGGAACTGCTGACGGACTACCGGTTCCGCACGCCCTACCGTGATTTCGATCGCAGCGTGCAGCGGGTCGCCGAGGAGATCAAGGCGTCGGTCGAGCGCAGTGGCGAGCGCCGCACGGTCGAGAAGGTCGAGGTCATCAAGGAAGTCTTCTACCAGATGACGCGCGCGTACCTCGTCGGGCGCATCAGCGGGCGCGACTGGACGCTGCCGTTCGTGGTCGCGCTGCGCAATGGCGACAGCGGTGTGCTGGTCGACGCGATCATGCTGGAGGAAGGCGCGGTCAGCGTGCTTTTCAGCTTCACGCGGTCATATTTCCACGTCGACCTCGCGCATGTCGGCGAGGTCGTGCAGTTCCTGAAGACGCTCCTGCCGTTGAAGCGCGTCAGCGAGCTGTTCACGGTGCTCGGTCGCGCCAAGCAGGGCAAGACGGAGCGTTACCGCGAGCTCTTCGGGCACCTGCAGCATTCGGACGACCAGTTCGTGCTGGCGCCGGGCGAGCGCGGCCTCGTGATGATCTGCTTCACGCTCCCTTCGTTCGACGTCGTATTCAAGCTGATCCGCGACAAGTTCCCGGTGCAGAAGAACATCCTGCGCGAGGACGTGCTGGTCAAGTACGAGCTGGTGTTCAAGCACGACCGCGCCGGGCGCCTCGTGGACGCGCAGGAGTTCAAGCGCATCAAGTTCCCGAAGGCCCGCTTCGCGCCGGACCTGCTCGAGGAACTGCTGACCGAAGGGTCGCGGACCGTGCTCGTCGAGGGCGACGAACTGCTGATCGACCACGTCTACATCGAGCGGCGCATGACGCCGCTCAACCTGTACCTGCGTTCGGCGGAGCGCGAGCAGGCCGAGAAGGCGGTGCTCGACTACGGCCAGGCGATCCGTGACCTCGCCGTGACCAACATCTTTCCCGGCGACCTGCTGCTGAAGAACTTCGGCGTGACGCGCCACGGGCGCGTGATCTTCTACGACTACGACGAACTGTGCCTGGTCACCGACTGCCGGTTCCGCGACGTGCCGCAGTCCGACAACGACGAGGACGACATGCGGGCCGACGCGTGGTTCTACGTGGCCGAGAACGACGTTTTCCCGGAGACGTTCCTGAATTTCCTGGGCTTCGACCCGCACCTGAAACAGGTCTTCCTCGACGCCCACGCCGAGGTGCTGACGGCCGAATGGTGGCGCGGTATCCAGACTCACCTCCGCGAGGGCGACCTGCTCGAGGTGTTGCCTTACCACCGGCATCGTGTCCGCGTGTTCAGCAGTCTCTGACTTGGAAACCCGCAACTCCACGACCGGTTCGCGCAGCTTCTGGCGGGTCCTGGCGCTGTTGTGCACGGTGGCATTCGCGTTCCAGGGCACACGCGGCATCTGGGAGCCAGACGAAGGCCGCTACAGTTCGGCCGGCGTCAACATGCACGAGAGCGGTGACTGGCTCGTGCCGAGCGTGGACGGCGAACACCCGCACCTGACCAAGCCGCCCATGATCTATTGGGCGCTGGCGTCGAGCATCGCGCTCGTCGGTCACAACGAGTGGGCCGCCCGCCTGCCGAGCGCGCTGGCGTACATCGGCACAGGCCTGTTCGTGTTCGGCCTGGGCCGGCGACTCAACCCCGCCAGGCCCTGGCTGCCGGCGACAATCTGGGCACTGTCGTTCGCCCCGGTCGTCGCATCAAACATCATCTCGACCGATCCCATCCTCGCGTTCTTCGAAACCGCCGCGATGTACGCGTTCGTGGAAGGCTGGAGTCGTGAAGGGACGGACGCGCGCGGCTGGTACGTGCTGATGTGGCTGGGCTGGGGCCTCGCATTCATGACCAAGGGCCCGCCTGGCCTGTTGCCGCTCGCCGCCATGGCGCTCTACCTGGGTATTCACGACCGGCCGCGCCTCAGGGCCATGCTCGTGCCGTCGGGCGTCGCATTGTTCGCGGTCGTGGCGTTCACCTGGTTTGCGCTCGTCATCGCGCAGCAACCGGATCGCCTGCAGTATTTTCTCGGCTACGAAGTCTACGACCGTGTCTTCACGGCCACGCACGACCGCAACTCGCAGTGGTACGGCGGCTTCGAAGTCTACTTGCCGGTCCTGATCGCGGGTACCCTGCCCTGGTGCGTGCTGGCGCTGGTCGCCGCCGGCGGGCCGCGGCGCGCGTTCGCCGTGTTCCGGGACAGGTTGTCGGCACGACGTCGTGACTGGCTGCTGCTCGCGTACTGGCTGTTCGTGCCGCTCGCCGTGTTCTTCCTGGCACGCTCGCGCCTCCAGCTCTATATCCTGCCGCTGTTCGTGCCGCTGGCCTTGATCATGTCGCGCCCGATCGCTGGCTGGCCGTGGTTCGCCGGCCGCCGCCTCGCGTGGACCCTCGGCCTGACGGCCGCCGCGCTGGTCGCGATCAAGGGCAGCCTCGCGTACTGGCCGTCGAACCGGGACGCACGCGGGATCGCGGCGCAACTGACGCGAATTCTCGACCGGCACGACGTGGACGAGATCGTGTTCGTCGGCATGCGGCCGTTCTATGGGCTCAACCTCTATCTCGACAAGCACATCGAAGGCATCCAGATCGACGAGAAGCGCTTCGAATATTCCAAGTTCGTGGCCCTCGACGACGTGTGCGACGAGCTTGGCGAGCGCGAGCGCAACGTTTACGGTATCAAGCAGCAGCACGCGCCGCGGTTCGTCGCGGCCGTGAGGGCCTGCGGCGCGCATGCGAGGCTGGTCGGAACGCTGCACGCCGACGACAACGACATCGCATTTTTCACGGTCGCGCCAAGCGGCGACGGAGGTGCCCGGTGACGACGATCGCCAGAGTTCTCGGCGGCCTGGCAACCGGGCTGCTCGTGCTGGGCATGCACGCGGCGCAAGCGCAGGACGCCAACGTCACGCTGCCGGTCGCCGACCTGGAGCGCATGCTGACGAGCGAGCCGATGCGGATCGTGACCGCCGAGATCAGTCGGCCGAAGGCCAAGGGCGACATCACGCTGAAGGCAGAGGTTGCGTTCGGCGACCAGCCGCCGTTGCGGGTGAAGGTGCGCAAGGCCGAGCCGGGCGCCGAGATGTTCAACAACGTGCCGCGGTACGACCTGGCCGCCTACGAGTTGCAGAAGCTGTTCATCGACCCTCCGGAATACGTCGTGCCGCCGACCGCGCTGCGCATGGTGCCGCTCGTCGAGATGCAGAAGTATTCCCCGGGCGTCAAACGCACGTTTTCGGGCGCCGAGGACGTGCTGGTCGTCGTGCAGTACTGGCTGCACGACATCATGGTCGTAGCGGACGTCTACGAGCCTGCACATTTCGCTGCCGACCCTGTATACGCGCGCCACATCGGCCAGCTCAACGTGCTCACCTACCTGGTCGAACACCGGGACTCGAACGTGGGCAACTTCCTGATCGGCAAAGGCGAGACAGGACAGCGGGTGTTTTCGATCGACCACGGCGTCGCGTTTGCGTCGACCGACAGCGATCGCGGCAAGCTCTGGAGGGGCATGCGAGTGTCGCGGCTGCCGGCCGACACCGTCGCGCGCCTGCGAACGATCACGCGACAGGTGCTCGAGGATCGCCTGGCCGTGCTCGCGCAATGGCGGGTCGTGGATGGACGCTACGTCGCCGTGGTGCCGCCGGGCACCAACTTCTCGCCGCACAAAGGCGTGCGCCGCGACGGCGACCAGGTGCAGATGGGACTGCGGCAGTCCGAAATCGCACAGGTCGAACGCCTCCTGAAGCGCCTGCTCGAGCGCGTGGACCGCGGCGAAATCACAACGTTCTGAATCCGACGGGCCGAGGGCCGTGACATGACCACAGCCGCAAATCCATTGTTCACCCGGCGTCGCCCAGGGCTCGCCTGCTTCGCGGCTGCGCTGCTCGCGCTCGCGCTCGCGCTCGCGTCCAGTCTTGCAGCGGCGCAGCCGCCGGCGACGGCCGCGTGGCGCGACGTCGAGCGCGTCGTCGCATTCGCCGACGTGCACGGCGCCTACGCCGAGCTGACCCCGTTGCTGCGCGAGACGGGCATCGTGGACCAGGACCTGCACTGGTCCGCGGGCAGGACGCACGTCGTCAGCCTCGGCGACCTGCTCGACCGGGGTGCCGACTCGCGCAAGGTCATGGACCTGCTCATGCGGCTGCAGCAGGAAGCGGCGGCGGCTGGTGGGCAGGTGCACGTCGTGCTCGGCAACCACGAGGCCATGAACGTGCTCGGCGACCTGCGCTACGTCGCGCCGGGCGAATATGCCGCATTCGCCGCGGACGAAACCCCCGAAATTCGGGAACGCGCACGCCAGGAGTGGCTGCGTGCCCAGGGACCAGGCGCGGCGGCGCAGTTCGACGAGCGGTTCCCGGCCGGTTATTTCGCACATCGGGCGGCGCTCGGGCCCACGGGCGCGTATGGCCGGTGGCTGCTCGCCCAACCCGTGATGATCTCGATCAACGACACGCTGTTCATGCACGCGGGGCCGTCGTCGCAGTTGAAGGGCATGAGCGTCGACGAGGTGAACCTGCGCTACCGGACCGCGCTGGTCGAGTACCTCGCGGCGCTCGAGGCACTCGAGCGCGCACAGCTGCTCCAACCCGGCGACAGCTACAGTGAGCGGCCCGGCCTCGCCCGGCAGCGTCTTGCCGCCGCCGCCGCGCCGGGCGCCGTGCCGCAGACCGCGGACTTGTCGGCGGCGGTCGAGCGCCTGGTCGCCGCCGACGCAAACCCGCTGCTCGACATGGACGGCCCGAACTGGTACCGCGGCGCGGCGCTCTGCAACGAGGCAGCCGAGGCGGACGTCCTGTACCCGCTGCTGCAGCAATTCGGCGTCGCGCGGGTGGTGCTCGGCCACACGCCGACTCGCGATCGCCGCGCGGCCGCACGTTTCGACGGCCGGGTGATCAAGCTGGATGCCGGCATGAATCGCGCGGCGTACCAGGGACGCGCTGCGGCGCTGATCCTCGAGAAGAACGCGAGGACGGTGCGTTACCCTGGTGAGCCAGCCCCGATGCCGATTGCCGAGGAGCAGTTCCACGTCGCGCCGAGCGAGCTCGACGACGCCGTGGTCGCCTCCATCCTGCAGGATGGCACGGTGACCGTGACGGGCCCGGCCGCCCCCGGCCAGTTGCAGGTAACCGTCGAGCGTGACGGCCGCAAGGTCCACGCCATGTTCTTCGCAACCAGCGAGAACGCGTCGCGACGGGAACTCGCCGCGTACCGGCTCGACCGGCTGCTCGAGCTCGGCATCGTACCCGCGACCGTGGCGCGCGAGGTGCAAGGGCAGCGCGGGGTGCTCCAGGCGCGCCCAGTGAAGACCGTGACCCAGGCAGACGTGCAGCGGCAGTCGTTGCGCAGCGACGGCTGGTGCGCGCTCGAGCCCCAGTTCCAGCTCGTGTACGCGTTCGACGCACTTGTGGGCAACGCGGGTCGCACGCCGGAGACGCTATTGTTCGACGCGGACGAGTGGTTCGTCTACGTGACCGGGCACGACAAGGCGTTCGGCACCGGCCGCGCGTTTCCGGCTTACCTCGAGACGCAACCGCCCAAGCCCGGGACCGAACTGCGCCGCCGCATGCAGGCACTGAACGAGGCATCGCTCGCCACGGCGCTCGCGGGTGCCGTCGACGCGCGGGCGATCAAGGCGCTCCTGGCGCGCCGCGACGCGCTGCTGGCATTGCCGATGCCCGCCGCGGTTGCGCACTGAGTCTTTCGCCGCGAAGCATCGCACGACGCTCCGGCCGGGCCCCGCGCCGCCGGCGCCTGGGCCTCAATGCTGCTGCTGCTCGACGAGACGGCGGATCACGAACGAGCTGCGCGCCTCCATGCCGTCCACGTCGCTCGCGATCACCGCGATGCGCAGTTCCTCGATGAAGTCGCTGGGACCCTGCCCGACGAACGCCCGCCGGCGGACGTCGAACTGCACCCAGCGCGGCAATGGTTGACCGTCAATGCAGCAGGCGCGCAAGTGCAGCACGTCCCCAGGGTCTGCATCCAGGAACGCGGTCGGTGCAATCGGATGCAGGAAGGGTTGGCCGGGTGCGTAGTGCAGGTCGGGGATCGGGTCACCCGGCTCCGGTGCGACGTTGGTGACGTTCTCGAGCGCTTTGCGGCTGAAACCACGCCCGATGGCGACGGCCATCGCGATCCAGAGGCACGCGAGCACCAGGTTGAGCATCGCGAACTGCGTCGCGCCCCAGCCGAGGGCGTGCAGGCCCACGTATACGGCGCCAGCCTGGATCAGGTCGCCAAAGCGCCAGAAGAACGTATCGATCGCGGTCTTGCCTTCGTACTTCGCGTCACGGTCGAGCGGCAGGAAGAGCGCGTGCCGCGTCGTGTTCATCAACGAGTAGTCGATGCTGTTTTCGCCGATCTTGATCAGCCGGATCAGCGAGAAGATCGGCACGAAACCGCCCAGCAGCGGCGCGAACGCGAGCATGCCGTACCCGAGCGCGACGATGATCGGGTGCACCAGCAGCGCACCGCGGACCCCTACCGTCCGATAGATGCGCGATACGAGGAAGAGCTGGATCGCGAGGCTCGTCAGCGTGACCCAGAACTGGAAATTGCCGTAGAACGCCGTGATCAGCGCACCGGCATCGAGCGTGCCGCCGGATGCGGCAACTCGCGCGGTCGCGTCGCGCTGCACGAAATCCGCGAGGATGAACTCGCCCGTCGTGTTGATCCAGTTGAGCAGCACGACCAGCATCGCGATCAGCAGCAGGTAACGATCGCGCAGTACGAGACCGATGCCGCCCAACAGGCGCGGGACGGGCTTGCCGTGCTCGGCCGCCGTCGCGCGCGAGCCCTCTGGCACCGCGCCACGCTCCGGCGCCGCGAGCAGCAGCGTCGCCGCGAGCGCGACCGTGGCGACCAGCATCAGGCCGATCGGCGTGAGCGTCCCGACCGCCACCTGGGCGGTCTTGGCGCCGACGAGCGCGCCTACGTTCGCGCCGAGCATGATCACGGGAAACAGGCGCTGGCCGCTCTTGAGGTTGAAGGAATCGGCGGCGAACGCCCAGAGTTGGGCGACCACGAGCACGCCGTAGATGCTGACCCAGACGAAGAACACGAACGCGATCGAAGCCCCGGACCAGGCGAGCAGCGCGAATCCCAGCATCATGGCCGCGAAGCACGCCGTGATGGCCCGGAGCAGGTGCACGCCGTCGAGGTGCCGGCGCACGTAGCCGTAGGCCGGCACCAGCAGCATCAGCACGAGCGCGATCACGGCGACCGCGTAGGCGCGGACCTCCGCCGAGAACCGCGTGAGCATGAAGGCCTCGCGCAGCGCCTTCACGGCCTGGTACGAGAACAACAGCAGGAAGCCGTGCAGGAAGAACAGGAACGCGGCGCGGCCCTCGCCGGGCCGCACCCGCGTCACCAGCGACAGGCACCGTTCGAACGGGCTGAGGTCGGCGTGGTCGGAGATCAAGCGGTCAACACCTCAACGGCGAACGATGATGATGGGATCGAGCTCGAATTTTGGGTAAGCAACCATCCGGATGAAGTACTTTGCCGTAATGACTTCCACGCCCTTGCTGCTCTTGATCTTCAGCGGCAGAGGAAAAGTGTAGATACCTGTCGGGCTGGGGCCCTTGGCCGGAGACCAATCGACCGGTTCGTCCGGATCGCCGACCTTGTCGTCGCCGTTGCCCTCGTCCGACACCAGGGTCTCGAACTTCATCTCGAACGGCTCTCGCGCCTGCCAGTTGATCGAGTGCCTGTTGCTTTTGGGCAGATCGATGTAGGCGTTGCCGCCTTTGTAGACGCCCCTCTGCGGCGAATCGAGGATCGTGGGATCCACGTCGATCCGCACGACGTTGCCCTGCGGGTCCCGGACCGCTTGTATGTCGAAGAAGAAGTGCTTATCCCTGCGCGCCGGCTCCACCGTGCCGTGCCCGTTCGTGCTCGCGCATCCGGCCGCTGTCATCAGGCCCAGGACAACGAGGAATTTCAGACTGCACGCCTGCAACCAACGAATTTCCATCGCACCAACCCTCCTTCTGACCGATTTCCGGTGCCGTGTGTTCGACTCGCCGGCCGTGCCATCAGGTCACCGCGCTGCCACGGTTCCCGAGTCAGCCGACGCCGACGATTCTCTTGTATTCGGCATCCTGCCGCAGACTGCGGAACTCGGGCGCAGAACGCAACAGGGCCGGCGGATAACCCATGCGTACCAGTTCGGCGACGATGCGCAGCGCCGCTTCGCGGTCACCCTTGTCGGCGGCAGCGACGCCGGCGAAGTACTGCACGTAGAGGATCTCCGGATCGGCAGCCAATGCGTCCGCAAGATACTGCTGCGAACGTTTCGACTCGCCGACGCGACCGTAGAAGTACCCCAGTTGTGCCTTGATCGTCGGGTCGGATGGTTTTGTCGCAAGTTCGGCTTCAGCCAGCTGGATGGCGCGGCGGTAACGCGCGATTGCGTCGTCGCGACGGCCGGCAACCTGCCAGAGCGCGTCAGCCAGGTTGCCCTGGATGGAAAAGTTGTGCTCGCCCAGGGTTGCGGCGCGCTCATAGTTGGCGACGGCTTCCGGAAACCGGTCCAGGTAGAAATACGTCGTCGCGAGGTTCGAATAGGCGTCCTGCGAGGGCTCGAGCTGCAGCGATTTCTGGTACGCCTGCAAGGCGCCGTCGAAATCGCCCTTCATCTGCAGGGTTGCGCCCAGGTTGCTCCACGCGTAGGCGCTGGACGGCACCAGTTCCGTGACCTTGCGCAACGCAGCGGAGGCTTCATCGACCTTGCCACGCGCGAACAGATGCGTGGCCAGCGCCGAGTAGGCGCCCCAGTACGCGGGCTCGACCGCAACTGCGCGCCGGAAGCACGCCTCCGCTTCGGCACCCTTGCCCAGGCCCGACAACGCGTCGCCAAGCCCGATGTGCCCATCGGCATCGGCCGGATTGCGCTCGATCAGCCGCGTGTAGACGGACGCCGCCGACTCGAATTTACCGGCGGACAGCGCCATGCTGGCGAGCGCTTTTTCCGTCTCGATGAGGGCAGGGTCGAGCGCGAGCGACTTGCGACAGACCTCTTTTGCCGCATTCAACGGTGCTGGGTCGCGAGTGCGATCGAATTCCCGCGCATAGGTGCGGCACAGCCCGGCATAGGCCCCTGCGAACTCCGCATCGATCTCGATCGCCTGCTTGAAGGACGCCTCGGCCTGCTGCAACCGGCTCAGATCGCCCGGCTGGCGCAGGATTGCAAGTCCGGCGAGGTACGGATCGATCGCACGCGCGTCGACCTGGTGCGCAGGCGTCACCTCCTGACGCGGGTCGCTCTCCGTCAGGACGATCTGCAAGGCGTCGGTGACAGACATCGCGATGTCGTCCTGCAGGTCGAGCACGTCGCGCCAGGCGCGGTCGAAATTGCCCACCCAGACGTGGTACCCGGTGGTCGTGTCGATCAGCTGCACCGACACGCGCACATCGTCGCCGTTGCGCCGGACGCTGCCTTCGAGCACGTGACGCACCCCCAGCGACTCACCGATCTTGCGGACGTCGAGATTGCGGCCCTTGAACTCGAACGCGGAGGTCCGGGCCGCGACCCGCAATCCAGGAACCTGTGCGAGCCGCGTCGACAGCTCCTCGCTCAAGCCGTCCCCGAGATACGCGTTGCCGCCTGCTGGACTCATGTCGACCAGGGGCAGCACGGCGATCGATGGCGGGCCCACCGCGGCCGGCGCCGTCGATACCAGCGCCGCCGTCGGCGGCGTGGACTCGATTGAACGCCACCAGGCGAGGCCGGTGATGGCGGCCATCAAAGCCACGCCCGCCACCGCCACGGGGGCGATTGCCCGGCGCGCACGCGGGATGCGCATGCGGGACGTCCCGGCACCGGACGCGTCGAGTTCGATACCGCCCGGAGTGATCTCGTACGACCAGGCCAGGATCGCCACGATCGGCAAGCCGATCACGGCGAGGATCGTGAGCGCCGTCATCCACCAGCCCGGCAACCGCAGCGGTTCGAGCGTAACCTGGGTCACCTGCAGCGTGATCCACATGCTGATCAGGTAGGCGCCACAGACCTTGAACACACTCCGGCGACGCAGTTCGGCGACGAGCCACTGCACGCGCTGGACGACGCCGGTATTCGCGCGGGGGACAACGTCGGCCGCCGAGGACCCCTGCGGGCCGGCGCTCGCTTCCGGTGACAGAGGCTCCGCGACCGGTTCGAAGTGCGCGATCAGGGCATACGCATCGTCGCCTACCGCCACGATGTACCGGGGATGAGCCGCGACGTCGCCGAGGATCCCGGCCAGCTCCCGCAGTTGCTCCGCCACGACCTGCTCGCCGGATTCGCCCGGCGGCCACTCGCCGGGCGCGACCGCACGCGCGAGCGCTGCCGCGTCGACCGCCTCGCCGTGATGTCGCGCGAGGACCAGCAGCAGCTTGACGTGGGAATCGCGCAGCGCACGCACGCCCAGCGGACCCGAGACCCGGCGTTCCCGCGGGTCGACGTGCCATTCACCGAGGCGAAATCCGTTCCCAAGGTCGTCGGCATCCATGGTCTGGTGACCCAAAGGCCGCTGCGGCCGCAACTTGACCGGGCTGTTCGAGCATACGTCCGACCGCGCGCCGTCGCTACGGCCCCGGGCGCCGTGCGGCAGCCAGTGCCGTGCCGAGGTCGTCGATCAGGTCCTCGATCGCCTCGATGCCGATCGACAAGCGGATCGTGCCGGGTCCGATGCCGGACCAACGAACCTGCTCGGCCGTGAAGCCACGCGGCTGCTGCATCGCGGGGGCGACGACCAGCGATTCCGTCGAGCCGAGGCTCGCGGTGATCGCGAACAAACGCAGCTCCTCCGCGAAACGCGTACCCGCGTCGATGCCGCCCCGGATGTCGAACGTGACGATCGTGCCGAAACTGTCCATCTGGCGTCGCGCGAGTTCGTGGCCCGGATCGGCGGGCAGGCCCGGGTAGCGGACGCGCTCGACGTCCGGGTGCGCTGCCAGGTACTCCGCGACGGCCTGGGCATTGCGGCACTGGACGTCCCAGCGCAGGAAATACGTCTTCATTCCGCGCGTCACGAGGAACGCCGCGTGCGGGTCGAGCGTCGGCCCGAGGATTGCGACGTCGTCGCGCAACCGGTCGACGAGGTCCGCGCGGCCGATGATCGCCCCGCCCATGACGTCGCCGTGGCCGGAGGCGTACTTGGTCAGGCTGTGCAGGAACAGGTCGACGTCGTAGCGGCCGTGGTGGTGGAACCCGGCCAGCGTGTTGTCGAGCAACGTCAGCGCGCCGTGCCTGCGCGCGAGCAGCGTGATGCGCTCGAGGTCGGCGACCTTGAGCACCGGATTGCTCGGCGATTCGCAGACGATCAGGCGCGTCGGCGTGTCCGTGAGCACGCGCTCGAGGCCCGCGAGATCATCGATCGACAGCATCGTGCTGGCGACGCCGTAGCGGCGCAGCAGGCGGCCGATCAACGCCCGGGTCGGCTGGTACATCTCGGCGAAATACACGACGTGGTCCCCGGCCTGCAGCAGCGCGAGGAGCGGCATTGCGATGGCCGCGACACCCGACCCCGTCAACAGGCAGGCGTCCCTGCCCTGCAGTTCGGCGAGCAGCTGCTCCAGCTCCCGGAGCGTCGGGTTCGAAATTCGCGAGTAGTAGAAGCCGTCCCGCTCTCCCGCCCAGTGCCGGCGCGTCTCCCCGACGTCGTCGAACGTGAACTTGACGGACTGGTAGATCGGCGCCACGAGCGGCCGGTTGTCGGGTGGCACGACGACGGGCGGCGGATGGGTGACCCGCGTGCGCTTCTTCATGTCGTGAGCTCGAACGCGTCCGCGTCGAGGTGCGCGGGGAAGCTCGAGCGGTAGCCCGCGAGCGATTCCCGGTCGAGCACGACCGTCTCGACGAAATCGCCGCCATGATCGCCCCCGAGCGGCTGCCCGAGATAGTCGAGCGCGACGCTGTCGCCGGCGTACGCAACGCCGTTGCCGTCCTTGCCGATGCGGTTCACGCCGACGACGTAGCAGAGGTTCTCGATGGCGCGCGCCCGGAGCAGGGCCTGCCAGGCGGCGCGGCGACGCGACGGCCAGTTCGCGACGTAGACGAGCACGTCGTAGTCGCCGCGATTGCGGCTCCACACCGGGAAACGCAGGTCGTAGCAGACCAGCGGGCACACGCGCCAGCCCTTGAGCGCGACGACGAGACGGCGTGCGCCCGCGGCGTAGTGCTCGTGCTCGCGCGCCATGCGGAAGAGATGGCGCTTGTCGTAGTGCGACAGGCCGCCGTCGGGGGTCGCCCACAGCAGGCGGTTGAAGTGATGCGCGCCGTCGCGCACGACCAGGCTGCCGGTGATCGCGCAGCCGACGGCGGCGGCTTCCTCGCGCAGCCACTCGACCGTCGGGCCGTCCATCGGCTCGGCCAGGCGCTCCGCGTCCATGCTGAACCCGGTCGCGAACATCTCGGGCAGGACGATCAGGTCCGTGTGCCCGACGAGCCCCCGGAAATGCGCGGCCAGCCGGCGCCTGTTTTCCGCGGCGTCCTCCCACTCGAGGTCGGCCTGGATCATCGTCACGCGCAGGTTGTCGGTCATAGCGTCCTCAGCTTTGCGGCCGCGGCCTCGAGCGTCGCTTCGTGTTTCGCGAAACAGAACCGGACGATCCGTTCGGTGGCCGGCGGTCGCGCCGAGAATACCGAAATCGGGATCGCCGCGACGCCGTGTTCGATGGTCAGGAAGCGCGCGAACTCGACGTCGGGCTGGTCGCTGACGGCTGAATAATCGACGAGCTGGAAATACGTGCCGGCGGCCGGCTCGAAGCGCAGGCGCGTCGGCGCGAGGAGCGCGGCAAATCGGTCACGCTTGCGCTGGTAGAACGCCGGCAAGTCGCGCGCGTGCGCAGGGCACTCGACCAGGAAATCCGCGATCGCCGCCTGCAGGGGCGTCGCCACGGCGAACTGCACGAACTGGTGCACCTTGCGGAACTCCGCCGTCAACGCGGCCGGCGCGACGCAATAGCCGACTTTCCAGCCGGTCGCGTGCAGGGTCTTGCCGAACGACGAGACGACGAAGCTGCGCGCGGCGAGTTCGGGGCTCGTGAGCAGGCTGTGATGACGACGCCCGTCGAAGAGCATGTGCTCGTAGACCTCGTCGGCCAGCACGAACGCGCGCGAGTCACGCAGCACGGCGGCCATCGACTCGAGGTCGGTCGCGTCGAAGGCGGCGCCGCTTGGATTGTGGGGCGAGTTCACGATCAGCAGGCGCGTGCGCGGCGTGACGGCATCGCGCACGGCCTGCCAGTCCACGTCGAAGCCCGGGCGTCGCAGCGGGACGTGGATCGCGCGACCGCCGGCGAGCTGCACGGCGGGCTCGTACGAGTCGTAGGCGGGATCGAGCAGGATCACTTCGTCGCCGGCGTGCACGACGGCCTGGATCGCGCAGAAGAGCGCCTCGGTGCCGCCAGCCGTCACGGTGACTTCCGTCTCGCCCTCGATTGCGCAGCCGTAGCAGTCACGGACCTTGTCGACGATCGCGTTGCGCAGGGACGGCAACCCCGCCATCGGCGCGTACTGGTTCGCGCCGCGACGCATGTGACCTGCGACGAGTTCGACGAGCCGGGCCGGCGGGTCGAAGTCCGGGAATCCCTGCGAGAGATTGATCGCGCCGTGCTCGGCGGCAAGGCGCGACATCACGGTGAAGATCGTGGTGCCGACGCCGGGCAACTTCGAGTCAATCACCGGAGCGACCGTGTGGTCGAGTGGTGGCCGTTCGCGGCTTCCGGTTCCGAAGAACCCCGGGGAGACACGCCGTGAATACGTCCGTGTAGGCTCGCACGCGGCATCCATGCCGCGTGACGGTCTCCCGGAATTCTCGGGAACCGGAACCCGCTGCCACTCGACTGTGGTTCGCGTGTTGTGTCCGCGCAGCGTGACAGTCCTACGGAATGCATGTGGACCGCGACGCACAGGTCACGCGTGTCGCGATACGCCGGTGGTGATGCATCCTTATCCCGGGTTGCCAATCGCTAGCTCCGTGAGCTTCTGCTCGAATTATGCGCCCGACCGGCACGCGAGCGCTTCCATTCGCAACGCGACGGACGCATCACGCCATCTGCTCGACCTCCGGTTCTGCACCGATGCACGCCACTTAGGCCAGAGCGGGTTTGCCACTGGACCGCGGTCGAGGTTCGGGAGACCGTCACGCGGCATGGATGCCGCGTGCGAGCCTACAAGGACGTATTCACGGCGTGTCTCCCGGGCCTCGACCGCGGTCCAGTGGCAAACCCGCAGCACGACCGCACCAAGGTCGCCCTGTGTCACGGGTGCCGCTTTTTGTGCGTGAACCCGTGACGTGACGCGACCGTCACGCGATCAGGTCGCGAGTTGCGCCGCCGCCATGGCCGCGCCGATGATGCCGGCGTCGTTGCCGAACCGCGCCGGCAGGATCTCGGCGCGACTGCGCAGCAGCGGCCCGAACAACTGCCAGTTTTCCGTGACGCCGCCACCGACGATGAAGAGGTCGGGCCAGAAGAGCGCGTGATACGTCGCGAGCACCAGGTTCAACTGCTCGGCCCATGCGTCCCAGCCGAGCTCGCGATCGGCGCGAACCTTGGCTGACGCGCGATGCTCCGCCTCGCGGCCCTGGATTTCCAGGTGCCCGAGTTCCGTGTTGGGCAGGAGCCTGCCGTCGACGAAGATCGCGGTGCCGATGCCCGTGCCCAGCGTGAGCATCATGACCGTGCCGCTGTGTCCCGCACCGGCGCCGAGAGTCATCTCCGCAATGCCCGCGGCATCGGCGTCGTTCAGGAACGCGACCGGCCGCTGCAGGCGCGCCTGCAGGTGCCCCTGCGCGTTCATGCCGATCCAGCGCTTGTCGATGTTGGCGGCCGTCCAGGCGACGCCATGTTTCGTGACCGCTGGAAACGCGAGCCCGACCGGGCCTTGCGCAGCGGGCAGGCCGGCCGCCAATTCGCTCAGCAGGTCGAGGACCGCTTCCGGCAGGGCCCCCTGCGGCGTGGTGCGCCGCACGACGTCACCGAGCACGACCCCCTGCCGCACGTCGACGAGCCCCGCCTTCACGTAGGACCCACCGACGTCGAACGCCAGGATCTCGTGCTCACGCGTCGTCACGTGGCCGCGCCTCTCAGGACTTCTTCATGCTTTCGATCATCTGCTGATTGGCGGCGAGCGCCATCTGCGCATCCCGGTCGCGGATCTTCTGCTGGCGGGTCATCGCGAGTCCCGTGATCAGCACGCCCACGGCCACGACGGCCACCAGGATCGTCGCCAGGGCGTTGATGTCGGGACTCACCCCGAGTCGCACCTTCGAGAAGATCACCATCGGCAGCGTGCTCGAGCCCGGCCCCGCCACGAAACTCGTGATCACGAGGTCGTCGAGCGAGAGCGTGAACGCCAGCAGCCAGCCCGAAAGCAGCGCGGGAAAGATGATCGGCAGCGTGATCAGGAAAAAGACCTTTGCCGGCCGCGCGCCGAGGTCCAACGCAGCTTCCTCGAGCGAGTCGTCCATCTGCGCCAGGCGCGACTGGATCACGACCGTGACGAAGGCCATCGTGAACGTGATGTGCGAGATCACGATCGTGGTGGTGCCCCGTCCCGCGGGCCACCCGATCAGCTGCTCCATCGTCACGAACAACAGGAGGAGCGACAGGCCCGTGATGACCTCGGGCATGACGAGCGGCGCGGTCGTGAGCCCCGACAGCAGCGTGCGGCCCTTGAACGGGCCGAACCTGGCGAGGGTCATGCCCGCGAGCGTGCCGAGCACCACTGCGAGCGTCGCCGAGATCGCTGCGACCCTCAGGCTGAGCCACGCGGCGCTCAGGATCTGCTCGTTGCGGAGCAACTCGCCGTACCACCTGGTCGAGAACCCGCCCCACACCGTGACCAGCCGCGACCGGTTGAACGAGTAGACGATCAGCGACACGATCGGAATGTAGAGGAACGCGAATCCGAGGATCAGCGCCATCATGCGGAACCAGCTGCGACCGTGGTTCACTTGTGCACCCCTGCCCCGGCTTCCGCGTCCTGTGCCCGCTGGAAGTACATGATCGGGATCACCAGGAACATCAGCAGCGCGATCGCCACGGCGCTTGCCACGGGCCAGTCGCGGTTGTTGAAGAACTCGGTCCAGAGCACCTTGCCGATCATCAGCATGCCCGGGTCGCCGAGCAGCGACGGGATCACGAACTCGCCGACGGCCGGGATGAACACCAGCAGGCAGCCCGCGACGATGCCGGGCACCGAGAGCGGCAGGGTGATCTTCATGAAGCTCTGCCACGGCTTGCTGCCGAGGTCGGCGGCGGCCTCGATCAACGTCAGGTCCATCTTCTCGAGGTTGGCGTAGAGCGGCAGGATCATGAACGGCAGGTACGAGTAGACGATGCCGACGTAGACCGCGAAGTCCGTCTGCAGCATCTGGATCGGCGTGTCGATCACGCCGATCCAGGTCAGGAAGTTGTTGAGCAGGCCGTTGTTCTTCAGGATGCCGATCCACGCATAGACGCGCAGCAGGAACGACGTCCAGAACGGCAGCACGATCAGCAGCATGAGCACGTTCCGCGTGGACGGGTTGCTGCGCGCGATCGCGTACGCGATCGGGTAACCGATCAGCAGGCAGAACACCGTCGACACCGCGGCGACGAAGATCGAGTTGAGGTAGGCACGCCAGTAGAGGTTGTCCTCGACCAGGAACGCGAAGTTGCCGAGGTTGAGCTGTATCTGCAGCAGCTTCTCGCCGGCCCAGTGGAACAGCGGCTGGTACGGCGGCATCGCGATCTGCGACGTCGAGAAGCTGATCTTCAGCACGATCACGAACGGGATCAGGAAGAACAGCAGCAGCCACAGGTACGGCACCGCCGTGACGAACCTGCGACCGTCCAGCCCGAGACGCCGGAAGATCGCGTTCACTTCGTCACCACCACGGGGCTCGAGTCGTGCCAGTGCAGGTACACGCGCTCGTCCCAGGTGACGCGGTCGTCGGTGTGGCGGTAGACGTTCGGCTGCGTGACCCGGACGACCTTGCCGGAAACGAGCCGCAGCAGGTAGATCGTCATGTCGCCCATGTAGGCGATGTCGCGACACGACCGCGCTGGTCCAGTTGTCGGCCTGCGCGGGCTTCTCGCGGGCCAGGACGATCTTCTCGGGCCGGATGGCCGCCCAGATCGTCGCGCCGGGCGCGGAGCTGACGCCGTGACTCACGTAGATCGGCGCCTCGAGGTCGTCGCTTTCGATGCGCACGTACGACGGCTCGTCCTCGATCAGCCTGCCTTCGAACATGTTCACGGAGCCGATGAACTCGGCGACGAAACGCGAGCTCGGGAACTCGTACATCTCGCTCGGCGTGCCGACCTGGACGATCTCGCCGTGGTTCATCACGCCGATGCGTGTCGACAGCGTCATCGCCTCCTCCTGGTCGTGCGTGACGACGATGAAGGTGACGCCGAGGGTCTCCTGGATGTTGATGAGCTCGAACTGCGTGTGCTCGCGCAGCTTCTTGTCGAGCGCCGCGAGCGGCTCGTCGAGCAGCAGGAGCTTCGGCTTCTTGACGAGCGCGCGTGCGAGCGCCACGCGCTGCCGCTGGCCGCCCGAGAGCTGGTGCGGCTTGCGCTTGCCGAACTGGCCCAGCTTGACCATCTCGAGCATGTCGGCGACGCGCTTCGTGATCTCGCCCTTGTCGAGGCCTTCCTGCTTCAGGCCGAAGGCCACGTTCTGCTCGACCGTCATGTGCGGGAACAGCGCGTACGACTGGAACATCATGTTGACCGGCCGCTCGTAGGGCGGGATGGTCGTCATGTCCACTCCATCGATGAAGATCCTGCCGCTCGTCGGACGCTCGAAACCCGCGAGCATGCGCAGCAGCGTGGTCTTGCCGCAGCCCGAGGCGCCGAGCAGGCAGAAGATCTCCTTCTTGAAGATGTTCAGCGTGACGTCGTCCACCGCCACGAAGTCGCCGAACTTCTTCGTGACCTTTTCGATGCGGACGTACGGCTTGGCGTCCGGGTCGGTCCACGGCTCGAATTTCTGCTGGGCGGCGCGCGGTGTGGTGGCCATAAGATCTCGGTGGTGTAGGAACGGCGATCCGGCTTCTGCCTGCGTTCGGTGGGAAACCTGCGATCAGCGCCCCGTGACGAAGCGTGTCCAGGTCCGGTTCAGCGAACGCGTGAATTCCGCGGACCTGGCCAGGCTCGGCTGCAGGCGCGCCTTGACCTCGGCGGGCGGGTAGATCCCGGCGTCGTCGCGCAACGATGCGTTCAGCAGCGGCGTGGCGGCAGCGTTCGCGTTCGCGTAGTTCACGAAGTTGGAATTGGCGGCCGCCACGTCGGGCCGCAGCAGGTAGGCGATGAACTTGTGCGCGTTGCCGGGGTGCTTCGCGTCCGCGGGAATCGCGAGCGTGTCGAACCACATGAGCGCGCCTTCGCGCGGGATCGAATACGCGATCTCGAGCGGCTTGCCGGCTTCGGCGGCGCGATCCCGGGCCTGCAGTATGTCGCCGCTGTAGCCGACGGCAATGCAGATCTCGCCGTTGGCGAGGCTCTCGATGTACTGCGAACTGTGGATCGTGCGCAGGTACGGCCGGATCGCGAGGAGCTTGTCCTCGGCCAGCTTCAGGTCGGCCTCGGACTCGCTGTTCGGGTCCTTGCCGAGCCACAGCAGCACGGTGCCGACCATGTCCGTCGGATCGTCGAGCACCGAGACGCCGCAATCCTTGAACCGGGCGATGACCGCCGGATCGAAGACCAGGCTCCAGCTGTCCACCGGCGCGTCGGGCATGATCGCGCGCACCTTGGCCGCGTCGTAGCCGATGCCGGTCGTGCCCCACATGTAGACGACCGAATGGGCGTTGCCGGGATCGTGGCGGGCCGCCTGCGCGACGATTTCCGGGTCGAGCCGGTCGAGACCCGGCAATTGCGCACGGTCGAGCTCGCGGAAGACGCCCGCCCTGACCTGGCGTTCGAGGAAGTACGCGCTCGGGACGACGACGTCGTAGCCTGAGTTGCCCGTGAGGAGCTTGGTCTCGAGCACCTCGTTGGAATCGAACACGTCGTAGCGGACCTTGATGCCGGTCTCGCGCTCGAAATCCTTGACGACCTTGGGATCGACGTAGTCCGACCAGTTGAAGACGTTGAGGATCGCTTCTTCGCCGTCCTGCGTCCCTGTCGCGTCCGCGGCAGGCGCGGCCGGCTTCTGGCCGCAGCCGGTCGCCAGCAGCGCGGCAACGGCGGCGAGGAAGGCCAGTCTGGTCGTGCGCTGCATACGTCTCCCTGGCAGTGGCGATGCCGGCCCGCCCCCGCGGCGGCATCGTTGAGGTTATAGCTCAGCGCCCCGGCAATGTGTAGGTCGCCCGCAACGAAAAAGGGGCGGCCGGAAGAAATCCGGCCGCCCCGTTGTCGCTCACGCCAGCGCGCTTACTTGCCGGTGGTGAACCGGGTCCAGCTGCGATTCAGCAGGCGCGTGAACTCGGCGCTCTCCGCCAGGTCCGGGAAGAGCTTTGCCTTCACTTCGGCCGGCGGATACACGCCCGGATCGTTGCGGACCGATTCGTTGACCATCGGCGTCGAGGCGGAATTGCCGTTCGCGTAGTTGATGAAGTTCGAATTGGCCGCCGCCACTTCCGGTCGCATCATGAAGTTGATGAATGCGTGCGCATTGTCCGGATGCGGGGCGTCGGCGGGCACCGCGTACATGTCGAACCAGATGATGGTGCCTTCCTTCGGCACGTTGTACTTGATCACGTTGCCCTGCCCCGCCTCGGCCGCGCGATCGCGCGCCTGCAGCACGTCGCCGCTCCAGCCGACGGCGATGCAGAGTTCGCCGTTCGCGAGCGCGTCGATGTAGTTGGAGCTGTGGATCATGCGGATGTACGGCCGGACCTTGAGCAGCACGTCCTCGGCCTGCTTCAGGTCGTCCGGGTTCTGGCTGTTCGGGTCCTTGCCGAGCCAGGTCAGCACGACGGCGACGAGCTCGCTCGGCGCGTCGAGCACCGAGATGCCGCAATCCTTGAACTTGGCGGCGTTCTTCGGATCGAAGACGAGGTTCCAGCTGTCGACGGGCGCGTTCGGGTCGATCGCCTTGATCTTGCCCTCGTTGTAGCCGATGCCCGTGGTGCCCCACATGTGGTTCACGGAGTGTTCGTTGCCCGGGTCGTGCAGTGCGACGCGCTGCAGGACCTCGGTGTCGAGGTTGCCCCAGTTCGTGAGCTTGCTGCGGTCGAGCTTGGCGAACACGCCCGCCTTGATCTGGCGCTCCAAGAAGGACGCCGACGGCACGACCACGTCATAGCCCGTGTTGCCCGCCAGGAGCTTCGTCTCGAGCACTTCGTTCGAGTCGAAGACGTCGTAATTCACCTTGATGCCGGTCTCGGCCGTGAACTGCTCGAGCGTCTTCGGGTCGATGTAATCCGACCAGTTGAAGACGTTGACGACCTTCTCTTCCGACGAAGCCCGCTCGGCGGCTGCCGGGCCGGCTCCTGCATCGGCCGCGGGCGCCGCCTCTTCCTGCTTCTTGCCGCAGCCGAACAAAGTCGTGACGGCGAGCAGGCTCACAAGACCTGCGCGAATGCTGGTGCTCATCGTTGGCTTACCCTTTTTTTATGACCGAAAGAAGTCCGGTTGGCGACCGAGGTCCGCGCCCCGGCAAGTCCTGTTGTATAGCGAAGATTTCACGGCGTGGCTAGAGGGCCGGTGACGCTGCGACGGCACGGCGCACGCGCCCGCCTGCCCGCCCTCGAATCGTGCGGTCCCGGCCGTCGATCCGGCCGTGCCCTGGTCGGCCAGGACGCACTAGAACCGGCCGTCCTGACGGCAGCGCGCGAGCGTCAGGTCGAGGCACTGCCAGGCCTTGGCTGCCAGTTCGTCGAGCTGCTCGCGGTTGATGACCAGCGGCGGCGAGACGATCATCGTGTCGCGCACGGCTCGCATGATCAGCCCGTTCTGGAAGCAGTAGTCGCGGCAGATCGTGCCGACCTCGCCGCGGTTGTCGAAGAACTGCCGCGTCGCCTTGTTGCGCACCATTTCGAGCGCGCCGATCAGGCCGACGCACCGGGCCTCCCCGACGAGCGGATGCTCGGACAGTTCCCGCCACAGCTTGGCCAGGTAAGGCCCGGTCTCGTCCCGCGTGCGGGTCACGAGGTTCTCCTGCTGCAGCAGCGCGAGGTTCACGCTCGCGACCGCACAGGCGGCCGGGTGGCCCGAGTACGTGAAACCGTGCGCGAACTCGCCGCCCTTGTCGATGATGACCTCGGCCACCCGGTCGCCCACCATGACGCCGCCGATCGGCAGGTAGCCGGACGACAGGCCCTTGGCGATGGTCATGAGGTCGGGACGGATGCCGTAGCGTTCCGACCCGAACCAGTACCCGGTGCGGCCGAAGCCGCAGATGACCTCGTCCGCGACCAGCAGGATGCCGTGGCGATCGCAGATCTTCTGGATCTCGGGCCAGTAGGTGTCCGGCGGGATGATGACCCCGCCCGCGCCCTGGATCGGCTCGCCGATGAAGGCGGCGACGCGCCCGGGCCCGACCTCGAGGATCTTCTCCTCGAGCGCGCGCGCGGCCGTCAGGCCGAACTCCGCCGGGGACAGGTCGCCACCCTCCCCGTACCAGTACGGCTGCCGGATGTGGACGATGTCCGGGATCGGCAACCCGCCCTGCTCGTGCATGAACGCCATGCCGCCGAGGCTGGCGCCTGCGATCGTGCTGCCGTGGTACGCATTCTGGCGGCTGATGATGACCTTGCGCCCGGGTTGGCCGAGCAGGTCCCAGTAACGACGCACGAGGCGCACGACGGTATCGTTGCCTTCCGAGCCCGATCCCGTGAAAAACACGCGGTTGAACTGCGGCGGTGTCAGGTCGACCAGTTGCTTTGCGAGCTCGATCGCGGGCGGGTGAGCCGTCTGGAAGAAACTGTTGTAGTAGGGCAGCTCCAGCAGTTGCCGGTACGCGGCCTCCGCCAGCTCGCGCCGCCCGTACCCGACGTTGACACACCAGAGTCCCGCCATGCCGTCCAGGATGCGCCGGCCCTCGGAGTCGTAGAGGTAGACCCCTTCCGCCTTCACGATGACCCTCGAACCCTTTGCGTGCAGGTTCTTGTAGTCCGTGAACGGGTGCAGGTAGTGCTGCCGGTCGAGCTCCTGCCACGCCGCGGTGTTGCGGTCGAAGATGAACGGTGCGGGTTGCGTCATGTGGGTGCGCCGGTGTCGGGAGTTACACGTTCAGCAGCAGGTGCTCGCGTTCCCAGGAACTGATGACCTGCAGGAACGTGTCGTGCTCGCTTTCCTTGACCGCGGTGTAGGCCAGGACGAAGCGGTCGCCGAGGATGTCGATGAGCGCGCGGCAGTCGCGCAGCATGCGCACGGCTTCCTCGAGGCTGCGCGGCAGGCCGAACGGCAGGTCGTACGCGCTGCCCGACACGGGCTCGGACGGCTTCAGGCCCTCCATCATGCCGAGATAGCCGCAGGCGAGCGACGCGGCGAGTCGCGATGTAGGGATTGGCGTCGGCGCCGCCGAGCGCGGTTCTCGACGCGGCGGTTCTCCGGGTTCGAGATCGGCACGCGCAGGCCCGCCGTGCGGTTGTCGTAGCCCCACTGCGTGTTGATCGGCGCCATGTGCCGCAGGATGATGCGGCGGAACGCGTTCACGTTGGGCGCGAACAGGCACATCGCGGAGGGCAGGTATTTCTGCAGGCCCGCGATGTGCGAGAAGAACAGCTGGCTCGGATTGCCGTCCTTGTCGCTGAAGACGTTCTTGCCCGTCTTCGTGTCCACCACGCTCTGGTGGATGTGCATGGCGCTGCCCGGCTCGCGCGCCATCGGCTTCGACATGAACGTCGCGTACATCTTGTGGCGGAATGCCGCCTCGCGCGCCGTCCGCTTGAACATGAACACCTGGTCCGCGAGCGACATCGCGTCGCCGTGGATCAGGTTGATCTCCATCTGCGCGGCGCCGTCCTCGTGGATCAGCGTGTCGATCTCGATTTCCTGCGCCTCGCAGAACGCGTAGATGTCGTCGAACAGCGGGTCGAACTCGTTGACGGCGGCGATGCTGTAGGACTGCCGTCCGATCTCCGGGCGGCCCGAGCGCCCGACCGGCGGCTTCAGCGGGTAGTCGGCGTCGATGTTCGGCTCGACGAGGTAGAACTCGAGTTCGGGCGCGACGATCGGCTTCCAGCCTTTCTGCGCGTAGAGGTCGAGGATGTGCCGCAGCACGTAGCGCGGGGCCATCGTGACCGGCCGGCCGTCCGAATAGAAGCTGTCGTGGATCACCTGCGCGGTGGGTTCCGCCGCCCACGGCACGACGCGCGTCGTGGCCGGGTCGGCCTTCAGCACGATGTCGATCTCGGCGGGACTGATCGCACGGTCGTCGTCGGGATACTCGCCGGTGACCGTCTGCAGGAAGATGCTCTCGGGCATCCGCATGCCCTCGTCCTCCGCGAACTTCATCGCCGGCATGACCTTGCCGCGCGCGATGCCGGCCATGTCGGGCACGACGGCCTCCACCTCGGAGATGCCGTGTTCCTTGAAGAATTGCTGGATCGGGGTGCTCATGTGCTCATTTCCGTACGTTGACGCGCGACCTGGCCGCAGCGCCGAAAGCGGCGAACAGCGCGCGAGAGAAAGGGTTGCGCATGACCTGCCACTCGGGGTGCCACTGCACCGCGACGGCGAAGCCCGGCGCCGCCCGCACGCGGAAAGCCTCGACGAGGCCATCGGGTGCGCGCGCTTCCACTTCGAGGCCCTCGCCGAGCTGCTGCACGCCCTGCGAATGCAATGAATTGACGGTGACCCGGTCGGCGCCGGCGATCTCGCGCAGCAAGCCGCCGCGCCACCAGCTCGATCTCGTGCGCGGGCGCGTACTGCACCTCGAGCGGGTCTTCCTTGTTCTCGCGGTGATCGCGCATACCCGGCACGTCCTGCAACTTCTGCCAGAGCGTGCCGCCGAACGCGACGTTCATTTCCTGGAAGCCGCGGCACACCGCGAAGAGCGGCAGTCCGGAATTCGACCACGCGCGGAATCAGCGGCAGCGTCGTCGCGTCCCGGTGCGGGTCGTGAAGCGTGTCGGGATCGCTCGGCGGACCCGCGTAATGCTGTGGTTCCACGTTCGACGGGCTGCCCGTCAGCAGGATGCCGTCGAGCGTCTCGAGCAGCTCGTCGAGGTCGCGCTCGCCGAAGGCCGGGATCAGCAAGGGAATGGCATCCGCCGCCTCGGCCACGGCGGCGATGTACTTTTCGCCCACGCAGTGGAAGGGGTGCGGTCCGAGAATACGGCGGTCCGCCGGAATGCCGATCAGTGGTTTGCGCTGAGCCACGTTTAAGATCCTAGACGGCTGCGACCCGGCCGTCCTTGGTTAGCGGGGTCGATTAAACCACAGCCACCAGTGGCTGGTCGCCGAGAAGCGCAAAAAAATAGCCAAAAACAGGCCTAAACATGCACTTGACAGGCTCCGGGCCGCGCCGCCCCCGGCTTGCCCGGTCCGCTGCCGCCGGGCTATTCTCGGGGCTCCCCGGCGGCCCGGCCGTCGCTAAATCCTAAACATTCTGGGGTTCTCATGCCGCAGTACGCGGAATTCGCGCAGGCCGCCGACTGGCTGCGCCGCCACCCGCAGGTGCGCTTCGTCGATCTCCTGCTGGCCGACCAGATGGGAATTCCGCGCGGCAAGCGCGTGACGGTCGCGGAACTCGAAGGCGTGCACCGGAACGGCCTGCTGCTGCCTGGCTCGATGTTTGCGCTCGACGTGCTCGGCGGCACGGTGCAATCCACGGGCCTTGGTTTCGACGAAGGCGACGCGGATCGCGTCTGCCTGCCCGTGGCGGGGACGCTCGTCCTGGTCCCGTGGCTCGGCGACCAGGTCGCGCAGATGCAGGTCTCGATGTTCGAGCACGACCGCACGCCTTTTCACGGCGATCCGCGGGTCGTGCTGGCGGCAGTCCTGGCACGATTCGCCGCGCTCGGCATACGGCCCGTCATGGCCGTCGAACTCGAGTTCTATCTCGTCGACCGCGAGCGCACGGCCGAGGGCCACGCACAGCCGCCGCGCCAGCCGCTCTCCGGGCGGCGCGAACTCAAGACGCAGATCAACTCGATGCAGGAACTCGACGAGTACTCCTCGATCCTGACCGAGATCGACGCCGCCGCGCGCACCCAGGACCTGCCGACCGGCACGGTGCTGGCGGAGTACGGCCCGGGCCAGTTCGAGGTGAACCTGCATCACGTAGACGACGCGCTGCTCGCGTGCGACCACGCGATCCGCCTCAAGCGCCTGGTCAAGGGCGTCGCGTTGCAGCACGGCATGGAGGCGACTTTCATGCCGAAGCCCTACCGTGACCACGCCGGCAGCGGGGCCCACCTGCACATCAGCATGCTCGACGCGCAGTGCCGCAATATCTTCGCGGCGGACGACCCGGCCGGCAGCGCGCAATTGCGGCATGCGATCGGCGGGCTCGCGGCGACGATGTCCGATTCGATGGCCGTGTGCGCGCCCACGGCGAACTCCTACCGGCGATTCCAGCCCGAAGCCTACGTGCCGCTCAATCCGAGCTGGTCGGTCAACAACCGCGGCGTCGCATTCCGCGTGCCGCACGGCCCGCCCGCGAGCCGTCGCGTCGAGCACCGGGTCGCGGGCGCCGATGCCAATCCGTACCTGCTTGCGGCGATCGTGCTGGCGGGCATGCATCTCGGCCTTACTCGCCGCCTCGACCCGGGCCCGGTCCTCGCCGGCAATGCCTACC
>CAWBAG010000015.1:0-137953 GCA_963786705.1 uncultured Gammaproteobacteria bacterium
AAATCGCGGGGCCGCTTTGGCACTTTCATACGGAGCGTGGACATTCTGTAGAAGCCGCCCTGGCTCGTCGCATTGGCGGGCAAATCCATGCACCCGACAGCGCCGTGCCAACAGCACGGTGTCGCGGCCAGCGTATCCGCCACAGTTGCCTACACGATGACCGGATGCACCAGCCTCGCGAAGTCCCCGTAACGCAGCTTGATCAGTTCCGTGTGCGACCCAGCATCGAACGCGATTTCCTCGTCCTTCGTCAGAGCTTCCGCGACGAACACCTCCATTCCATAGAGATTGCCAAACGGAGGCATGGCGCCCAACTCGGGCAGTTGGACTGGTTGAACTCTTGTTCACCTGCCAAGTGAACGTCGCGCGCACCCGTTGCCGCCTTCAGGCGGCCAAGGGGCACCAGACTCGAGGCGTTCTGCACGACCATGGCCAGCTTGCCATCGATATCCACGATGACAGTCTTGGCCAGTTCACGCCCTGGGGATATGCGCCGCGGCCGCGGTCTGCTGTGCCGAGTAGGTGGTCGGATGGGCGATCGTCTGGTATTCGACGTGGTTCGCATCGAGCAGCCGATGCAGTCTGGTGAACGGCATACGCTGAATCCTCCGTTCAAGACTCGTGACGCCGCGAGCATACGCCCGGACACGAACTGGCACCACCGCCGTATCCCGTCTCGCAGTTGACCTCGACCGTGGGGCGCGCTGTTGGCAGCGCTACTCCCTGTGTTCTGGCGCGTGAAGCCGACGAGTTGAAGATTCAACAGAAGAGCCATACGAAGCTGCGTCTCGACCTAACTGAAATAGTAAAAGCCACAGGACTGAAGATGCTCGTGCTCCGGGAATCGCAACGACCCGCAGCCGAGACGCGTCAAGGTTGATTGCCAGGCTCCCTGCTCTGGTTACGAGTTCTCTACCCACACTGCGGCGCCGGTGCATCGGACCCACGAACAGGCCATCCAGTTCAGCATCACCATCTGCGCGTTGCAGGGCGAACAGTCAGTGAGTGGACGATGTCGGCCTGGCGCGAACGGCAGCTTCCGGGCAGGCATACTGACTTGGTGTACGGCCGCACCTCGCCGATCTTGTGCGTTCGTGAGCCGGCCCGCGAATCCCGACTTCAGCGAGAAAGGGCTCGCCGTGTTCACAGTGCATGGGACCGATTCTCTCGTTGCGGCTCCGCCAGGAAAGACCGCACCGCCCCGAGATACTCGGGCGCCAAGTCCAGGGTATTGTGCATCGCGCTCGACACCACACGGACCTGCACCTGGCCCGGCGCAAACGCTGCCGCGAGCGCTTCCGAGCGTACCCGCGGAATGATCTCGTCCTCGCCCGCAACCACCACGAGCACCGGCGCCGTCACCGCGCGAGCGCGACTCGTCGAGTCGTATCGGTCCCGCAGCAGCAACCCCACTGGCAACCACCGGAAATGCTCACGCGCCACGTTGACCAGGCTGTCAAACGCGGTGACCAGCACGAGCCTCGCGACCGGCCGCTGGCTCGCCAGATACACCGCCACACCGCTGCCGAGACTGCGTCCCATCAGGGCGACCTCGGAATGCCTGGCGCGCACGTGCTCGTAGACCACGAGCGCATCGGCGAACAGACCCGACTCCGAGGGCTGCCCGCTGCTCCCGCCATACCCGCGATAGTTCACGAGATACAGCGAGTGCTCAGGAAACGACTCGGAGAACTCGTCGATGTTCCCGGCCACGTCCTCCGCGTTTCCGCCGAAGTAGATGAGCGCCTGGGAACCCTCTCGCGGAATGACCCAGACCTTGAGTAGCTCCCCTTGCGATTCGAGCCGCACCGCCTGCGCACTCGGGTGATGAGTCTCCGCCGTGGGAAAATAGATCTGGGAGCGTTGTATCGCGTACATCCCGCCGCAAATCACAAGGTAAGCGACAGCGACAAAGATGAGGAAAGACACGATCGTCCGCATGGGCCTCGGTACATCTCGCGGCAGCGCGAACCGATTCTAGGCCGGTTCCCAGAGCTCGAGAGCAAACAACGCTACTTTCTCAGTGAGAACGCGAGAAGCCCGAACCGGGCTGCAACTCGCTGGAAGTGAATTTGGTGGGCCCGCTGGGATTCGAACCCAGGACCAAGGGATTATGAGTCCCCTGCACTAACCGCTGTGCTACAGGCCCGGAAGCGGCGCAATTCTACGCAGTTGTCCGGCGCAACGCGTGGCCCCGGGGCGAATTCGCGTGCCGGTGCGTCGCTGCCAAGGCTGGCGTACCCGGCGCAGCCCCGGGTCAGTCGGCCGGCACGACGCGCAGCACGCTGCCGGCGTCCTCGTCGGTCAGCAGGTACAGCGCGCCGTCGGGGCCTTGCTCGACGTCGCGGATCCGCTGCTGCAACACGTCCTCGAAGAGTCGCTCCTCGCGCACGACGCGGTTGCCGTCGAGTTCGAGCCGCACCAGCGACTTTCGCCGCGAGTCCTCCGACGAACGCATTGCCGCGCCATTGCGGGATCCGGCCCGCCGTGTAGAAGGCGAGCCCGCTCGCGCCGATCGAGGGCACCCAGTGATGCACGGGCGATTCGAGGCCGGGAGCCTCGGTGCGATCGCTCACTTCGGCGCCCGAGTACTCGCGCCCGTACGTGACGAGCGGCCAGCCGAAATTGCGGCCGCCCAGCGTGCGGTTCAATTCATCGCCGCCCTTGGGCCCATGCTCGTCGGTCCAGAGTTCGCCGGTCACCGGATGCAGGGCGGCGCCCTGGATGTTGCGATGGCCCACGGACCAGAGTTCCGGTCGTGCGCCCGCAGTGTCCAGGTAGGGATTGTCGGCGGGCGCCTTGCCGTCCCGGTCGATGCGCACGACCTTGCCGATGTGGTTGTCGAGCGTCTGGACGCTCGCGCGGCCGATGTTGCGGTCGCCGAGAGTGACGAACAACGTCTTGTCCCGCGCGAACACGAGTCGCGAGCCGAAGTGATGGCCGCCGGTCATCGCGGGTTGCTGGCGAAAAATGACCGTGACGTCCGTGAGCCCGGTCTCCGCCAGGCGGCCCCTGGCGACCGCCGTGCCGTTCTTGCCGTCGTCCCTCGGCTCCGCATACGACAGGTAAACGAACCGTGTCTCCGGGAAATCGGGATCGAGGGCGACGTCGAGCAGCCCGCCCTGCTTCACGGCCTCGACTCGAGGCACGCCCGTCAATGGCGGGCCGAGGCGACCGTCGCGGCCGATCACGCGCAGCCGGCCCGGCCGCTCGGTGACCAGCATGCGCCCGTCCGGCAGGAATGCCATGCCCCAGGGGTGCTCGAGCCCGGCCGCAACCGTTTCCAGGCGCACCTTGGCGAGTTGAGTCTCGATCGTCTCGCCTGCGGCGGCCGGCTGAGCCGCCACGCCGAAGCCGGTGACCGCCAGCACGATCGCCCGGATGCCAGGGGAACTCGGTGACGTGACGGATCGCATGTTCGACCTCGTCTCGGCCGATGACGGCGAATCTGCATTTTCGCAGCAAACGAGCGGCCGGAGTCAGACTCCGGCCGCCGACGTCGGATCGGCATGTCGCCGTCTTCGGTCCTGGTCGGACCGGGCCCGCTGGGCAAGCCCGGTTGCGCTGGGTCGGACGGGCAAACCGGGCGTAGCGGTCAGTCGTTGCGCACCAAGGCAGCCGATTGGGCTGTGGCAGCGTCGGCCGCGGGCTCCTTGCGGCCCTCGATCGCGTAGTAGATCAGGAACGCGAGGCCCACGCCGGCCGGGATCAGGCCGAAGTACTTGACGTCGTCACCAGCGACCTTGCCGAGCGCGATGAACAGCCCGATGCCCACGAAGAACCAGATCATGCCCGTCAGCAGGGTCCGCGGCCGGCGGTTGCGCTGCCACGGGTTGTAGAACGAATCGGGCAGCGGCGGAATGTCGGTGCCCCGCTCGATGGCGGCCAGTCGCTCTCGGTGGTGGGCCTCGACGACGTCCTTGCGACGCCGGTAGTCGACGATCGCATAGACGATGGGGATCAGCAGCGACATGAAGATCGCGATGATCGGGATGAATACGGCAACTACGTCTTCGGACATGATGTTTTCTCCTCGGCAGGTGCTGGTTATATGCACGCGCCCCACCAAAGGTTGCAGCGGCGGCCTTGCAACCCTGCAGGCGCGCGGCGCATATAAAGGCCCATGGACGCGGCCATAGACACCCACCTGGCAGCGGGCCGCCACGCCCGTGCCTTCGAGCTGATCGTGCCCGCATTCCGGGACAAGGTGTTTCGCCTGTCCTGTTCGATACTGAAGGACCGGGCCGCCGCCGAGGACGCCGCGCAGGAGACGCTGGTGCGCGTCTGGAAGGCGTTGCCCGGGTTCGACGGTCGCGCCGCACTCGGCACCTGGATCTACGCGATCGCGCGCAATACCTGCCTCATGGAACTGCGCAAGCGCCGGCCCACGGTCTCGTTCGACGACCCGGACTCGCACGAAGCGCAGGTCGCGGCGACCAGCATCGCAACGGGCCCGGCCGGCGACCCCGAGCGCGACAACTTGTTGCGCCTGCTCGAGTCGTTGCCGGCGAACCAGCAGCAGGCCGTGCGCCTGTTCTATCTCGAGGACCGTTCCTACGACGCCGTTGCCGCGGCTCTCGGCATGCCGCTCGGCACGGTCAAGAACCTGTTGTTCCGCGCGCGCAAGCGGCTCATGGAACTCGCGCGCCCGGAGGAGGTAAAGGCAGCATGAACAGCGAAAACCACGCGTCGTACGGCGGCCCGTGCGAGGCATACGAGTTCGACATCGTCGAACTCGAAGACGGCGCCCTGTCGCCCGAGCACGCGCGCATCGTGCGCCTGCACCTGCAGGATTGCGCCCGGTGCCGGCACTGGCACGCCGACGTGAGTGCGCTCGGATCGGCACTCGCCAGCGGCCTGCCGCGCCCGGCGTTGTCGCCCGGATTCGACGCCGCGCTGCACGCGCGCATCGCCGCGCTCGAAACCCCGCGGGTGCTGCAGGGAGATGTACTCGCTGCCGCCGAAACCGAGTATCAGAAGATGGTCCAGGTACTGCGAGGCGGGTGGCGTTGGCGCACGCTGTTGAACACGGTCGCGGCCGCGTCGGTCACGGCGGGCGCGCTCGCGGCGCTGCAGCGGCTTACGCCGGAGCTTGCCCAGCCGGCCGCCCGGTCCATTGCGCTGACGTTCGGTGTCAACGGCCCCGACCAACTGGCGCTGGCCAGTTCGCTGGTGCTCGCACTCGGAATCTGCGCGGCCGCAGCGACCGCGGTGTGGTCCCACAGTCGCCGCGCATCGGCAACGGTTCTTGTCGGCTGAAGATGCCTAGACGCGGCGCGTCCAGCCGAACTCGTCCGGCGCGACACCGTTCTGGATGGCCACCAGCGCCGCGCGCAACTGCTGCGTGACGGCACCCACCTCCCCCGAGCCGACGCGGACTTCCTTGCCGTCGGCGAGCACGAACGTGCCCACGCCCGCGAGCACGGCGGCCGTGCCCGAAAGCGCCGCCTCACCGGTCTTGACCCACTCCAGCATCTCCGCGACGTCGAACAGGCGCTGCTCCACCTTGTAGCCCTGTCGCCGCGCCATGTGCAGCAGCGAGTCGCGCGTGACGCCGTGCAGGAAGGTCGAGTCGAGGCCGCGCGTGAGGATGTGCCGGTCGCGAATCAGCAGGAAATTGGCGGCGCCGGTCTCCTGCACGGAACCGCCCGGGCAGAACAGCACCTGGTCGATCCCGTACTTTTCCTTGGCCGCGAGCGTGGGGCCCATCGCCGCCGCGTAGTTGCCGCCCGTCTTCACGATCCCGAGGTGCTCGGCCGTGCGGTGCCGTTCGCTCTCGACGTAGATGCGTAACGGTTTCATCCCGCCCGCGAAGTAATCCCACACCGGGCTCGCGAGCACGAGCAGCGTCGCCTCGTTCGAAGGTTGTGACGCCGCGCCGATGTTGGGCATTGTGCCGAACAGCACCGGTCGCATGTACAGCGCGCCGGGCGGCTCCGGAACCTGCGCGCGCACACGATCGATCGTACCGAGGATCATGCGCTCGAGTTGCGCGGCGTCGGGCACCGGCAACGACAGCAGGCGCGCGCTCTGGCGCAGTCGCTCGATGTGCCGGTCCATGCGAAACACGTTGATGCTGCCGTCGGCCCAGCGATAGGCCTTGAAGCCCTCGAAACAGGTGCTGGCGTAATGCAGCACGTGCGCCGCCGGGTGCATCGGCATGGGCGCCGTCGGCACGATCTTGTCGGCGCCCCAGGCGCCGTCGCGGTACGTGGCGATGCCCATCTGGTCGGCCAGGAGGGTGCCGAAGGCCGGGCGCGCTTGCGGGTTCGTGGTCATCGATGTTCTCTGCGTGGGGCGGTGTGACGCGGGCGCCGCGTAGCGCCCGGGCTGTCGTGGAGTGTAACTAACCGGCTATGAAGATCGTGGCCGGATGCTCGAGCAGGTCCTTCAGTGCGAGGATCATCGCCGCCGCGTCGTAGCCGTCGACGAAGCGGTGATCGAACGACGACGACAGGTTCATGATGCGGCGGATCGCGACCGCGCCGTCCATGACGACCGGCCGGTCGATGGCCTTGTTGACGCCGATGATCGCCATCTCGGGCGCATTGATGATCGGCGTCGAGACGATGCCGCCCATGCGGCCGAGGCTCGTGATCGTGATCGTCGATCCCGAGAGCTCCTCACGCGTCGCCTTCCCGGTGCGCGCAGCCTCGGACACCCGGCGGATCTCGTCCGAGAGCGCCCAGAGCGTGCGCGCCTCGGCGTGCCGGACGACCGGCACCTTGAGGCCGTCCGGCGTCTGCGTCGCCACGCCCAGGTGCACGGGCCGGTGGCGCAGCAACACGCCACGCTCGGCATCGTAATGCGCGTTGCACTGGGGGAATTCCTCCAGCACCCGCGCAAGCGCGGCCGCCAGGAACGGCAGGTAGGTGAGCGGCGGCGTGCCCTTCTCCGCCCGGGCGTTCAGGTGCGCGCGCAGCGACTCGAGCTCCGTGACGTCCACTTCCTCGACGTACGAGAAGTGCGGGATGTTGCGCGCGGCATCGGACATGCGTTGCGCGATCAGGCGGCGCACGCCGATCACCTTGATCTCTTCCACGCCGCTCCGCGCCGCGAACACCGCCGGCGCTGCGGAACCCGCGGCGGGCGACGCCGGACTCGCAGTGCCGTTACTCACGGCAGCCGCGAAATCCTGCGGCGTGATGCGGCCGCTCGGCCCGGAGCCGGGCACCAGCCGCAGGTCGATCCCGGCATCGCGCGCCTTGCGACGCGTGGCGGGCGACGCCTTGACGCGCCTGCCCTCGACGGCTTCCACCTGCTGTGCAGGTGCCGACGGACTCGCGCGTGTCGCGATGGCACTTGCCGCACGCGCGTCCGCGCCGGAGACGGCTGTCCGCCCCGACGGTGATGCAGCAGGTGGGGGTGCCGGTACGACCGCGGTCTCCTGGCGCGCCGCTTGCGGCGACGCAGCGGCGGGAGCGGCAGCCACGGCGGGCTCCTCCACCAGCGCGGACGCAGTCGATTCCGTTTCGAACACGATCAGTTCCGACCCCACGCGGATCATGTCGCCCGGTTGGCCATTGATGTTGACGACGCGGCCCGTCACCGGCGCCGGCACTTCCACCGCCGCCTTGTCCGTCATGACCTCGGCCATGATCTGGTCTTCCTGCACCATCTCGCCTGGCTGCACGTGCCACGCGACGATCTCGGCCTCGACCGTGCCTTCACCGAGGTCCGGCATCTTGAACACGTAACGTGTCATCGCGACTCCATCACGGCCTTCAGGGCCGTGGTGACACGGGGCTGGCCCGGAAAATACTCCCATTCGAAGGCATGCGGATACGGCGTGTCCCAGCCCGCGACGCGCGCGATCGGCGCCTCGAGGTCCCAGAAGCACTCCTCCTGGATCGTGGCCGACAGCTCCGCGCCGAAGCCCGAGAAGCGCGTCGCCTCGTGCGCGACCAGGCAGCGGCCGGTCTTCTTCACCGACGTGCAGATCGTGTCGACGTCGAGCGGCACCATCGAGCGCACGTCGATGATCTCGGCATCGAGCCCGAGCGCGCGCGCGGCAGCCTCGCACACGTAGATCATCGTGCCGTAGGTCACGATCGTGAGCGCACTGCCCGTGCGCACGATCTCCGCCTTGCCGATCGGCACGGTGTAGTAGCCGTCCGGCACTTCGCCCCTGGGGTGCGTGCTCCACGGCACGGCGGGCTTGTTGGCGTCGCCGTCGAACGGGCCGTTGTAGAGCCGCTTCGGCTCGAAGAAGACGACGGGATCGTCGTCCTCGATCGACGCGATCAGCAGGCCCTTCGCGTCGTACGGCGTCGAGGGCATCACGACCTTGATCCCGCACACGTGCGTGAAGATGCCTTCCGGGCTCTGCGAGTGCGTCTGGCCGCCGCGGATGCCGCCGCCGCACGGCGTGCGGATCGTGACGGGCGCCCAGAAATCACCCGCGCTGCGATAGCGCAGGCGCGCGAGTTCGCTGAAGATCTGGTCGCAGGCCGGATAGATGTAATCGGCGAACTGCACCTCGGCGACCGGCCGCAGCCCGTTCACGCCCATGCCGATCGCGGCGCCGACGATCGCGCCCTCGGCGATCGGCGTGTCGAGCACGCGCTGCTCGCCGTACTTGCGCTGCAAGCCGTCCGTGACGCGGAACACGCCACCGAAGAAACCCACGTCCTCGCCCAGCACGACCACGTTCGGGTCGCGCGCGAGCATGATGTCCATGGCGGAGTTCAGCGCCTGGATCATGTTCATCTGTGCCATGGTCAGGCCCCCTGCTCGGCGCGCAACTCTTCGCGCTGCCTGCGCAGGCGCTCGGGCAATTCCTTGAAGACGTCCTCGAACATGAGGTCGCGGTTGAGACGCGGGCCCTCGTTGAGCGCGCCGTACTGCACGGCTTCCTTCCAGCTCTCGGTGACGTGCTCCTCCAGCTCCTTGGTGAGCGCCGCATGGCGCTCCTCCGACCATTCACCGATCGCGATCAGGTGGTTCTTGAGGCGCACGACAGGGTCGCCGAGCGGCCACTTTTCGTAGTCGTCCTTCGGCCGGTAACGCGCCGGGTCGTCGCTCGTCGAGTGTGCGGCGCCCCGATAGGTGACGTGCTCGATCAGCGTCGGACCGGCCCCGGTGCGCGCGCGCTCGGCCGCCCATTGCGTGACCGCATGCACCGCGAGGAAATCGTTGCCGTCCACGCGGATGCCGGCCATGCCGTAGCCCGGGCCGCGCGCCGCGAACGAGCGTTGTTCGCCGCCCGCGAATCCCTGGAACGTGGAGATCGCCCACTGGTTGTTGACGATGTTGAGGATGACCGGCGCCAGGTACACCGACGCGAAGAGCATCGCATGGTGGAAATCGGCTTCCGCGCTCGAGCCTTCGCCGATCCAGCTCACGGCGATGTCGTCCTCGCCCTTGATCGCGGCCGCCATCGCCCAGCCGACGGCCTGCGGATACTGCGTCGTGAGGTTGCCCGAGATCGAGAAGATGCGGCCTTCCGCCCAGTGATACATGACCGGCAACTGCCGGCCCTTGCACATGTCGCGAGTGTTGGAGAGCAACTGGCACATGAGGTCCACGAGCGGACGGCCCCGCACCATGTAGAGGCCCTGGTTGCGATAGGACGGAAACAGCATGTCCCGCGGCCTGAGCGCCATGCACTGGGCCACGGACACTGCTTCCTCGCCGAGCGAACGCATGTAGAACGAGATCTTCGCCTGCCGCTGCGCGCGTTGCATGCGCTCGTCGAAGACGCGCGTGAGCAGCATGTAGCGCAGGCCGAAATGCAGCTCGTCCGGTTCCAGGTGCGGATGCCACGGGCCGACGGCCTGGTGGTCGTCGTCGAGCACACGCACCAGGTCGATCGCGAGGTTGCCGATGTCGCGCACGCGCGCGTTGACGTCGGGCCGCGGCACCGCGCCGGCCGGGGACGTTTCCAGGTAACTGAAATCCGGCTCCTCGCCCGGGCGCGAATGGGGTCGGGGGGTGTGCAGGCGTGAACGTCTGGCCATCACTTCCTCTAATGCGTATGCGGTGGCTTGGACAGCGGGGTAGATTACTAAGGCTCGGGGGGACTTGCGGCTACTGTTGCACTGCATTGCAACAATGTGAAATAAGCATTCCAAGGAGCGGGCTTTCATGGAAGAGGTATCACCGTCCAGGCTGGATCGCGTCGACCTGCGCATCCTCGACCTGCTGCAGCGCGAAGGCGCGCTGTCGGTCGCGGAAGTGGCCTCGCGAACCGGGCTGTCGACGACGACCTGCTGGCGGCGCATCCAGAACCTGGAGCAGTCCCGGGTCATCCGCGGGCGCGTCGCGCTGCTCGATCGCACTGCGCTCGGTCTCGACGTGACGATCTTCGCGCACGTGAAGCTGTCGACGCAGGGGCGCGACGCGATCGCCGCGTTCGCCGAGGCGATACGCGAGCGGCCGGAGGTGCTCGACTGTTACACGACGATGGGAGAGTGGGACTTCATGCTGCGGGTCGTGACTCGCGACATCAAGGCCTATGAAGCTTTTTACCTCGATCACTTGTCCAAGCTGCCAAACGTGCAGTCGATCAATTCTTCGGTGACGGTCACGGTGATCAAGGAGACGACGGTCCTGCCGATCGTGACATGACGTGAACCCGCGGACGCTGACCCGGCGTAGTTTCTGCGCGGCGCTGACGGCGGCGCAGGTCACGGCCGCGTGGCCGTCCGCCGCACTTGCGAAGACGGAGCCTCCGACCATGTTCGAGCGCACCCTGGGACAGACGTCGACGCGCCTGCGCGTAATCGGCATGGGCTCGTCCGACACGTTCGACGTCGGTGAGTCCGACGCCGAGCGAGCGCCACTGCTCGAGGTACTGCAGGAGTTGCATGCGGCCGGCGGTACCGTGATCGACACTTCGCCGATGTACGGGCGCAGCGAGGCGGTGCTCGGGGACCTGATCGAAAGCCTGCGGTTGCGGCCGCAGCTCTGGGTCGCCACGAAGGTCTGGACGCAGGGCCGCGCAGCGGGCGCGCGCCAGGTCGCGGCTTCCATGAGCGCCTTGCGCGTCGAGCGGCTCGACCTGCTGCAGATCCACAACCTGCTCGACTGGCGCGAACACGTTGCCACGCTCCACGAACTGCGCGCCGCGGGCAAGGTGCGCCACATCGGCATCACGCACTACCGGGCGGACGCTCACGACGAGCTCGAGCGCGTGCTCGCCGCGGAACCGTTCGATTCGGTGCAACTCAATTATTCGCTCGCCGAACCCGAGGCGGAGCGGCGGCTGCTGCCCTTCTGCCAGGAGCGTGGCATCGGCGTGATCGTCAACCGGCCGTTCGCGGACGGCGCGATGTTCGAGCGCGTGCGCAACAGGTCCCTGCCCGCCATCGCCGCCGAGCTGGGCATCGAGAGCTGGGGCCAGTACTTTCTCAAGTGGATCGTCGGCCATCCGGCAGTCACGTGCGTGATTCCCGCGACCGCAAGCGCGCGTCACATGCGCGACAACGCCCGCGCCGGCTTCGGCCTGCTGCCCGATGCGCGCCAGCGCGCGCGCATGGCGGCCGACTGGTGAGGCGGCGGCCCTAGCCCGTCACGCGGCGCCAGAGTGCGCGACCCACGAGGCGTGCCTTCGTGCCGAGGTCGAACCGCTCGAGGTTCGTCTTGACGATGCCCGTGGTGAAGCGGGTGTGCTTCGAATAGTCGATCGCGACGTCCACGAGCACCGGCCGTCCCTGTCCTGCAACCGCAAGTGCCCGACCGACGACGGCGTCGATTTCGCCGTCTGCGTCGAGCTTCAGGAAGTCGGCACCGGTCGCCTGCGCGACGCCCGCGATGTCGAGCGGCCCGAGCACCGTGCAGGTCTTGCGGTTGTATGGAAGCTCCTGCGCCTGCGCGATCTGCGCGAGTTCGCCGTCGCTGAAGACGAACACGACGATGCCGAGGCCGAGTGCCGTGGCGGTCGCGAGCTCCATGGCCGTCATGCGGAAGGCGCCGTCGCCGACGATGCCGACGACCTGCGCCGCGGGACGTGCAAGCTTGGCGCCGATGGTCGCGGGCACGCAGTAACCCATGCAGTTGAAATCGGTCGGCGAAATGAACCCGCGCGGCTGGTGTATCGGCATCAGCTCGGCCGCGAGAAACGTGTGGTTGCCGTCGTCGAGCACGACCGTCGCGTCGTCGGCGAGCTGGCGGCGGAGGCTCGCGAAGAATCGCGCCGGATTCACGCGCCCCCGTGAATCGTGCTGCAACCACTCCTCGCGATACGCCGCCTTGTGCGTCGCGATCGCGGACGCCACCGCGCTGCGCCGCGCGACCGCCGATGCCGGCGCCTCGGGCAGCGCCGCAAGCAACTTCTGCACCACGAGTCGCGCATCGCCCTCGAGCGCGACCTGTGCGGGGTAGTTGGCCCCGAAGACCGCCGGATTCACGTCGACGTGAATCAGGGCAGCGGGCGGCGTCCAGCCGTAGCTGCCCGTCGCGATCTCCCCGAATCGGGTCCCGACCGCAAGCAGGCAGTCGCACCCGGCGAACGTCGCCTCGACCGCCGGCACGGCGGCGCGACCGAGGCAGAACCCCGCGTGCAACGGGTGGTTCGCAGGGTATGCGCTCAGGCCCTGCAGCGTCGTCGAGACTGGCGCGCCGAGCCGCTCCGCCAGCGCGATGATCTCCGTCGCGGCGTCGACCGCGCCCCAACCCACGAATATCGCGGGCGACCTGGCTTCCGCCAGCAGCTGCGCCGCGGTCGCGATGCCGGCGGCGGTGCAACGCGTTTCCGCTGGCGCCGGACCCGCATGCTGCGGCAGTGTCGACGGCCCTGGATCGCCGGTCAGCAATTGCAGGTTGACGGGGATTTCGACGAACACGGGACCTGGTTCGCCCGACGTGGCAACACGCACGGCCTCGTTGATCGTCGGAATGACGTCCGCGTGACGCTCGACGAGCCAGGTGCCCTTGGTGATGGGTTTCAGCAGCGCGTGCTGGTTGACGTCGTGCAGCTGGTACTGACGCCCCGTATCGCGGCGAATGCCGCCCGCGATGACGAGCATCGGGATGCCGTCGAGATATGCCTCCGCGATCCCGCTCGCCGCGTGCGTTACGCCCGCAGCCGGCACGATGACCAGCGTGCCGAGGCTCGTGCCGCTGCGGCTGACCGCGTCGGCCATGAAGGCCCCGCCGCCCTCGTGCGTGACGAGCACCGGCGTAATGCTCGACGACCGTGCGAGTTCATCGTAGATCTCGGTGTTGTGCACGCCCGGGATGCCGAAGGTGTAACGCACCCCGGCGTTCTCGAGGGCTTCGCGAAGCAGCGATGCGGCAGTTCGGCTCACGGGGAATTCCTGTGCTCTGACAAGTGCATGACGTGCGGATTCTAGGCGCAGCGCGCAATCACGTTCATCCGGCTTGACCGTCCCCTACCCGCCCACCATCCTGCGTTGACCGCTGCAGGCCCGGCAGCGACGACTGGATAGTCAGCGGTGAGCAATCGGGGCGCGCGACGCGTGAGGCCGGAAGCTGCATGAGCGACGTCAGGATCGCGGTGATCGGTGCCGGCATGGCCGGCCTCGCCTGCGCGCACGAACTGGCGCGTGCGGACGCGAAAGTCACCGTGTTCGAACGCGCACGCGGCCTGGGCGGCCGCCTTGCCACGCGCCGCCAGGGCAATCTCGTGTTCGATCACGGCGCGCAGTTCATCACGGCCCGCAGCCGGCCGTTCCTGCGCTATACCGAAGTCGCCCAGCGCGCAGGGGTGCTCGTACCTTGGCGGCCGCCCGTCATGGAGGACCAGCGCTCCTGGGACGCACCGATCGACGACTGGTATGTCGGCAAGCCCGGCATGAGCGCATTCGTGCGACCGCTCGCCCGCAACGTCGAGGTCTTGAGCGGCACCGCAGTGCATGAAATCCTGCGTGGCGAGCGCGGCTGGGAATTGCAGACGGATTCCGGGCGTCAGAACCGGGTCTTCTCGGCCGTGGCGGTCGCCGTGCCGGCGCCGCAGGCCTTCACGCTGCTCGGGCCTCACGGTCGCACCTTCCGTCACCTGACGGAGGTGCGCATGAGCCCGTGCTGGGCCGGTCTCTTCGCGTTCGACACGCCTGTCGACGCCGGCGCGGAGGTGCGCCGCTGGACCACCGGCCCGCTCGCCTGGGCCGCTTGTGACAGCAGCAAGGCCGCGCGGCCGACGCATGCGCAAAGCTGGGTCGTGCACGCAACCGCCGCGTGGTCGCGCGAGCACCTCGAACTCGACGCCCAGGACGCCGCACGGCACCTGCTGCAGGCCTTTGCGGAAGGAATTGGCCGTCCGCTGCCGGCACCGGCCTATCTCGCCGCGCACCGCTGGCGTCATGCGCTCGTCGAGCAGGCCCTCGGGCTGCCGTGCCTCGTCGACGAGGAAATTGCCGCCGGTGCCTGTGGCGACTGGTGCATCGCACCGCGAGTCGAGGCCGCCTACGAAAGCGGCCGCAGCCTCGCTCACTCCCTGCTGTCGATGGTCGGGCTCGCCGCCGCGCTCGTGCGACGCTGACGGCGCGTCACGCGCAGCCGCACGCCGTCGTGCGAAAAACCTTCATACGCGGCCCACAGCGCGAGCGCGACCAGCACCGGCACGATTTCGTAGATCATCCGGTACACGAGCACGGCCGCGAGCAGCTGCTCCGGGGGCACGTCCGGCAGCAGCAGCAGCAACATCGATTCGATCACGCCGAGGCCTGCCGGGACGTGGCTCAGCACGCCCGCGAGTACGCTCGCGAGGTAGGCGCCGAGAAAAGCCAGGTAGGTGAGTCCCGCGGCCGCCGGCAGCAGCAGGTAGAGCACCGACGAGACCAGCACCACGTCGACGATGCCGACGAGCAACTGCAGCGCAGTGAGCGCCGGTCCCGGCAGGTTCACCGCCCACCCCCGAGCCGCACGGGCTTGCGGCGCAGCGTCACGAGCAACAGGTAGCCGGCGTCTTTCGCGAGGCCGAGGAAGCCGAGCGCGCGCAGCCATTCGCTTGAAACGCGGAACATCGGCTCGAGCGACTCGGCCGCGAGCACCAGTGCGAGGTCGAGCAGCAGTCCGAATGCCAGCGCGTACGGCAGGTTCGCGAGCAGCACCGTCGCACCCACCTCCGTGGCCGAAAAGCCAGCCGGCGTATACATGCGATAGCGCAGCGCGCCGCCGCTCAACATGGCCTGGCCCACCGCGTGGCCGAGCGGAAACGCGATCAGCGCCGTGATCACCGGCCTGGCCCGGCCGATGCAGTGCTTCACGTGACGCACCACCACGATCTCGTAGCAGGCGAGCGCCGTGAAGGCGCCGGCCGCACACAGCGCCGCGGCCACGAGCGTGCCCGCCGGGACGGCTCGCATCTGGGCCACGACATCGGCGAAATTGATGCGCTGGAACGTGCGCAGCAGGACCCAGGCGGCAACGGAGGCGAGCGCTACGCTCACGGCAACGCCGAGACTGGTCTTCAGGCGGTTGCGGCGCGGGTCGGGCATCGTCGAATTTTACGGAGGCCGTGCGGCGATCTGTGGGACTTGTTCGTCCCGATCAAAGGGCGCCCAAACGTGAACGATTCTCATTACTGCCGCAATTCTTTGCGCGCCACCGCGAAACGTCCCTTCCAGGGTGCTGTCGAACTCGCAAGTGGTCGCCACCCGCGTAAAATCGGCGCCACGTCGGCCGAACGTGCCCTCGAGGAGAATCATCCAAATGTCCGAACAGAAGTTTCCGCGCCGGGCCCTGCTGAAGGGTGCGCTTCTTGGCGTCGCAGCGGTGCCCGTGACGGCCCTGCTCGGCCGCACTGCGCATGCGGCTGCCGGCAAGGTCGACCCGAACGAACCACAGGCCAAGTCGCTCGGTTACGTCGAGGACGCAACCAAGGTCGACGCGAAAGCCAATCCGAACTACAAGCCGGGACAGCTTTGCTCGAACTGCCTCCAGGCACAGGTCAAGCCTGGCGCGACCGAAGTGACGTGCAACATCTTCGCGGGCCGCCCGGTGGCCGCGAATGGCTGGTGCAAGGTGTACGTCAAGCGCCCGTAACAGGGGCACTGCGGTTCATCATCACGGCGCGACCGGGCAACCGGCCGCGCCGTTTTCATTGGCGCTTCGCACGCCGCCCCCTTGAAACCACGCCGTCCGTTCGCATCTATACCCGCACCGAGGGCGTGCGCCGGCACGACCCCAGCCAGGAGGTAATTGCAATGCGTGTCATCAAGTGGGAACCGTGCCGCGATGTGGACGACATGTTCGATCGCTTTTTCGCGGAGTCGATGCGGCGCTGGCCGCGCGTGTCCGCGGAATCCCAGGCGCAGCAGGAATGGGCGCCGCTCGCCGACGTCAAGGAGACGGATGGCGAATACGTGATCAAGGCGGAATTGCCGGAAGTGCAGAAGGAAGACGTGCACATCACGGTGCAGGATGGCGTGCTCACGCTGTCGGGCGAGCGCAGGCAGGAGAAGAGCGTGGATACCGAGAAGGTGCATCGCGTCGAGCGCTTCTACGGCTCGTTCGCGCGCCGCTTCGCGTTGCCGGAGAACGCGGACGAACAGCACATCCGCGCTGAGTGCAAGGACGGCGTGGTCGCGATCCACATCCCGAAACAGGTGGAGGTCGAGCGCCAGCCGCGCCAGATCCAGATCCAGTAAGGATCGGCGAACTCCTCCCGCGAGCCGGATCGGGTCCCGGGAGGGACGCGCGAGCGTCCCTCCCTGCGCCCGCTTTGCCTGGCCGTCCACGCACTGGTACGCACCGTATAATCGCGGCCCGGCCACGGCGAGGCGAGGCGCATGACGACGATCGCGACGATGAACAAGGGCACCGCAGACCTGTGCGACGAGCACGGCGACGAGGTGCAGGTCTGCGAGCCCGTCTTTCACGCCTTCGGCGGCCGGCGCGCGTTCTGCGGCGCCGTCAGCACGGTCCGCTGCTTCGAGGATAATTCGCGGGTCAAGGAAGCCGTCGAGAGCCCGGGCGCGGGCCGCGTGCTCGTGGTCGATGGCGGCGGCTCGCGGCGCCACGCGTTGCTCGGCGACAAGCTCGGCCTCGCGGCCGTGGGGAACGGCTGGGCGGGCGTGATCATCCACGGCTGCATCCGCGACTCGGCGGAACTGGGCCGCATGGATCTCGGCATCCGCGCGCTTGGCACGATGCCACTGCGCAGCGAGAAGCGCGGCGAAGGCGAACGCGACGTGCCAGTGCGGTTCGCGGGCGTCACGTTCCGTCCGGGCGATTTCGTGTACGTGGACGAAGACGGCGTCATCGTCTCGCACTCGCCGCTTGCCTGAACGAACCTCGCCCTGGCCCATCGAACAGCCTGCTGCGGAGCCACCCGACCATGCCTCGAACAGTCTTCTGCCAGTACCTCAAGCGCGAGGCCGAAGGACTCGAGCGCGTGCCCTATCCGGGCGAACTCGGCAAGCGCATCTACGAGCAGATTTCCGCGGAGGCGTGGCGCGCGTGGGTGGCGCACCAGACGATGCTGATCAACGAGTACCGCCTCTCGCCCATCGAGCCGAAGGCGCGCAAGTTCCTCGTCGAGGAAATGGAGAAGTTCCTGTTCGGAGGCGGTTCGGCGAAACCGGACGCGTTCGTCACGCCGGACGCGACATAGCTCAGCGTGCGGCGGACGCTGCGCGCGCGTGCAACGCGACCGCAAGCCACGCGAGCATGAAGGCAATGCCGCCGACCGGCGCCACCATCCCGAGCCAGCGCGGTGCGCCGAAAGTCATCGCGTAGATCGAACCCGAAAAGCACGCAATTCCAGCCAGCATCAGCACCGCCGCCCGCGTGAGCCACGGCGTGGGGCGGCTTACCTGCGCCACGGCGCCGACGAGGACCAGTCCGAGCGCGTGCAACAGGTGATAGGTCACGCCGGTCTGGTAGCTCGCGAGTTGCTGCGGCGTGACCAAGGCACGCAAGCCGTGCGCGCCGAAGGCGCCGAACGCCACCGCGACGACCATGAGCAATGCGCCGGCTATCATGCATCGCGCCGCGAAGGGTCGCAGTGCAGTCTCGGATGTTGCGGCAGGCATGGATCACCAATCCCGGCGACTGGGGCGTCGTGGCCCGCAATGGTAACGGCTCGAGGGAACGCAAGCGCGCCTTAGTCCAGCACTGTTCCCGACCGCGCGAGCAACGTCGCGATCGGCTTCGGCAGGCCGACCTGCGCCGGGTCAGCCAGGTCATACCAGCGAAAGCGATCGTCGTCACGCAGCGCTGCTGCCTTGCCGGCGCAGCGCACGTGCAACGGTCGCAGCTCGAGTTCGAAATGGCTGAATGCGTGACGAAGTGATGCACCGGTGCGCGCGGGTGCGGCACCGGCGAGGTGCTCCTGGCACCAGAGCGCTGCATGGGCTCGCGTGGAGAATTCTGGCAAGCCCCAGAGTCCACCCCAGATGCCCGCGGGCGGGCGCTTTTCCAGGAGCACCTTGCTGCCGCGGCGTGCGAGCACGACCCACGTCGCGCGCTGCGGACGCTCCGTGCGCGGCCGTGCTCCGGGGTAGCGCGCCTGCGAGTCCGTGAGCCGCGCACTGCAGTCCCGTTGCAGGGGACAGAGCAGGCACGCGGGATTGCTGCGGCTGCAGATCGTGGCGCCAAGGTCCATGATCGCCTGCGTGTACGTCGCGACCTCGACATCCGGCGTGCAGGCCTCCGCGAGCGCCCAGAGCCGCCGCTCCACGGCAGGTTCGCCCGGATAACCCGGCACCGCGAAATAGCGCGCGAGCACGCGCTTCACGTTGCCGTCGAGGATCGCGTGCCGCTCGCCCCGTGACAGCGCGAAGATCGCGCCTGCAGTCGAGCGGCCGATGCCGGGCAATGCCATGGCGGACTCGATGTCGTCGGGAAACCGGCCACGATGCCGCTGCACGACGAGCTGCGCCGCGCGGTGCAGGTTGCGCGCCCGCGCGTAGTAGCCGAGCCCGGACCACAGGTGCAGCACGGCATCGAGCGGCGCCGCGGCGAGTTGCGGCAGGTCCGGAAAACGCTCGATGAAGCGCTCGTAATACGGCAGCGCGGTCCCGACCTGGGTCTGCTGCAGCATGATCTCCGAGACCCAGACCCGGTATGGCGTGCGATCGCGCTGCCATGGCAGGTCCTTGCGGCCGTCGATTGCGTGCCAGTCGAGCAGGGCCCGCGCGAATGACCGGACTCGCGCGTCGGGTGTGTCGGTGGTGTGCACGTAGCGGCGTCGAACGGGCGCTGGCGGCGACGCGCCCGCGGACTCAGGAACAGACGACGGCGACGTCGCCACCGGCGTGGCAGCCGTCGGGAAAACCGTACTGCTTCCAGTAGTCGAGCAGCCCGATCCGGTCCGCCAGCCCCGCAAAGCGCGGGTCGCGCCGGAACGCGGCGTTCTCGGCCGACCAGGTGTGCATGATGTCCCACTCGCGAATCCAGGCCAGTCGATCACGGTCGAGGCTTGCGTTCATGATGTCGAACGCGAGGTCGTATTGCTGCAACTGCAGGTACGGCATCAGGAGGTCTTCCTGGCGCGCGATCTTCGGGTCGACGTGCCGCAGTTCAGCGACGATTTCGGGACGCCTGGCCGGATTCGCGAGCGCATCGACGAAATGCCCGACCTGGCTCCTGAGTTCCGGCGGCACGCCATCGTCCTGCTGCAGCAGGCGGCGCACGTCGTCCCATTGCCCGCGCCGGATCGCCACGACCGCCTGGATGCCGAATTCCTTTTTGCTCAGGCCGAGCTCGGAGGAGAGCTGCGCGTAGCGCAGCGCCTGGTCGTCGTCATTGCGCAAGAGGTACACGCTCGCGAGGTTTGCGGCGATGATCGGCGAGCCCGGGTCGAGCTCGTAGGCGCGCCGCCCCTGCGTGAGTGCCGCGTCCAGCCGGCCGACTTTCTGCAGCAGGATCGAATACCAGTGGTGCGGCGTCGGCTCGTTGGGCTCCAGCGAGATCGCGAAGAAAAAGCCGGACTCCGCATCGAGCAGGTTGCCGCGTTCGGAGTTGATCTGCGCGAGCACTGCGTGCGCCTCGCCGATATTGGGGTCGAGCGCAAGCGCCTGCCGGGCGGCCTGCTCGGCGAGCGGCAGGTACTTCTCCTCGTCGCGCTTCTCCTCGCTGTACCCGGGCAACACGACGAACGCCGAGGCGAGCGCCGCGTGCGCGCGTGCGAAAGCCGGATCGCGCCCGAGCGCGGACTGGTACAGCTCGATCGCGCGGCGCAGGTTCTCCTCGCCGCGGCGCTTCCAGATCGCGCGGCCCTGCAGGTAGAGTTCGTACGCCTCGACGTTCTGCGTTGGGGCCTTGTCGCGTTGCGCGAGCTGCTGCTCGTCGGGCGCCAGCTCGATGCGCAGCTCGTTCACGATCGACTGCGCGATCTCGTCCTGGACCACGAAGATGTCCTCGAGCTTGCGGTCGTAGGTCTCGGACCAGAGGTGAAAGCCGGTTTCGGTGTCGATCAGCTGCGCGGTGATGCGTACCTGCTCGCCGGCCTGCCGCACACTGCCCTCGAGCACCGTCTCGACGCCGAGCTCCTGGCCGACCTGGCGGATGTCGACGTTGCGCCCCTTGTAGGCGAACGCCGAAGTGCGCGACGCCACCTTGAGGCCCGGAATCCGCGCCAGCAGGTTGAGGAGTTCCTCGGACATCCCGTCGCTGAAATAGTCCTTGGAGGCATCGCCGCTCAGGTTCGTGAACGGCAGCACTGCGATCGAGCTGTGCGGCTGGCCCGCGTGCGCGCGACCGACCCCGCGCTCGTACAGCAGGTAGCCGAGTCCCGCCATGCCGGCGAGCACCACGAGCCCGTAAGCGGCGCGCCAGCGAATTCGAGCATCCAGGGGCGCTTCGGCCAGCGGCTCAGTGCGCTGGATGCCCTGTGCGGTCGCGTCGAACACCCAGGCGAGCACCATCGCGACGGGAAAGCCGACGAGCAGGAACACGACGATCAGCGTCATGGCCCAGTCCGGCACGTGCAGCGCCGGCAGCACGACGGACGCGGACTCAGTGGCGGCCCACGCGACGGCGCCATACGCGATGGCGACCTTGCCGACGCGGCGGCGCTTCAGCTCAGCCAGAAATGCCATTGAATGCCCGACCTGATCCTTGTACCCCGGAGCCCGGCGCCAGCGGCCGGGCATGCAGTCCCTCATCAGACAGCGCCGGCGGCACCAACGTTCGACCCCGGCCGTATTCTCCACGAATTCATCGCCGGTGCGAGTCCCTGCCGCGCGCCACGCTCACTTCCGGCAGACGCTGATGTCGCCGTTCAGGGTCTTGATCCGCACTCGCGCGCCGCCCTGGCCTTCCTGGAAGCGCAGTTCGCGCCCCGGCGCGTATTCGTCGGTGCGGGCAGCTTTCGGGCCGAAGCAGTTGCGGATCTCGCCGTTGAAACTCGAGATGTCGTAGGCGCCCTGCGCGGACCCGGCCATGTCGAGCCGGACGTCGCCACTGATGCTCTCGATGTCGAGCCGGGCATCGGGTCCCAGCTGGCTGGTCAGGCTCAGGTCGCCGCTCGTGGATCGCAGCCGCGAGCGCAGCGTCTCGCCCACCTCGAAGTTGAAGTCCCCACTGACGGTGTTGCCGTTCAATTCGCCCGCAACGCGTGTGGCCGTCGCGTCGCCACTCACGGTCGTGATCGTGACGAGACCTTTCTTGCCCGAGCCGTTGACCGTCACGTCGCCGCTCACGGTGCGGCACTCGACGTCCTCTCCGCTCGCCTCGGTGCGCACGTCGCCGCTCACCGCCTGCAGGCGCTGCGCGCCGCGGACTCCACGCACGACGACGTCTGTGCTGACGCCGTTCACGGACAACGCGCCGCCGGCTGGCATCCGCACGTTGAGGTCCGTGCCTTCCGTGCCGCCCGAACGCTTCGGCAGGATGACCTTGATCCGCGTCACGTTGCCGGCCGTCGTGAACTCGAGCTTTTCGGAACCCTCGCCCAGCTCGCCCGTAACCTCGACCTCGCTGCGGTCCCACCCCGACACGACGATGGAACCCGCCGTGTTCGAGATTTCCACGAGCCCTGCGGGATCCGCCGCCGCGCGCTTGGCAATCGGCGTGCCCGCGCCGGCGACGCCCGGCAACCCGGCGAGCAGCAGGACGGCGGCCACGTGCGCCGTGCCGGCACGAGCCCTGGAGAATCGGTCCGTCTTCATAACTGAATCCTCTTCGCAACGTTGGCCCTGGACCCGGCGCCATTGGCCGGGTTGGTCAGCTGGTTCACGCTCGCGAGCACCGCGAGTTCGTCCTGGTACGTGTTCAGCAGAAGTTCTTCCAGCAGCGGATCGCCAGGCTGCTCGATGAGCGCGGCGTTGATCTCGTCGGCCGCGCGGCGCAGCTCGGCGAGATTCGCCTCGAGCTTCTGCCGGGCGGAGGGCGGCATCCGCTCCATGCGCGCCTGCAGCAGGCTCGACAGTTCACGTCGCGCGGCCACGTACTCGCGGTCGAGCGTGTGCGCCGGCCCGAAGGCGGCGGGAACGACGCGCGCGGCGCCCATTGCACCGACTGCCACCGTCGCCGCTTGCTCGCGCTGTCCGCCGAGCAGGGATGCCGTGATCAGCGACGAAGCCGCGGCCAGCGCGACCGCTGCAGCCGCGGGCCACAGCCAGCCGTCGAAACGGCGGCGGCCACGCCGCTCCTCGTCCAGTCGCGCCGCGATGCCGGGCCAGAGGTCGCGCCGCGGCTCGATCGCGCGCGGCAAGCCTGCGAGTGCCGCATCGCCTGCTTCGGACCACGCTTCCGGCCATTGCTCGGACGCATGGTCGGGGCGCTGCCCCGGCAACGTCCCCGATCGCTCTTCGTGCTTCATGTTCGTGCCTCCGCATCGGCGAGTCGTGCACCGAGCAGTGCGCGCGCCCGATGCAACTGCGCCTTGCAGGTGCCAACCGCGATCCCGAGCATCCCGGCCGCCTCGTCGTGCGAGTAGCCGTATATCCCCGCGAGCACGAGGACGTGCCGTGCGCCCGCCGGCAACGCCGCGATGGCCGCCTCGATGTCCCGCGCCATGTCCGGGTCTGTCGCCGTGCCGTCGGCCAGCACGTCGGCGACTTCGCGCTCCACGGAGTCCTCCGTGCCGAGTTGCTCACGGCGGCGACGCGCCTGCTGCAGCACCGTATTCACGGCAATGCGATGCAACCAGGTGCCGAATGCGCTCCGGGTCTCGAAACGCGGCAGGTTGCGCCAGGCCTGGACGAAGGCCTCCTGCGTGCAGTCCTCGGCCGTGTGATGCTGGGCCGTCATGCGCAGGCACAACCCATAGACGTGTGCCGCGTGACGCCGGTAGAGGGCCTCGAACGCGGCCGAAGAACCGCCCGCCGCCGCAGCGACGAGGCGCCGCTCCTCGGCCGCCTGCCTCGCATGTTCGAGCTCATCGGTGCCTTCCTCCGGCTGCGGCAATTCGCACCTCGCGTGGTCCGCGGTCGCCCGTTGCGACCGGGTCCGGCATGCTACACACGCCGGGTCGCGGCCCGGAATGTGCCCGCTTGATGTTCAGATGCGCCACGGCCCGGAAAGGTTTATCCGGCCGCCACCGGGAGAGAACCATGCATGCAGCCGTCACGATCGCGCGCAACGGGCCCGTCGGCACCGTGATCCTGGCGCGACCCGAGGTGCGAAACGCGGTGGATCCGGCCACCGCCGCAGCACTCGCGGGCGCCGTGCTGGAACTGGACGCCGACTCGTCGATTCACGTGCTCGTGCTCTGGGGCGCCGGCGGCACTTTCTGCGCGGGCGCCGACCTCCGCGCGGTGGCGCAAGGCTGGGATGCGGGCCGCCTGCGCGCCCCGACGGCCGAGCCCGCGGACGCTTGCGGCCCGATGGGGCCCACGCGACTCGAGTCGTCCAAGCCGGTGATCGCGGCGATCGCCGGACACGCGGTCGCCGGCGGACTGGAGCTCGCGCTGTGGTGCGACCTGCGCGTGGCCGAAGCGGACGCCGTGCTGGGCGTCTTCTGTCGGCGCTGGGGGGTCCCCCTCATCGACGGCGGCACCTTGCGCCTGCCGCGGCTGATCGGCGAGAGCCGCGCCCTCGACCTCATCCTGACTGGCCGCGCGGTGGCCGCAGACGAAGCGCTTGCAATCGGGCTCGTCAATCGAGTGGTGCCGGCCGGCGCATCGCGTGCCGCGGCGGAAGCGCTCGCGCACGAGATTGCGTCATTTCCGCAAGGCTGCCTGCGGGCCGACCGGCAGTCGTGCCGCGGGCAATGGGGCCTGGCAACCGGCGCCGCGCTGCGCCGTGAATTCGCCGCAGGGCTCGCGGTCCTGCAAAGTGGCGAAGCGGCACAGGGCGCAGCACGGTTCGTGGCAGGCAGCGGCCGTCACGGGCGCCCCGCGGGCACCTGAACTTCAGTTCGGCGTGGAGCCCTGCAGGTAATCGATGGCGATGCCGAGCATCGCCCGCAAGCCGCCGGGCAGCGCGGCTTCGTCGAGATAAAACGACGGCGAATGGTTGCTCGGCGCCGTCGCCGGCAACTGGCCCCGCGGCGTCGCGCCCACGAAGAAGAAAAAGGCCGGCACGCCCTGGCCGTAATGCGAGAAATCCTCGGACGCCGTGACATAGGGTATGACGACCACGTTGCCCGCGCCCGCGGCACGCTCGAGCGCAGGGAGCACGCGCGCGGTCAGCGCGACGTCGTTCGCGGTCACGGGATTCGGATCCGGCCCGAGTTCGAAATCGGCCGTGGCGCCGGCCGAGGCAGCGATCTGCGTGGCAGTGCGCTTGATGCGCTCGATCACGTCGAGGCGCACCGCCGGATCGAACGTGCGGAACGTGCCGATGAGCTCGACCTGGTCCGGGATGATGTTGAACCGGATGCCGCCCTTGATCGCGCCGACCGAGACGATCGACGGCGACGCGGCGATATCCAGTTGCCGGCTCACGATCGTCTGCAGGCCGAGCACGATCTGCGACGCCGTCACGATCGGGTCCACGCCGCCCCAGGGGCGCGCGCCGTGCGTCTGCCGGCCGTGCACCACGATCCGGTACGTGTCCGAACCCGCCATCATGGCCCCGGAACGGTAGCCGATCTGTCCCACGTTCAGGGCGGACCACACGTGCATGCCGAAGACGGCCTCCGGCCGGGCGATTTCGAAGAGGCCTTCCTCGAGCATCAGGCTCGCGCCCCCGCGCTCCCCCTCCGGTGCGCCCTCCTCTGCGGGCTGGAAAATGAACATTACGGTGCCGGGCAGTTCCTTGCGCAGGCCCGCCAGCACGCGTGCGGCGCCGAGCAGCATCGACGTGTGGGCATCGTGCCCGCAGGCGTGCATGACGCCCACTTTCTCGCCGCGGTAGTCGGCGGTGGCGACGGACTTGAACGGCACGTCCGCCTGCTCGGTCACCGGCAGCGCGTCCATGTCCGCGCGCAGCGCGATCGTCGGGCCGGGCTTGCCGCCGCGCAGCAGCGCGACGACGCCGGTGTGCGCGATGCCGGTGCGCACCTCGAGGCCGAGCGAACGCAGTTCCGCGGCGACGAGCTTCGAGGTGCGGAACTCGCGGTTGCCGAGCTCCGGGTTGCGGTGCAGGTCGCGACGCCACTCCACGACCTGGGGCGTCACCGCGGCGGCGGCGGCATCGAGCGCCTCGCCGGTGATCGCGGCGTGCGCGACGCCGCAGGACAAGGTGAACAGCGTGACGTGGAGGCACTGGTGCAGTCGCGACATGGCGGGTTCGGGCCGATTGGCAAGGAATGTAGTGCCGCAGCATACTGCACGCGCCGCGGCGGCAGGAGCGCGCCCTTGATCTCGTTGAAGCTGGTCTCGACCGTCCTCGCAGTGGCGCGCCTCGCCTGGCTCGCCCTCGTGCTTGCGTCGCGCGCGATCCTCGTGAGCGAGCGGGTCGTGCAGGCCGCGCCCGAGGGATGACACGTGACACGCGCACGGCGGCGGCAACGACAACCGGGAGACACGTCGACATGAACCCGAATCCCGGACGCCGCCGATGTTTCCTGGCGCTGGCCGCGGCGAGCCTCGCTTTCGCAGCGCAGGGATTCACGCCGCCGGCCCTCGGCCAGGCGGTATCTCCCGCCGTGGTGCGCTCGCTCGCGAAGACGCAGAAACCGCCGCTGCACGGCCGGCATTGGATGGCGATCACCGGCAAGCCGCTCGCGGCGACCGCCGGGGCAAGGATGTTCGAGCGCGGCGGCAACGCGGTGGACGCGGCCTGCGCAATGATCGCGGCGACGTCCACGATGTGGGACGTCCTGAGCTGGGGTGGCGAGACCCAGGCGCTCGTCTACGACCCGCGTGCGCGCAAGGTCATCGCGATCAATGGCCTCGGCGTGGCGCCGACCGGCGCGACGCCCGAGTTCTTCCGCGCCAGGGGGCTCAAGTATCCGCCGGCCTACGGGCCTCTCGCGGCCGTCACGCCCGGCACGCCGGGCGGCCTCATGCTCATGCTGGCGCAGTACGGCACGCTGTCGCTCGCGGAAGTGCTGCAGCCGGCGATCGAACTCGCGGACGGGTACCCGATCGACGCCGAGACGGCCGATCTCATGGAACGCTGGAAGGACAAGCTGAAGGAGTGGCCATACTCGAAGCAGGTGATGCTGCCGCACCCCGGGGAGACCCGCGAGGCCCCGCAGGCCGGCGAGATCTTCCGGCAGCCGGACCTCGCCGCGACGCTGCACAAGCTGGTCGAGGCCGAGAGCGCCGCGCTCGCGGCGGGCAAGTCGCGCACCGCGGCAATCGAGGCGGCGCACGAGCGCTTCTACCGCGGCGACATCGCGCAGGAATTCGTCCGCAGCGTGCGCGAGCAGGGCGGCCTGATCACGCTCGACGACCTCGCGGGCTGGCGCCCGCTCGTCGAGGCGCCGCTGCACACGAACTACCGGGGGGTGGACGTCTACAAGCTCGACGTCTGGACCCAGGGCCCGGCACTGCTGCAGTCGCTGAACATCCTCGAGAACTTCGACCTGCGCGCGCTCGGCTACAACAGCGCGAGTTACATCCACACCGTCTACCAGGCGATGAACCTCGCATTCGCCGACCGCGACTACTACTACGGCGACCCCGCGTTCCCGCCGGACGAGCCGACCAGGGGATTGCTCTCGAAGGAGTATGCGAAGCAGCGCGCGGCGGGAATTCGCGCCGACCGCAACGATGCGACGGCCGGGCCGGGCGACCCTTACCCGTTCCAGGACGGGCACAATCCGTTCCGCCCGGTCGCGGACGAACGGCACCAGCGCAACGCGGCCTTGGCGCCCAACCGCGTGCCGGGTCTCACGCCCGCCGCATTCGAGCGCTTCAAGGCTGGCTTCACGAGCGGCACGACGTCCGTCGTTGCAGCGGACGACAAGGGTTGGCTGGTGGCGGTCACGCCGAGCGGCGGCTGGATCCCGGCGACGATTGCCGGTCGCACGGGCGTCGGCCTCAGCCAGCGCATGCAATCCTTCGTGCTCGACCCCGCCGAGAACCCGTTCAACGTCGTCGCGCCGGGCAAGCGGCCGCGGGTTACGCTGACACCGAGCATCGCGCTGCGTGAAGGCAAGCCGTGGCTCGCTTTCGCGGTCCAGGGCGGCGACTCCCAGGACCAGAACCTGCTGCAGTTCTTCCTGAACGTGCACGAATTCGGCATGACGCCGCAGGAAGCCGCCGAAGCCCCCAACTTCAACAGCTACCAGATGCGGGCGTCGTTCGACCTGCACGAGTCGCAACCGGGCCGCATCCTGCTGAATGCGTCGATGCCGGCATGGGTCAGCCGCGACCTCATGAAGCGTGGATACCTGCCGGAGTTCGAGGCGCGCACGTCCGGCCCGATCAACGCGATCATGATCGATCCGCAGCACGGCACGTTCTGGGGCGGCTCGAGCAACCACGGCGAGGACTACGGCATCGCGTGGTAGCGCCGTCCTCGCCACGTCGCAGGCGTTGCGATGCACCGGCCGACCATGGCATGACTCGCACAGCGCACGACCGACCGCGCACGGACGACGTTGCGCCCGGGCGCCAGGTGTCGGCACCCGCCTACGTTCCGTCCACGCATCTTCCGTCATCGAGATGCGACCCTGCCGCCGGAAATCCGCCCGGACTCGGTAACCGTGTCGAAATAAGTTCCGGCTATTCTCGGTGCACGTGAAACAGCGCCTGCTACTGCCGCTTGCCGTCATGCAAGGCCTCTGGGTCCTGCAGCGCACGCCGCGCCTGCCCTCGCCATCGGGACGGGCGGGACGCGTCGGCGCGGGCGCGAAGCCGCTGCGCGTCGTCGGCGTCGGCGATTCGATCATCGCCGGCACGGGGGTGCGCACGCAGAGCGATTCGCTGACGGGCAGGTTCGCGCAACTCCTGCACGAGCATTCGCAACGCTGCGTGGAATGGCGGGTCAACGGCGTCGACGGCGCGACGTCGACGGCGATCCTGCACAAGCTGGCGCCCCACGCGCCGGCCGCCGACATGTACATCGTCTCGGCGGGCGTCAACGACGTCACGCGCGGCATCGAGCTTGCGAAATTCGAGTCGAACCTGGGGCAGTTGTTCGACCTGCTGCGCCGCAAGTCGCCGTCCTCCACGATCTTCTTCGGCGGCCTGCCCCCCTTCGACTCGTTCCCCGCGTTGCCCTGGCCGCTGAAGTCGATCCTCGCGGAGCGGGCAGCGGAATTGCAGGACGTTGCCGCGAGCGTCACGCGACGGTACGAGCGGGCCGTGTGCTTCGAATTTCCGGCGACGATGTCCGCCGATCAGTTCGCCGTCGACGGTTTCCATCCGGCCGAGCACGCCTGCGAAACGTGGGCGCGGGGTCTGCTGGACCTCTGGTTGCAGCCGGCACGGTCGCGTCGCGCGACCGCCGTCGTCCGTGACCGAGGCGTGCAACTGGCGACAGGGTTGCCCGACAACGCATAGCCCGGCTCCCCGGCGACTCGATCGCCGGCATCCCCGATTCGCCCGCAGCAGCGTTCAGGCCGACGCGGCCAGTTGCTCGCGGTGATAGAGCCGCGCGGCGACCAGCCACGCCACGCCAGCCAGCGCACCCGCGGCAGCCAGGCTGATGAACCACTCGAACGGGGCAATCGACTCGCCGCGCAAGATCCGCAGGATCAGCTGGTTCTGGCCGAGGAACGGCACGAGCAGCATCCACGACCGGGTCTTCACGGGCGCGACCATCAGCACCAGCGTGGGGATCATCGGCAGGAAGATCAGCAGCGGCAGGTAGCTTTGCGCCTCGCGGTAGCTGCGCGCGAATGCCGCGAGCGCCGTCAGCAAGGTGGCGCCGAGCAGCACGACGGGCAGGATGACGACGAAGAGACGCGCGAGCGCGCCGGGCGCGAGGTCGAGCGAGGCGTCCAGCTCGCCGACGGGCACCAGTGCGAACACCAGCCGGTACGCAAGCAGCGTCATGGCGATCGACGCCAGCGTGAACACTGCCGTCGCCAGGATCTTCGCGCTGATGATGATTTCGCGCGACACCGGCGTGGCCAGCAGCGGTTCGAGCGAATGGCGTTCACGCTCGCCTGCCGTCGCGTCGATCGCGAGCTGCATGCCGCCGATGAACGCGAGCAACAGCAGCAGGTACGGGAGCAACTGCTGGGCGAGGTCGAAGCGCGACTCCGGGGTCGCGACGTCGTGCACGGCCACCTGCAGCGGGCGTGCGAGGGCGGGATGGACGCCGCGTGCGACCAGGCGCAGCGTGCCGACTTCGGAGTCGTAGGCGTCGAGCAACCCACGCACCCGGGCGATCGTGGTGCCCGTGGCCAGCGGCCGCGAACTGTCGAAGATGAGCTCGAGACGCGCCGGACGCGCGGCGCGCCAGTCCCCGGGGAATTCCTCGTGCACGCGCAGGATCACGTCGTAGCGTTGCTCGCGCACCGCGGCGTCCGGGTCGTCCGGCGCCTGCACGATGCGGAGGTTCCGGGACCCGAGCCAGGCCACCAGGTTTGGCGCACGGTCCGCGCCGATGACCGGGAGGTCGAGCGTCGACTGGAGTTGCGCCGCCTGCTTGCGCGCGCCCAAGGTGCCCGTGATGCCGAGCACGAGCGGAATCGCCAGCGGCAGCACCAGGAACGACACGACGAGCATGCGCCTGTCGCGGAAGGCGTCCGCGAGCTCCTTGCGCAGGATCACCCAGAGCGACCTCACGCGAGCAGGCCCTCGTCCGAGCCGATCGCGCGCACGAACGCGTCCTCCAGGTTCTGCAGGCCGGTGGCCGCGCGCAACTCGTCCGGCGTGCCGTCCGCGACGACGCGGCCGTGCGCGATCACGACGATGCGATCGCACAGGCGCGCCACCTCCTGCATGATGTGGCTCGACAGCAGCACGCAGCGTCCCGCGTCCCGGAGCCCGAGCAGGAAGCTGCGCAGCGCGCGCGTGGTCATGACGTCGAGCCCGCTGGTCGGCTCGTCGAGCACGACGTTGCGCGGATCGTGCACGAGCGCGCGCGCGATGGCGGTCTTGGTGCGCTGGCCCTGCGAGTAACCTTCGGCGCGCCGGTCGATGAAGTCGTGCATGTCGAGCGCCGCGGCCAGGCGCGCGGTGCTTGCGGCGATCGCCGCGGCATCGAGGCCGTGCAGCTGCCCGAAGTAAGCAATGTTCTCGCGTGCCGTGAAACGCTTGTAGATGCCGCGCGCATCCGGCAGGACACCGAGTCGCGCACGCACGAGGGCCGGCGCCTGCGCTGCGTCGTGGCCGTCGACCAGCACGCGCCCCGCGTCGGGGGCCATCAACGTGTAGAGCATGCGCAAGGTCGTCGTCTTGCCGGCGCCGTTCGGCCCCAGCAATCCGGTGATGGCCCCGTCCGCGGCCCGGAAGCTGACGCCGTCCACGGCCCGCACGTCGCCCCGGCGCGAGCGGAAGGTTTTCCGCAGGCCGTCGACTTCGATCACGTGCACCACCGCCGGCGCGAGGTCGCCGCCGTCATGGTTCCCAACCGTAGGCGCCGCCGAAGGGGGGCGTGTGGATCAGCCGGTCGAGGCAACGGGCGTCGAGCGCGGACGCGTCGGCGCGGGAGATGAAACGCGTCAGCAGCTCCGGAACGCAACCTGCCGTCAACATGCCGTGGCCCTGCCCGCGCAGCACGAAGTGCCGCCCGTTCGGCAGCGTCGCCAGCACCTCGGCGCCGTAGCGCGGCGGCGTGACCGGATCGAACTCGCCCGACAGCAGCAGGACCGGGTGCGCGGCACGCACCGGTTCGTGAAAGTCCGCCGGCATCGCACCGCGCGGCCAGACGCCGCACTGCGCGACGAGGAAATCGACGAACGCGGTGCCGAGCAGCGTGCCGGCGTCCGCCGGGTCGGCCCGGAGCCAGGGCGCGTCCTCGGCGCAGCTGACCGACAGCTGCAATGCGGTCGAGATCTGTTCGCCGAGGAGGTCCTCGATCATGCGTGCCTGGGCCATCAGCGTGGCGTACTGGCCATCGGCCGCCGCGGCGAGCGTCATGGGCAGCATCGCGAACAGTTGCGGCGCATAGGCATGGAGCCGCACGACGCCCGCCACCGACTCGGCCGTGAGTTCGTCCTCGCGCGGCAGGTTCGTGAGCGGATCCTGGTACACCACGTGTTCGGGCCGCTGGCGCAGGCGTTCGAGCAGCGCGTCGAGCCGGTCCCGCGGCGAGCCGAATCGCTTGCGGCACACCGGGTCGGCGTCGCAGCGTGCGAACTGCGCATTCACCGCGGCTTCGAGGTTGCGGGCGTGGTCGGCGCCGAGGATCAGCCGCGGCGGCACGACGGAATCGAGCACGAGCGCGCGCGTATGCGCCGGATGCCGCCGCAGGTATTCCTGGGCCACTCGCGTGCCATAGGAAATACCGACGAGATTCAGCTGCTCCACGCCCAGGGCCTGGCGCACGTCGTCGAGGTCCGCGACGTAGTCGGTCGTCGTGTAGTGCCGCGGGTCGGCATCGCGGATCTCGGCGAGACAGCGGCGCGCGAGCTCGCGCGCGGTGTCCGGCGCCGTCAGTTCCTCGCCCGCGGCCGCCTCCGTGGCCGTGCAGTCGAGGGGATGCGAGCGGCCGGTGCCGCGCTGGTCGACGAGGATCACGTGGCGCTCGCGCAGCACACCGTAAAATGCCGCGGCGACGAGCGGGTACGAATCGAGGGCCGACTGGCCCGGCCCGCCGGCCAGCATCACCACCGGGTCGGGCCGCGCATTCCTGGCGGTGCTCGGTATCCACGCGACCGCGAGGTCGATACCGCGCGCCGCGGGCTGGTCGCGATCCTCGGGCACGCGCAGGTTCGCGCACTGCGCGGCCACGGTGACGGCAAGGCCGGGTTGCGCCAGCGTGCAGGGCCGGAAATCGAGCCTGCCCAGGCGCCACGCCGCCGGGGCCGCCGGGCCGGCAGCCAGTGCGTGAGCCGAGGCAACGAGCGCCGCTGCCGCGCACCAAGGCCGTGCTGGTTTCATCATGGAAGGGGCATTCGCACCGTCGGCGTTCGCGTGAACCCTAGCACGAACAGGGTGGGTGCTCGCCACGGGCTCGTTTCGGCTACGATGACCTCATGCCCTCAACCTTGCCGACCGTCACGCGTGCGCTGCTTTTCGTCAACATCGCCGTCTTCGTCGTCCAGGCCTTCACGGGCGAGCTGCTCATCGAACCGTTTGCGCTGTGGCCGACGGCTTCACCCCAGTTTCCGGGCTCGCCGAGCTTCGAGGTCTGGCAGCTGCTGACGTACGGGTTCCTGCACGGGAGCCTGAGCCACCTGTTCTTCAACATGCTCGCGCTGTACATGTTCGGCGGCGAAATCGAGCGCCTGCTCGGGTCGCGGCGCTACCTCGTCTATTACCTCGCCTGCGTCGTCGGCGCCGCCGTGACGCAGGTGCTCGTCATGAGCGGCATGGACCGGTCGCCGGTCCCGACGGTCGGCGCGTCCGGCGGCGTGTTCGGCCTGCTGCTCGCGTTCGGCATGGCGTTTCCGCACCGCCGCATCATGCTGCTGTTCCCGCCGGTCCCGATGCCTGCCTGGCTGTTCGTGACGCTGTACGGGATGCTCGAGTTGTACCTCGGCGTCACCGGCTCCGGTCAGGGCGTCGCGCATTTCGCGCACCTCGGCGGCATGGCCGCCGGCTATGCGCTGCTCGTCTACTGGCGCGGCCGGTCGCGCCCGGCCGCCTGAGGAGCCAAACATGGCGCTGCATCCGAAACGGAAGTCGCCGCGAAACTCCAGGACCCGCCCCGCCCGGGCCGAGGAGCTGCCCGTGGCTGCCACGTTGAAACCCGTGACTCGAGGCGCCGCCGAGGAGGCCGTCCGTACGCTGTTGCGCTGGGCCGGCGAGGATCCCGGCCGCGAAGGTCTGCTCGATACCCCGAGGCGCGTCGTGGACGCATACTCGGACTGGTTCTCCGGCTACGCGATCGACCCGAGCGAGTACCTGAGCCGCACGTTCGAGGAGACGTCGGGTTACGACGAGATGGTCGTGCTGCGCGACATCGAGTTCGAGTCGCACTGCGAGCATCACATGGCGCCGATCATCGGTCGCGCGCACGTGGGCTACCTGCCGAACGGCAAGGTCGTCGGCATCAGCAAGCTCGCCCGGGTCGTGGACGTCTTTGCACGCCGCTTCCAGGTGCAGGAGAAGATGACGGCCGAGATCGCGCGCTGCGTCAACGAAGTGCTGCAGCCCGTCGGTGCGGGCGTCGTCATCGAAGCCGTGCACGAGTGCATGACGACGCGCGGCATCCACAAGCGCGGCGTGTCCATGATCACGTCGAAGATGCTCGGCTCGTTCCGGTCGGATGCGCGCACGCGCAACGAGTTCCTGACCTTCATCGACATACGCGACCGGCGCTGATTCGACTGGCCGGCCGGCCCGCATGGCTCGCGCCCGCGGCACTTGCGCTTATTGCGCGTTCCGACGGCGAGCGCGCGCGGCCAGCGGGTGCCGCCCCCCGGCCCCACGCCGGCGGCGCTGGTGCAGGGCAGGCCCGGTGCGGCATATTACGTCCCCGCCCGCCCGGGCCACGCGCCAGCGCGGCCGCGACCGGGACGCGTAGTCGCCGCAGCAATCGCCAGGACAGAAGAGCGCACCGGTATGAAGAGTCCCGTGTCCGACCAGATCGACCGCTACGATCCCACGCTGCCGCTCGCCGAAGCCCGCACCTGCCCGGCCTCGTGGTACGTGCAACCGGCCATACTCGAACTGGAGCAGCGCGGCGCGTTCGGCCGCACCTGGCAGCTGGTCGGGCGCGTGGACCAGGTGCGCGAACCGGGTGAGTTCCTGACCTGCGAGCTGGCCGGCGAGCCGCTCCTGGTCGTGCGCGGCAACGACGGCGTGCTGCGCGGGTTCTTCAACGTGTGCCGGCATCACGCCGCGGCCGTCATGACCGAACCCTCGGGCCGCGTGAAGCGCCTGCAGTGCCCGTATCACGGCTGGACCTACACGCTCGAGGGCAAGCTCAAGGCCGCTCCCGCGTTCGAAGGCGTGCGCAACTTCGACCCGGCCGACAACGGCCTGGTGCCGGTCACCACCGCGGTGTGGGAGAACTGGGTCTTCGTACGCCTCGCCGGAGACGGTCCGTCGCTCGAGGAGTTCCTCGGCCCCGAAGTCGTGGCGCAGGTACGCGGACTCAACCTCGCGGGCCTGCACTGGTTCGACCGGCGGCACTTCATCTTCGACTGCAACTGGAAGGTCTTCGTCGACAACTACCTCGACGGCGGCTACCACGTGCCGTACCTGCATGCAGGCCTTGGCAGCGTGCTCGACTACAACAAGTACACGATCGAGATCGGCAGGCGCCATTGCCTGCAGTCGAGCCCGATGGTGACGCGAGGCGCGGAGACCGAGACCGGCGCGGTGCGCAAGGGCGAGCGCGCCATGTACTTCTGGTTCTACCCGAACTTCATGCTCAACTGGTACGAGGGCGTCATGGACACGAACCTCGTGTATCCGCGCGGCGTCGACCAGACCGAGGTGATTTTCGACTTCTGGTTCGCGGACGTGTCCGAGGCCGCCCGCAACTTCAACCGCGCGTCCATCGACATCGCCAATCGCGTGCAGGACGAGGACGAGGGAATCTGCCGCTCGGTGCAGCGCGGCCTGCACTCGCGCGCGTACGACACCGGCCGGTTGTCGGTGCGGCGCGAGGCCGGCGAGCAGCTGTTCCACCAGTTGCTGCACGCCGACCTCCGCGAGGCCGTCGCCCGTGGCTGAGACCCTGCACAGCCTGTACCAGCTGAAGCGCACGGCGTTCCACGAACGCACCGCCGCGCTCTGCCTGCCGCACAACTGGCGGCGTTGGGCCGGTCACATCGCGGTCGGATCCTACGATCTCGGCCTCGAGCGCGAGTACTGGGCGATCCGCAACCACGCGGCGCTGATCGACGTGTCGCCGCTGATGAAATACCTGATCGAGGGACCGGATGCGGCACGGCTGCTGCACCGGATCACGCCGCGCGACATCCACAAGATGAGCGTCGGCCAGGTCTATTACACCGGCTGGTGCGACGACGAGGGCAAGCTGCTCGACGACGGCACGGTGACGCGCCTTGCCGAGCAGAGCTTCCGCCTGACGTCGGCGGAACCGTCGCTCCGCTGGCTGGCGATGAACGCGGTCGGCATGCAGGTCACGATCACGGAGCTGACGGACCGCGTGGCGGCCCTCAGCCTGCAGGGACCGAAATCGCGGCTGATCCTCGGCGCGTGCTGCGACGAGCCGGTCGACAAGCTCAAGTACTTCCGCATGGCGCCGAACCGCATCCGCGGCAGGCCGGTGTCGATCTCCCGCACCGGTTACACCGGCGATCTCGGCTACGAGATCTGGATGGAAGCGGCGGATGCCCTCGCCGTCTGGGACGCGCTGATTGCCGCGGGCGCGGACTACGGCATCGCACCTTGCGGCATCCTCGCGATGGACATGGCGCGCGTCGAGGCAGGCCTCTTCATGCTCGACGTGGACTACACGTCCGCCAGCCATGCCTGGATCGCCGGGCAGAAATCCTCCCCCTACGAGATGGGCCTCGGCTGGACCGTCAACCTCGACAAGCAGGGTTATTTCGTCGGCCGGCGCGCGCTCGAACGCGAGCATCGCGAGGGATCGATCTGGAAACTGGTGGGGCTCGAGGTCGACTGGGAAGGCCTCGAGCGGCTGTTCGCCGCCGTCGGCCTGCCGCCGCAGATCCCGGCCATGGCGGTGCGTGGCAGCCTGCCCGTCCAGCACGAGGGCACGCAGGTCGGCTACGCCTCGACCAGCACGTGGTCGCCGGTACTGAAGAAATACATCGCGCTCGTGCACCTGCAGAAGCCCTGGTTCGAGCCCGGCACGCGGCTCACGATGGAAATCACGGTCGAGCACCATCGCCGCCAGGCGCCGGGCAAGGTGGTCCCGCTGCCGTTCTACGATCCCGAGTGGAAGAAGAAATAGACGTGGGCAGCAACAGCTACGATGCGATCGTGATCGGCGCGGGCCACAACGGCCTGATCGCGGCGGCGTATCTCGCCCGTGCGGGAAAGAAGGTCGTGGTGCTCGAGCGACGCGACGTGGTCGGCGGCGCGTCGATCACCGAGGAGATCTTCCCGGGCTACCGCTTCACCGAGTTCTCGTACGTCGTGAGCCTGCTGCGGCCGGAAATCATCCGCGACCTGGAACTGCCGAAGCACGGCCTCAAGATCCTGCCGTTGCCGAGCACGGTCACGCCGATGGACAACGGCGACTACCTGGCCGCGTGGGACGACCACGACCTGACGCGCCGCGAACTCTACCGCCACTCGCCCCGCGATGCCGAAGCCGCCGACGAGTACTCGCGGCAGATGGCCCGGGCCGCGAAGGCGATCAAGCCGGTGCTCGGCCTGGTGCCACCGGACCCGTCGTCGATGAGCTGGCGCGACCTGCGCGGCCTGCTGAAGCTCGGCCAGTACGGCGCGAGCCTGAGCGAGCTGGAAATCCACCGCATCGCGAAGCTCGTGACGCAGTCCTCCGCCGACCTGCTCGACGAGTGGTTCGAGTTCGATCCGTTGAAGGGCACCAAGTCGGCGAGCGGCATCATCGGCACGTTCCTGGGCCCGCGCTCGCCAGGCACCGCGTACGTGCTGCTGCATCACTACATGGGCGAGATCGACGGCGCCTTTCGCGCGTGGGGCTTCGCCAAGAACGGCACCGGGGGCGTCAGCGCCGCGATCGCCCGTTCGGCCGCGGCGCTCGGCGTCGAGATCCGCACCGGCGCCGCCGTGCAGAAGGTCGTCGTGCGCGGCGGCCGCGCGAGCGGGGTCGCGCTCGAGAGCGGCGACGAACTCGCCGCGAAGGTCGTGCTTTCCGCCGCCGATCCCAAGCGCAGCTTCCTGCAGTTCGTCGACGCGCAGCACTTCCCGGACGAGTTCGTGCAGGCGATCCGCAACTTCCGCGTGCGGGGTTCATCGGGCAAGGTGAACATCGCGCTCTCCGAACTGCCGCAGTTCACCTGCCTGCCGGGCGAGGGGCCGCTGCACCGCGGCGCCATTTCGTTCAGCCCGAGCATCGACTACATCGAGCGCGCATACGACGACGCCAAGTACGGCCAGTTCTCCACGCACCCGTACATCGACATGATCATCCCGTCGATGATCGACCGTGACATGGCTCCGCCGGGACACCACGTGGCCTCGTGCTTCGTGCAGTACGCGCCTTACGACATCGAGGGCGGCTGGGACGATGCGAAGCGCGACGCATTCGGCGAGACGGTCATCGCGACGATCGAGAAGTACGCGCCGAACATCCGGCGCGCGATCGTGGGCAAGCAGGTGATCACGCCCAGGGACATCGAACGCATCGCCGGCATCACGGGCGGCAACATCTTCCACGGCGAACTGCTGCTGCACCAGTTGTTCTTCCTGCGTCCGGCGCCGCAGTGGGCCGATTTCCGCACGCCGCTGCCGGGCTACTACTTCGGCGCCTCCGGGGCGCATCCGGGCGGCGGCGTCATGGGTGCCGCCGGCAAGCTCGCGGCCACCGAAGTGCTCAAGGACTGGCGATAGGCGCACGATGACGAACCCAGACATCCTGATCGTCGGCGCCGGCCACAATGCCCTGGTGACCGCGGCCTACCTCGCGCGGGCCGGCAGGAAGGTGCTCGTGCTCGAACGCCGCGACACGGCCGGCGGGCAGCTTGCGGACGCGTCGTTCGGGCCCGGGTTCGACGTCCGGCCGCTGCATCCCGGCGGCGCACTGCGCCCCGACATCGTGCGCGACCTCGACCTCGCGCGTCACGGCCTCGCGGCGACGGACGGTGCAGCCGAACCGGTGTACTGGTCGGCCTTGCCCGATGGCGAAAGGCTCAGGCTCACGGTCAGTCCGAACGATTCCGCGACGCTGGATGCGATCCGGCACCACTCGGCGCGCGACGCGGCGCGCTGGCCTGAATTCGTCGCGTTCATGAACTCGGCCGCAGGCTTCCTCGACGCCGCGTATGCGACACCGATGCCGCGCCTGCCGAAGGTCGCATGGCGCACGGAAGGCCTGCCGCTCGCGGCACTCGCGCTCAAGCTGCGGCGCCTCGGCGGCAAGGACATGTTCCGCGTCATGCGCAGCATGTCGATGTCCGCAGTCGAGTTCACCGAGGAATGGTTTGAATCGGAGCCACTGCGCGCCGCGATCGCAGGGCTCGCGATCCACGGTCTCACGCTCGGCTCGATGTCGGCCGGCACCGGCTACACGTTGATGCATCACTGGCTGAATCGCCGGGGGCTCGCGCACCGTGCGACGGGCACCGGGCCGCAGGGCGTCGCCACCGCGCTCGTGGCGGCCGTGCGTGCCGCCGGCGGCGAGGTGCGCACGTCGGCGACAGTGGCCCGGATCCTCGTCGAGCACCAGCGCGTCGCGGGCGTGCGGCTTGCGACGGGCGAAGAGGTCAAGGCGACGACGGTGATCTCGGGCGCCGACCCGCGTCACACGCTGCTCGACCTCGTCGGCGCGCCGGAATTGCCGCCGGAGTTCGTCTGGCACGCGCAATCGATCCGTATGCGGGGCTCCGTCGCGAAGGTGCACGTGCTGACGGACGGCAGTCACGGCCTGCCCGGCGGGCACGCTGGTCGTCGCGCCGACGTTGAAATACCTCGAACGCGCGTACGACGCGGCGAAGTACGGCGAGATTTCGCGCGCGCCCTATCTCGAGGTCACCGCCGACGCGAACACGGTCTCGATGCACTTCCAGTTCGCGCCATACCGCTTGCGCCAGGGCGACTGGCACGAATCGCGCGCAGTGGTCGAGGCGCTTGCCATCGACACGCTGTCGCAGCATTTTCCGGCCTTCCGCAACTCGATACGCGAGATGCGCTCGATCACGCCGCTCGACCTGGAGCAGGACTGGGGTCTCACCGAGGGCGACCTGAACCACGGCCAGCTGATCCTGGACCAGGTCTTCTTCATGCGCCCGATGCCGGGCTGGTCGAATCACCGCACGCCCGTCGACGGGCTCTACCTGTGCGGCAGCGGCGTGCACGGCGGCGGCGGCACCAGCGGCGCGAGCGGCCGCAATGCGGCGCGGCAGGTCCTCAAGGGGAACGGTCGCTAGTACGCCTGCGCGAAGGCATGCGGCGTGGGTGGTTATCGCGACACTGGCGTGTTGAACATGATTCCGGGATACCGCGCAGCAGTCGAAGTTGCGGATCGGAATCGGGGTTATCGAAGGTGCACGTAATTCGCTTCGCGGCCGCGGCCTTGACGCTATTGGCGTCTTCCTCCGTCTGGTCGGCCGATCCGCAACCGGCACCGACGCCATCGGCGGCACCCGAACCCGTGGCGTGTCCTGCAGGGACCCGGTCCAGCCGTTCCTATGCGTTCCAGCTGATGGGGAATCGCGCCGGATTCCAGACCGTGTGCCTGCATCCGGACGGCTCGAGGCAGGTTGCGTTCGCGTTCAACGATCGTGGACGGGGTCCCGCGCTCGACTCGAAGGTCATGCTCGGCGCCGACGGTGTGCCGGTGTCCGTCGCGACGACCGGAAACGATTACTTCAAGGCACGGATCGACGAGCATTTTTCCGTCACCGCCGGCACTGCGACCTGGCAGAACAAAGTCGAGGCCGGGTCGCAGCGCGTCGACGGCACTGCGTTCTACGTCAGCCAGTCGGGCACACCTGATGAAACGGCGCTCCTGGCCCGCGCATTGCTCGGCACGCCACAACACAGGCTGAAACTCCTGCCGCAAGGCGAGGCAGAGCTCGCGGAGCTGGCGCACGTCGAGGTCGCCAGCGATGGCAAGGACCGTCGTGTCACGCTGTATTCGATCAGCGGCCTCGGCTTCCAGCCCGTGAACGTCTGGCTCGACCAGGATCGAGAATTGTTCGCGGCCGTCGACGGATGGTCGTCGACCGTGCTTGCGGGCTGGGAAGCGGCCATTCCAACCCTGCGCGATGAGCAGGATGCCGAGGACGCCCGGCGTCGCACCGAGCAGGCGCGGCGGCTGCGACGCGTACCGCGCGGCCCGGTCGTGATCGAGCACGCCAACGTCTTCGACGCCGAGTCCGCGTCGATGCGGCCGGGCACCACGGTGATCTTCGTGCAGCAACGCATCGTGGCAGTCGGTCCCGACGGCTCCCTCGACATTCCTGCCGGAGCGGAGCGGATCGATGCCGCTGGACGCGCGCTGCTGCCGGGTCTCTGGGACATGCACACGCATCCCGAGCTCGATGACGGCCCGCTGTTCCTGGCGGCAGGCGTCACGAGCATTCGCGACATGGCAGCGGAGCCCGACAAGCCGCAGCGCATGCGCGTGTTCGACACGAACGAAGCCGTCGGTCCGCGCATCGTGTACGCGGGCATCATCGATGGTCCCGGCCCGTTCCAGGCCCCGACCAGGACGCTCGTGGACGACGAGGCCGCGGCGCGCGCGGCCGTACGGGCCATGAGCGCCGCCGGCTTCGGGCTCGTGAAGATCTACAGCTCGCTCGATCCGAAGCTCGTGCCCGTCATCGCGGACGAGGCACGGCGGCACGGCATGCGCGTCGGCGGACACGTGCCCGCGTTCATGACGGCCGAGCAGGCCGTGCGGGCCGGCTACGACGAGATCCAGCACATGAACATGCTGTTCCTCAATTTCATGTTCGACCACGTGCAGGACACGCGCACGCCGGCGCGCTTCACCGGCGTTGCGGACCATGCCGCGGAGGTCGATCCGCAATCGGAGCGCGTGCAGGCATTCCTGGCGTTGCTCAAGCAGCGCGGCGTGACGCTCGACCCGACGCTCGGCGCGTTCGAGAATCTCTATACGAGCCGTCCCGGGCAGGTCGGCGCGGAGTATGCGGCCGTTGCCGACCGCATGCCGCCGCTGGTCCGGCGCACGTTCCTCGAGGGTGGCCTGCCGGTGCCTGACGGCGCCGACGCGCGGTATCGCGAAACCTTTCGCGCCATGCAACGGATGCTGCTGGCCGTGCGGCAGGCAGGCATCCCGTTCGTGGCCGGGACCGACTCGATGGCGGGGTTCTCATTGCCGCGCGAGCTGGAACTGTACGTCGAGTCGGGCGTTCCCGCGCCGGAGGTCCTGCGTATCGCCACGCTGGACGCGGCCCGCCTGGCGGGCCGGGCCGGCGAGCTAGGCTCGATCGCGCCAGGCAAGCTTGCCGACATGATCCTCGTCGAGGGCGACCCGAGCCGGAACATGGGCGACATCCGGCGCGTGCGCCTGGTCGTCAAGGACGGCGCGTTGTTCGATCCGGATGCGCTGTGCCGGGCGCTCGGCATCCGGCCACTGCAGCCCGCGAGCCGCTGATAATGATGCACGGCACGCGCAAGATGCTGTTGTCCGCGACCGGAGGCGCGTTGGCGCTCTCCGTCATGCCGTCGTCGGCAGGAGCGCCGGCCGGCACGTGGCGCAGGTACGCGCGCGCGATCGTCGTCGACAGCCTCGGCGGCCCGGGCGGCCTCGCGACGGAGGAAGGCGCCGATCTCACCGCCGCCGAAGTCGCCGACATCACCGCATCCGGCATGACCTGCCTGCACCTCACCGTGGGCGAGGTGGGGACCATGCCGCCGGACCTCGCGTTCGAGAAGGCGGTCGCTTCCATCTCGCGCTGGGAAGGCGAAGTCGACCGCTACCCAGCCGTGCTGCAGCGTGTGCGCACGGTCGCCGACATACACGCGGCAAAGTCCAGCGGCCGCACCGGGCTGGTGTACGGCTTCCAGGACGGGGTCGCGTTCGAAACCGATCTCGACCGGCTCGAGACGTTCCATCGACTGGGCGTACGCGTGATCCAGCCGACGTACAACCGGCGCAACCTGCTCGGTGCGGGTTGCATGGAGCCCGACGACGCGGGCCTGACCCAGGCGGGATTCGCAGCGATCGAGCGCATGAATGCGCTCGGCATACTCGTCGATCTCAGCCACTGCGGGCGGGCGACCGCGGCCGATTCGATCAGGGTCTCCCGGCGACCGGTGGCATGCACGCACACGGGCTGCGCCGCGCTTGCCGATCACCCGCGCAATCGAACGGACGCCGAACTGCGCGCGGTGGCGAACACTGGGGGAGTCGCAGGCATCTACGTGATGCCGTACCTCTGCGGGGGCAGGCAGCCGACCGCCGCCGACGTGCTCCGCCACATCGAGCACGCCGTCAACGTCGCGGGCGAGGACCACGTTTCCATCGGCACGGACGGCGGCCTGTCCGCAACGCAACTGACGCCCGAGTTCGTGCACCGATTCTCGGCGAACATGGCGCGACGCAAGGCGTCGGGGATCGCGGCTCCGCAGGAACTCGAGACGGGCTACCTGTTCGCGGCCGACCTCAATACGCCGCGCAGGTTCGAGTTGCTGGCCGGCATGTTGAGTGCGCGGGGGCATCCGGATGGTCGCATCGAAAAGATTCTCGGCGCGAACCTGGTCCGGGTCTTCGGCGCCGCGTGGGCCAGGTGGTAACGACCGCCGACTCGCCCCGCTGGAGTAGACTGGTATCGACACCCGAATGGGCGTGACCGGAGATGCTTGCGCGCTCGACCATGCCAGCGCAGATGACCACCGCCACGACCCTCGCGTGCGTGGCGCTGCTGGCGTGCGCGCTGCCGGGACCCACCACACATGCGAATGACGCGCCGCCCGCGCCCGTGAACGTGGCAGTGAAGCCGGCGCCGCTGGACCTCTCGCTGGGCGACCTGACCCGATTCTTCGACGCCGCCGCACTGGCGTCCCTGCCGCCGGACGAACTCGAGGAAATCGTCGTCCAGGGCCGTAAACCGGAACCGCTGCCGGAGCACCGCCTCATACCGCAAGGGCTCGTCGGCGCGGTCCTCTATGGATTCGCCAACCCGCTGCAGGCGTGGCGGATCCTCGTGCCGGACCCGAATGCGCAGATTCCCGAACGCAGCGCAGACGACGTGCGCGACCCGCCCGGTGCCCACCGCGCCCGGATCCTAGAGCCGGGCAGGATCTACGACTGACCGTTTCCGCTTCGCGAGCATCATCGCGTAAAGCGGGAGTCCGGCGCCCGCCAGCACTAGCGACCACAGGAAGGGTTCGCGGCCGAGGCCCACGAACGCGAAGATCGAGTAGGCCGTGCCGAGCACGCCGAGCACCAGCACGTCGCGGGAACCTGCCCTCGCCGACCCTCGCGACCAGTACAGGCCAAGCGCCAGCGCGCACAACAGGTACAGGGGCAGGTTGGCCGCGGTCACGACCAGCGTCAGGAACGTGAATCCTTCCACGAGCGACTTGCTGTAATTCATCAGCACCATCGCACTGGCCAGCAGCCCCGTCACGACGAGTGCGAGCGCCGGCGCGCCGCGCCGGTTCAGCTTCTCGAATCCAGCCGGCAGCACGCCGTGCGCGGCCATGCTGCGGGTGAGTTCGCCGACGAGCAGCGTCCAGCCGTTCAGCGCGCCCAGCCCGCTCACGACCACGAACGCGGCCAGCCACTGCCCGTTGCCGTGACTGGCGTATCGATCCAGCAGGTCGACGAAGGGAGCCGTGGAGGCCGCGAGTTCCTGCTGCGGGATCAGCAGGATCGCGATCGTCGAGACCGCGACGTAGATCGCGGCCGTCAGCAGCGTGCCCGCCATCGTCGCCCGCGGGATCGTGCGCGCGGGATCGCGCACGCGTCCTGCCGGTATCGTCGCTGCCTCGACGCCGAGCATCGCGAACAAGGCGATCGTCGACGCGGCCATGAGGTCCCGCAGCGTCATCGGGGTCGCCGGCACCTGGCGCGCATAGGCACCGGGGTCGGACAACAGGATCCACGCGCCGAGCAGGATGATCGCCGCCATCGGCAGGAGCTTGAGCACCGTCGTGACCACCTGCACGCGGCCGCCGGTGCGCGCGCCCAGCAGGCTGATGGCGACGAAGACCCAGAGCAGGCCGAGTGCGAGGAGCGCCGGCGGCACCGGCTTCAAGGCAGGAACGATGGCCGCCAGGTAACCGACCACGCCGATTGCGAGCGCCGCGTTCGTGATCCAGAGCGACACCCAGTAGCACCAGATCGCGATGAACGCCGGCGCGTCCCCGACGTTCTCGCGGATGTACGCGTAGGGGCCATCGGCTTGCGGGAACTCGCGCGCGAGCCGCGCGAAGACGCGCGCGAGCACCGCCATGCCGAGCACGGTCACGCCCCAGCCCAGCAACGCGTTGAAGCCGTAAGGTGCAAGCGAGGCAGGCAGCATGAAGATGCCCATGCCGATCACGTTGCCCACCACGAGCGCGGTGGACATCCAGAAGCCGAGTTCCTTGTCAGCGTGCATGCGATCCCTTGGTGTCACCAGATGGGCACATCAGCGCCCGGCCGCAACGGCGGCCGCGGCGTGCGCGTAGGCCGCGCGCAGGTGCTCGTGGAAGTGCCAGACGCCGCTCTCGCGCTTCGGGCTCAGGCGCCCGGCGTCGTAGAACCCGCTGGCGAGGCCCTTCTGCACGGCTTCGCAGATCGCGATGTCCTCGTGCTGGATCTCGTCGCTGAAGTCCTGGTCCCTGGCGATGCGCGCCTGGGCCTCGGGATCCTGCGCGTAGTAGTAGTCGAACTCGACCCGGCAGGCGTCCGGACCGAGGGGCAGGATGCGATTGCTCTGCAACCGCCCGGGCATGACGTTCAGCATGATGTTCGGGTAGACGAAGTAGTAGAACGCCTGCCCGTCGCCGTAGGTGCCGTCGTTGCCGCGCAACGGCGAATGCTGCAGCGAATACCAGGCGAAGAGCTCGGTGTCGTAGGCGCGATAGTCCAGCACCTTCGCGAGTCCCGGGTGCACGATCGGCAGGTGATAGCCCTCCAGGAAGTTGTCGATGTAGACCTTCCAGTTGCAGGCCACGTCGAACACGTCGCGCCGGGTGAAACGCATCGCGCCCAGGTCGATCGGGGCGATGCGCTCGGCGATGCCGCCATAGACTGCGTCGAAGTCCGGCGCATCGTCGTTCAGCGCCACGAACACGAGTCCCTGCCATTCGCGGATGCGCAGGGCGGGCAGGCGGATGTCCTCGACGCGGAAGTCGGCCGCGTCCTGCATTTCCGGCGCGCCGATCAACTGGCCTTCCTGGTTGTAGAGCCAGCCGTGGTACTTGCAGCGCACGGTGTGCATGCCCTTGCCGCTGCAGAGCGCCAGCGGCCCGGCGCGGTGGCGGCAGACGTTCGGGAACGCGCGCAGCACGCCATCGCGGCCGCGCAGCACCAGCACCGGCGTCCCGGCGACGTCCTCGACGACGTGGTCCCCGGGTTCGGCGAGCTGGCCCTGGTGCGCCACCATCTGCCAGGTGCGGCCGAAGACGCTGCGGCGCTCGGCGGCAAGCGATTCCTCGCCGAAATAGTGGCGCACCGACAGCGCGTGCGCCCGCAGCAACGAATCGGAATGGTGGATCTGCGTCTGGGGTTTCATGGTTCGTGTCCCGTCCACTATGCTCGGCGCGCCGTATTGTCGGCGACAAACCGCCGCCGGAGCCAATCATGACCAGAGTCCTGCCACTGCTCGCGCTCGGCCTCGCACTCGTGCCGGCCTGCGGTGCCCTGGCGGCCGACGACGTGCGCGCACGCGGCCTCGGCGTGCCGTTCGAGGGCACGCCCGGGCCGTTGAACGCGATCACCGACGTCGCCGGCGTGACCGTCGGCCAGGTCACGCTGGTCGAGGACCTCGCCGACGACCGCAAGGTGCGCACGGGCGTCACGGCTATCTTGCCGAGGGGGCCCGACTCCATTGTCACATCGGTCTATGGCGGCTGGTTCGCGCTGAATGGCAATGGCGAGATGACGGGTACGGCCTACCTCGACGAACTGGGCCAGATCGACGGACCGATCATGCTCACCAACACCCACAGCGTCGGAGTGGTACACGACGAGGTTATCGCCTGGCGCGTTCGCGCCGGCCCCCCCGATGCGTCCGGTTACTGGTGGTCGACGCCCGTCGTCGCGGAGACCTGGGACGGCGATCTGAACGACATCAACGGCTTTCACGTCAAACCCGAGCACGTCGACCGCGCACTCGATACGGCGACCACCGGACCGGTCCAGGAAGGCAACGTCGGCGGCGGCACCGGCATGATCTGCCACGAGTTCAAGTGCGGCATCGGCACGGCTTCGCGACGCCTGGCCGTGGCGGGACGCGACTACACCGTCGGCGTGCTCGTGCAGGCGAACTACGGCATCCGCGACACGCTGCGCATCGCCGGCGTTCCGGTCGGGCAACACCTGCCCGTCGCCGGCCAGGAGACAGCTCCCGGCGGCGACCAGGGTTCGATCGTCATCGTCGTGGCCACGGATGCCCCGCTGCTGCCGCATCAACTGAAGCGCGTGGCGCGCCGTGCCGGCCTCGGCCTGGCGCGCATGGGAAGTTTCGCCGGGAACGGTTCCGGCGACATCTTCGTCGCATTCTCCACCGCGAATCCGGGCGCGCTCCGCGGCGGTGCGCTGGTGCAGTCGGAATCGCTCGGCAACGACACGCTCGACGGCCTCTTCGCCGCGACGGTGCAGGCCACGGAGGAGGCGATCGTCAACGCCATGGTCGCGGCGCGCGACATGCAAGGCACGGAGGGACACTTTGCAGGAGCCTTGCCGCACGAGGAACTCGTCAAGCTGCTGCGGCGGTACGGCCGCTACGCGCCGGCGCATTGAACCGGATTCCGTTCACGGCGCCAGGAACCGCTGGTACCATCCGATGAGCCGCTCCAGGCGGTCACGCAGGTAGCTCGGCACCGACAGCGCGTGGTTCTCGCCAGGATAGATCACGAGCTGGCTTGGCACGCCCACGGCTTTCAGCGCCTGGTACATCTGCTCGGAACCGAGGCACGGCACGTTGTAATCCAGTGCGGCGCAATAGAACAGCGTCGGCGTCACGATACGGTCGGCGTGCAGGAACGGGTAGCTGACGCGCTCGTAGGCGTCGCGGTTCTGCCACGGGGTGCCTAGTTCCAGCGCGTACTCCCGCGTGTACATGTCGTGCCCGAACATGGCGAGCATGTTGGAGGCGCCAGCGCCGCTGACCGCCGCCTTGAAGCGCTTGTCGCTCGCGATCACGTAGTTCGTGAGTATGCCGCCGTAGCTGCGCCCGCCCACGCCGAGACGCGCAGGATCGGCGATGCCCTGCGCCACCACGTGATCGACCGCGGCCAGCACGTCCTGCACGTCCTTCCGGCCCCAGTCCGCGTAGATCGCCCGCGAAAAATCGAACCCGCGCCCCGAGCTGCCGCGCGGGTTCGGGGCGACGACGACGAAGCCGGCGGCGGCGTAGGCCTGCCAGTCCGGCATGAACTCGTGGCTGAACTGGTACACGGGCCCGCCGTGCAGCCGCAGGATCGTCGGATACCGCCGGCCCGGCTGGTAATCCGGCGGCTTCACGAGAAAGCCGTCGATCATCGTGCCGTCGGCACTGCGGAGGCTCAGGTCCTCGACCTGCGCGAGACGCTTTTCGCCGAGCCAGGCGTTGTGATCCGTCAGTGGCCGCAGTCCCGTCGCCTCGACGGCTGCGATCTCGTACGGATGATGATCGTCGCCGCCGAGCACGACGACCTTGCCGTTCACGCCCGCAGCGAAGTCAACGTCGAACCGCGAACCCGGGTCGAGCGTCGTGATCCGGCCCCCCGGAAACGCAATGCGCGCGAGATTGGTCACGCGGCTCTGTTCGACCAGCGCGTAAATGCTCCTGCCATCCTTCGACCAGCGCGGCTTGTAGAAACAGCGGTCGATGGGCGCGGGCAGCGATTCCTCGCCGGTCGTCGCGTCGACGACTGCCAGTTGCCAGGGTGCGTAATAGATCCACCGGTCCTCGCCGCTGCGCAGGTAGGCGATGCGCCTGCTGTCGGGCGACCAGGACGGTCGTGACTCCCAGTACGGATCGAGGTCCGAGCCGGTGAACCGCGTGAGTTGCCGTTCGGGCGCGCCGGCGCGCGGCTCGACCAGGTAGAGATCGAAGTTCAGGTGCCGGTCAGGATCGACGCCGCGCTTGGTCACGTACGCGATCGTGCGGCCGTCGGGCGACCAGCCCGGCAATTGCTCGTCGTGATCGCCGGGCGTGAGGAGTTCCGCCTTGCCGCTCTCGATGTCGAAGACGTAGAGGTGCTTGCGGCGTGCGCCCAGGTAGCCGACGACGTCTTCCTTGAACTGATAACGCTCGGTGACGATCGGCGGCGGATGGACGGGCTCGGCCTCGCCTGCGGGCCGCTCGGCGTCGTACGCGATCACGGCGAGTCGCCGCGCGTCGGGCGACCAGACGAAATCTTCCACGCCGGCCGGGAAGTCGGTGAGCTTGCGCGCCTCGCCACCTGCCGCCGGCAGGAGCCAGACCTGCGTCGTGGCGCCGGTTCCGCCGCGGTCGGCGAGGAACGCGAGGGACCGGCCGTCCGGCGACCACAATGGCTGCCATTCGCTGGCCTTGGCCGTGCGCGTGAGCTGAACCCGGTCGCGGCCGTCGTGACTCACGCGCCATAGGTCGGAGACGAGCGCGTCCACTTCGCCGTTCGTCGTCGTGACGGTGTACGCGACGAATTCGCCATCGGGGGACAGGTCCGGCTCGGTCACGCCCGCGAGGCGCGCGAGATCCGCAGGGACGAAGCGGTCGGTGGCCGGCTGCGCGAACACGGGGCCGCGAGAGGCCGCGAGACAGGCCGCGAGCCAGGCCGCGAGGAAAACCGGGAGCTTGCCGTTCAACGTTGCGCTTTCTCGCCGTCGACGATGGACCGCTGCGCGCAACGCACCGGCGGGCACGAGCGCCGACACCGGCGCAACGACGGTCGGGAACCGGCGGCGCATCGAGTCAGCCGGCCAGCGCCTGGTCGAGACTGATCCGCAGCAGCGCCACGGCCTCGTCGACCTCGGCGGTGGTCACGCACAGCGGCGGCATGAAACGCAGCGTGCTCACGCCACAGGACAGCAGCAGCAGGCCATTGTGGAAGCCGCGCGTCACGAGCCGTTCGCACAGGGCCCGCGCCGGTGTGCGCCCGGCGTCGTTCTCGATCAATTCCACGCCGATCATGAGGCCCTTGCCCCGCACCTCGCCGATGCACGGATAGTCCCGGGCGAGTTCGCGCAGGCGGCCCATGAAGTGTTCGCCGACGCGCGTCGCGTTGGCTGCGTATTGCGTCTTGACGAGATCGAGCGTCACGATCGCGGCTGCGCAACTGAGCGGGTTGCCGCCGTAGGTGTTGCCGTGCGCGCCGCGCTGCCACTGCTCCATCAGGCGCTTCTTCGCGACGATGGCGCCGATCGGCATGCCCGATCCCAGGCCCTTGGCAGAGGCCAGGATGTCGGGGCGCACGCCCGAGTGCTCGCACGCGAACATCTTGCCCGTGCGGCCCACGCCCGACTGCACCTCGTCGAAGATCAGCAGGATGCCGTGCTCGTCGCAGAGCGCACGCAGGCCCGCGAGGAAGCCGTCGGGGGGCACGATGTAGCCGCCCTCGCCCTGCAACGGCTCGATCAGGACCGCAGCCACTTCCGTGGGCGGCACGTTGCGCTCGAAGAGCATCCGGATGTAGTCGAGCACGGCCTTGCCCTGGTCCGCGCCCGCGAACAGCGGGCGATACGGATTCGGGTACGGCACGTGCGTGACGCCGGGCATCGTGGGCGCGAATCCCTTCTGCTGCGTGTACTTGCTCGACGTGAACGACAGCGAGCCCATGGTGCGGCCGTGGAAGCTGCCGAGGAAACCGAGGAACCGCGGCCGGCCCGTCACGTAGCGCGCGAGCTTGATCGCGCCCTCGACGGCCTCGGTGCCCGACTGGCACAGGAAGCTCATCACGGGCTCGCCCATCGGCGCGTGCTCGGCGAGCCGCTCGGAGAGTCCGGTCATGTTCTCGTGCCAGTAGTCGCTCGACACGTGCAGGAACTTGTCGGCCGCGGCCTTGACCGCTGCGACGACCTGAGGATGCGCGTGGCCGGTGGAGCACACCGCGATGCCGGCGACGAAATCGAGGAAGCGATTGCCGTCGACGTCCCAGACCTCGGTGCCGCGGCCGTGCGACATCACGAATGGATAGTCGCGCGGATACGAGGGTGAGGCGACGCGGACGTCGCGGGCCAGCATGGCCCGCGCATTGGGGCCGGGCAGTTCGGTCTTCAGGTGCGGATTGGTCACGATGAACTCCTGGAAACGTCCCGCCGGTCAGGCGGGAAGGTGCACGGGACGGCCGTGGGCCGCGCGCGTGCGTGAATGCAGTTCGCGCAGTGCGCGCAACTCGCCCGCCGCAGGCGCGGCCAATGCCTCGATGTGCGGTGCGGTGGACAGTGGCCAGCCGATCGCCGCGCGCGCTTCGTCCGCGGTGGCGCCGGGAAACAGCGCCGTGAGCTGCAATTCCCGGGTCTCCGCGCGCGGGGTCAGGATACCGAAATCCGTGATGACGGCGCACGGGCCGCCGCCCCGCGCGCCGCTCAGCTCACGCGCGCCGCCGCCGTCGAGAAACCCGGCGCTGGTGCGGAAATCGAGCCGGGCGACGCAGCTGCGCGGCGTGGCTTTCAGCATCACGAAGGTCTGCCGCGCATGCGCGGCGATCTCCGGCGCGCCGCCCGCGCCCGGCAGCCGCGTGGCGGGCGCGTCGTACGGGCCGATCACCGTGCTGTTGAGATTGCCATGGCGGTCGAGCTGCGCCGCGCCGAGAAAGCCGACGTCCACGCGCCCGGCCTGCAGGTAGTAGCTGAAGATCTCGGGCAGCGGCACCACGCACGCCGCCGTCTCCGCCAGTTCGCCGTCGCCGATGGACAGGGGCAGCACGTCGGGACGCGTGCCGATGGTGCCCGACTCGTAGATCAGGACGATGTCAGGCGCGTGCGTGAGCCGTGCCAGGTTGCAGGCCGCGCTCGGCAGGCCGATGCCGACGAAGCAGACGCAGCGATCCCACAGCAGGCGCGCCGCCACGACGGTCATCATCTCGTCGCGGGTCCAGCCAGTCATGCCGCGGCCCCCAGGCTCGCGAGAAACCCGCGATGGTCGTCGCTGCCGGTCACGTGCCTCGCCATCCAGTCGCCGAACGTCGCGCGGTCGCGCGAGATCGCATCCCACGCCTGGTAGAACGCGTTGTCACGTGCGTAGTAGCCCTGCGCGTAGGCGGGATACGCGCCGCCCGGGCAGTGCACCACCGCCGTGACCACCCAGTGCGGCAGCACGATGGAGTTCATCGCGGGCGGCAGCGCATCGACGATCTCCTCCACCGTCACCAGCAGCGTGCGTGCCGCAAGCGCCGCCTCACGTTGCGCGCCGACGATCCCCGACAATGCGACGTTGCCTGCGCGGTCCGCGCGCTGCGCGTGCAGGATCGTGACGTCCGGATTGAGCGCGGGCACTGCCGCCAGCCGCTCGCCGGTGTAGGGGCACTGCACGGAACGAATGCGCGGGTTCGCGACCGTGAGGTCCGTGCCGATGTAGCCCCGCAGCATTCCGAACGGGAGCCGCGCCGCGCCGGCACAGTAGGCGGCGGCCATGCCCGCGTGCGTGTGCTCGTCGAGGACGAGCGGACCCGGCCAGGCGTGTTCGACCGCGTCGCGCAGCCGGTGCAGCGAACCCACGCCCGGATTGCCGCCCCAGGAGAACGTGAGCCGGCTGGCGCAGCCCATGCCGATCAACTGGTCGTAGACGAGGTCCGGCGTCATGCGCACGAGGTGCAGGTTGCGACGCCGCTGGCGGATGATCTCGTGCCCGGCAGCAAACGGAATCAGGTGCGTGAAGCCTTCGAGCGCGACGCAGGCGCCGTCGTCGACGTACCGGCCGATGGCATCGCGCAGTGTGAGGCACGGCATGGCTGTCACTCGACCACGGTGCGCGACTGCTCGCGCAGGTACAGCGGCAGGTAGTAGTACGACGCGATCGCCTTGCCGGTCGAGCCCGAACCCTTCCAGCCGCCGAACGGCTGGTAGCCGGGCCACGCGCCCGTGGTGGCTCCCTGCGGACGATTGGCGTAGGTGACGCCGGCCTCGATGTGCTCCTGGAACCACGGCACTTCGTCGGCGGCGCCGTAGAAGCCCGCCGTCAGGCCCATCTCCGAATCGTTCGCGAGGTGCATGGCCTCGTCGCGGTCGCGGACGCGATGCAGCGTCAGGATCGGCGCGAACATCTCGTGTCGCCAGAGACGGTGCCCGAGCGGCAGTTCGGCGAGCGTCGGCGCGACGTAGAAGCCCCGCGCAAACGCGCCGTCGCGCAACTGCCGGCCGCCGCGGATCACCCTGGCCCCCGCGGCACGCAGCTCGTCCGCGTAACCGGCGTAGGCCGTGTACGCCTGTGCATTGACGAGCGGACCGAGCCAGTGCTCCCGCCGGCAGGGATCGCCGATCCGGATCGCCGCGATCAATGCCTCGAGTCGCTCGACGAGCGCATCCGCGACGTCCTGCGCGACGTACAGCCGGGACAGGGCCGAGCACTTCTGCCCGCCCATGCCGTAGGCCGAGCGCACGATCCCGGCCGCGGCGTGGTCGAGGTTCGCGTGCCGCGTGACGATGCAGGCGTTCTTGCCACCCATCTCGGCGATGCACGGGCGCGCATACGCGCCGCCGTTCATCTGCCGCAGCAGGCTCGTGCCCACGGCGACCGAACCCGTGAACGTGAGCCCGCGCAGCAGCGGATGACTGACGAGGGCTGCACCCACGTCGGCGCCGGAACCCGAGAGATAGTTGAATACACCGGGCGGCAAGCCAGCGTCGCGCACGCAGTCCGCCAGCAGCCGGCCGGCCCAGGGCGTGTCCGCCGCGCCCTTCACGACCACCGTGTTGCCGGTGACGAGCGCTGCCGCCACGGGGCCACCCGCCAGCGCGAGCGGAAAGTTGAACGGCGCGATCACCGCCCACGCGCCATGCGGGCGCATCACGCTGCGGTTGCGCGAGACGACACCGGGCAGCGGATCGTCCGGCAACTCGTGCTCGTACCCGGCGTGGCTCTCGAAGTCGTCCGCATAGTGGCGGAAGAAGTCGACCGTCTCCTGCGCCTCGCCGAGCGCCTCCATGCGGTTCTTGCCGACCTCGAGCGCAAGCGCCGCGGCGATCTCGTAGACGCGTGCCTCCATGATGTCGGCCACGCGGCGCAGGGCGCCGACCCGTTCCGCAACCGGCGTCGCGCGCCACGCCGGGAATGCCGCGTGCGCCGCGCGCATCGCCGCATCCACATGCTGCGCGTCCGCGAGCGCGAAGTCGCCGAGGTGGCGATCGAGGTCGATCGGGCTCAAGCGCCGTGCGCGCCGTGACCCCTCGACGTCCGCGCCGTCGACGTACAGCGAATGGCAGCCGCCCAGGCGACTCGTCACCGTCGCGAGTGCCGCGTCGAAGCGCTCGTGCATCGCCTCGGGCGGGTTGAACATCGTGGCGTAGGTCAGCCGGAAACTCATCGTCGTGGCATCCCTCAGGCAGCGGGGAAGAATCGCGCGAGCAGCCGGTCGAGCACGTCGAGCGCGTGCGCGAGATCGTGCTCGTCGATGACCAGGGGCGGCGCGATCAGGATCAGGTTGCCGCGCGTGCCGAACGACACATCCTCCTCCATCGCGGCGTCGACGAGTGCCTTGAGCATCGCCGGCACCTGCGGCCAGGGTGCCAGCGGCTGGCGCGACTGCGCGATCAGCGACCAGTTCGAGTACCGCGAACAACCCGTGGCCGCCGCGCACGTCGCCGATCACGGCGTGGCGCGTGGCGAGCCGGTCGAGTTCCTGCTTCATCCAGGCACCGAGCGAGCGCGAGCGTTCGATCAACGCCTCGTCCTGGTACGCGTCGATGGCCGCGACGCCGGCGGCGCAGGAAAGCGGGTGCCCGCAGTAGGTCAGTCCCGCGTAGAGCATCTCGTCGGTCGACGCGCGCCGCCATCTCGCGCGACAGGACCACGGCGCCGAGCGGCGCCATCGCGCCGGTCAGGCCCTTGGCCAGCGTCATCATGTCGGGCCGCCCGGCTTCGCCGTGGCGCTGCCACGCGAACCACTCGCCGCAGCGCCCGAAGCCGCTCATCACCTCGTCGGCGATCAGCGGAATACCGCGCTCGCCGTGTGCCGGCGCAGCGCCGGCCAGTAGCTGTCGGGCGCGACGATGCCGTTCGTACCGGCGTTCGGCTCCATCAGCACCGCCGCGACATTCGCGGGACCGAAGTGATCGATGCGCTCGCCGACCGCTGCCGCCGCCCGCTGTGCCGCATTCCGTCGTCCGTGGTGCTGCCGAACGGGCACCGGTACGCGTAGGGCGGCTCGACGTGGCTGATCGCCGAGCGCGTCCGGGTCGACCTGGGCACGCGTGCGTGAGTCGCCGGACAACGCCATCGCGAGATAGGTGGCGCCGTGATACGAGCGATCGCGCGTGATGACGATGCCGCGCGGCCTGCGCGTCGCCTGGCGCACGATCTTGACGGCGTTCTCGTTGGCGTCGGCGCCGCCGAGCGTGAAGAACACGCGCCCGCCGCCGAAGCCGGACACGTCGAGCAGCCGTCGCGCCAGCTCGGCGCGCGGTTCGGCGCCCCAGGCGTTCGTGACGAAGCACAGTCGATCCGCCTGCTCGCGAATCGCGGCGACGACGCGCGGGTGCTGGTGACCGAGGTTGCTGCATTCGGCCAGGCTGCTCATGTCGAGGATCCGGCGGCCGTCCTCGAGGAGCAGGCGCGCGCCGGAGCCGCCGACGACGGTCGGCGCGTTCCATTGCGCCTGCACGCACCAGCTGTGCAGGACGGATTCCCGCTCGGTGTTCAAGTCATCTCCCGTGGATTTCGGATCGGTCACGTTGTGCGCATTGCGCACATTGTGCGATTAGCGCACAATGCTACGATCCGGGGACCAGCCTGTCAAATCGACCTGCCCATGCCGACGACGCCGCCCGACCACGCCCGGGACGAATTCGCCGACAGTCGCGACTACGTGCAATCGCTCGCCCGCGGACTGGCGGTCCTGCGCGCGTTCGACGGCGACACGCCGGCGATGAGCCTGGCCGGGATCGCCACGCGCACCGGCTTGTCGCGGGCCGCGGCACGCCGCCTGGTCCTGACGCTCGCGCACCTGGGTTACGTGCGCGCGCGGGGTCGCGACTACGCCCTCACGCCGCGCGTGCTCGAGTTCGGCCTCGGCTACGTGGGATCGCTCAAGCTCACCGACCTGGCCCAGCCGCTGGTCGAGGCGCTCGCGCAACGCGTCCACCACAGCTGCTCGATGGCCGTGCTCGACGGCCAGGCGATCGTCTACGTGCTGCGGGTGCCCGTGCAGCGCCTGATGACGGTCTCGCTGAGCGTCGGCTCGCGACTGCCCGCGTACTGCGCGTCCATGGGCCGGGTCCTGCTCGCGGGCCTGGCCGAACCCGACCTCACCAGGTGGCTGGCACGCTGTCACCCGGCGCGCATGACGCCGCACACCGTGACCGACGTGCGTCACCTCCGGCGCATCATCGATACGGCGCGCGAGGCGGGTTACGCTTACGTCGAGCAGGAACTCGAACTCGGCCTGTGCTCGATCGCAGTGCCGGTGCGCGATCACGCCAAGCGCGTCGTTGCCGCGCTCAATGCGAGCATGCCGTGCCACGCCGACGCACGCAGGCTGGCCCTCGAAAAAGTGCTGCCGGAACTGCGTTCGACCGCCGCGGCGATCGAACGCGACCTGCCCGCGCGCACCCTGCCCCCGGTTTCGCTCTAGGTGGAGACCTCACGATGGCGAGAAAGTCCCAGCACGGCGATTCCGGAACCGTCGTGGTGCTCGAGCACACCTCGAAGATCCTCGCGGACAACCCGCTCGGCGATCCAGCCGCGCGACGCACGGCCGTCTGGCTGCCGGACGCCTACGACCGCGGCGCCACGCACGGCCGCGGCCGGCGCCTGCCGGTGCTCTACGACCTCGTCGGCTTCACGGGCACCGGCCTCGCCCACCTGAACTGGAAGCCGTTCAGTGAGAACGTCGGCGAGCGCGTCGCACGGCTGATCCGCGAGCGACGCATGGGCCCGGCGATCGTCGCGTTCCCCGATTGCTTCACGTCGCTCGGCGGCAACCAGTACGTGAATTCGTCCGCCATCGGCCACTACGCCGACTACCTGCTGCAGGAAGTCATCCCGCTCGTGGACCGCGAGTTCCGCACGCTCGCGACGCGGGAGCACCGCGGCTGCTTCGGCAAGTCGTCGGGCGGGTACGGCGCGATGATCCACGGCATGAAATACGCGGCGCACTGGGGCGCGATCGCGAACCACTCGGGCGACGCACACTTCGACTTCGTCTACCGCGCCGACTGGCCGAACACGCTGAACGAACTCGGCAAGTACCGGCGGCCACCGCGCAAGGAGGGTCCGTACGCGCACGGACTCGCCTCGGCCGGCGAGCAGAACCTGCAGTCCGGGCTCGACGACGGGCGCATCCGTCGCTTCCTCGACGCGGTATGGAGGAAGCCGAAGCTCTCGATCGCGGAAGTCCACACGATCATGAACCTGTGCATGGCCGCGACCTACGACCCGGACGCGAAGGCACCGCTCGGCTTCCGGGTGCCGTTCCACCTGGAGACCGGCGAGTTGCTCGCGACACGCTGGCGCCGCTGGCTGCGTCACGACCCGGTGCGGCTCGTGCCCCGCCGCCTGGAGAACCTGCGTCGCCTGAAGGGCATCTACATCGATTGCGGCTGGCGCGACCAGTACCACATCCATTACGGCTGCCGGCAACTCTCGCGCGCGCTCGCGGGCGCCGGCATCGAGCATCGCTACGAGGAATTCGACGACGACCACTCCGACGTCGACTATCGCATGGACACCAGCCTGCCCTTCCTCTACCGCGCGCTGCAGCCCTGAGCCGCCGCGCCGCCGCAGTGCAGAAGCCCGTCGCGAAACTGCTCGGCCTCCTCACCGGCTCCTACGCCACGCGGCGCTCGATCGCGGGCGGACCGGGTCATCGAGGTCCGGCCGGCGACCATTTCGACGGCACGGTATTCCGGAACCAGAACCCGGCGGTCACGGCGGGGCGCACATTCGGCGATTTCCTGCGGTGGCAGCGCACGAGTCGCGCGGCGACCTGGCCCGCATGGGTCGAGAATCGCGCGATACCGGCGCTGCCCCAGGAACTCGCCGCCGGACAGTGCGCTATCACATTCGTCAATCACATCACTTTCCTCCTGCAGTTCGCGGGACTGAACGTGCTGACCGACCCGGTCTACTCGGAACGGGTGAGCCCCGTGCAGTGGGCGGGCCCGCGCCGTGTGCGCGCGCCGGGGCTCGCGTTCGATGCGCTGCCGCGCATCGACCTGGTGCTCGTGAGCCACAACCACTACGACCACCTCGATCTCGACACGCTGCAACGACTGCAGGAGCGGCACCAGCCCCTGTTCCTGACGGGCCTCGGTAACCGGGCATTCCTCGCACAGCACGGCCTCAGGCAAGTACACGAGCTCGACTGGTGGGAGGTGCTGTCGCACCGGGGCCTGCGTTGCACGTATACGCCGGCGCAGCACTGGTCGGGGCGCGGCCTGCGAGGCCGCAATCGCACGCTGTGGGGCGGCTTCGTGCTCGAGACGGGCGCGTTCAGCGTGTACTTCGCGGGCGACACCGGCTACTCGTCGCAGTTCCGGGAAATCCGCGTACGTTGCGGCCCGCCCGACGTCGCGCTGTTGCCGATCGGCGCCTACGAACCACGCTGGTTCATGCAGGACCAGCACATGAATCCCGAGGAAGCCGTGCGTGCGCACCTCGACCTGCAGGCGCGGGTCAGCATCGCGACGCACTTCGGCTGCTTCCAGCTGACCGACGAAGGGATTGACGAACCGTTGCGTGAACTCGAGGCGGCGCGACTCCGGCACGGTGTCGATGCAGGGCAGTTCCGGGCGCTCGAGGTCGGCGCAACGCTGTCGCTGCCGGTCGCGTAGCGACGAGTGCTGCAGCCATGAACGAGCACTTGCCGCCGCCGCTCGCGCCCGTGCCGGCCGTGGAGATTTTCCGTTCGCGCGGGCGCGCACCCTGCGAGGAACGCGCCTTCGTGCTGCACGCGGTCGGGATCGCGTCGCAGGCGATCGACCAGGGCCCGTACTGGAGCCTCGTCGTCACGCCCGATGCCGCACAGGAGGCCATCCAGCAGCTGCGGCGCTACGAACGCGAGAATCCGCCGCTGCGACGCTTCGTGCGTCCGCAAGGCACGCATCCGAACGCGTGGGCCGGCGCGGCCGCCTACGCCTGCGTGCTGCTGATCGTGGCGTTCCTCGCGGGCCGGAAGAGCTTCGCGACCGACTGGCTCGACGCGGGCGTGCTCGACACGCTCGCCGTGCGCTCGGGCGAAGCCTGGCGGGCGGTGACGGCACTGACGCTCCATTTCGACGTGGCGCACCTGCTCGGCAACCTGGGTTTCGGCATGTTCTTCGGCTGGCTCGCGTCCCAGCTGCTCGGACCGGGTGTCGCCTGGGGCGCGGCGGCGGCGGCGGGCACGGCGGCGAACCTGCTGAATGCCAACGTGCAGCCGGCCAGCCACGTCTCCGCGGGCGCGTCGACCGTGGTCTTCGCAATGCTCGGCCTGCTGGCAGCGTATGCCTGGCGCCGCCGTGCCGGCGACGGCGAGCGCCGGGCCTATCGCTGGTCGCCATTGATCGCGGGCGTATTCCTGCTGGCCTTCACGGGCGCCGGCGGCGAACGCACCGATGTACTCGCGCACCTCACGGGCTTCGTCATGGGTGCCGTGGCCGGGGCGTTGCTCGCGCAGCAACCGCGGATCGCTGGGGCCGCGGCGCAATGGGTCACGGGACTCGGCACGTTGCTCGTGGTCGCCGTGGCGTGGGCGATAGCGCTCGCGAACGGGGGCTGAGCCAGGGCACTCGCGGCGCAGAGCGTGCGGTCGCCGAAGTCAACGGTGACCCGAACTCGCCGGCGACGCCCAGCACAGGCAAGTTGGAACACCAACCTAAGCCAAGCGGCCCGTTCCCGGCTGAAAGCCTGTCCATCGCCGCAACTGGACGTCGGCACGGCCTTTTATCGACTTTTCGCAAGGATTGGGTCTAGTCTTCCGCCTCGATCAGCCTTCTCGAACCGCGGAAACCGCGCTGGTGAGCGTTTGCAGCATGGATGTGCAGCGGCCAAAAGACGCATGGAGCAAGGGCGCGTCGACGCTGACCGAACGGATCGGGTGGACGCAGTCAGCGCTGCGGACGCCACAGAACTGACGCACGCCGTACGTGACTGGAATTTCGAGTTCATGCAGCTGAACTCGGGCGCGTTCCGCGCGAACGGCGCAATGCTGCAGCTCGACGGGGTCAGCATCGCGCGCGTGTCCATGTCGCGGACCCTGCTGCAGCAGGGGTTTTGCCGGGCGCGGCATGTTTGCCGTATTCATCCCCGGCGTCGGCTCCGGTCCCGTCTATGCCCAGGGCCAGCTCGTGGAAAGCGGACAGTGCGCGACCCTGATGGAAGGGGCGCAGCTGGAAGCGGTATCTCACGAAGGGTACATGGATGTCTGCGTTGGATTGGAGCTCGCGGTCTGCCGGCCGCAGTTGGAGACTTTGAACGGAGGTTCGCTCGACCTGGCGCGAGGCGCCACCATCGCGGCGCCCGGCTCTGCCTGGACCAATGACATCCTGGACCGCGTCGACTGGCTCCTGGCGACCGTGACGGAGTACCCGCAAGTTCTGCGCGACGATCCGCCTGCGTGCGAGCCTCACTGACCACGTTCTTGCAGCGATGCTTCGGTTCGACAATTCACCGGCGGATGTGGATGCCACTACAAACGCGGCGCGCGCCAGCAGACGTGCCGCTGTGCGGATCGCGCGCGAATTCATCCATTCGAGACTGTCGGAGCCGCTGCGACTGTCCGAATTGTGCCGCCACGCGAATCTGAAGATCAGATCGCTGGAATATGGCTTTCGCGAGGTCACGGGCCTGACCCCGGTCGCGTACATCCGGTCGCTGCGGCTGAATGCGGTCAGGAAGGCGCTGCAACAAGTCGAGCCGGGCCCGCAGCGTTCGATCTCGGAGATCGCGACGGACGTCGGATTCTGGCACCTGAGCCAGTTCGCCTCGGACTATCGCCGGCTATTTGGCGAGACCCCGACCGAGACACGTCGACTGGCGAAGCATCGGTAGCAAGGCGGACCGTCCGTACCGGCCTGGCACGGTGTCCGTCAGGCGCAGCGCGTATCGTTCCAGGCGCAACCGTATGCCGTACGCTTTTTCGATAGCGCGGCGGCACCGGCCGATGTTGACTGCCGCCGGTGCGTCTCCTCGACAGTGAAATCGAACAGCTCCCTGGTTTGTTCCCCGGCTGGCAGCTGGAGCTGATCCAGCTTGGGGCTCGCAACGACACGTGCATCCGTGTCGTGCCTGCCATTCGGCTCGCATCGAATCGTTCGCTTGTGCGCGGCGAGCGCCGTCGCCATCCGCGGCAGCGTGCCGCAGCATGGTTCGTGCGTGCTGTGTCCCGGCGTCACCCAAGGTGATGTTCGCTTCTTCGGGCAACGCCTGGCTGCCAATACCGTGGTGCAAGCGGATGCCGGTGCACACATCGAATTGTTCATGGCCAACCGGGGTGTCCTGCTGATCCTCGTGATCGAGTCGCACGCGTGCCGGCGAAGCGCGGACGTGGTCTTCGAGACCGGGAATGCTGCGTTCGCCAGTGGCCGGCGGATCGCGCGTTGCCGCCGTCGTCGCCGCATGCCGCGATGGTGGCGACTGCGATTCCCGGCGCCGGTCACGTTGACCGAACTCTGCCGGGCCTGTGGGGTGGCCCAGCGAACACTGGAGTACGGATTCCGACAGGTCTATGAGACCACCCCGCTGGCCTATATGCGAAGCCAGCGACTGACGCGCAACCGCATGGCGCTGCTCGCCGCGAACGCCGATACCTCGATCGGCGACACGGCGCGAGCCTGCGGATTCACGCACATGGGCCAGTACTGCAAGGACTATCGTCGACTCTTCGGTGAAACGCCGTCCATGACGGTTGCACGCGGTCGGTTGATGCGCGAGCGAGCAGCCGTCGAGGCCACTGTTGCGCGTCCACCACTCGTGGCCAGGCGTGCGAAATTCCGATAGCGATCTCGGGCCGCGCAGCGGATGGTCGACCCTGGGCGCATGGAAGTGGCAAGCACGATGTCCAGCATGAAGACACTGAGACGAGTCGCCTGCGTCACGTTGGCCTGCGGCATCGGTGCCGTGCACGCCGCAGAGATCGGTCACTACGCGCCGGGCGTGGTCAACATCCGGGACTTCGCGATGCCGAGCCGGGCCGGTACGGCGTGCTCTACACCTACGCCTATGCGACCGATCGGCTGAACGACGCGCACGGCAACGAGGTCGATTCGGTGACGATCAAGCCGGGCCCTGGACCTGGCGTCACACTTGACGTGGATGTGGACGTCGATGCGTGGGTGCTTTCGCCCACGCTGATCTGGGTTTCGCCCTGGACGCTGCTCGGGGCGAAATACGGCGCATATGTCTCGATTACCCTTCGGGAATACGAGTCTGGGCGCATCACTGTCCGCTCACTCCGGCGCGGGTCGCAGCGCGGACGAATCGCAGTTCGGAGCGAGCGACTTGTTCATCCAGCCGCTCTGGCTGGGCTGGACCCGGGAGCATTGGGATTTCGCACTCGGATATGGCTTCTACGCGCCCACGGGTGCGTACGACACGGAGACGCTCGACTTGCCGATCGTCGGTCCGTTGACCGTCGAAGCCGCGGACAACCTCGGTTACGGCTTCTGGACGCATCAGTTCCAGGGCGCCGCCACATGGTATCCATGGGCCGATCGCCGGATGGCGGTAGTCGGCGCGCTGACCTATGAAATCAACGGCGAGAAAGACGGCTTCGATCTCACGCCCGGCGACGCCTTGTCGGTGAACTGGGGCGTCAGCCAGTACCTGCCGTTGCGCGAGGATCAGTCCCTGCTTCTGGAACTCGGTCTGACCGGCTACAGCAGTTGGCAGGTCAGCGACGATTCCGGCGCGGACGCAGCGAATGCAGTCGGTGAAGGACGAGGTCCACGCCGTCGGTGCACAGATCGGGCTGACGAACGTGCCGTTGAACGGGTCACTGAATTTCCACTACTTCTACGAGTTCGACGCCAAGGATCGGTTCCAGGGGCAGTCCATCGGCCTGAACCTTGCCTTCAAGTTCTGACGGATGTCTCATGTCGACGGACCCTGCAGTGGAAGCTGCTGCGTCGGTTTCCGGGAGAGCACCAGTGGACACAAGTGCGCAAAGCGAAGCGAGACGACAGCGACAGGCTCACTACGCGACGATCGTGGGCGCCGTCGTCACCGCCGGATCAATGGTATTCGGAGTGCTGACGTATCAGCGCAGCGCGACACATCAGCGGCAGGCGGCCTCTCTCGGAATCCTCCAGGAATATCTCAAGATGGCAGTGGAGCATCCCGACCTGGCCAGCCGGGCCGCCGGCCAGCCAATGGATGCCAGGTATGAGTGGTTCGCCACGAACGCATTGTTCACTGCGGAGACGCTCTGGGGTCTGGTAGGCGATGATCCTCGGTGGAAGAGCGCGATCACGTCCATCCTGCGTCAGCATCGTCACTATCTGGAAGAAGGCGCGTTCGTTTGCGATGACTTCTCACGCGAATTCGTAACCTATGTCAGGGGGCGGATGCCAGGGCTCAATTGCGCCGGCGCGTCTCCACCGTAATCCTGCCGGCAAGGCGAACGAACACGATCGAATCGTCGTGGTGCGAAAATTCGATAGCCAGCGTGATTGCTTGATAGGACACTTCGGCCATGGACGGCGCCGTGCCGCGCTCGACTCTGACTCACCGTGTTTTAGGGGGTGACACATGAAGTTAGTGAAACCCGTCGTAGCTCTTGGCTTCGCCCTGGGCTTTGCCGTCACGATCGCTTCGGCGCAGGAGCCAGTCGATCGGACGGTCCTGCCGATCCAGGAGCCCAAGCGAGCGACCTTCACCGAGCTGGATGCGCGCAACGTCAAGCCGCCGGCGCGCTTCGAGGTCAAGGCGCCGAAGGACGCGCCGAACGTCGTGATCGTGCTGATCGACGACATCGGCTTCGGCGGCCCCAGCACGTTCGGCGGCCCGATCCGGACGCCGACGATGGACGCGCTGGCCGCGGCAGGTCTGCGCTTCAACAACTTCCACACGACGGCGCTGTGCTCGCCGACACGCGTCGCACTCAAGTCCGGCCGCAACCACCATACCGGCAATGCGGGCTCGATCATGGAGAGCTCGACGGCCTATCCAGGCAACACCGGGCAGATTCCCAACAGCGTGGCGCCGCTCGCCGAGATGCTGCGCCTGAACGGCTACAGCACCGGCGCGTTCGGGAAGTGGCATGAGACTGCGGCGTGGGAGACCAGTGTTTCGGGCCCGTTCGACCGCTGGCCGACGCACCAGGGCTTCGACAAGTTCTACGGCTTCATCGGCGGTGAGACCGACCAGTGGTACCCGCTGATCTACGACGGAGTGATCAAGGTCGAGCCGCCGAAGATGAAGAACTACCACTTCACCGTCGACATGACGAACCAGGCCATCAACTGGGTCAAGGCGCAGCAGTCGATGACTCCGGACAAGCCCTTCTTCGTCTATTACGCGACCGGCGCGGTGCACGCACCGCACCACGTGCCGAAGGAATGGGCGGACAAATACAAGGGCCAGTTCGACAAGGGCTGGGACCAGGTTCGCATCGACACGCTCGCGCGTCAGCAGCAGCTGGGCGTGGTGCCCGCGGGCACGAAGCTGGCGCCGAGAACGAAGGAAATCAAGGATTGGGACACGCTGCCGGCGGACCAGCGGCGACTGTTCGCGCGCCAGGCCGAGGTGTTCGCGGGATTCCTCGAACAGACCGATCACGAGATCGGTCGCTTCGTGAAGGCAATCGACGACATCGGCGAACTCGACAACACGCTGTTCATCTACATCGCCGGCGACAACGGCACGAGCGCCGAGGGCGGCTTCGTCGGCATGTACAACGAAATGACCTACTTCAACGGCGTCGCGGAGAAGGTCGAGGACCTGATTCCCCTGATCGACAAGTGGGGCGGCCCGGAGACTTTCCCGCACATGGCAGCCGGCTGGGCGTCGCCTTCGATACGCCCTTCTCCTGGACCAAGCAGGTCGCGTCCGACTTCGGCGGCACCCGCAACGGCATGGTCATTCGCTGGCCGCATGGCATCAAGGACAAGGGAACCCTTCGCAGCCAGTTCTCACACGTGATCGACATCGCACCGACGATTCTCGAGGCCGCGGGCCTGCCCGAACCCAGGAGCGTCAACGGCACGCCGCAGACGCCCATCGAGGGCACGAGCCTGCTCTACACGTTCAACAACCCGAGTGCGCCGGAGCAACATAAGACGCAGTACTTCGAGATGTTCGGCAATCGCGCGATCTACCACGATGGCTGGCTCGCACGGACGATCCATCGGGCACCCTGGCAAACGAGCAACCTGCCGCCGCTGACGACCGACGCCTGGGATCTCTATGACGTGCGCAACGACTTCAGCCTCACGAACAACCTGGCCGCCACGCAACCCGCGAAGCTGAAGGAACTGCAGGCGCTGTTCATGCAGGAGGCCGAGAAGCACAACGTGCTGCCGCTCGACGACCGGGTCATCGTGCGCATGAACCCTGCGGTCGCGGGGCGGCCCGACGTGATGGGCGACCGCACGTCGCTCACGCTCTATGAAGGTATGCAGGGCATGCTCGAGAACACCTTCATGAACGTCAAGAACAGTTCGAGCAAGATCACTGCGGAGCTCGACATTCCGGACACTGGCGCCAACGGCGCGATCCTGGTGCAGGGTGGACGCTTCGGTGGCTGGGCGCTGTACATGAAGGATGGCAAGCCGACATACACATACAACTTCCTCGGGCTCAATCGGTATACGGTCGTGGCACCGCAAGCGCTCCCTGCGGGACCCGCGACGGTCGTGCTCGACTTTGCGTATGACGGCGGCGGACCCGGCAAGGGCGGCAAGGCGACGCTGTTCGTCAACGGCAAGCCCGTCGCCGACGGTCGCGTCGAGAAGACTCAACCCAACATCTTCTCCGCGGACGAAACGGCCGACGTCGGTATCGACAACCAGACCCCGGTCGCCGAGGGCATCGGCATCGGCGCGGAGACACGATTCACGGGCACGATCAAGCAGGTCAAGCTCGAGGTGCGTCCTTAGACCCGACGATTGACGATTCCGCCCCATCGACTGAGTGGCAAATGACGCGAAGACCGGAATGCCATGTGTTCCGGTCCTTGCGCCGCCACAAGTGTCTTCAAAGGCTCGTGGATGGTCGGCGTGAGGAAAATCAAGGCGCTCATCGGTGCTCTCGCAACCGTGGAATGCACGACGCGTCGTGTCGGTTGCGGAGGACGATGACCGCTCTACCGTCAATCAGATGCTTGTTCAGCCGTTCGCCAATTACAACTTTCCCAATTCTCCGGGGCGCTATCTGACGTTAGCTCCAATCATGACTGCCGACTGGAAAGCGGACAGCGGAGAACTGTGGGTCGTGCCGCTCGGGCTGGGCATCGGGCAGATCACGCGGATAGGAAAGCAACCGGTACACCTGCAGGCTTCCGCGCATTGCATCGTCGAGCGCCCGACAACGCAGCGACGTGGCAGCTGCGATTTCAGCTGCAGTCCTGTTGCTGCCCCAGTTGGCGACAGCCAGGCAGGCATCCGGATCGGGCCCGCGTCACGAAATGCCTAGAAGGGGATATCTCCATGCAATGGACTCGGCAAGGCATGCTTCTAGTCGGCATCGCGACACTGCTCGGTTCATCGCAACCCTGTTGCGCGGATGTTGCGGATACTGACGTCCGGCCCCGCATAGGGCTCGTGCTTGCGGGCGGTGGCGCGAAAGGAGGGGCGCACGTCGGGGTCTTGAAGGTTCTCGAGGAATTGCGCGTTCCTGTTGATTGCATCGCGGGCACCAGCATGGGTGCGCTCATCGGCGGCGGATACGCGTCGGGAATTCCGGCCGCGGAACTCGAGACATTCCTCGTCAACGTGGATTGGAAAAAGGTCGTCGGCAGCCAAGGACGCCGTGACCTCGAGCCAATCGAACAGAAACGTGCCGGCCCGACCTACAGCAACGAGATTGAGTTCGGCATCACTCCAAATGGAATCAGGGCACCGAGCGGCTTGATCAATACCAGCAACGTCGAAGACCTGCTGCGTGTCTACGTCGCGAACGCGCGACTGGAAACCGACTTCGACAAGCTGCCGATACCCTATCGCGCGGTCGCTACAGACATGGTCTCGAGCCGCATGATCGTCATCGACCACGGCGACCTCGCGACAGCGATGCGCGCCAGCATGGCGATTCCGGGCGCCTTCGCGCCCGTTGCCGTGGACAACATGATCCTTTCGGACGGTGGACTCGTGCGCAACATCCCGGTCGATGTCGCCCGCACCCTCTGCGCGGACGTGGTCATCGTCGTGAACCTCGTCGAACCCGAGACAGACCCCGCGAAACTGCTGACCGCCACGCAAATCCTGAGTCGTTCAATGGACGTCATGATCATTGCGAACGAAGAGGCGCAACTGCAGTCGCTTCGGGCTGGCGACATTCGGATCGACGTCGAGATGGGCACGATCGGCACTGCGGATTTCGAGCGCGTGCCAGAGACCCTCCCTCTCGGCGAGGCCGCGGCACGCAGCATGTCGAGGGCACTCATGAATTACGCGGTGCCCGAAGCGCAGTATCAAGCGTGGCGTGCTGCCGTGACGCACTCGCAGCAGATCGAGACCCGGCTCGCCGATGTCCGATTCGAAGGACTGAAACGCGTCAATCCCGAATACCTCGAGTCGAATCAGACCGTACGGCGAGGAGACCTCGTCGATACCGGTGCGATCAGCCGGGAAGCACAGCGGATGGCGGCTCTCGCGGATTTCGAGTCGGTCGGTTATCGCCTCGACGGAGACCGCCAGTCACCGACTCTCACATGGTTACCGCGTGAAAAGAGCTGGGGACCGAATTATCTGAACGTGGATCTAGGCGCCTACGCCTCACAGGATGGGGACCTGAGATTCAACCTGTATGGAAGGCATGTCCGTACCTGGGTGAATTCGCTGGGCGCGGAGTGGCGCAACGAACTGCAGGTCGGCGGCGAGAACCTGCTGGCGACCAGTTTTTACCAGCCACTCGACGCCGCGCATCGATACTTTGTGGAACCTCGGCTCACTTTGTCCCGATCGACCGAGGATTTATTCAGCGATGACCAACGCGTGGCGCGTTACGAATTCGAAGATATTGGCGGCCTGCTTGAGACCGGTGTGAACATCGGTCGGTATGCGCAGGCGCGGATTGGATATGTCTATGTCGACCGGGCGGTCAACGTCGATGTCGGTTCGCCGTTGATGCCCGAGATCCGTGCGACGGACGCAGGCGCGCTGGTATCTGCGCAATTCGACAGCCGCGACACCGCATTCAATCCGACACGTGGAGTTGCGGTGGCCCTGGAGTACATGCGCAGCGACAATTCGCTCGGCGCGGATCGGAACTGGGAACGAGGCGAGTTGGGAGTTGGAGTGGCGGTGCCCCTTCGCCGCGACGTGCTCTGGGTCACCCTGGCCGGCGGCTCCGACCTGGGTGGTGACTTGCCTCCGGACCGCGCCTTCGCTGTCGGCGGCCCCGGCAGTTTCCCTGGGTTCGAACTTGGGGAACTGCGTTCCGATGGCTACTGGACGATCGATACGAGCTACCTGCGGAAGGTGAAGGATGTGCTGCCAATCCGGAACCTCGCACTCTACGCGGGCATCCGGCTGACGGCCGGGGCGATCTATGACCGCATCGACGCAGAGCCAGATCAGGAAATCTACGGCGGATCACTCTTTCTGGCGGGGCGCACCCTGGTCGGACCCCTGATGGTTGGTGTGGGCTTGACCTCGACCGACTCATGGAGCCTCTGGCTGGGTCTTGGACGACCCGTCGGACACGGCACGATCATGGAAAGAGGCGTCTTTCGCTAGTAGCGTTGGAGATCTTCTCCGAGGACCGCTTCCGGCCAGAATTGCGCGTTCGCGAATGTCCGTCACTCAACCCACTTCCATCACCCGGCCAAATCGATTCCGTGACGCAGCCCAGGAACAAGGCCCCTTCCGTGCGAAGTGGCCCCGACAAGGCCTGGACAAGACCAAACAACGCTCCAGCAGAACGACTGGGCCTCAGGTGGGGCGGCACGCTATGCTGCGCGCCCCAGATCGCAAGCCCGGCGGCACCCATGGCCCTGCAGCAACTGACCGCCGAACAGGTCCGCGACTGGACGCGCGAGCAGAAGGACCGCTGGTGGTTCGAGCACGTGTTTCGCGGCGACATGCCGCAACTCACGCTGCGCTCCGCGGTGACCGGGTTCCTGCTCGGCGGGTTGCTGAGCGTCACCAACCTGTACGTCGGCGCCAAGACGGGCTGGACGCTCGGCGTCGGCCTCACCTCGGTGATCCTCGCGTTCGCGCTGTACCGTGTCTTCTCGCGCCTCGGTGCGCGCGACATGACGATCCTCGAGAACAACTGCGTGCAGTCGATCGCGACGGCCGCCGGCTACATGACCATGCCGCTCACGTCCGGCCTCGCGGCCTACATGTGGGCCACGAACAGCGTCCTGCCGTGGTGGCAGATCATGGTGTTCACGATCGTGCTGTCGGTGCTGGGCGTGCTGGTCGCGTTCCCGATGAAGCGCCGCTTCGTCAACGACGAGCAGCACCCGTTCCCGGAAGGCCGCGCCTGCGGCGTCGTGCTCGACGCGCTCTACGACCGCACGGCGGCCGCGGCCGGGATGTTGAAGGCACGCGCACTCGCCGCGGCGGCCGTGCTCGCGGGCAGCGTGAGCTTCCTCTCCGGCGAGAGCTACATGCGGCTGGTCCAGGAGAAGTGGCTCGGGCTGCAGTCGTCCTGGCACCTGCCCACGAACCTGGACGGCTGGTATTACTGGCTCGTCGAACACGGCTACGCGCCGTTGCCGAAGCTCGCGGGCGTCGACGTGCGCCAGCTCGCGCTTTCCCCGGCGCTCGACTTCGCGATGATCGGCGCCGGCGGGCTCATGGGCATCCGCACGGCAGGCAGCCTGCTGCTCGGCGCGGTGCTGAATTTCGTCGTCGTCGTGCCGGTGATGATCACGATCGGCGAGATCCAGCCGCGCGCAGGCTCGATCGCCGACGGCACCGCGCTCTTCGGCCGGGCCCACATCGTCAACAGCTGGGCGCTCTGGTGGGGCATCTCGATGATGGTCGTGGCGTCGCTGGTCGCGCTGTTCGCGCGCCCCGAGGTCTTCGTCGAGGCGTTCCGGAGCCTGCGCCGGCGCGGCCGCAATGCCGACGGCAGCGCCGACGTGCTGGCCGACGATCGAGTTGCCGCTGCCGGTGTCGTGGGTCGGCGTCCCGCTCATCGGTGCGGTCGGAGTCTGGATGTGTCACGCGTGGTTCGGCGTGGACTGGCTGCTCGGCGCGCTGTCGATCCCGCTGATCCTGGTGCTCGCGCTGATCGCGGCGAGCAGCACGGCACTCACCGGCATCACGCCGTCCGGTTCGCTGTCGAAGATCCCGCAGTTCACGTTCGGCGCGCTCGACCCGCGCTCTCCCGCGCCCAACCTCATGACGGCCGTGATGTCGTCCGAGGTCGCGAGCAACGCGTCGAACCTGCTCATGGACATCAAGCCGGGCTACATGCTCGGGGCCAAGCCGCGGCAGCAGGCGCTCGGGCACGTGATCGGCATCCTCGCCGGCGCGCTCGCGGCGACGCCGCTGTATTTCCTGTTGTTCGGGCTCGCCGGCTTCGACGCCGGCGCGGGCCGCACGGTCGCCGACACGATGGTCAGCGAAAGATTCGCGTTCCCCGCAGCGCTGCAGTGGAAGGGAGTGTCCGACCTCGTCACGGCGATCTTCGGCGGCGGCGCCGCGCGCGAACTGCTCACCACGTCGATCGTGTGGTCGATGATCATCGCCGCCGCCGCGGCGTTCGTGATGGAAGTGCTGCGCGTGCGCACGCACAACCGGTTCCCGCTGTCGCCGCTCGCGATCGGTCTCGGCGTCGTCGTGCCGCCCGATTCCACGCTGATGATGTTCCTGGGCTCGCTTTTCTTCTGGCTGGCCGCGCGTCGGTGGGGTTCGCAACCTGCGTCGCGTGCGCACGCCGTCTGGGTGGACTCCCAGGAACCGATCTGCGCAGGACTGATCGCGGGCGCTGCGCTGGTCGGGATCGGCGACATCCTCGTCCGCGTATTCGTGCTGTCCTAGCGCAGGGCCGGACGGGTTCGCCGCGCGCTCGTATCGTCCTAGCGCGGGGCCGAGCGGAACTCGAAGTACGCCTCGAGCACGGCTTCCGGATCCTCCAGCTGGGGATAATGACCCACGCCTTCGAACAGGACGACGTCCGCATCGGGCACGAGCCGCCGGTAACGCTCGGCAAGGTGCCGGCCCGAGATCGGATCGGCGGCGCCGCACAGCAGCCGGCGCGGCACGCGCGACCGCACGAGCGCGCCGACCCAGCGTTCGCGGTTCGTGCGCCGTTGCTCCATGTAGCTGATCAGGCGAGCCAGGGCGCGCCGCCCGCCGTCGCGCTCGATGAGGTTCCAGAGATCGGTCAGTTCCGCGCGACTCGGCGGGTCCTTGCCGGAGATGTCGAGCATGGTCCGCTCGAAATTCCGGTAACTCATCACGCGCGCGAGCAGCGGTCCGAGCAGCGGGTTCGCGAGCAGCTTCTGCACGGTGCGCGGCCGGTGCGTCTCGGGGAACAGGCCACCGTTCAGGAAGCAGACGCTGCCGAGTCGCAGCCGCCCTTCGCGCTCCCGCGCCAGCAGTTCCTGCGCGACCGTATCGCCGTAGTCGTGCGCGAGCACGTGCGCCTGGTTGACGCCGCTGGACTGCAGCAGGGCCTCGCAGAGATCGGCCTGCAGTCCGATCGTGTACTTGACGTCGCGCGGCTTGGCCGACAGGCCGAAGCCGAGCAGGTCGAGCGCGTAGAGCGAGTAGCGTTCGGCGAGCGCGGTCCACACCAGGTGCCAGTCGTAGCTGGCAGTGGGATAACCGTGGATCAGCAGCAACGGTTCGCGCCCGGGCTTGGCCGCGGTGCGCACGAAGATCCGTTGGCCACGGAGCACGCGCTGCGTGCCGGCCTTGATCCATGTGTCGAGTGCCTGCGAAACGGCCAATGCTCCCTCCCTGAAGGTTCGACGGCGTGCATCGCCCCACCCGAGGAACCGGCCCTATGTTCGACAAGTTCGCGACCGGCGGCAACGTCCTCGTCAACGGCGCCAGCCGCGCAGTCGGAATCGAGTTCGTGCGGCAGTTGCTGGCCGAGCCGTGAGTCGGTCGTGTGCGGGGGGAGGCAGCCGCGCTCAGCGCGCTCGCCGCCGTCGTGGCGAATCTCCCGGCACGCGTCGGCAGCATCGGCACAATCGCCGCGGCAGCCGGTACGCCTGCCGCGGCGCCAAGGCGGCGCAGATCATGCCTGCGCGCACGCTGGCCATCGCATGGGCACGGCGCGACGCAACGTGATCCGCGTGACATTGCACCCGGGCACCACCGACACCGATCTGTCGCGCCCGTTCCAGGCGCACGTGCCCGCGGACAGGTTGCTCGTACAGGAGCGCAGCGTGCGGCAGTTTCCCGGCATCATCGATTGGTTGCAGCACACCGCGTCGGGCAGGTTCTTCGGCTGGGACGGCTTGATTCCGTGGTGACCGAGGTGCCGTCAGCACCTGCCGCGGCTCCGGAGACCCTGCCGCTCCTCTACCGGGACGAACACCTCGTCGTCGTCGACAAGCCCTCGGGCCTGCTGGTGCATCGTTCGCCGATCGACCGGCACGAGACCCGGTTCGCCGTGCAGATCCTGCGCGACCAGCTCGGGCGCCGCGTATATCCCGTGCATCGGCTCGACAAGGGCACCTCCGGCGCGCTCGTGTTCGCGCTCGACGTCGCGACGGCCAGGGCGCTGGCTGCGAGTTTCGCGAGTCGAGACGTCGCGAAGACGTATCTCGCGATCGTGCGGGGCTGGCCGGCGGCGGCCGGCGAGATCGTGCATGCGCTCGCGGCGGTCGAGGATGACGTGCTCGGGCCGCAATCCACCGTGGCGCGCGAGGCCGCGACACGGTACCGCACGCTCGCCACGGTCGAGTTGCCAGTGCGCGTGGATCGCTATCCGACGTCGCGCTACGCGCTGTTGGAACTCGCGCCGCTCACCGGCCGCCGCCACCAGTTGCGGCGGCACCTCGCGCACCTGCGCCATCCGATCATCGGCGACTCGACCTACGGCAAGGGCCGGCACAACCGGCTGTTCGTGGAGCGCTACGGTTCGCGGCGCCTGCTGCTCGCCTGCACGCGCCTCGACTTCGCGCATCCCCTCACCGGCGCGGCGCTCGCCATCGAGGCGCCGCTCGCGGTGGATTTCGCGCGGGTGCTGGCCGCGCTCGGCTGGCCGCAGCCCGCCGCGCTCAACTGAGCTTCGCCTGCACCTTGGCGCTCAGGGCCGCGATTTCGGCGCGACGACCCTTGTCGGCCACCTCGCGACCCGGGCGCGGCGCCGCCTGCGCCGCCTTCTCGAGATATTGCAGCGACTCGGCGTAACGGCCCTGCTCGAAGAGATACTCGGCGTAGAAGTAATTCGGGTCGATGCCGGCCGGATTGAGTTGCAGCGCCTGCTGCAGCAGCCTGGCCGCCTTGTCGTCGTCGCCGAATCCAATCGGGAAGCCCGGCACCTTGTAGTACAGGGCGCCGAGGCTCGTGTACGCGGAGCCGTCGAGCGCCGCGGGATTCAGCTTCAGCGCCGCTTCGAGACTCGCGCGCGCTTCCTTGCAGAGGCCGAGCGCACCGAGCCCGCCCTTCACGCCGGCGTGGCTGCTCTCGATGATGCCCTGCCAGATCAACGCCTCGGCGCGCGCAGGGTTGCGCTCGACGAGGCCGGCGGCGCGCTCCTCGAGCGCGTCGAACGCGGCATTGCGCGCGTCGCCCGCCGGCATCTCGTAGTTGGCGTGCGCCCAGGCCTGCTGCAACGACAGCAGGTCGGCGTCGAACGCGGGGGCCGGCGCCGCCAGGGCGCGGGTCGCAAGCATCAACATGGCGCCGGCCATAGCCAGCTTTCGCAACGACTTCATGGGGCAATCTCCTGCGGGGTTATGCGGGATGGAACGACGACGGCCGACGTGGTCTGCGGAGCCGCGCCTGCGCCGGACGCGTAGCGGCGGATGACCGGCAGCTGCTTGCGCAGGGAGCCGTCGACGACTCGCGGCCACAGCGCATTGATCCGGACGAACAACTTCTCGGGCCAGCCGATGACTGCGTCGCGGCGGCCCTGCTCGAGCATGTCGCACGCGGCCCGCGCAACACGCTCCGGCGCGTCCATGGCAACCCCGAGCGTCAAGTTCATGCGCTCGACGGCGACCGGATTCATGGCCGTGCGGGTCGCACGGGGTGCGAGGTACTGCACGCGCACCGTCGTGTCCGCAAGTTCACGGCGCAGCGCCTCGGTGAATCCGCGCAACGCGAACTTCGTGGCCGAATATGCGGCAAAGCCGGGATAGCCGATGCTGCCGAACACCGATCCCACGTTCAGGATCGTCGCGGCAGGCTGCTGCCGCAGGTGCGGCAGCAGGGCGCGGCAGAGTTGCATTGGCGCCGCGGCATTGATCGCGAACATCGCCGCGAGCTCAGCGTCCGACGTCTCCTCGAACGTGCCGAAGCCCGCGATGCCGGCGTTGTTGACGAGCGCGTTGATGCCGTTGCCGCGCCACGCGACGGCGCTGCGGCACACGCCGGCGCGATCGATCTCGCTGGTCAGGTCACCCGCGACGAAGTCCAACCGCTCCGAGCGCCCGCCGAGTCCTGCGACGGCGGACTGCAGCGCATCGCCGTCGCGTCCCACGAGCAGCACGCTCGCGCCGCGCCGCAGCAGTTCCGCGGCCACGGCCCGGCCGATGCCGCCGCTCGCACCCGTCACGAGCACGCGCAGGCTCGAGATGTTCATGCCGTTCTCCTGAGCGGCGCGGCGACAGTCGTCGGCGTCGCATCGAGCCCGCGAAACACGTTGCCGTACAGCCAGAAGATGGCGCGTGCGCAGCGGCTGACCGCGGCGCGATCGGCCGGGTCGTCGAAGCGCTCGAGGATTCGCGCGAGATCGCCGACGTGCTCCTGGTCGAGCTGGCCGTGGCTGCGCAGGTAACTGAACGCACGCGGCGGCAGCTGCAGCGTCGCCTGGATGCGATCCGCCGCGCGCAGCGCGAGCGAGACGCTGGTGCCCTCGAGCACGTAGACCATGCCGAAAAAGCCGAGCGGATTGCCGCGCGTCGCGACGTCATAGGCATACGCGACCATGCACTCGGTCGGCACGCTCGGCGACGACGCGGCGGCTGCGGCCCGGTCGCCACCCGCGTGCTCGATGTCGTTCAGGATCCACTGCTCGTGGCCTGCTTCCTCCTCGAGATAATGCAGCAGCGACTCGCGCAGCCACGTGTGCCGCTCAGGCAGGCTCGCGCCCACGGCCATCATCAGCGGCACGGTGTGCCGGACGTGGTGATATGCCTCGGTGAGGAAGGCGACGTAGAGGTCCCGCGTGATGTCCCCGGCGAGGCAGCGCTGGATGACCGGCGATGCGAGCAGGTAGTCGCGATCGGGCGCGGTGTCACGGATCAGTTCTTCGTAGAAATTCACGGTCGCAAGCTCCTGGGTGATTCAGCCGCCCGACGCCGCGCCGTAGAGCGTGTCGAGCAGCGTGCGGTGCCGCGCGAGGATTTCGCGGCGGCGCAGGCGGCCATTGCCGGTCAGCAGGCCGTCCTCGACGGAGAACGGTCGGGGCGCGCGGGCCCAGCGCCGCACCTGCGCGTAGTCGGGAAGCGCGGCATTCGCGGCGGCGATCGCGCGGTCGACGCCGTCATCGTCCACCTGGGCCGGTGTCGCGCTGACGAGCGCGACGACGAAGGGCCGCGACTCGCCGTGCACGACCACCGGGCAGCCCCCGAGACGCTGGCCCACCTCGCACTCGACCCACTCGGGGGAGACGTTGCGGCCGAAGCTCGTGATGAAGAGGTTGCCGGCCCGGCCGTGCAACCGTAGAGTAACCGTCGTCGTCGAATGTGCCGAGATCGCCGGTCGGCGATCTCGGTGCCGGGCATCCGCGCCGGCTGACCCACGTAGCCGAGCATCGCGGACCCCGAGACGAATACCTGCCCGTGCGGCGTCGACGCGGACGCGGGCATGCGGCAGCGGCCGGCCGACTGCTGCCGGCCCGGCACGCCCCGGGCGTGTTGAGGCACACGACCGAGGCGCATTCGCTCAGGCCGTAGCCCTCGAACACGGGAAGCCGACGGCCGCCGCGCGCTGCAAGCAGCGACTGCGACACCGCGGCCCCGCCCACGGCCACGAACCGCAGGGAGCCTGGGGCCTGCCAGCCGCGCTCGCACGCAGTCACGAGCACCTGCAGGAGCTCGGGCACGAGGATCAGGCTGTGCGGCTGATGGCGCGCGATGGCGTCGAGCAGCCGGGCCACGTCGAGCCCGGCATAACTCATGCCCGTCTCGGCCGAGGATGGCAATACGCAGGTGGCGCCCGCCAGCAGCGGCGCGTAGAGACCCGCGACGTTCTCGAGCAGCGTCGCGAGCGGCAGCACGCACAGGTGACGCTCGATCGCCGAGGTCCTGCGTCGCGCCCGCGAGTGCCGCCGCAACGTCCTCCAGGTGACTGGCGGCAAGGCACACGCCCTTCGGAGCCGCCGTGCTGCCCGACGTGTAGGTGATCTTGCAGGTTCCGCGGGGCACGGCCGCGGCACGCGTCGCTGTCTTCGAGCCGGCGCCGCAGCAACGTCAGTCCGCTGCCGGGCGCAACGCCCGCGACGCTCCAGCCTGAAAGCCGCGACAGGGCTGCGGTGGGGTCATCCGTGAACAGCGCGTCCAGGTTCCGCGTCGTCGAGCGCGTGCGCCATCTGCGCCGGCGTGAACGATCCGGGCAGGGGCACGCAGAGTCCCGCGCCGAGTTGCAGTGCGAGGTCCGAGATCGCCCACGGCGACGCCGTTGTCCGCCAGCAGCGCGACACGTGCGGCACCCGCGGCGCGCAGCCAGGCCGCTTCGAGATCGATCAGCCGCACGAGCTCGCCGTAAGTGACCGTGCGCGCGCCATCGGTCAGCGCAATCCGTCCGGCGGGAGCGGATCGCAGTGCTCGCGCCAGTGCGCTAATGGCCGTGGCCCCCGGCGGTGAATCCTGCCAGGCCCTGGGCGTCGCCAAGGAATCCCGCGTACACGCGCGGGTCGGTCTCGTAGTAGCGGCCCCATTCGTCGGACGCGCCGGCTATGCGCTGCCGCTCGGCCGCGGCCAGTTCGACCAGCGGCGCCCCGAGGCTCGCGCAGGATTCCGCGCAGCGCGCTGGTGGCCGTGAAGACGATCCAGCGGTAGCGCAGCTCGAGCAGGTACGACGGCAACTGCGACACCATGCGTACGGCCGCACGGCAGCTGCCGCCGGCCAGGTTGCCGACCTCGACGATGTCGCTGCGTACGACGACACCCGTCCCGTGTGCCGACGCACGCGGCCGCTGCGCCAGGGCCGCAGCGAGCGCCGATTCGATCGGCAGATCGAGATACTGCTCCAGGTAGAGAGGCTCCTCGTGCGCTCCACGCACACCGACCACCCCGCGCAGGACGCCTGAGCGGTCCCGGAACGACAGCAGCGTCGGCATGAACGTGCGGACCGCGGCGCCGTGCTTGCAGGCGAACGCCGCACGCACGTACTGCTCGAGTTCGTTCCGGCGCGCGGAGCCTGCGCGGACGGCCTCCAGTTCGAGACGCTGCGCCGCCCGGCGCAGGTAGAGCGCGCGGCGCTCTGCACGAGGCGGCGGGATCGTCACGAGGCCGGCCGCAGTGGAAGTCGGGTTCAAACACGTCTCCGGGAACGGGGCCGCCGTTGCTTGGCGGGCTCCGGTTAGACGCGGCGGCGAGTCGAAATCAATCGCCCGCTCCCTGGATCGCATTTTCTACAATGAATTCAAGATCATGGACGCATGGCGCCACGCGCGTGCCGGCTCCCGGCTGGCCGGGCGGAGCGGTTCGCTCAGGCCACGATTGATTTGCCCCCTGTGGTCCGTCTTACTCACCGGACACGAGGTGAAACGGCAAGTGACCGAAGACCGGCAACTGGTGGCGGCGATGCTGGCGGGCGACGAGCGCGCGTTCGCGACGTTCTTCGAAACCTATTTCCCGCGCATCTACCGCTTCGCCCTGCCGCGGCTCAACCGCAACGCCGATGCCACGAAGGACGTCGTGCAGGTCACGCTGATCAAGGCGATGCGCGCGCTCGGCGACTGGCGCGGCGAGGCGGCGCTCTTCACGTGGCTCTGCCAGATCTGCCGGCGCGAAATCGCCGACCACGTGCGGGCGCAGCGCCGGCATTCGGACAAGGTCGTGCTGCTCGAGGACAGCGAGGAAGTGCGCGCCGCGCTCGAATCGATCGAGGCGCCGGCGGGCGACGATCCGTTGCGCCGCGCCGACAGCGCCGAACTCGGCCGTCTCGTGCACGCAGTGCTCGACCGGTTGCCGGGCCGGTACGGCGAGGCGCTAGAGTGGAAATACGTGCAGGGTCATTCCGTCGAGGAGATCGGCCAGCGCCTGGGTATCGGCCAGACCGCGGCACAGTCGCTGCTCGCGCGAGCACGCGTCGCATTCAAGGAAGGGGTTGAGGCCGTGTTCGGCGCGTCGGCGGACGACGTGCTGGCGAGCCTCGAAACGTGAGCATACGAATACCATGACAAACGAAACATCACATCACTCCGGCGACGGGCGCGAGGAACGCGAAATCGCGGCTCTGCTGCGTGCCGCCGGACCGCGTACGCAGGCAACGCCCGAGGCGATGGCCGAGGTGCGCGCCGCAGTCGCAGCGGAGTGGCGTACGACAGTAGCCGCACGCCAGCAACGCCGGCGCACGGGGCCGTGGCTCGCCGTCGCCTCGGTCGCGACCCTTGCGATCGCGGCGTGGCTTGCGCAACCGCTGTATCGGCAGGACGCCAGCCCGGTCGCGACGGCGGCACTCGTCGCGGGCGCTGTGCAGGTCCGGCACGGTGACGGCGCGTGGCAGGACCTCGCAGCAGCAGGCACGGTCGCCGCGGGCGACGAGTTGATGACGTCGGCGACCGGCAGGGTCGCCTTGCATTGGAGCGACGGCGTCGAGGTACGGCTCGACACGGGCACCCGCCTCGAAGTCGCCGACGCGCATACCGCGAACCTGCACGCGGGCAGTGCCTACGTCGACGCCGGTCGGCCGGGCGGCGCGAGCACGCGATTCACGCTGACTACGCCGCTGGGCGACGTGCGGCACCTGGGAACCCAGTACCTGGTACATGCCGGTCCCGATGGCGTGCACGTGAGCGTGCGCGAAGGCACCGTCGTAATCGAGCACGGCCGTGAACCGGTAGTCGCGCGTGCTGGTGAGAGTGTGGCGGTGTCCGTTGCGGGCAGCGTCGCGCGCGGACAAGTCGGTGCACGCGATCCCGAATGGGCGTGGCTCGAGACGATCACGCCACCGTTTCCAATCGAGGGGCGCTCGCTCGACGAATTCCTCGCCTGGGCGGCACGCGAGACGGGTCGGACCCTCGTCTACGAGTCGCTGGCAGCAGCCCGCGAGGCGGAATCGATCCAGCTGCAAGGGAGCCGTGACGGGGCTCGGTCCCGACGCGGCGGTCGCCGCAGTGCTCACGACGACCCCGTCCCTGCGAGCCGAACTCGGGGAGAGCCAGCTCCGGCTGAAGCGGTCGGCGGACTGAGACTGCGCAGCGCGCAATACGCGCCGGCGTGGCCGGTCGGGTAACATCCGCTGGCTCACGCGCGTCGCGTCGGGCAAGCCTATGCCCATGCGCCCTGCTCCTCGTTCCTCGCCGTCCCTGCAGCGTCCCGCGCCCACGTGGCGAACCGGCGCGCTGGTACTCGCGTGCCTGCACGCGACGCTGGCCGCCGCGGCGCCGCCGTATGCCGGCCGGCCGCTGGACGAGGTGCTCGGCGAACTCGCGCGCGAAGGCGGTTATCAACTGGTGTACAACTCGCGCCTCGTGCCGGCAGAGGCGCGGGTCGTCGACTGAACCGCAGGCGGGCGCGCCGCTCGCTGTGCTCGAAGCCGTGCTGGCGCCGCTCGGTCTCGGTACCCGGGCGGTCGCCGCCCGCACCTACGCGATCGTACGCGTCGCGACGCCGTCAGCCGCGGCAGTGCCGGGTGCGGGCGCCTCGCACACCGAGCCACTCTCGGCCGTCGTCGTGACGGCAAGCCGCTACGCGCTTGCGATGGACGTGCCCGACGTGCACACGTTCCTGACCCAGTCGGAAGTCGAGTCGCTGCCGCGCCTGGCCGACGACGCGCTCAAGGCCGTGCATCGCCTGCCCGGTGCCGCCAGCAACGGCCTCGCCGGCCTCGCGCACATGCGCGGCGGCGACGCCAGCGAGACGGCCGTGCTGTTCGACGGCCTCCCGCTCTACGAACCGTTCCACCTGCGCATGCTGCAGGGGCCGACCAGCGTGCTCGACGAGCGCGTCGTCGGCGGCCTCGATGTCTACGCGGGAGGCTTTACGGCGGAGTACGGCGACCGGATGAGTGCCGTCATCGATGCGCGGTCCGTGCGCCCGGATGCCGACCAGTACTACGAGCTCGGGTCGGGCTGCTGCACTTGAACGCGCTCGCCTCCAGGCGCTTCGCGGCAGGCCGGGGCCAGTGGCTGGTCGCCGCCCGGCGCAGCAATCTCGACGAGATCGCGGACGTCATGCAGTCGCGACCTCGGCGAGCCGACTTACGCGGACGGCTTCGCCCGGGTCGACTTCGAGTGGTCACCCGCGACCCGCGGCAGCCTGCACGCCCTGCTCGCGCGCGACGAAGCCGAGGTGACGAACTCGGCCGATACCGAGCACACGGAAGTCCGGTACGCCAATTCCTATTTCTGGGCCACGCTCGAGCACGACTGGTCCGACGCAGCTCGGGCTGGGCGCACTCGCCTCGTACACGGAGGTCGAATCGACGCGTGTCGCCGAAGTGCAGGAAGACCGGCCGGCGCGAAGGCGACGTCCACGACGAGCGCCACTATCACGTGCTGGGACTCAAGCTCGACGCGCAATTCGAGACACCACGCTGGCTGCACGCGCAGGCCTGGACGCGCGCCGTTGTCCGCGAGCTACGACTACCGAGCGATCGTCGTCTTCGCTCCCGGCTATCCGTTTCCGGGCGATCCCGGCTCCCAGCGCAGGGTAGCGACCTCGCGCCTGAACCGTCGGGCGAGTCACTTCGCCGCGTACTACGACGCTGCGCGGCCGATTGACCGAGCGCACTCACGGCCGAACTCGGCCTGCGCTGGAGCGAGCAGACCTACGGCGTCGGACGGCGGACGACGAGCTGGCGCCGCGCGTCAACCTCGCGTGGCGGCTCGACGCAACACTCCGTGCTGCTCGCGAGCTGGGGCCGCTACGAGCAGTTCCAGGGCATCGACGAACTGCAGGTCGAGGACGGCGTCGACGAGTTCTCGCCGGCCCAGCACGCGGACCACACGATCGTCGGGTTCGAGCACGACTTCGGCACGGTCTACGACGCTGCGCCTCGAGACCTACCTCAAGGACTATCGACCACCTGCAGACCCGGTTCGAGAGTCTCTACGACCCGACTCTCGCTCGTCGCCGGAACTGCGCTGGGACCGCGTGGCCATCGCGCCGCAATCGGCGCGCGCGGAAGGCGTGGAGTTCCTGCTCAGGCGCGGGGCGACTCGACCCGTGGAGCGGCTGGTTCAGTTACGCGTGGTCACGGGTGACGGACGACGTCGACGGCGGCAACGTCGTGCGCAGCTGGGACCAGACGCACACGCTGAACGGCGGCATCAGCTGGACGGACGGCGGCTGGCAGGCGACGCTTGCGGCGCAGCTACCACACCGGCTGGCCCGTCACGCCGCTGCAGGCTCGACGACACCGCCACGGACGTGGCAGTCGGCGCGCGCAATTCCGGCCGCTACGCGTACTTCGCCTCCGTGGACGCGCGGGTCAGCCGCAAGTGGCTGCTGCGTCGCGGCTCGATCACGGTGCATGCCGAGGTCACGAACGCACTCGATCGCCGCAATCCGTGTTGCACGGATTTCGAGTTCCCGGACGGGCCCGGACGGCACGATCGAGATCGACGCGGACCTGCGGCACTGGTTGCCGCTCGTGCCGTCAACGTCGGCGTGCTCTGGAAGTTCCAGTAGCCAGTCAGCCGACGCCGTGCTTGCGGAACCACGCGAGGCATTGGCGCCACGCGGCCTGCGGCGTCCTCGGCGCGATAGCTCGGCCGGTAGTCGGCGTTGAAGCCGTGCTGCGCGTCCGGGAAACACGATGATCTTCGACGGGTCTTTCGCCGCCGCGAGCGCCGCCCGCATCTTCTCGACGTCCGCGAGCGGGATGCCCTGGTCCTGCCCGCCGTAGAGGCCGAGCACCGGCGCCTTGAGGTCGGCCGCGACGTCGATCGGGTACTTCGGCTGCAGCGGCGTCGGCTTCGCCGGTCGAGCCGGCCGTACCACGCGACACCGGCCTTCAGCGCCGGGCTGTGCGCCGCGTAGAGCCAGACGATGCGCCCGCCCCAGCAGAAGCCGGTGACTGCCGACGCGCTGCACGTCGCCGTTGCTCGACTTGCCGGCCCAGGCGACGGCCGCGTCGAGGTCCGACATCACCTGCGCGTCCGGCACCTTGGAGACGACCTCGGCGAAGATCTGCTTGAAGTCGGTCATCTTCGAGACGTCGCCCTGGCGCGCGTAGAGCTCGGGCGCGATCGCGAGGTAGCCCGCCTTCGCGAGGCGGCGGCAGACGTCCTTGATGTGCTCGTGCACGCCGAAGATCTCCTGGACGACGAGCACGACCGGGAACGGGCCGCCCGTCCGGCATCGCGCGGTACGCGGGAATCTCGCCGTCGGCGACGGGGATCGCGCACCTCGCCGGCCGTCAGGCCCGCGGTGTCGGTCGTGATCATGGTCTCGGCGCGACACGGGCTCGACCGCCGAGCGCAAAACCGGCGGCGAGCGAGGTGACCAGGACCTCGGCGCCGGGTCACGGTCGGTGACCCGAGCAGCGAGTCGAGGTCGGCGTTGGTCCATTGGTCGTGCATGCGACGATCTCCTGTGCGATGGATCGGGCCGGGCAACAGCGGCCGCGCGGTCAGCGGGGCTCGACACCGGGTTGATACGGCTCGGCTTCGGCAGCCACCGCAGCGGCGACGACGGGCGACACCGTGTATTTCGTGAATTCAGCAGGCATGCGCTTCGCGCGTCCCGTGTGCAGGTCGATGCAGACGTAGTGGATCAGGGCGCGCAGGAGCGTCTCGCCGTCCGACTTGCGACGGATCTGGAAGCGACGATCGATGCGCAGTCGCATGTCGTTGTGGATGGGCCACGTCCCCACCTCGACTTCGTCGCCCTCGAGCGCCGCGCCCAGGTAATGGATTTGCGTGCGCCAGACCGCCATGCCGCGATCCAGGGACCGGCAGAGTTCCGGGCTGATGCCGCGCGCAATCGAATCCGCCCAGGCGCAGTCGTCGAGCCACACCACGTAGACGGCATTGTTGACGTGCCCGTAGCCGTCGATCTCGGCGTGCACCGCGATGCGCTCGTGGACGAACGGCTCGGGAAGGTCCCAGCTCGTCACGGCAGCATCCCGTCGAGCGTGCGGTCCTTGTCGGCCCAGATCCCGCTGAGCCAGGCCTGGAAACGGCGCCGGAACGCCTCGTCCTCGGTGTAGTCGCCCGCCGTGGTCCACGGCTCGATCGCGCGCCGCTCGACGACCATCGTCACGGGCCCGAGCCGGCCGCAGCAGAGGTCCCAGAGGCTCGGGCTCGGTTCGCGGTAGGCGACGGTCACGTCCAGCATGGACTGCAGGATGCCACCCATTGCCGCGAGCACAAAGGCCACCCCGCCCGCCCGCGGCGGCAGCAGGTGCCGGTAGGGCGAACCGAGCTTCGCGTGCTTGGCGGCCGTGAAGCGCGTGCCCTCGACGAAATTCATGACCGAGGTCGGGATGCGGGCGAAGCGTTCGCAGGCCTTGCGCGTCGCCGCGAGATCCTGGCCTCGCGCCTCCGGATGCGCGGCAAGGTAGGCCGACGAGTGGCGCCGCATGAACGGGAACTCGAGGGCCCACCATGCGAGCCCCAGGAAGGGCACCCAGATCAGCTGCCGCTTGAGGAAGAACTTGAGCAGCGGAATGCGCCGGTTGAAGGCCTGCTGCAGCGCCAGGATATCCACCCACGAGCGATGGTTCGAGATGACGAGATACCACTCGCGCGGGTCGAGTTCCTCGGCACCGCGCACGTCGAGCTGCAGCACCCGGAGCCAGCGGAAGATCGTGCAGTTGTTGCTGATCCAGACTTCGGCAATAGCCGACATGAGACGCCCGGTCGACGCGCGCCAGCCGGGCAGCGGCACGAGCAGTCGCGCGATGGCCACGACGATCAGCACGGGCACCCAGAAGATCACGTTGAGGGCCATCAGGGTGATGGTGGCGATGCCCCGCAACATCGAACCTCGTCGCTGCACGATCCGCAAGTCCTCGGCAACCCCGGTGTGAGATTATGCCCGGAGAAACCACGCCGGAGCATGCGATGCCGCTCGAGTTGACCGCCCACGAGGCGCGGGTGATCGGTTGCCTGCTGGAAAAGCAGATCGCCACGCCGGACCAGTACCCGCTGTCGCTGAACGCGCTGACCAACGCGTGCAACCAGAAGAGCAATCGCGACCCCGTCCTCGACGTCGATGAACGCGAGGTGCAGGCGGTCGTCGACGGCCTCATGCGCAAGCAACTCGTGCTGGAGAAATCCGGATTCGGGAGTCGCGTGCCCAAGTACCACCAGCTCTTCTGCAACACGCAGTTCGGGTCGCTGAAGTTCTCCCCGCTGCAGACCGCCGTCGTCTGCGAGTTGCTGCTGCGCGGACCGCAGACGCCGGGTGAGCTGCGCACGCACGCCGCGCGGCTCGCACCCGTCCGGGACGTCGGCGAGATCGAGGAGGCGGTCGAGGAGCTCATGACGCGGCCGCAAGGGCCGTACATCGTCAAGCTGGCCCGCGAGCCGGGGCGCCGCGAATCGCGCTATGCGCAGCTCTTCACGGGGCCGGTCACCGCAGGGCTGGCCGGTCGCGACGACGACGTGGCGCCCTCGATGCCGCGCGCCGACAGTCGCGCGTCGACCGGCGACGCGCTGCTCGCACGCATCGCGGCGTTAGAGGCGGCGGTGGCTGGCATGCGGCAGGAACTCGACGCGCTCCGGACGCGATTCGAGCCGGGCGCGGGCGCGGGCGCGTGAGTCGTCAGCGCCGGGCACCAACGCGTCCCGGCTGCGCTCAGTAGCCCCTGGTCACGTCGACTACGGACAGCATCCTTTCGCCGGCCACGTAGCGGCGGAGATTCTCGCGCGCGATTGCAAAACGCGCCGCGTCGCCCAGGTCCGACGCGGCCGAGACGTGCGGCGTGAGGATCACGTTGCCAAACGTCCAGAGCGGATCGTCAGGCGGCAGCGGCTCGGGCTCCGTGACGTCGAGGCCCGCACCCGCCAGGCGCCCGCTGCGCAATGCCGCGACCAGGTCCTTCTGCACGACGCTCTGGCCGCGCCCGACATTGATGAAGTAGGCGCCCGGCTTCGCGGCGTCGAAGAACTTCGCGTCGTACAGGTTCCGCGTCTCGGGCGTGAGCGGCGTCGTATTGACGATGAAATCCGCAGCGGCCGCCAGCGCGTGCAGTTCGCCGGGCAGCCCGACGTACTTCACGAAGGGCGGACCTTCGCGGCCGCTGGCCCGGATCGCATTGACGGTCATGCCGAGCGCGCTGGCCCGCCGCGCCACTTCCGTGCCGATCCCGCCGAGGCCGACCACGAGCAGCGTCTTGCCTTCGATGGACATCAACCGCGTCGGAGGTGGAGGCTGCTCGGTCCAGCGCCTGGCCATGCGCTCGGGCACGTAGAACTCGAGCCCGCGCGCGAACGCGAATATCATCGCCAGCACGTGCTCGGCCATGACCGGTCCCGCGACACGCTGCATGTTGGTGAGCATGATGTCGCGTTCGCGCAGGCCGGGCGCCGACACGCATCGCTCGACGCCGGCCGACCAGACCTGCACCCAGCGGATGCGCTCGCCGGCCGCGAGCAGGTCACCCGAACAGAACCCCATCGCGACGTCCGCCGCCGCCGCGAGGCGAGCCGATTCGGCATCGTCCGCGGCCTGCACGAATTTTACGCCCGGCGCGACGGCCTGCAGGGCCGCGATACGTTCGGCGGTCGTGGCACGAATCAACACGACCTTGGGCGGTGCCCAGCCGGAGCGCTCACGCACGGGCTGCGGCGCCTCGACGAGTCCGAGGCGTTCGATCAGCGCAGCGGTGGCCGCATCGGGTCCGGCAGGCGTCCCGTCGGCCAGCGACACCGGCGTGGTTCCGATACCCGCCGCCAGCAGGAGCGACAGCAAGAATGGCGATCGGACTTCGCGGCGTGCAGGTGCGGTCGGCAGGTACATGGTCGTCACTCCCTCGGCGAGGTTCGGGCGACGGACAAGCTAACCCAGAACCGTGCGGACCGCCCGCCCGAAACCTTGTGCGGCCGTGGTCAGCGGACCCGGATCAACGCCCGGCCTGGCCGGTATGATCCGCGGTTCCACCTCGCGCGGCTGGGCATGTCGGGCGCGGCACTCGTGATCGTGGAGGCCACGGCGGTGGAGCGGCGCGGGTACGCGCAGAGAGCGGCCTCGTGACACGCGCCGTCGGCCTCATCACGTCCCCCCGGCAGACCGAACGTATCATCGCGACGGGCCAGGCGGACCAGGTCGCGCTGGCGCGTGCGTTCATCGACAAACCAAGCTGGGGATGGCATGCGGCGGATGCGCTCGGCGCGCCGGGCGGCCGCGTCCCACCGCAGTACCTGCGCGGCCGCGACCCGGGCCGGCTGAAATGGAAGACGGCCGTCCAGGGATTATTCGGTGCGGGCTGTGCTTTCGTGTACCGCGACGGGGAGATTCCGCGGGATTGCTCAGTGAAGCGCGTGGCCCGGCCACCATTCGCGCATTGATCAGAATTACTTGACGTTTCAGGTGAAACGTCAAGTTGCCCTATTCAATGATGCGGTGTCGAAAACCCGATTTCGATCGAAGGTGGCTATCGCCGATTGCTTGCGCGAGATGGCCTCCGCATGCGCCGCATTCATGCTCGGCAATGATTGAGCGCGTGGGTGCTGGCGCATCCAGATGCAGGCTGCGCGGTTCGGAAATGAACGCGTCCCACATCTCGGGACCACCTGTCTTCGAGAGGCTGAGCGCGTATGGACAGGTCCCCAGGAGACTCGCTGTGCGTCGTCGTCCCCAGGCACCCAATTGCGCAATTGGCGGCACGAGTTGTATCGATGGTTCGGTCAGCCGACCACCAGACATCACGTCGCGCAGAACGATCAGACTCCAGCGATTACGGTGGAGTTCGAGCGTCAGGTCGATGGGGCAACCCGAGTGCTGGTAACCAGTCATGCGGTCTTCCTGGAAGTGCTTGCCAAAGCAGATCTGTTCAACTATTTGTTTCGCCGATTGCACAACGCAACCAGTTCAGGTGCCTCATGTCGCTCACGCTCTACGCCCATCCCTTTTCGTCGTATTGCCAGAAGGTACTCGTCGCCCTTTACGAGAACGACGTGCCCTTCGAGTATCGAACGCTTGAAGATCCGTCGGCGATGGCGGAACTGAAGGCGCGCTGGCCGTTCGCGCGTTTTCCGGTCCTCGTCGACGATGGGCGCACGGTCGTAGAGTCAACCATCATCATCGAACACCTGATGCTCAAGCATGGCGGCCGAGTTCGCTGGCTGCCCGACGACCCGCTCGAAGCGCTGGAGGTTCGATTCCTCGACCGGTTCTTCGACAACGATGTGATGACGGCGATGCAAAAGCCCGTCTTCGAGGCCATCAAGAAAGACAACGCTCGCAAAGATGAAGCAATGGCGGAAGCAAGGCGCGCACTTGACTTGGCCTATGGCTGGTTAGAGCAAAGGCTTGAGGGACGTACCTGGGCAGCCGGCGAGACCATGAGCCTGGCTGATTGCGCGGCTGCACCGTCGCTCTTCTATGCCGATTGGGTTCACCCCATCGCACATACCTTTCCGAAGCTGCGGGCGTACCGGTCGCGTCTCCTTGCCTGGCCTTCATTCGCGAGAGCCGTCGACGAGGCGAGACCGTATCGGCAGTACTTTCCGCTTGGGGCGCCGGACCGGGACTGAAGTGAAACGCCCTGGTTTTCGAGAAGGCTCGACTGCATGGGAACCACGGCTCAACCTGAATGACGGGTCGTGGCCGATTTTCCCGTTCCGGGATTTCCGCTTTCCCTCGGGCCCGAGGCGATCACGCATCCGTGACCGAAAGCAGGCCCTCCAGATCCGAGAACGACCCGAAGCGATGCTCGGAACTCAGTTCGCCAGCGGTACAAGTGTTGTGGCATTCATTGCGAGCAATGCCAGTACCGTATAGACCGCAAAAACACGATGAAATACCAGGTTGTCCGTGCGCAGGGCGAACAACGACAACACGATTAATGGCCCTACAAACGCTGCATATTGCAATTGACCAACGATCGATACGTCTCTGTCCATCTTGATGACATAGTCGACCACATCAACGCAGAGAAAAAGCGCGAATACACCGAAAAACCAAACCCGGTTTCGCATAAATTGCGCTCGGTAGTCATGACCTGCCGGCACGCCTTCAGGAAATAAAAGCGCCATTAGAACGTAAAGAAGAGTCGCATAGACCAGCAGAAAAACGAACAACGGATACGTCCACTGCGACTGTTTGGCGAGCACAAACGTAAACCACCAAAATGCTACGGTCCAGATCAGAATTGCTGCGGACCACAACAGTTGCTCCCAAGAAATCGTCACGTCACCCCGAACGTGGATGATACGTACGACGTTAGTTAGAAAAGACGTCACGGACAATCCGACAACAACGGATATAAGTACGGTTAGATAGTCGAAAACCATGCAAATATTAAGCGCTATATCGTGAGCAATTCCATCGGTGTTGCAAGTTGGAACGGCCGCTCATGGCCGAAAGCAGGCGTATTGCGAGCGTTCATGCGTGTTCACGTACTCACGGTGACTCGATCGCGACCCGTTCGGCCTCGAAGCGTTCCGGCAAGTCTGCTGGTGGCTGGAGGGACGGATCCCGATCCGTGAGGTGCACGACGCTCAGGACGCTGCAGTCACTCTCGTCGAGATCGGCTTGCCCGCACCAAGACATCCAGTCGCTTCCCTCGCGGGCTGCCAGGAGACCGGGCCTCGTCGGCGCGATTCGACCGCTTGCTCGGCGTGCGCGGGTCCACCCGTGGGAGGACGGCACATGATTGCCAGGCCACGTCCCGCCACCACCCACGCCGCATGGCCCGTGGTTCGTTGCACTGCACCTTGACCGCGCATTGCGTGCGGCGTATCCGGGGCTCGAGCCGTGCGCATCAGCAGCACGCCAGGCATTCCTTGCTGATCCGATCAAGCATGGAGGGACCCAGCCATGAACGCAGTGCGTCAAAACACCGAGCACAAGAGCTTCGCGACACCCGACGAAACGCGCGCCTTCCCCCACGGCCGTGCCGAGATCCTGAAGATCGGCGGTGGCGAGGTTGGCCGACTCGTATTCCAGCCCGGCTGGCGCTGGTCGAACGACGTCAAACCGATCGCCAATACCAGGAGCTGTGAAGCCCCGCATTTCCAGTACCACGTCAGCGGACGCCTTGCGATTCGCATGGACGACGGTACGGAATTCATCGCCGGGCCCGGCGACGTCACGTCGCTGCCCAGTGGTCACGACGCCTGGGTCGTCGGCAACGAGCCCGTCGTTGTCGTCGACTGGTTTGGCGCCAGCAACTACGCACGCCACGCCTGACGCAGCGATTCCAGGTCAGATGCGCTGGCCGAGTTCGACCGGAATCGGCAGGGCCCGTCGCCAGCCGGCAGCTCAATGCTCGTTCTGCGGCAAGCCATCCGCAATTTCGTAGTAGTCAGAACGGAAGCCGCAATTGAGCGAAGCCCGTCGCACCTTGTCGGACGCGAAACCAGGTGACTGGCGATGTGGACTTCGTAGCCTCGGGCCGTCCGTGGGTGGATCAAATGCCCATGCTGCGACATTGTGAGCAATGGCGGCATCGGGCGGGGCAGAGAGCCTGCGACCTCGAAGCTCACGGCACCGCAAAGACAGGATCCACTGTGCGTGGCGCATTACATTCACACGTGATTCAAATGCGATCGACTATTCCTGTTCAAGTCGTTGATCTGCTGATCGAACGGACCTGCAGGTGGCGGGCTCGACTCCAATCACCCGACACGGCGCGCGGCGCGACTACTGCTCTTCGATGTAGCCCGCTTCGTGCTGATGCCTGACCGCCAGGATCAGCACGACGTCCTCGGCTGGCAACCAGCGGTACTTCGCGATGTAACCGTGCTTGCCACGAGACAACACTAGCTCGCGCCGACCATCTTCTGCCACCCGACCAAGCAGCGGGTGATCCGCAAGAATCTCGAATGCCGCCCGTACGCTCGAGAGCTGCGCCAGCGCCCGCTTGGCGTCAGCTGCAGCGACGAAATCGAACAGGCGCTCAAGGTCGCGGAGCGCTCGGGCGGTTACTTCGACGCGCGCCACGAACGAGGCCGTGGGCGTCGCGGGCTCTTGCCGCCAATTCTGGTGGCGAGGTACGCGAACGTCGCGTCCAGGGAATGAGCCTTGCCGCTGCCGAGCGCCTCACTCTCCGAGTCGGCCGCCTCGGCAGCGAATCGCTGGCGCAGTTCCGACCGCTCCGCCTCGCGCGCCAGTGCATCGACCATGAACGCGTGGGGTGTCTGCCCGGTGCTTGCGGCGAGCTTGGCAATGCGGCGCTTGAGATCGTCTGGAAGTTTCAGACTGGTTGCGGACACCGGCAATTCTCGTGGAGGTAGTCAGAATGTACTACCATGCGACCGCAGGTTCAACTCCGGTTCCAGACTCTGGCGAAGCGGCAGTTGGCCTTCCGCTTCCAGGAAGTCTGGTAGGACGACCGAATGGCTGGTTGTGGCCGAACTGAGACCGGCAAGCTTGAGTACGATCTGGGCTGCAGCTCGCCGAGGCGCAAGATCGACCCTTCATTCCGTTCCTGGAATCATGACATGGACGCAAATGACGATCGGAGCGTTACGTTCCACCGCCTGCACGCCTCAGGATGCTTCGTGATGCCCAACCCGTGGGATGCAGGGAGCGCACGGGCCCTGGAGCAGATGGGCTTCAGGGCGTTGGCGACGACAAGTGCCGGCTTCGCCTGGACGTTAGGCCGCGCTGACAATCAGGTCACTCTCGATCAGGCGCTCGAGCATCTCCGTGCCATCGTCGCTGCCGTGAAGGTGCCGGTGAATGCAGACTTCGAAGGCGGCTTCGCGGTCGATCCGCAACACGTCGCCGCGAACGTCAAGCGCGCCGCGGCCACTGGGATCGCCGGGCTCTCGATCGAAGACTCCACCGGAGACGAAGCAAGCCCGCTCCATGACTTCGATCTGGCGGTGGCGCGTGTGCGGGCCGCAAGGCGGGCGATCGATGAGAGTGGCACCGGCGTCGTGCTGACCGGCCGCTCCGAGGGATTCGTGTGCGGGCGTCCCGACATCGACGAGACGATCCGGCGGCTGCGCGCTTATTCGGAAGCCGGTGCCGACTGCCTGTACGCTCCGCGGATTGACAAAGCAGAACACATTGCGGCCATTGTCGCCGCAGTGTCTCCCAAGCCGGTGAACCTGCTGATCAACGCGCCGTTCATGACCGTCGGGGAGGCGGCTGCCCTGGGCGTGCGCCGGATCAGCGTGGGCGGCACGCTCGCGCGCGCGGCGTGGGCTGGATTCCTGCATGCCGCGAGGGAAATTGCAGACGCCGGGACGTTCTCCCGGTTCGACCGTCTGCCGAATGTCGATGCACTGTTTCGCGACCGATAGTTTTCACGGGCCACGCAATCGTCGAGGATTGGCTCGGCGGCTCGATGCCGTACGTCAGATTAGGGTCGATGGCTTCGTCGCCCGACTGCTATCGGGAGTTCGACGTGCGGCCGATTCTGGCCGAACTCTGCGGTTGCCGTCCGAACGCTTTCCAGGGCGAACTCCCGCGGGCGGCCGGATTCGACCGCCTGCTCGGCGAGCGCCGGCGACACGTCGCAACGGCCGCTGGTGGCCGAATCAGTACTGATTGCGCGCCACCGACACACGAGTATGTAATTTGCACGGAAACAGTCATTGTGCGATGCATGGCGGAGCGACACCGATGGCAGCGAAGGACAAGCTGGCGGCGTTGTTGCGGGCCGCAGACATCGAGATCGATGGCAGCGATCCGTGGGATCTCCGCGTGCTCGACGATCGGTTCTACGCACGCGTGCTGGCGCATGGAACCCTGGGCGCCGGCGAGTCCTATATGGATGGCTGGTGGGACGTCGCGCGCCTCGACGAGTTCTTCACACGCATACACCGCGCGAGACTCGAGCGCAGGCTCGTGACCGCCGCGACGCGTGCGCAGGTCGTGCTCGGCAGGATCGGCAATCTGCAGGGGCCAACGCTGTCGAGGCGCGTCGCCCGGCAGCACTACGATCTCTCGAACGACCTGTACGTGGCGATGCTCGGCACGACCATGCAATACACCTGCGCGTACTACGGCACCGACGGTGCGGATCAGACCCTCGACGAAGCTCAAGGCCGCAAGCTGGACTTGATCGCGAGAAAGCTCCACATACAGCCCGGCATGACCGTGCTCGAGCTCGGCGGAGGTTTCGGAGGGCTCGCCTACCACCTCGCGAGCCACCACCAGTGCCGCGTGGTCAGCTACAACATCAGCCGGGAACAGGTCGAGTTCGCCCGCACGCTGGTGCGACCAGCTGCCGGTCGAGTTCCGCCTGCAGGACTACCGCGAGGCTGCATCTGATCCCGCGGTGTACGACCGCGTCGTCAGCATCGGCCTCATGGAACACGTCGGACCGAAGAACTACCGGCAATTCTTCGAGATCGCGCGCGCGCGGCTCGCGCCGGGCGGGCTCGCCCTGGTGCACACGATCGGCGGCAACGTCAGCAGGACCACGACCGACCGGTGGATCGACAAGTACATTTTCCCGGGCGGTGTCATCCCGTCCGAACGGCAGATCACCAAGGCCAAGGAAGGGCTCTTCGTCCTCGAGGACTGGCACAACTTCGGGCCGGACTACGACCGTACGTTGCTCGCGTGGGATGCGAACATCCGCGCGGCATGGCCGGCGCTGCGCACCGACCCGACGCTTGACGAACGCTTCTACCGGATGTGGCGTTACTACCTGAACTCGACCGCCGGTGGGTTTCGCGCGCGCGTTCTGAATCTCTGGCAACTCGTCCTGAGCCGGGGCGACGTTCCTCGCTACGCGCCGGTACGGTGAGCGATGCAGTTCACGACGCACACCGGGCACCGTAGGCGGGTCGAGCGGCTCGCGGCGGCGTTGCGCTCATCGACCGGTCCCGTGCGCCTGCGCAAGCGCACCAGTAACCTGTTCCGTCCCCGGCAGGTTGCGGACCGGGTGCTCCTCGACGGCACGACGCTCGACCATGTGATCGCGATCGACCGCGTAGCACACACGGCGGAAGTCGAGGGCATGACGACGTACGCCGATCTCGTCGACGCCACGTTGCCGCAGGGTCTCGCGCCCGCGGTCGTCCCCGAACTGAAAAGCATCACGGTCGGCGGCGCGACGACCGGCCTCGGCATCGAGTCGAGCGCGTTCCGCTTCGGCCTCGTACACGAGACGGTCAACGAGTTCGACGTGCTGGTGGCCGACGGCCGCGTGCTGCACTGCTCGCCGACGGAGCACGTCGACCTGTTTTGCGGCTTGCCGAACTCATACGGCAGCCTCGGCTACGCGACGCGGCTCACCGTCAGGCTCGTCCCGGTCGCGCCTTTCGTGCACCTGCGTCACGAGCGCTTCGCGGATTCAGGACGTTACTTCGCCGCAATCGCCGCGGAGTGTGCCGATCCGGCCAGCGACTATCTCGATGGGGTCTTCTTCGGCACCGGCGATTTCGTGCTGACCCGCGCGACGATGGTCGAGCAGCTTCCGGTCGGCACGGCGGTGAGCGATTACACGTGGATGCAGCAGTACTGGCGCAGCCTCCGTGGGCGCGCGGACGATTACCTGACGACCGCGGACTACCTGTGGCGCTGGGACACGGATTGGTTCTGGTGCAGCAGGAACGTCGGTGCGCACCTCGCACCGATCCGCCTGCTTGCGGGACCCCGGCTCCTCTCGAGCGTCACCTACCAGAAGATCATGCGCGCCGGCCAGCGCTACCCGCTCAAGGCGCTCGAGCACCTTCGTCCACACGCGGAATCGGTGATCCAGGACGTGGACATCCCGCTCGCTGCCGCCGCGAGCTTTCTTGCGCAGTTGCACGCCGAGATCGGTATCACGCCCGTCTGGGTCTGTCCGTTCAGGGTCACGACCGACCGCTATCCGTTGTACCGACTGCGGACGGACACCCCGTACGTCAATTTCGGATTCTGGGGCACCGTGCGCAGCCGGGAGCACGACGATCATTACAACGCGATCGTCGAGCAGCTCGTGGCGCGGCATGGCGGCAAGAAGAGCCTGTATTCGCGCAGCACCTTCGACGAGCAGGCGTTCTGGACCATGTACGACCGGCGAGCGTATGACGCGCTTAAGCGCACGTACGATCCGACAGGTCGGTTCCCCGGGCTGTACGAAAAGACGGTCGGCCGCGGCTGACGCGCTACGTTCCCTGGACATGGCCGGCGGCCCCGTCCCCGGGGGAGGCGGGAACGAGGCCGCCACGGTCACCTACTCGAAACCTGCCCCGATCGTGTGCGTTGGGCGTGAACGCCGGCGGACACGAAGGCGTCTACATGCTCCACGCCGTTTGCCTCGCAGCGCAACCGCTGCGCCAGCGCCGACGCGAGCAGGCGCAACTCGGGGACCGCGGTCGCCTCGAAGTCGCGTGCACGGAGCCACGGGCCGACGTAATGCAGGCCGTCGACCGGCCTCCGGTTGCGATTGACCAGCCGGCCGGTCGAGTCGGCCTGCAGGCCGGACCCGGTCGCATCGGGCGTCAGGCAACCGGTTGTCAGCAGTGAGCGCACGAGGGGAGATTTCACACGGCACGGGTGGTAGTCCGGCCCACTGCAGTTCACGATGCGATCGACTGTCACGCGTTCGGTGTGGTCGGCGCCTCGGGCTCGATACTCAACGACGACCTTGCCGCGCACTGCTTGCGCCGAGAAAATCCGTGCAGGCAAGACCTTCAGCCGACCCGCGTCGATCCACGACTGGAGCGCACGACCGACTCGCGGCGGCAGTTGGTGTCGATGAATGTCCCAGTAGGGCTGCACGTGGCGCAGGAACCGCGCGCGTTCACGGTCGTCCAGCCGGCCCCAGAGTTCGGGCACGTGGTCGCGCACCGCAGTAATCGCATCGCGCCAATCACCGCCTGACCGCTCGACACGTTCGGCGAACCGGCGCGTGCGTGCCACGATGTCTAGCACCGTTCTGCATCGTGCGAGCGACCTGCTGTCGAGTGACAGTTCGCGATGAAATGCATGGTCCGGCCGCGTGTGCGGCAACAGGCCACGACGGGAAACCGCGATGATTTCTGCCGCCGTCGTGTGCCGCATCAGGTGGCAGGCAACATCCGCCATCGTCAGCCCGGTTCCGATCAGCAACACGCGATTCGGCAAATCCTGGGTGAGAGTCGACGTCCACGGATCGGCCATGTACAGGCCCGAGCCGAGCAACGGGCGCAAAGCATCCGGAGTGCGCGGCGCGAAATGTCCGAACGCGAGCACGACGTCGTCGGCCAGCACGGCACGCCCATCGTCGATCTCCACGTTCCAGATGCCGTCATCCATGACACGCGTGACGGCGCTGGCGACGCCCTGCATGCGCGCGAGCTGCACCCGGCTCGGCGCTGTCCTGGCGGCGTCAAGGAGTCGCGTCTCGAGGTAATCGCCGTACAGTTCGCGCGGCACGAAGTCGTGCGGCCCAGCGGGGTAATCCCGCGAGCGCAGGTAGTCGAGAAAGTCGGCCGGTGCGCGTTCGTCCAGCGACATGCGACCGACGGGGACGTTCAGCAACGCTGCCGGATACTGGCCTGCGTACGCCAGTCCCGGGCCGAAGCGGGCACTGCGCTCGATCAGTACTACGCGGCAGGTGCCCGCGGGCGGGTCGCGCAACAAGCGGGTGGCGACCGCCGTACCGCTGAAGCCGGCACCGACGATGGTCACCGTTCGTGAACGCCTGCCAGGTTGCCAGGCTAGGTGGTTCAGGTTCATGAATTGATCCTGAACTCTCGACGGTCACGCTGTCAGTCGCGTGGCGGTGACAACTCGGTTAGGTGCGAACCCGTGTCGCCGCCACCATGGCACTGCGCAGAATCTCAAAGCGAGACGAGGTTCTTGAATCCGCCTCGGAACATGCGCTTGCCGTCGCAGGGCATGCGCTTCCGGTCCATGTATTTCTTCATCCGCCGATCGTTCATGAACCGGTCAAATCGCTCCGCTCGATTTCGACATGGTCCCGGAAGAGGTCTGCCATCTTTTCGAGCCTCATTGGCCCTGTCGATGAGGTGTCGGCAGCGGACCGGCCATTCCCTCAGTCGCTGACGACAGTCACTGCGCTACGTAACCGCGAGATCGCAGCGAACCCGCCGCGTACGAGCTTCCCATAGGCTACGCTGGGGACGGTGCCGAATCGGTCGCGATGACAATGCCCTGCAAAGGAAGGACGACGTGAAAAATTACTACGCGCACATGAATCTGCCGGAGCCGGTGGTGCCGACGCTGCAGGCGCTGGCCCTGCTCAAGGGTCAGACCGCACTGGTGACGGGCGCCAGTTCCGGGATCGGACGCGCCATCGCGCTGTCGCTCGGCCGGGCCGGGGCCAACGTGGTCGTCAACTACAATTCGAAACCCGCCGGCGCGGAGGCGGTTGTCGCCGAGATCCGCGCTGCCGGGTCCCGTGCCCTGGCCATCCGGGCCGACGTCGGTGACGAAACTCAAGTGACCGCAATGTTCGCGGCTGCCGTGGGCGAGTTCGACACCGTCGACATCCTGGTCAGCAACGCCGGCCTGGAGAAGAACGCGCCCTTCCATGAAATGACCGCAGCCCAGTGGGATGCGGTGATGAACGTCAACCTGCGTGGAGCGTTCCTGTGTGCCCGCGAGGCGGTGCGTGAGTTCCTGCGCCGCGGTGTGCGGCCGGAGGTCTCGGTGGCGGCCGGCAAGATCATATTCATCAGCTCGGTGCACGACATCATCCCGTGGGCAGGCCACGTGAACTACGCGTCGTCCAAGGGCGGGCTGATGCTGTTGATGAAGAGCCTCGCGCAGGAGGTGGCGGAGAAGCGCATCCGGGTCAACTCGATTGCACCGGGCGCCATCCAGACACCCATCAACACGGCCGCCTGGGAGACCCCCGAGGCCTACGCCGAACTGATGAAGCTGGTTCCCTACAAGCGCATCGGGCAGGTGGAGGAGATCGGCCGTGCCGCCGTGTGGCTCGCCTCCGATTTCACCGATTACGTCGTGGGCACGACGCTCTACGTGGACGGCGGCATGACGCTCTACCCCGGATTCGAGTCCGGCGGCTAGGCCAGGAGAGCAATATCCCTCCGCCCATTCGAGTGCTGATCGTCATGGGCGTGTCCGGCTCGGGCAAGACGACCATCGGGCGCCTGCTGGCCGGGCGCACCGGCTGGGTCTTCCACGACGCCGACGACTACCACGGCGCGGACAACGTCCAGAAGATGCGGCGCGGCATCCCGCTGACCGACGCGGACCGGATCCCGTGGCTCGAATCGTTGCGGCGGCAAATCGTCGCGCCGAGCCTCGAGAACGGTGAGCCGACGATCCTCGCCTGCTCTGCCCTGAAGGCGTCGTACCTCCAGCGCCTGGGCGCGGGCGATCCGCGGGTGCGCGTGATCTACCTGAAGGGGGACTACCGGCTCATCCGCGAACGGGTGCAGCACCGCGCAGGACACTTCATGAGCGCAGACATGCTCGCGAGTCAGTTCGAGGCGCTGGAGGAGCCAGGCAACGCCGTGGTCGTCGACGCTGCCGACTCGCCGGACGTGATCGTGGACGAGATCATGAGGACCATCGGTTTGCCGCGAATCCCGTGACGGGCGCATGCAGGGCAAACAGGTCGCCGGCGTGGAAGCTGCGCTCGATCTCGTCTTCGCCCAGGCCGACCGCTGCCGTGGTGATGAAGAGCGTCGTAAGGTCCCGGCCGCCGAACGCACAGCATGTCGGTCGCTGCACCGGCATGGGCACACGCCCGAGTTCGCGGCCCGCCGCGTCGAAGCGAATCACGCACCAGCCGTCCCACATCGCCGACCAGAGGCAGCCCTCCCGGTCGACGGCCAGGCCGTCCGGGAAGAAAGCCTGGCCTCGCAGGTCGACCAGGATGCGGCGCCTGGCTAGCCGGCCACTCGCGGGATCGAAGTCGTAGGCGTAGATGACCTGCGCGGGCGAATCGGTGAGATAAAACGTGCCGCCGTCCGGACTCCAGCCCAGGCCATTCGACACCGTCAGGCCGGTTTCCATCACCTGCAGTGAGCCGTCCGGGTCGTAGCGGTAGAGCGAAGCCTCGGGTCCCTTCGTGGACATCGAGCCGAACCAGAAACGCCCGCGCGCATCGCACTTGCCGTCGTTGCAACGGATGTGGGAGCGTGTCTCGAACTCGAGAACAGGAGTCACGGAACCGGTGCGGGTGTCCAGGTAAGCGACATGGTGGCGCAGGCCGAGGATCAGGCGACCACCTCCAGCCGGTGCGAGGCAGCCGACCACTTCTCCAACGTCGAAAAAGCGATCGGATCCTGTCACCGGGTCGAACTCGTGGACACGATGGTTGTAGATGTCGACCCAGTAATAGGCGCTGCGCCTGTGCATCCCAGCACGGCCCCTCGCCGAGGCGCGCCCGGGCATCCACGACGACTCGCGGAGCCGTCCATCGTGCCCGCCATTACTGCAGTTCCTCACGCCTGGTCATCGTGAAGACTCGCGCTTGCCATGGCGGCTCATCCAGGTACAGCCCATGCGCCTGCAGATCGTCGCCCTGACGCTCGTACGTGGCATCACCGATCCGATCCTCCAGCCGCCACCGAGCGTTGCCGAGATCTGGAAACGGCAGCCGCACGTAACACTGACTCTGGTGGGGCGCATAGTTCACCGTCGCCAGGAGTCGCTCGTCGGCCGGACCCTGCCACGCAAAGACCAGGAAGCAGTCCCAGGTCCAGTTGCCCTCCCAGGCCGGCGCACAATCGACCAGCTGCCAGTGGCCATTGCGCACCACCGGCTCACGCAGCACCGTGAGCAGCCGGTCGTAAAACTGTTCGAGCCCCTGGTCGCTCGATTCCTGCGGCCCGCGAACCAGGTGGGGCGAAATGCGTTTCCTGCGACCCTGGAATTGTCCCTGGTGGAACAACCGCAATCCCGGCGACAGGAACGTAACGACTGCCGCCGCCTCGTGGACGTCCGGTGAGAACGTCGCGGCCGCACGCGGCTCGTCGTGGTTCTCCAGGAAGCGGGCCAGCTTGTCCTGGTAATCGAGCCCGGCATGGAAGTGCTCGCGGACCGGTCGCGCGTGGCCGTCGCGCAGGCGGTCGTACAGCCGCTTGTCGTAGGCGTAGTCGAACCCCTGCTGCAGCATGTTCCATTCCAGGTCCCAGTAGACCTCGGCCATGAACCGGAAGCCCGGATGCTTGAGCCGCACCGACTCGATGGCCTTCGGCCAGAAGGGATCCGCCCGTATGCCCCAGGTGCGCTCGAACACGTCGGGCAGGACCAGCATGGCCATGTCGCAACGTACGCCGTCGCATTGCCCGGCGATTCTCACGAGCTCGCCGATCATCGCCTGCTGCAACGCCGGGTTGCCGTAGTTGAGTTGCAGCGTGTCCGGCCAGCCGTCGAAGTACGGATCGCGACCGTGCGCGAGCAGCAGCGGTCCAGCCTTGGTCTGCACCCGGCAATAGTTCCGCGGTGACCGAGCCAGGTCGCTCTCGCTGCCGTGGACGAAGTAGTCCGGGTGCGCGTCGACCCACGGATGATCCGGGGCCATGTGGTTCGGGACGAAGTCGAGCATCAGCTTCAGGCCGCGTTCCTGCAGCCGTTGTCGCAAACGTGCCAGCGCCGCGGCGCCGCCCAGGTCCCGATGGACGGTGTAGCGCTTGATTGCGAATCCGGAGCCACCGATGTCTTCGTCCTTCGAGGTCCGGGAGCGTTTCGGCGAACTCGCGACGCCAATCCGGGTTCGCACGCGAGATCCTCTGCGCCGCCGGGCCGGTCTGCCAGACGCTCAGGAACCAGATCCAGTCGAAAGCCCAGCCCGGCCATTCGATCCAGCTCGGCGTCAGGAATGTCGTCAAGCGTCGCGCGCCTCCCGAGCGTGCGAGAAAACCCGGTCAACCAGACGCGGGTGTTGACCTGGTAAAGCGCCGGGTAGCGTGGAGCGGGCACTTTGCCTCCTCAGCCGCGTCCCTTGGCTTGTCCGCCCACCTGTTCCCGGACGACCCTGGCCATCACTCCTGCGCGCTCGCTTTCCAGCAGGATCCTGGCATCGACGCGCTCGAAGAGATCCAGGAGGGGGGCGACGAGGCCGGTCCATCCCGTCTGGTGGCTGGCCCCGAGGCCCGCGCCGTTGTCCCCGTGGAAGTACTCGTAAAACAGGATCAGGTCGCGCCAGTGTGGATCGTCCTGGAACTTGCGGTTGCCCCCGTAGACCGGCCGCTGCCCGTTGGAGTCGCGCAGAAACGTGCCCGTCAGCCGGCGGACGATCTCCTGCGCAACCTCGAACAACGTCATGAGCTGCCCCGAGCCGGTCGGGCATTGAACCTTGAACTCATCGCCGTAGAAGGCGTACATGTTCACCAGCGCCCGGACGATCAGCGCATTGACCGGCATCCACACCGGACCGCGCCAGTTGGAATTGCCGCCGAACATGCCGGTGTTCGACTCCGCCGGCAGGTACTGCACCTTGTACTGCTCGCCGCCGGCGTAAAATTCGAACGGGTGCTCCAGGTGATGGCGCGAGAGCGAACGAATGCCGTGCGGCCCGAGGAACTCTTTCTCGTCGAGCAGGTAGCCGAGCACGCGCTCGAGTTTCCGCTTGCTGAGGATCGATAGCAGCCTCCGGTTCTTGAAGCCGATGAAACCCGCGTCGGTCGGGGCGACCTGGGAAATCAGCTCCGGATGCCGCTTGCGAAACTGATTGACCAGCTCGATCAGTTTCGGATAGCGCGTAACGGCATCCTCCTCGAAGACTGTCGTCGCGCACAGCGGCAGCAGCCCCACCAGCGACCTGACCTTCAGGCGCATCGCCTGTCCGTCGGGGAGCAGCAGCAAGTCGTAGAAGAAGCCATCCTGCTCGTCCCACATCTCGTCGCGGTGCTCGCCGCGGCGGTCCATCGCATAGGTGATCCACAGGAAGTGCTGGACGAACTTGAACGCGACTTCCTCGTAAACGGCGTCGTACTCGGTGAGGATCAGGGCCATCTCCAGCATGTTCTGGCAGTAGAACGCCATCCACGCAGTCCCGTCCGCCTGCTCCAGCGAGCCGCCGGTCGGCAGCGGCGCACTGCGATCGAAGATGCCGATGTTGTCCAGGCCCAGGAATCCGCCCGCGAAGACGTTGCGGCCCTCTGGATCCTTGCGATTGACCCACCAGTTGAAGTTCAGCATCAGCCCCTGGAACGAGCGTTCCAGGAATCGCAGGTCGGACCGGCCGAGCTGCTTCTCGTACTTGTACAGCCAGAGCGTCGCGTAGGCGTGTACCGGCGGATTCACGTCGCTGAAGTTCCACTCGTAGGCCGGAATCTGCCCACTCGGGTGGAAGTACAGGCTGCGCAGCATCAGCAGCAGTTGCTCCTTGGCGAAGTCGAAATCCACCAGTGACAGGGAGATCGTGTGGAAGGCCAGGTCCCAGGCCGCGTACCACGGGTACTCCCATTTGTCCGGCATGGAGATCACGTCGGCGTTCAGCATGTGGAACCACTGCGTGTTGCGCACGTCGTGGCGGGCAGACTCGAGCAGCGGATGACTCCTGTGCTCGCGCAGCCATTGCTCAAGGTCGAAGTAGTAGTACTGCTTGCTCCAGAGCATTCCGGCCAGCGCCTGGCGATGGACACGGCGCTGATCTTCGGTCAGCGAGGGGGGCGTGATCCGCTCGTAGAATTCGTCAGCGTCGGCAATGCGGCTCGTGAAGGTCTGGTCGAAGCCGGCGAAGGCGTCTTTGTTCGAGGCGGCCGCCAGGCGCAGGCGGACAGTCTTGCTGCCGCCGCCGGGCACATCGAGGACGTAGTGGGCTGCGGCCTTGGTCCCGGCCTTGGCGGGATTCACCGCCTCGCGCCGTCCCGAGATCACGCAGGAGTGAAAAGCATCCTTGACGTACGGCGACGCATTGGGCTGACCCCAAAGGCGCTGCGCATTGCTCTCGTTCTCGGTGAAAAGCAGTTCCGGCTCGCCATCGCAGTGCAGCCAGTAGTCGCCCAATTCGTGGTGTGAGGCCTGGACGGTTCCCGGCGCCACCTCCCGAAGCGAAGGCTTGCGGTCATCATGGCCCCACGACCACGTGTTCCGGAACCAGAGCGTCGGCAACAGGCGCAGGCGTGCCGCCCCAGGCCCGCGGTTGTGGACGGTGATGCGGATCAGCACGTCCTCCGGACCTTGCTTCGCGTACTCGACGAATACGTCGAAGTAGCGGTCGTCGTCGAACACCCCGGTGTCGAGCAACTCGTACTCGAACTCCTCCCGCGACCGTCGCCCGTTCGTCTCGACCAGGTCCCGGTAGGGAAATTCCCGCTGCGGATACTTGTACAGGTATTTCATGTACGAGTGCGTGGGCGTGCTGTCGAGGTAGAAGTAGTACTCCTTGACGTCCTCGCCGTGGTTGCCCTCGCTGTTGGTGAGCCCGAAGAGGCGCTCCTTCAGGATCGGGTCGCGCTCGTTCCACAAGGCGAGCGCAAAGCACAGCCGCTGCTGGTCGTCGCACAGACCGCCGAGCCCGTCCTCGCCCCACTTGTAGGCGCGCGAGCGCGCCTGCTCATGGGTGAAGTAATTCCAGGCATTGCCGTCCTCGCTGTAGTCCTCGCGGACGGTCCCCCACTGCCGTTCACTCAGGTACGGCCCCCATTTCTTCCATGGGACACGCGCCTCACGAGCCTCGTTCAGGCGCTTCTGTTCCGTCACATCCACGATCGCAGGGTCCATGTATTGTCTCCGCTGCTGGCGACTGGGCTCGGCGTGGGTCACCCGACGGCGTGGGCGCATCCCCCGTGGGCAAGCCTCATGGCTTTGCGTACCAGGCCATTACGCCTGGGTGATCGCGCACCGCGTCGTGCACCGCAATGAGCCTGGGACAGTCGGCGAAGATCGTGGCAGGAATGTAATCGACCTTGCCGCCGATGAACCAGCGCACCGCCATGTACAGCTTGAGATCCACGACCTGGATCTTGTCTCCCCCGAAGAACGGAGTGGCGAGGATGTTCCGTTCGGCCGCCTTGGCCCAGGCGGGCAGGAAGCCTGCCACGAGCGCCTCGCGCGTGGTCTTCTTCTCAGCTTCCTCCATGCGCAGCGTCGGTGAGACCACGGCGCGCAGTGTCTCCACGTGCTGCATCATTCCTTCGTGGCGCGCCGCCTCGAAGTCGTCGGCCGGGTGGAGCCCGTGGCGACGACCGATCAGCACCAGGATGGCGTTGGAGTGCGCGACTGCCGGCTTGCCCGGAAGCTCGAGGACAGGCAGGCCGCCGTAAGGCGTCTGCTCCTTCATCGCGGGCCATGCGCTCGAATTGATGCGCACATCCTCGAAGTCGATGCCGGCGAGATGCAGGGCGAGGCGGCACTCCTCCCCGCGACTGACTGGAGCGTCGAAGTAAATCAGCCTGGGTCTGCTCATCGTGGAAAAAGAGTACCACGCTCCCGGTCGCGCAGTTCAGGACCGCGGCTGCAAGCGCGGCGCCGTCCTACAGGCCAGTGCGCACCATCTTGCGTCGCAGGTAGGCGATCTGGGTCTGCAGGGGCAGTTGCTTGGGGCACACGTCGTGACAGCCGAGCAGCGTCATGCAGCCGAACACGCCGTCGTCGTTGCCGACGAGTTCGTAGAAGTCCTCGTCGGTGCGGCCGTCGCGTGGGTCGAGCCGGAAGCGCGCGATCTTGTTCAGGCCCACGGCGCCGACGAAGTCCTCGCGCATGCGCGCGGTGCCGCAGGCTGCGACGCAGCAGCCGCACTCGATGCAGCGATCAAGTTCGTAGATCTGGTCCGCCAGCTCGGGATCCATGCGCTCTTCGAGCCTGCGCAGGTCCACGTCCTTGCCGAGCGAATGTACCCAGGTCTCGAGGCGCTCGCTCATGCCCCGCATCCACTTGCCCGTGTTCACCGACAGGTCGGCAATCAGCTCAAACGCGGGCAGCGGGGCCAGCGTAATGTCGGCCGGCAGGTCCTGGGTCAGCGTGCGGCAGGCGAGCGTCGGCCGGCCGTTCACGACCATCGCGCAACTGCCGCAGATCCCCGCGCGGCAGACGAAATCGAACGCGAGCGACGGATCGAGGCGCTCGCGGATCTCGTTCAACGCGATGAAGAGCGTCATGCCCGCCGCTTCCTCGAGCTCGAAGACTTCCATGTGCGGGACGCTCGCCGGATCCTGCGGATCGTGGCGCAGCACGTGGAACTGCAGCCGTCGTCGCGGCGCATCCGCGGGCGGGCTCGCTTCCGGCACGGCATCCGTCGTGTTCATGGCAGCTTCTCGTCGATCCGTTCGTTGCGGCCGCGGAATCGCTCCGGCAGCAGGTGCTCGTACGGCATGAGCGTCGCCTGCAATACGTGCCGGTCGGCGCCCAGCAGGCGCTCCCGCACCGCGAGGACCTCCGCCAGGCGGCGCGGCGTGTCGGGATGATCCACGTAATCCTTGTTGCCGTAGCCGCGCCAGCCGGGCGGCAGTTCCATGCCCATGACGTCGAGCGGCTCGTACGTGAGGGACGGCAGCGTGTCCACGGGATCGCGCCAGGTCGCGATCGTACGCTTCAGCCAGGCGGCATCGTCGCGGCGCGGGTAGTCCTCCCGGAAGTGCGCGCCGCGGCTTTCCGTGCGCGCCAGTGCGCCGCTCGCGACGCAGAGCGCGACCTTCAGCATCTTCTGCACGCGATACGCGGTGACCAGTTCCGGGTTGGGGCCGTCGCGGCTCGAGCGCACGCCGATGTCGCGGCTGCGCTCCAGCAATTCGCGGAGCTTGGCGACGGCCTGCCTGAGGTCGGCTCCCGGTACGGAAGATGCCGACCTTGTCGGTCATCGTCTGCTGCATCTCGATCTTGAGCGCGTCGGCGCGCTCGCGGCCGTGCCCTGCCATAAGCGCATCGAGCTTGCCGCGCTCGGCCTCGAGCGCCTCCCGGACGATCGCCGTCGGGATGTCGAGTTCGCCCGCCGGGCTCTCGATGAAATCGGCGATGAACTCGCCCACGATCATGCCGGCGACGACGGTCTCGGCGACGGAGTTGCCGCCGAGCCGGTTGAACCCGTGCATGTCCCAGCAGGCGGCCTCGCCAGCCGCAAACAGGCCGCGCAACGTACTGCTCTGCCCCGTGAAATCAGTGCGCACGCCACCCATCGTGTAGTGCTGCGCCGGGCGCACCGGTATCCACTGCTCGACGGGGTTGACGCCGAGGAAATACTGGCAGATCTCCTTCACCTCGCGCAGGTTGCGCTCGATGTGCTCGCGGCCGAGCAGCGTGATGTCCAGCCAGAGATGCTGGCCGAAGCGCGACGTGGCGCCGTTGCCCTTGCGGATGTGCTCCTCCATGCGGCGCGACACGACGTCGCGCGAGGCGAGTTCCTTCTTCTCCGGCTCGTAGTCCGGCATGAACCTACGGCCGCTCGCGTCGCGCAGCAGCCCGCCGTCGCCGCGGCAGCCTTCGGTCACCAGGATGCCGGCCGGGAATATGCCCGTCGGGTGGAACTGTACGGCCTCCATGTTGCCGAGCTGCGCGACGCCGGTCTCGAGCGCGAGCGCCGCGCCGATGCCTTCGCAGATCACCGCGTTCGTGGTCACGCGGTAGACGCGGCCCGCGCCGCCGGTCGCAATCGCGGTCGCCTTGGCCACGTAGGCGACCAGCTCGCCGGTGATCAGGTTGCGCACCACCGCACCGTAGCAACGCTTGCCGTCGTGGATCAGCGCGAGCGCTTCGGTGCGCTCGTGGACCGGTATGCCGTGTGCGATCGCCTGGTCGCCCACCGCGAACAGCATGGCGTGACCGGTGCCGTCCGAGACATAGCAGGTGCGCCACTTGCGGGTGCCGCCGAAGTCACGCTGCGCGACCAGGCCGTGCGCCTCCGCCCGCTCGGTGATCGTGACTTTCTGGCCGTTGATGATGACCTGCCGGTCGCCTTCACGGACCCGGCTCCAGGGCACACCCCAGGCGGCCAGTTCGCGCACCGCCTTCGGCGCGGTGTTCACGAACATCCGCACGACCTGCTGGTCGGCGCCCCAGTCGCTGCCGCGGACGGTGTCTTCGAAGTGGACGTCCTCGTTGTCACCGGTCCCCTTGGTGACGTTGGCGAGGCTGGCCTGCATGCCGCCTTGTGCCGCCGCGGAGTGCGAACGCTTCGGCGGGACGAGCGAGAGCACGAGCACCTCGTGGCCGCGACGGCGCGCGCCGATCGCGACCCTGAGCCCCGCGAGCCCCCCGCCGATCACGAGCACGTCCGTGTAGACGATCTTCACGGGGCGGCCCCGGGCAACAGCCAGGATGGCACGTAGTGCTCCCCGTAATGCGGCGCGTGCTCGATGCCGATCTTCATGTAGGCGGCCAGCGTCGCGAGACCCAGCACCAGGAAGAAGGCCGTCAGGGCCCACTTGAGGAGGCGCAGCTTGCGGCGCGTCCGTGCCGGATCGGCTCCCGCGAACCAGCCCCACTTCAGCGCCAGGCGATAGAGTCCGACGCCCCCGTGGAATTCGACCGCGAACAGCATGACGAGGTACAGCGGCCACAGCAGGTCGCTCCAGACCCGGTCCGCCGATTCGAACGGCCCGATGCGATCAGGCCGCGTCAGCATCAGGTAGAGGTGCACCGAGGCCAGGAAGAAGAGCGCAAACCCGGTGACCACCTGCCAGTACCAGAGGGTGGTGTCCTCGTGCCGCAGGTCGGCCAGGTGATCGCGATAAGTCCGGTACTGGCGGTAACTGGCGGGAAACTTGCGCAACGCGAGCGCCGCGTGCACGACGAACAGCACGCAGACCGTGGCCACGAGCAGCGAAACGAGCCAGTATTGGGGCCGGCCGAGCAGGTAATAACCCTCGAAGAACCGCGCCACCCGCCACATCGCGTCCTTGCCCAGCAGGATCGAAGCGACGAAGAACATGTGCACCCACATGAACAGCCCCAGGGCGAGGCCCGAGGCGCTCTGCAGCAGGTCGAGCCGGGCCGGCCAGCGCCTCAAGCTGCGCGGAGCGGCGCCCGCCGTGGCGCTCGACAGTCGGGATGTGCCATCCACTGAGGGGGTCTCATGCAGGGGCGAGTGTGTCGCGATTTGGGGTGATGCCGCCGTCCACGGCCATAAGGGTTTTCCGCGAGCACGGGGGCGAGGGTGCTGTCTATAGTCGCTCCCAACGCGATATGGACTCAAGATGAACGCGTACGCGACCTTCCTGCTCTACCTGCTGGCGATCCTCGGATTCGTGGCCCTGACACTTTGGATGAACAAGGTGCTCGGCCCGAAACCCGTGGCGAGCGCCCTCAAGCTCGAGCCGTTCGAGTGTGGAGCGACGCCGGTGGACACGGACAACACCAGGGCCGTCCCGGTGCAGTACTACGGAATCGCGGTCGTCTTCATCCTGTTCGACCTGGAAACCATCTTCCTGTACCTGTGGGCGCTCGCGGCGCAGCCGGTCACCGGCTTCATGCTCGCGACGTTTGCGCTCTTCACCGCGCTGCTGGTCGTGATCATGTTGTACGTCTGGCGCACCGGACTGCTCGAGGACGTGACGGCATGACGGCGCCGCCCGTCAAGGCGACGCGCCCGGCCCCGAGCGCGGCGTTCGAATACCTGACTACGCGCAAGGACGAATTCGTCGGCTGGGCGCGGAAGTTCTCGCTGTTCCCCTACCCGTTCGTGACGGCGTGCTGCGCGATGGAGTTCATGTCCGTCAGTTCGACGCTGTACGACACGGACAGGTTCGGCGCCGCCCTGCCGCGCTTCACGCCGCGCCAGTCCGACCTGCTCATGGTCGTCGGCACCGTCTCCCACAAGCAGGCGCCGATCCTGAAGAAGGTCTACGAGCAGATGTGCGAGCCAAAGTGGGTCATCGCCTTCGGCGTCTGCGCGACGAGCGGCGGCTTCTACCAGAACTATGCCGCGCTGCCGGGCATCGACAAGATCATCCCGGTCGACCTCTACATCCCTGGCTGCCCGCCGCGGCCGGAAATGATCATCGACGGCATCATGAAACTGCAGGACCGCATCGCGTCGGACCGGCACCCGATCATCAACGAGGATTTCTGAGTGGGCGCGGGGGACGCACTCTTCGCACGGGTCCAGGCCGCTCTCGGCGCCACGGCGCTCGAGTCGGGCGTCGCGCACGGCGTCCTGTGGTTCGTGATCGGCCCGGCCGACCTGCTGCCGGTGGTCCGCAGTCTCAAGGACGGCTTCGGCTTCGACCTGTTCCTCGACGTGACGGCCGTGGACTGGCCGCAACGCCGGCCCCGGTTCGACGTGGTGCACCATTTCTATTCGACGCGGGACCACGTGCGCGTGCGACTCAAGATGCGTGTCGAGGAGTCCGCCCCCATCGTCGACACGCTGGTGCCGCTCTACGGCTCGGCGCGCTACATGGAGCGCGAGTGCCACGAGATGTACGGCATCGTGTTCCGCGGCAACGAGGACCTGCGCCCGCTGCTGCTGTACGAGGGATTCGTCGGCCACCCGTTGCGCAAGGACTACCCGAAGCAGCAGGAACAGCCCCTGGTGCCGTACCGGAAATGACGAGTGTGACCGACGCCACGCATACGCAGGCACAGACGCTGCCGAACCCGATCCGGCCGGCCTTCGACAAGGCCTCGGTCGAGGGGTCCGTCATCGTCAACATCGGCCCGTCGCATCCCGCGACGCACGGCACGATCCAGATCGTTGCGGAACTGTCGGGAGAACGCGTCGTCCGCACCGACGTGCATTGCGGCTACCTGCACCGGGGTTTCGAGAAGGAGTGCGAGTCGCACACCTGGCACAACCTGATTCCCTACGTCGATCGCCTCAACTACTGCTCGGCGCTGATCAACAATTTCGCCTACTGCGAGGCGGTCGAGAAGCTGCTCGACGTCGAGATCACGCCCCGCTGCAGGTACCTGCGCACGCTGCTCGCGGAATACTCGCGTATCGCCGACCACCTGACCTGCGTCGCCGCCGCGCTGATGGAAATGGGAGCGATGACGGCGTTCCTCTACCTCGTCACGATCCGGGACTACATCTACGAGCACCTCGCCGACCTGACCGGTGCGCGCGTCACCTACACCTACGGGCGCGTGGGCGGCCTCGGCCGCGACCTGCCGGACGGCTGGCTCACGCGTCTCACGGAGATCCTCGACCAGATCGACACGTTCACGGACCGGGTGCACGGCCTCGTCGACCGCAACCGGATCTTCATCGACCGCATGCGCGACGTCGGTGTCCTGCGCACGGACGAGGCAATCAACTGGGGTTTCACCGGACCGATCCTGCGCTCGACGGGCGCCGCGCGCGACCTGCGCAAGGACACGCCGTACCTCGCGTACGCCGAGCTCGACTTCGAGGTGCCGGTCGGCATCAAGGGCGACAACTACGACCGCTACTACGTGCGCATGCGGGAGATCGACGAATCGAAGCACATGATCCGGCAACTCGTGGACATGCTTCCGGCCGGACCGATCGACGTGGACGACCGCCGTTGCACGCTGCCTGAAAAGCGCCTCGTCTACACCGAGATCGAATCGCTGATCAATCACTTCAAGCTGATCATGGAGGGGCCGCAGGTGCCCGCGGGCGAGGTGTACTCCGCCCAGGAAGGCGCGAACGGCGAACTCGGCTTCTACATCGTGAGCGTCGGCGGCGGCGTGCCCTGGAAAGTGCACGTGCGCAGCCCGAGCTTCGTGCACATGGGCGGTGTGCACCGGATGCTCGACGGCTACCAGCTGGCGGACGTCGTGCCGACGTTCGGGTCGATGAACATGATCGGCGGGGAGTGCGATCGATGAAGCACCTGGTCCCCGAGTTCGAGAAATTGCGCTCACGGTTTCCGGCCGGATTCGAGTCCTCGCTGGTGCTGCCGTGCCTGCGCCGGATCCAGGAAGACCGCGGCTACGTGGCCGACTCCGACATCGAGGAACTCACCGCGTATCTCGGCGTGCCCCGCATCCAGATCGAGGAAGTGCTCTCTTTCTACACGCAGTTCCGCCGCAAGCCGATCGGCCGCTGGCACCTGCAGATGTGCCGCAACGTGAGCTGCTCGATGCGCGGCGCCGAGCGCGTGCGGGAGCACGTCGAGCAGAAACTCGGCATCCGTCCGGGCGAGACGACGCCGGACGGTCGCTTTACGCTGTCGACGGCTGAGTGCCTCGGCTCGTGCGGCAGCGCGCCGATGATGATGATCAACGACGGTTATCACGAGAACCTGACCAAGGAGAAAGTCGACGCGCTGCTGGAGGGGCTGAAATAGCCATGCCCGGCCGGCAGTTGCTGATGAGTTTCCCGGTCACCGCGACCTCGCACACGTTCGTGGAGTATCGTGCGCGCGGCGGGTATGCGGGCCTCGCCAAGGCGTTGCAGACGATGAAGCCGTCCGACGTCGTCAAGGAAGTGACGGCGTCCGGCCTGCAGGGCCGCGGCGGCGCCGCCTTCCCGGTGGGTCGCAAGTGGCAGGTGATCCAGCACGACGACGGCCAGCCGCACTACCTCGTCGCCAATGCCGACGAAGGCGAGCCCGGCACGTTCAAGGACCGCTGGATCCTGGAGAACTCGCCACACCAGCTGCTCGAATCGATGCTGATCACTTCTTACGCGCTGAACGTCCGCAACTGTTTCGTCTACATCCGCGGCGAATTCGAGCTGCCGTACCGACGCCTCGCCGATGCGGTCGAAGAAGCGTACGCCGCGGGCTACTTCGGCGACGACATCCTCGGCACGGGCTTCGCGTGCGACATTGTCGTCTACCGCGGCGCCGGCGCCTACGTCGCGGGCGAAGCGTCCGGGCTCCTGGCCTCGCTCGAAGGCAAGAAGAGCTATCCGCGCAACCGGCCGCCACGCCTGACCGTGAGGGGGCTCTACCAGCGCCCGACGGTCGTCAACAACGTCGAATCGCTGTCGAACGTTGCCTGGATCGTCGCGAACGGCGCGGCCGCCTTCAAGCAGGTCGGCACGCCGAAGAGCCCCGGCACGCGGCTCGTCTCCGTCTCCGGGCACATCAACCGTCCCGGTGTCTACGAGGTCGAACTCGGTTACCCGTGGATGAAGTTCCTCGACGAGGATTGCGGCGGCGTGCCGGCGGGACGCGCGATCAAGTGCGTGGTGCCGGGCGGCGTCTCGTCCAAGGTGCTGACGGGCGCCGAGATCGCGCCGCTGAAGCTCTCGCACGAAGACCTCTGGGATGTCGGCTCGACGCTCGGGTCCGGCGGCATGATCGTGATCGCGGACGGCACCTGCATGGTGCGCCTGCTGCAGGTCATCCTGCGCTTCTACCACCACGAGTCCTGCGGGCAGTGCACGCCGTGCCGCCACGGCACGGGCTGGATGCACCGCATCATCGACCGCATCGTCGCCGGCGGCGGCCGGCCGGAGGACATCGAGCGTCTCTACTACATCTCGAAGTTCAACGACGGCACGACGATCTGCGGCCTCGGCGACGCAGCGGGCTATGCCTGCAGCGGCATCCTTGACAAGTTCCGCGACGAATTCGAGTACTACATCGAGCACAAGCGCTCGCGCTGCGACGGGAATCTGGAATGCCTGAAATCTTCATAAACGGGCAGGCCATCGACGCCGCGGCGGACCAGACCGTCCTGCAGGTCGCGCTCGCGAACGGGCATTTCATACCCTATTTCTGCTGGCACCCGAACCTCTCGGTCGCGGGCAACTGCCGCATGTGCCTCGTCGAGGTCGAGGGCCGGGGACTCGACATCGCCTGCAACATGCCGGTGAGCCCCGGCATGAAGGTCTTCACGGAATCCGACGAGGTCAAGGCGCATCGCAAGGCCATCCTGCAGTTCATCACGCTGAACCACCCCGTCGATTGCGGCATCTGCGACAAGGCCGGCGAGTGCACGCTGCAGGACTATCACTACGCCTACAACGGCGCCCCCTCGCTCTCGCGCGACGCGAAGGTCGAGTCGACCAAGTTCTACAACCTGTCGAACCGCATCCTGCTCGACAACGAACGCTGCATCCTCTGCCTGCGCTGCACGCGGTTCACGCACGAGGTATCGAAGTCGATGGCACTCGGCGTGGAGCGCCGCGGCGACGTGTCGAACATCCGTCCCGTCGAGGACCGGCCGCTGAGCGAGGACCCCTATTCCGACAACATCGTGGACATCTGCCCGGTCGGCGCGCTGCTGTCGCGGCAGTTCCTGCACAAGTCGCGCGTCTGGTACCTGAAGCCGACGCCGTCGGTCTGCCCCGGCTGCAGCCGCGGCTGCACCGTGCAGGTGTGGCACCGCAAGCCCGAGTGGTTCGTGAAGGCGCTGGACAAGTCGCAGAACACCAGCATCGCGCGCATCACGCCACTCGAGAACCCCGCCGTCAACGGGCCGTGGATCTGCAACAAGGGCCGCGACCTCGCGCGCATTTTCGAGCGCGCGCGGGCCGACGCGCCGCTGCTGAAGGGGCGGCCGGTCGCCGTGAGCGTCGCGCTCGACGAAGCGCGGCGGCTGATCGGCGCCGCACGACGGCCCGTGGCGCTCGTGTCGAACTGGGGTTCGAACGAGGAACTGGACGCGTTCGGGCAACACCTGGGCGAGGTCTTCCACGCGTTCGTCAAGCACGACTGGCAGCCTGAGCCCGGCGAGCGCATCGAGGACGACCTGCTGATCCGCGCGGACAAGAACCCGAACACCGCCAGGGCGCGGGAGCTGTTCGGGGATGCGCCGCACGCGTTCGCGGACGGCACGGATCTCGTGCTGGTCTGGGGCGAAGGCTTTGATTTCGCGCGGTTGCCGCCGCACGCGCGCGTGATCTTCCTGAATTCGTACCTCGCGCCCGAGAACGGGCACGCCGACGTGTTCATACCGCTCAGCATCCAGACGGAGCGGCACGGGCACTACACCAATTTCCAGGGAGTCGTCAGCGCGTTCGAGCCTTGTTTCGCAAAACGGGACACGGTCGTCGACGCGGAATGGCTCTTCAAGGCGCTGGCCGCGCCCGCGCGAGGCCACCCGTGAAGCCGCAGGATCTCGCGATCAGCCTGGTGTACATCGGCTACGCACTCGCCGTGCTGCTCACGCTCGGCGCCGTGCTGACCTGGGTCGAGCGCAAGCAGGCGGCGATCATGTCCGATCGCATCGGCGCCAACCGCGCCTACCTGCGCATCCCGTTCACGCAGGTCAAGCTGATCTGGCTCGGGCTGTTCCACGGCATGGCGGACGGGCTGAAGCTCCTGCTCAAGGAGGACTTCAAGCCGCTCGCGTACGACAAGCTCGCCTATGAGCTGGGCCCATGGCTCGCGATCGTGCCCGTGCTGCTGGTGTTTGCCGTCGTGCCCTTCGGCGGCGTGCTCGATCCGGGGCGGCTGTTCCCGGGCCTCGCGGACTGGTTCGGCGGCCGCACGTACCCGATGCAGATCGCGCCGATCGACGCGGGGTTGCTCGTCGTCTTCGCGTTCAGCGGCATCACGATCATCGGCGCAATGCTCGCGGGGTGGTCGTCCGCCAACAAGTTCTCGCTGCTCGGCGCGTTGCGCGCCGGCTCGCAGTTGATTTCCTACGAGCTGGTCATGGGCCTGACGGTGCTCGGCCTGATCCTGATCTTCGGCACGGTGGACCTCCTGTCGATCGTGCAGCAGCAATCGGGAACGGTGCTCGGCTTCCTGCCCGCCTGGGGCATCGTCTACCAGCCGTTCGCGGCCATCCTGTTCCTCACGGCGGGAATCGCGGAGAACAAGCGCATCCCGTTCGACCTGCCCGAAGCGGAATCGGAACTCATCTCCGGGTATTTCACCGAATACAGCGCGATGAAACAGGGCGTGTTCATGCTCTCCGAGTTCATCGAGATCGCGATCATCGCGGCGCTGTTCGTGACGCTGTTCCTCGGCGGCTACAACCTGCCGTGGATGACCGACGCGGGCTTCGTGCTGCCGGGCGGGCACGCGGTCGCACTCGGCCACGGCTGGGTCGTCGTGATCCAGCTCGCCACGTTCCTGGCCAAGGTGTTCGTAGTCTGCAGCTTCCAGATCCTCGTGCGCTGGACACTGCCGCGGTTCCGCTGGGACCAGCTGCTGCGCTTCGCGTGGAAGTTCCTGCTGCCGCTCGCGATCGCCAACCTCGCGATCACGGCCGTCGTGCTCTGGGGACTCCAGCGATGACCGCCCCGCGCAAGCCGTACGTGCGCAGGCGCTACTGGAACGAGCCCGAAATGGGCTGGTGGGAGCGGGCCTATTTCCTCGAGGTCACGCGCGGATTAATGATCACCGGCGGCGTGTTCCTCCGCAACATGGCCAAGTGGCTGACGGGGCGCAAGGGCGCGCTGACCGCGTATTACCCCGAGGAGACGCGGGCGGACTACGCGCGCGGCAACCGCGGCAAGCACGTCCTGACGCAGCGGCCGGACGGCCGCCCGCAATGCGTCGCATGCAACATGTGCGCGACGGTGTGCCCCGCGCAGTGCATCGAGATCGACGCCGCGTTCGACCCCGACGATCCGGCGCACCCGAAGTACCCGGCGCGCTTCGAGCTCGACTACTCGCGCTGCATCTTCTGCGGCCTGTGCGTCGAGGCGTGCCCCGAGGACGCGATCCGCATGGTCAAGGAAACACCTGGATTCCCGGGCTTCGATCGCGACCGCATGTGGGTGGGTCGCGACGAGCTGCTCAACTGGCAGCCACAAAGCGACGTCGCGAAGCCCTATCCGGCCGGTCCCGCCCCGCAGCCGGTCGACGGGGGTCGCGACGCATGAGACTCGAGGAACTCGTGCTCTACTTCTTCGCGGGCGGCGCGTTGCTCGGCGGACTGCTGATGCTGGTCGCACGCCACCCGATGCGCGTCGCACTCGCGCTGATCAGCACGATGCTGTCGCTCGCCGGCATCTACGCGCTGCTGGGCGTGCACGTCGTCGCGGTGTTCCAGGTGCTGATCTACGTCGGCGCCGTCATGGTCTTCATGGTGTACGTGATCATGCTGCTCGACGTGCGCGACCCGTCGTTCATCCAGCGCTACGGCCGCGGCGTCTGGCCAGGCATCGTGCTCGGCGCGCTGCTGTTCTGCGTGCTGCTCGCGGCCGGCACGCGGCTGCAGGCGCCCGGCCCGCTGCCGGGCGTCGAGGCCTCGGCGCCCGCCGTGCCTTCCTATCTCGTCCGGCCGTTCTCGGTGGAATTCCTGCGCGATTACTGGCTGCACTTCGAGCTCACCTCGGTGCTGCTCGTCGCGGCCGTCGTCGCGGCGATCGCCGTGATCAGGGGCGGGAGCCGGCGCGATGGATAGGACGCAGTTCCTGCTCGGGCTGAGCTTCGCGCTCTTCACGCTCGGCCTGGTCGGCGTCATGGTGCGCCGCAATGCGCTCGTGATGCTGATGTGCATGGAACTGATGCTGAACGCCGTGATCCTGGCGCTCGTCACGTTCTCGCTGCGGACGGCGACGCTTGCGGGAGCCGTGCTCGTGTTCCTGATCTTCGTGGTCGCGGCGGCGGAGATCTCGATCGCGATCCCGATCGTGCTGCGCCTGTCGCGGCAGCGGCGCTCGCTCGACGTCCAGGGCTACGACAGCCTCAAGGGATGAATCGTCCACGATGAACCTGCTCACCGTCATCGTCCTGCTGCCGCTCGCCGGCTTCCTGCTGAACGGCCTGCTGGGCCGGCGTCTCGGCCGGGGGTTCGTCACCGTCGTCGGGTGCGGACTGCCGCTGCTCGCGTTCCTGGCCACCGTCAAGGCGTGTGCGCTGCTCGCGGCCGCAGGACCCGAGGCTTCGCTGATCGAGACCGCCTACACCTGGGCGAGCATCGGCGCCACCAGCTTCGACGTCGCGTTCTACTTCGATCGCCTGAGCGCGGTCATGACGCTCGTCGTCACGGGCGTCGGCTCGCTGATCCACGTCTACTCCACCGGGTACATGAAGGACGACCCGGGATACGCGCGCTATTTCGCGTACCTGAACCTCTTCCTGTTCTTCATGCTCACGCTCGTGCTCGGCCGTTCGCTGCTCGTCTGCTTCGTCGGCTGGGAGGGCGTCGGCCTCGCCTCGTACCTGCTGATCGGGTTCTGGTTCGAGGATCCCGTGAAGGCCGCCGCCGGCAAGAAGGCGTTCATCACCAACCGCGTGGGCGACGCGGGCTTCCTGCTCGGCCTGTTCCTGCTCTATTACGCGCTCGGCACCCTCGACACGGACCAGATCAACGCCGCCTATCTCGGCACCAGCACAGTCGTGCCGACCGTGTCGGCGAGCCTCGTCGGCGTGCTGCTGTTCATCGGCGCAACCGGTAAGTCGGCGCAGATCCCGCTGCACGTCTGGCTGCCGGACGCGATGGCCGGTCCGACGCCGGTCTCGGCGCTGATCCACGCGGCCACGATGGTGACCGCCGGCGTCTACCTGGTGGCGCGCCTGCACGGCATCTACGAGCACGCGCCCGAGGCCTCGCACATCGTCGCCGTCGTCGGCGTGTTGACCGCCTTCTTCGCGGCGACGATCGCGATCGTGCAGACGGACATCAAGAAGGTGCTCGCCTATTCCACGATCTCGCAGCTCGGCTTCATGTTCGTCGCGCTCGGCGTCGGCGCGTACGGGGTCGCGGTCTTCCACCTGGTCACGCACGCGTTCTTCAAGGCGTGCCTGTTCCTCGGCGCGGGCAGCGTGATCCACGCGCTCGGCGGCGAGCAGGACGTGCGCCGGATGGGCGGACTCGCGCGCAGGATCCCGTGGACCTTCGGCACGTTCGCCGTCGCAACGGCCGCGATTGCGGGACTGCCGCCGCTCGCCGGCTTCTTCTCGAAGGACGAGATTCTCTGGTTCGCCTTCGCGAGCGAGCGCGGTGGCGCACCGTGGCTCTGGGCGCTGGCGTCGCTCACCGCGCTGATCACCGCCTTCTACATGTTCCGCCTGCTGTGGCTCACGTTCCTGACGCCTTCGCGCATGACGCACGAGGTCGAGCACCACGTGCACGAGTCGCCGTTCTCGATGACGGGCGTGCTGCTCGTGCTGGCCGTGCTCTCGGCGTTCGGAGGCTTCATCCACGTGCCGCACTACCTCGAGCCGCTGCTGGCGCTGCCGGCCGTCGGCCACGACGTCGAACACCTCGAAACGACGCTGGTCGTGCTCTCCGTCGTACTCGCCGTCGCAGGCCTCGCGCTCGCCACGTTCATCTATCGCAACGGGCTCGCACGCGCCGAGGCGCTCGCGCAGCGGTTCCCGCGTCTCCACGCGCTGCTCGGCGGCAAGTACTACGTCGACGAGTTGTACGAGGCCGTGCTGGGCCGCCCGCTGCACTGGATTTCCGACCGCGTGTTCCTGGGGGTCGGCGACCGGCTGCTCATCGACGGCACGCTGCACGGCCTGGCGTCGCTGACGCGTCGCGCCGCGGGGCGCCTGAGCCGCGTCGAGACGGGCCAGCTGCAGTGGTACGTCGCCATGGCGATCCTCGGGCTCGCCGGATCGCTCGCGTGGATGCTGACTCGTGGCTGAGGCAACCTGGCTCAACTGGCTGCTCTGGCTCCCGGTGCTGGGCATCGCGGGCATCGCGCTCCTGCCGCGCGGCCGCGACTCGCTCGTGCGCGGGCTCGCGCTCGCGGTGATGCTGGTCCAGTTGCTGCTCGCGACGCTCCTCTACCTGCGCTTCGACGGCAGCGTCGCGGGATTGCAGTTCGCGACCGACGTGCCGTGGATCGAAGAATGGGGCGTCGGCTATCGGATCGGCCTCGACGGGTTCAACGTCCTGCTCGTCCGCCCTGACCGCGTTCCTCGGGCCGCTGGTCGTGGCGGGCGCCTTCTCGGCCGTGCAGCAAGGACGTGAAGCTCTTCTACGCGATGGTGTTGTTCATCCAGTTCGCGATGCTTGGCACGTTCGTCGCCCAGGACCTGTTCCTGTTCTACGTGTTCTGGGAGGCGATGCTCATCCCGATGTTCCTGATCATCGGGCTCTGGGGCGGCGAGCGGCGGATCTACGCGACGCTCAAGTTCGTGCTCTACACGGCGTTCGGCAGCATCCTGATGCTCGCGGCGCTGATCTACCTCGTGCTGTCGCTGCGCGAGGCGAGCGGCATCGATTCGTTCGCTTTCCGCGACCTGTACGGCACGGCCCTGCCGTTCACGACGCAGGTGTGGCTCTTCGCCGCGTTCGGGCTCTCGTTCGCGATCAAGGTGCCGATGTTCCCGCTGCACACCTGGCTGCCGGATGCGCACGTCGAGGCGCCGACGGCGGGCTCCGTGATCCTGGCCGGCGTGCTGCTCAAGATGGGGACGTACGGCTTCATCAAGCTCGGCTTCCCGCTGTTTCCCGATGCCGCGCGGGCGCTGGCGCCGGCGATCATGACGCTCGCGGTGATCAGCATCGTCTACGGCGCGTGCCTCGCGCTCGTGCAGACCGACATCAAGAAGATCATCGCGTACTCCTCGATCAGCCACCTCGGGTACGTGATGCTCGGTCTCGCGAGCCTCGACCTCATCGGCATCCAGGGCGCGATCCTGCAGATGGTCAGCCACGGGCTGGTCGCGGGCGGGCTGTTCCTGATGGTCGGCATGATCTACGAGCGCTGCCACACGCGGGACGTCGCAGCATACGGCGGGCTCGCGAAGCTGCTGCCCGCCTATTCGGTGTTCTTCGCGCTGCTGACGCTCGCCTCGATCGGCCTGCCGACGACCAGCGGGTTCGCGGGCGAGTTCATGGCGCTGCTCGGCGCGTTCAACGCCGCGTGGCCCGTGCACCTCGCGGGGAACGACATGCCGCTCGTGCTCGCGATCGTGGCCGTGTCCGGCGTGGTCCTCGGCGCGCTCTACATGCTGTGGCTCGCGCAGTGCATCCTGTTCGGCGCGGCGAAGGCGCCGCACGGCCCGCTCACCGACTTGAACGCGCGCGAGACGGTGATCCTGGTCGCGATCGTCGCCGCGATCTTCGCGATCGGCCTGTTCCCGGGCGAACCGCTTGGCAAGACGGAACTGGCCGCGCGTGAATTCCAGCAGCAGGTCACGGGCGCACCGGCCCAGCTCGGGAGCGTGCGATGAACTGGAACGAAGTCCTGACCGCGCTCCTGCCGGAGAACCTGCTCCTGCTCGGCATGCTGGCCCTGCTCTGCGGCGAGATCCTTACCGGCCGTCCGCGCGACGGGTTCTTCCTGGCGCTTTGCGCAGTGCTGGGTGCCGGCGCGGGCGCGCTGGCCCTGCACGCGACGGGTTACTCCGCCTCGCCGTTCGCCGGCCACTTCTCGGTCGATCCCGGCACGTCGGCCGCGAAGCTCGTGCTGCTCGGGCTCACGCTCCCGGTGCTCCTGATCTCGCGCGACGATTTCGCGGAGACGCGGTACTACGTGCTGCTGCTGGCTTCACTCTACGGGGCCTGCCTGCTCGTGTCCGCCGACAGCATGCCAACCCTGTTCCTCGGCATCGAGCTGCTGTCGCTGCCGGTGTACGCGCTGGTGCTGCTCGCCAACCTGCGCCCCGACAGCGCCGAGGCGGCGCTCAAGTACCTGGTGCTGGGCGGCGCCGCGACCGCGACGTTCCTGATGGGCGTCGCGTTGCTGTATGGCCGGGACGGCTCGATGGCGATAGCGACGTTCGCGGACGCGCTGACGACGACCGACCCGCTCGCGATCGGCGGTGTCGTGCTGATCGTCGCGGCCCTGTTCCTGAAGGCGGCCATCGTGCCGTTCCACGCCTGGGCGCCGGACGCCTACGAGGGGTCGAGCGTGCCCGTGACGGCGTTCATGGCCACTGTCGTGAAGGCCGGCGTGCTGTTTGCCGCGTTGCGCCTCTTCGGCACGATGCCCGTGCTGCGGCCGTACACGGACCTGCTCGCCCTGTTGCCGCTGGTCTCGATGGTGTGGGGCAACGTGGCCGCGATCCGCCAGACGAGTTTCCGCCGCATGATCGCGTACTCGTCGATCGCGCACGCCGGCTACCTGTTCTATGCGCTGCTCGGCGCGGGGCCGGGCCGGCACGAGGCGATCCTGTTCTACGTGCTGGTCTACGGCATCATGAACCTGCTCGCGCTGGTCGCGTTGCCCCGCGGCACCGACGATGCCCGCCACGACAACCTCGCCGCCCTGCAGGGCCTGTTCCAGCGGCGGCCATACGCTGCGATCACGATCGCGATCGCGATGCTGTCGCTCGCCGGCATCCCGCCGCTGCCCGGGTTCGTCGCGAAGTTCCTGATCTTCCGCAACGTGCTCGCGGCCGGGCACACGGCCTACGCCGTGCTCGGCCTCGTCGCGAGCTACCTCGGGATCTACTTCTACCTGCGCGTGATCCAGTACATGTTCATGACGGCGGCGGAGCCGGACGGGGCCAGGGGTCGCCCGCGCCGTCTCGCACTGGCCGCCAGCCTGCTGTGCCTCGCACCGGCAATCCTGCTCGCGTTCTTCCCCGGCTGGCTGCTCGACCGACTGTAGGGTTCCCGCGCCCGGACGCAGCAACCTCGGATCGCGCGCGACGGTGCTAACATCGGCTCACCGCGTCAAGGGAGTCGAACGACCCATGCCCCATCATCCCCGACGGCGGGATTGCGCCGCTGCGCTCGTCCTCGTTACGGCGGTGCTGGCGGCGACGCTGTCCCGAGTCGACGCCGCGGAACGCTATTGGCCGCCGATCGTCGATCCGCCCACGAACCAGCACACGCCCGGACGCTGGGTCTGGGGCGACCTCGTGACTGCCGACGTCGCTGCCGCCGCGGATTTCTACGGTGCCGTCTTCGGCTGGACGTTCGAGACTTACGGCGGCGCGGACGACAATGACACTTACACGCTGGCCCTTGCCGACGGCCTGCCGATCGGTGGCATGGTCTACGACCAGCGCGCGAAAAAAGGCAGCACGCTGGCCGCGCGCTGGATCGGCTTGATCTCCGTGACCGACCTGAAGGCTGCCACCGCAGCGGTGACGCAGGGTGGCGGCAAGGTCGTCTATCAGCCCGTGATGCTCGGCGAACGCGGCGAGACCGCGGTCTACCAGGATCCCGAAGGCGTCGTGTTCGGCGTCGTAAACTCCCGCAATGGCGACCCGCTCGACTACGCCGGCGACCTGAACGAGTGGTACTGGGTCGACCTCTGGACCGCCGACGTGGAAAAGGCCGCGCAGTTCTATCGCGCAGTCGTGGGCTACGAGACCGTGCCTATCGCAGCAGACGGCCCCCGCAGCGGCTTGCGCCTGGTTTCCGGCGGCTTCGCACGCGGGGGCATCATGCAGAAGCGCAGCAAGGAGACCTCGTCCACGTGGCTGCCCTACATTCGCGTCGCGGACGTCAACGCATCGGTCGACAAGGCCAGGGCGGCCGGCGGCAAGGTGCTTCTGCAACCCGTGGCGATGAGCCTGGCCACGGTGGCGATCGTCGCCGATCCGACGGGGGCGCCGGTTGGCATCGTGCAGACGCCCGCACGGCAGGCGCAGCCATGAGCGTGCGCAAGGGTCTGCCAATGTTCAGGGCTTCGGCGCTGCCTGGTGCACTTGCCGTCGCCTTGACGCTCGCCGGCTGTGCCAGCGACGACGGTTACAGCAGCGGTTCCACGAGCGTCAGCATGGGCGTCGGCTACGGCGGCTACTACGGCGGTGGCTATTACGGCGGCTATCCACCGCCGGGCTACTACCCGCCGGTCGTAGTGGTACCTCCGGATCGCCCGGACAACCGCCCGCCAGGGCAGGCAACGACGTTGCCGGCCGACGTCGACCGGCCTTCCACGAAACCGGCTCCGATGCCTTCATCGCGACCCTCAACGTCCAGTCGGCCCACGAGCCGGCCGTCGCCGCGGCCCGCGCCGCGGCCGATGCCGCGCAGAGGCAGGTAGGACGAACGGGTAGCGACAGGATCGCTACCCGCTCGCCTGGTCCTGCTGACTCAGAATTTCCAGCCGACGCTCAATTCGAAGCCGTCGAAATCCGGCGTGCCGTCCGCCTGGTCGAAGTCGATCCAGCTGATGCGGTAGCTGCCGTGCACGGCGAGCTGGTCGCTGACGTCGTACCTGGCGCCGACACCGACCTGGTACGTCAGGCCGTCGAGGGTCCGGGTGTCCTGCCACGAGGTGCAGATGTAGCCGTACCAAGGATCCCACCAGCACCCGACTTCCGGCGGCTCGGTGGCGATGTTGGTGTCCACCCAGGTCCAGCCGAGACCACCGGTCACGAACGGGCTGAACGGCCCCGACATGAAGTTGTAGGTGCCGTTCACGAGGAACGACATCTGGTCGAGGTCGCCCTTGGCCCTGAAGCTCTCGCCGGGCTCATCACCCGCGATGTCGGCCTCGTAGTCCGTCTGGCCGAAACCGAAGCTCACGCCGACCTGCAGGTTATCCGTGTAGTGATAACTGAAGCCCAGGTCGAAATTCGTGCCGCTGTCGAACTCCGCCGCCGTACCACCGTTGAAATCGGCGTCAGACGAGTTCTGGAACACGATGCCAGCGCTGGTTTCCCAGCTGCCCTCGCGCCCGGCCGACTGTGCGGCTGCCGACTGCGCGGCCACGAGGGCCAGCGCGCCGGCAACAAATAACGTCCACTTCATCAACTTCTCCTAACGTCCAATGAAACCCCTCGATTGGCGGCGACCGGTCGCCGTGGCCGGGCGCCGTCGCCCGGTCCGGCTGCCGGATCACCGTCAATACTCGTAGAACATCTTCTGGATGCGGACCGGATCCTTCGTCTGTGTCAGCGCGAGCTGCAACAGCACGCGCGACTTGGCCGGGTTGAGTTCACCCGAGGCGACGAACCCCTTCTCGTCGTCGTTGACTTCGTTGTTGCGGAGTGTGATGCCGGATGCCAGGCGGGTGCTGCGCACTACCACGATGCCGTTCTTCGCAGCCGCGGTAAGCGCATCGAGCGCCGGTGTCGTCATGTTGCCGTCGCCCACGCCGGCGACCACGATGCCCTTCGCGCCGTTCTTGATGGCCGCGTCGATCAGGTCGGCGCTCATGTTGGCGTGCGCGTAGATCACGTCCACGCGCGGCAGCTTGTCGAGCGCGTCCACGGAGAATCCCGTGGCCGAACCGACCTTGCGATCCATGGGTTCGAACCACTCGACCTTGCCCGTGTGCACGACTCCAGCCGGGCCGCGGTTGAGACTCTGGAACGTCTGCACGCTGGTCGTGTCGGTCTTCATGACGTTGCGGCCGTAGTGGATCACGTCGTTCAGGACGACGAGCGTGCCCTTGCCCTTGGCGCGCGGATCGGCGACCACCGCTATGCCGTTGTAGATGTTGCCCGGTCCGTCGGCGCTGATTGCAGTCGCCGGACGCATCGAGCCGACCATGACGACCGGCTTGTCGCTCTTCGTGACGAGCGTGAGGAAATACGCCGTCTCCTCGAGCGTGTCGGTGCCGTGCGTGATCAGCACCCCGTCGACCCCGGGCTCGGCGAGCACCGCGTTGACGCGCTTGGCGAGCTTGAGCCAGACCTCGTCGTTCATGTCCTGGCTGCCGATGTTCGCGACCTGCTCGCCCGTGATCACGGCCAGCTTGTCGAGGTTCGGCACGGCGTTCAGCAGCGAGTTGACGTCGTACGCGCCGGACTTGTAGCCATAGTCCGTGGCGCTCGCCTGCGCGCCCGCGATCGTGCCGCCGGTGGCAAGCACGCGCACGGTCGGCAGGTCCGCCGCCTGCAGCGTCATGGCGCAACCGCTCGCAGCCACGATGGCCGCGAGACTCTTGTTCATCGAAATGGTAGTCATTTTGCAATCTCCATCTGTAATGGGCCGGCGTTCGGACCGGCCACGTTCCTTCACTTGCGCCGCCGCGTGCCGCCCGGTTTGCGGGCCGCCCTTGCCGCGGCTGCTTACCTTCGACGCCTCGTACGCCTGCCGGTAGCCCCGCGCCACTGCGCGCACCGCGCGGCCGATGTCGTCGTAGACGTGGTCGTCGAGGTTGGCGAACGACACGCGCACGGACCAGTCGGGCGCCTCGAAGCCGCTGCCGTTCAGCAGCACGATGCCGTGGTCCTCGGCAAGCCGGAAGACGATGTCGAGCGGGTGCACGTTCTCCTTCATCCACTTGACGACGTCCTCGCCCACGTACTTCCGCGCCCAGTACTCGATAGTCGATCAGGCCGTAGTAGTAGTCGTAGAGCTCGTTGGGCGGCGACCTCGATGCCGAGTCCTTCGAGTGTCGCCTCGACGCGCTTCTTGACGATGCCGATGCAGGCCTTCTGGTAGTACTTCTTCTCGTCCATCAGCTCGTAGAGCGAGAAGAGCGCCATCATGACCTGCTGCGGCAGCGACAGGCCCGCGGTGTGGTTCAGCGCCACGTCGCGGCTGTCGGCAACGATCCGGTCGATGAACCGGATCTTGCGTGGCTCGAGCGTGAGCGCCGCCGTAGCGCTTGTCGATCTTCTTCAGCACCGGCTCCGGGTGCTTCGCGATCAGGTCGTCGAACAGGTTGTCCTCGTGCACGGCGATCACGCCGAGGCGCCAGCCGGTGCAGCCGAAGTACTTGCTGTAGGAATAGACGCCGATCGTGTTGTGCGGGATATGCGCCCAGCAGCGAGCGGAATCCCGGCACGAACGTGCCGTACACGTCGTCGGTCAGCAGGATCAGGTCCGGCCGCTTCTTGAGGATCGCCCCGATCTTCGCGATCGTCTGCGCGCTCAACGCGACGGCGCTCGGATTGCCGGGATTGACCAGGAAGAACGCCTTGATCTTCGGATCGAGCAGCTTGTTCAGTTCGGCGTCGCCGAACTGCCAGCGGTTCTCCTGCGTCGACTGGATGTTCACGATCTTCAGGTCGTAGTCCTCGAGGTGCGGCATCTCGAGGTACGGCGTGAAGATCGGCGTGCCGAGCGCGATCGTGTCGCCGGCGTTCAGCAGGCGATTCGTCTTCATCGACTTGAAGATGTAGCACATCGCCGCGGTGCCGCCCTCGACGGCGTACAGCTTGAAGCGTGCCCTTGGGCCGCGGCGAGCCGCACATCGCCCATTGCAGGTATTCGTGGACGATCTGCTCGTTGTGGACGAGCATTCGATCCGGCACGGGATAGTTGTCGCCGATGATCGAGTCGACCAGTTCGTGCACGAACTTGTCGGCGTCGAACTCGAACTTCTGCACGGCCCACGGCACGAGCGCGCCGAGGTACTCGGCACCGGGCATGTCCGCGTGCTTCTTGAGCCACGCGGACAGGCGATCCGCGATGCCGCGCGCCTGCGGCATGCCGCCAACGCCCGGCGGCAGGTCGAGCACCCGCTTGCTCTCGGTGATCGCGAACTGCCCGAGCAGGAAGAACGCCTCGCGCGGCTCCGTGGCGATCCAGTTCGGGTTGCCCCGTCCCGCGTTCAGGTAAGAGACCGCCGAGGCACCCGCCGCCTTGTTCGCCGCCTTGGCGAGGAAATCCTTGATCTCGAACGGGCTGAGGACCTCGTATTCGCGTAGCTTGAGTACATCCATGATTTTCTCCCTGGGGCCGCAGCCGCCGTTACTCAGGATCCGCCGGCCAGCATCAGCACGATCACCATGCCGAAGATGGTCAGCAGCGTGTTGCCGATGGCGTAGGGCATGCCGTAGCCGAGCGCCGGCACCTTGCTCTTCGCCGCCTCCTGGATCATGCCGAGCGCGGCCGTCGTCGTGCGGACGCCGGCGCAGACGCCGAACAGGATCGCGGGGTGGAACTTGAAGACGTAGTGGCCGAGCAGCACCGCCACGACGAGCGGAATCGTCGTTGCGACCACGCCCCACAGGAACAGGCTCACGCCGACCTGCTGCAGCCCGGAGACGAATCCCGGTCCCGCGCTGATGCCGACGATTGCAATGAACACGTTGAGGCCCAGCGTGTTCATGAGCCAGAGCGCCGGGCCCGGGATGTTGCCGAACGTCGGGTGGATCGTGCGCAGGTAGCCGAGCACCAGTCCCGCGAGCAACGCGCCGCCCGAGGTCGACAGGCTGATCGGGATGCCGTTCCAGACGTAGGCCAGCGCGCCGATCAGACCGCCGATCACGATGCCGGCCGACACGACCGCAAGATCGGTCGACTCGACCGGCCGGTCCGCGTGGCCGAGTGCCGCGACGGCGGCGTCCACGTGGCGAGTGCTGCCGCCGATCGTGAGGATGTCGCCGCGCAGGATTTCGGTCTCGGGCAGGATCGGAATCTCGACCAGGTTGCGCGTGATCTTGCGCAGGTAGATGCCGCGAGTCGCAGGCAGGTCGGCGATCTCACGCAGCGTCTTGCCGTTTACCGCCTTGCTGCGCACGAAGACGTCGACCAACGTGACCGGCATGTCGAGCAGGCCCTTGTCTTCAACCTCCGGCACGACGGCTTCCACCTTCTCCACCAGGGCGTCGCGCGGCCCCGAGATCGACACGACGTCGCCCGGCTCGAGGACGCTGTCGGCATCCGCGTCGATGAGCCGGTCGCCCCGGCGGATGCGCTCGACGAAGATGCGCAACCCCGGAAAAAGCTCACGCACCGGCTTGCCGGTGAGGCCGCTCGCTGCCCCAATGCGGTAGGCGCGCAGCTCGATGTGACGGTAGGCGGAGAACACGCCGGGGTCCTGCCCGACCTGGCCGCCGCCCATCATCTTCTCGTACTCGGCACAGGCCGCGGGCAGGTCCACGCCGATCAGCTTCGGGCCGATCTGCGCCAGCACGATCGCCGAGCCGATCGTGCCGAAGATGTACGTCACGGCGTAGCCGATCGGCATCGCGTCGAGGTACGTCTTGACCTGCGCCGCAGGCAGGCCGAGCCGGTTGATCTGGTCCGACGCGACGCCGATCGAGGCGGAGATCGTCTGCGAGCCGGCATACAGGCCGACCGCGTACCCCAGGTCGAGCCCGGCCAGCTTCGCGCACACGAGCGGAACCAGCAGGCACAGCGCCAGCACGATCACCGAGAACAGGATCTGCTTGGGACCGTCCTTGCCAAGGCCGCGGAAGAACTGCGGCCCGACGCCGTACCCGACGGCGAACAGGAACATCAGGAAAAACGCCGACTTGATCGGTCCGGGGACCTCGATGCCGAACTGGCCGATCGCGACGGCGGCAAGCAGCGTCGCGGTGACGCTGCCGAGGCTGAAACCGGCGAGCTTCATCGGCCCGATCGAGGAAGCCCACCGCGAGCGCCAGGAAGATCGCGAGTTCGGGATACGACCTGCAGCGTCTCGACCATCCATGTCCAGATTCCCATTCGTCACCTCCGGGCGCAGACGCGCTCGCTCAGGCCACCAACGCGACGATCACGGTGCCCCAGATGGCCAGCAGCACGTTGCCCACGGCGTAGGCGACCCCGTAACCCATCGACGGTATCGAACTGCGTGCGGCCTCCTGCACGGCCGCCAGCGCCGGCGTGGCCGTGCAGGCGCCGGCGCACACGCCGAGCAGCACGCCCGGATGCATCTTGAAGACCCAGCGGCCGATCAGCACGCCGACCAGCAGCGAAATGGTGACCGTCAGTGCGCCCGCGAGCACCAGGCTCAGGCCGCTCGTCCTGCACGCCGCGCACGAAGTCCGGTCCGGCATTGAGCCCGACGACGGCCACGAAGCCGGTCAGGCCGATGGACTCGAAGACCCAGAGCGTCGGGCCGGGCATGCGCCCGAACCAGCGCGGGCGCACGGATCGCAGCCAGCCGCACACGAGCCCGCCGAGCAGCACGCCCACCGGCAGGCTGAGCCCGATCTCCACGCCGCCGATGTGCACCGCGGGCAGGCCGATCAGCGCGCCGGCGACGATGGCCGTGGCGACCGACGAGCATGTCCGTCGCGTCCGTTGCACGGTCGGTCACGCCGATGACTTCCGCGGCACGCGCGACGTTCGCGACGCGTACCCACGAGCGTCAGCACGTCGCCGCGCTGCAGTCGCGTGTCGGGCATCGCGCCGAGCGGCTGTCCCTGCACGCGTGATGCGCCGCAGGAACACGCCGCGTGCCGCCTGCCCGGTCCCGAGCTCCGCGAGCGTGCGGCCGTCGTAATCCTTGTTGGTCACGACCACGTCCACGATGTCGGCGGTCATGTCGAGGAGGTCGCGGTCGTCGATTTCCAGGAGTCCGCTGCCCGGAGCCTCCAGCACTTCGACGAGCGTGGTCCGGTGCCCGGAGACGGCGATCGTGTCGCCCGCCCGCAGCACGTGTTGCTGGTCGCCTTCGACGACCTGTCCGCGGCTGCGTATGCGCTCGATGAAGACGCGCGACCCGCTTCCCGCCCGCTCGAAATCGGCCACGCTGCGTCCTGCCCACGGCGACCCGGCACCCAGGTTGTAGGCGCGCAATTCGAACTCGCGGCGTGCGGACGCGGTATTGATCGCACCGCCCTGCATCTGTTCCTCGAGCTTGCGGCATTCCTCCGCAAGGTCGACGCGGAGGAGCTTCGGCGCAAGCTGCGAAAGCACCCACGCGGCGCCGATCACGCCGACGAGATACGTGACTGCGAAAGCGACGGGAATGTGGTTGCTGAGTGCCGTGCGCTCGGCCTCGGCCAGGTCGAGACGCGAGATCGCGTCCATCGCCGTCCCGATGGTCGCCGACTCGGTGAGGGCGCCCGCCACGAGGCCGGCGGCAGTGCCAGCGTCATAGTCGAACGCTCCGGCCACGACCCAGGCGACCACGAGGCCCGTCGTGGCGATGATCGCGGCCAGTGCCGCATGCGCGAGGCCGTCGCTCTTCAGGCCGCGGAAGAACTGCGGGCCGGTCCGGAATCCGATCGCGAACAGGAACAGCAGGAAGAAGCACTGCTTGACCTCGTTGGGCAACGTGACGCCCAGCTGGCCGACGACGACGCCCGCCAGCAACGTGCCGGTGACGGCGCCGAGCTTGAAGCTGCCGAGCGAGATCTTGCCGAGCAGGTAGCCGAGGCCAAGCACCAGGAAGAACGCGATCTCCGGATGCGCCTGCAGGATCCCTTGCAACCACGTCATCGATCAGTCCTCCGCTGCGGCGACCGGCGTCGGGGACGACGCCGCGTCGAAGCCTCCACCCAGTGCGAGATACAGGTTGACACGCTGGACCAGCTGATCGGTCTGGACGCGCACCAGCGCGGACTGCGAGCCATAGACGGCGATCTGCTGCTGCTGGACCGTCCGCAAGTCGCTCGAGCCGACCCGATACCGAACCAGCGCCAGTTCGACGCCTTTCTGGTTTTCCGCGACTGCCCGGCTCAACACTGCCTCGCGCCGACGCGCCGCGAATTCGGCCGCCAGGGCGCCCTCGACTTCGCCGAACGCGCGGGCACCGATGCGGCCGTAGTCGGCAACGGCCAGCTTCTGCTCGGCGGTGCGGATGCGTACCTGCGTCTTCAATGCGCCGCCGGTAAAGATCGGCAGCATCAGGCTGGCGCCGGCGCTCCAGACCGGGTTGTCGCGTTCCTTGAGCACGAACAGCTCGCTAGAAATGTCGTTGACGGACCCCGTGAGCGAGATCCGCGGCAGCCGCGCCGCCTTGGCTTCCTGCACGCCGTGGAATGCGGCGGCAACGCGCCGGTCGGCGGCAACGACGTCGGGCCTGCGCTCGAGCAGTTCCGACGGCAGTCCGGCCGGCACCGGCCCGGGCATACGGGCGAGCTCGGCCGTCACGTCGACGTCCGCCGCCGGATATCGGCCCAGGAGCGCCTCGAGCGCGCGCAGCGACTGCTCGCGTGCGAGCTTGAACTGTTCGACGCTGTCGCGGGTCGTTTCGGCGTTGGCGCGTGCAAGCGTGGTGTCGTACGCGTTTCCCAGCCCGACGCGCTCCCGCTGGCCGGCGAGTTCGACGAGTCGTTCCGCGGCCGCGACCGTGTTCTCGGCCAGTCTCAGCTGCACGCTGGCCTCGACGGCGAGGAAGTACGACTTGGCCACGAGTGCTGCCACGGACTGGCGCGCGTACTCGGCATCCGCGACTGTCGATTCATAACTCGCCGTGCTGGCTGAGCGTGCCGAGCGCACGCGACCCCAGAGGTCGAGCTCCCAGTCCGCGAAGAGCCCGACGCCCTGCAACCCGGATGAGTCGCCGCTCATCTCGCCGCCGCCTCGAGCCAGCACGTTGACCTGCGGCCAGAGCGTCGAGTCCGCGAGCTCCGCGTACTCCGCAGCGATTTCCACGCGCGTTGCTGCGACCCGCAGGTCCGGGTTGTGAACCATCGCCTCCGTGACGAGCGCATCGAGGCGCGCGTCGCCGAACGACGTCAGCCACGCACCGGCGACAGGCGCATCCGTCGTGTCGGCCGCCGTCCACCGTTCGGGCACCTCCAGCGCGGGCAATGCGGCTTCTCGATAATCCTCGGGCTTCGGCGCCGGCTTGATCGCACAGCCCGGTAGCGCGGCCAGCATCGCGAGCACGAGCGATATGTTGCGCAGGCCCATGGCTCAGTGCAGCTTCAGGATCAGGTAATCCGTGTACGCGCCGACCCGCAGGATGACCATGCGCAGGATGTGGATGGCCTTCCCGTGCTCGGTGTAGATCGCCGCGTGACCAGCCGCGCCGGCGGCAACCAGCAGCGCCTTGTCCTCGTCCGCAATGTCGAACTTGACGGCGAAGCGGTTCGGCGGCGCCGCCAGCACACCCGTCATCGGGATCGTGCCGCTCTGCTGCATCTGACCCATGCCCTGCGCCCAGATCACGGAATCCACCGTGGCCTTGACGACTCGCCCGGGCATGGTCATGAGCGTGAATTCGGCCGCGTTGCCCGGTGCGACCTGGTGCAGTTCGTTCTGGTTGAACAGCGCCACGACCTGGCCCTCGGCCTCGACGAGCGTCATGACCGGGTTGAACGGCATGCCGGCGACGAATGCTCCGGGCCTGAGCGCGAGGTTGATCACGTAGCACTCGCAAGGCGAGATCACAGTCGTCTGCTCGAGCTCCCATTCGGCGTTCGCCAGGTCCGCCTTGATCTTGGCGACCGAGGCGATGTCGCCGTCGACGATCGCGGCGAGTTGTGCCCGGACCTGCGCCTCGTTCGCGATGTTCGTGCCGAGCTGAGCCTCGAGGTCGCGAAGGTTCGCCTCTGCCTGCTCGAGGTCGAACCTGTTGCCTGCCCCTGTGGCGGCGAGTTCCTGGTTCTGCTGCACCCGCTTGCGGGCCAGGTCGATGCGCGTTCGCAGGGCGGCGGTGTTGCCGACCGCGGATTTCAATTGTTCGCGCAACTGCTCACTGCCGCCCTCGGCGCCGACCAGCTGCGCCTTGAGGCTGTTCACCGTGAGCTGGTAGGGGGTCGGGTCGACGCGGAACAGCACGTCGCCCTTCTTCACGAGCCGGTTGCCTTCCTCGACGGGCACTTCGATCACCCGGCCACGCACCTGCGAGACGATCGGGATCGTGTACTTGTAGACACGCACGTCGGCCGACGACGGCGCGAATATGTTGAGGAACAGGATCATGGCCGCGATGCCGACGATCGGGATGATGACGACCGTGACCTGGCTCGTCGTGTTCCAGGGCAGCCACTTGAACTTGATGAAGATCAGCCAGACGAAAAAACTGTAAATGCCGAGGAGGATGACTTCCATCAGTGCGCCTCCTCCGGCTTGCCCGCCGGCTTGCCTGCCAGCCGCGGCTCGATGGCTGCGAGCCGTTCCCGAACGGCCTCGAATTCCGCGGGTGCCCCACCCTTGGCTATCAGCTGCTCGAGGTCCGTCCGCAGGCGTGCGAAGTCGCGACGCAGTTGCTCGGCACTCTCGTCGCCCTTTGCGGCGAGTTCGTCGTAGTACTCGTCGATCTTGTCCGTGCCATAGGCCATCTTGTACAGCACGGGCTTGCTGTACGCCCACAGCCACGCCAGCGGCCAGAGCATGCCGCCGAATACCAGCGACAGCAGGCACAGCACCTGGATCGCCTCCGTCTGCGGGTGGTGGCGCTTGTGCGCGATCTTCTCGGGCAGGACGTGCACCATCCAGAACAGCACGATCAGGACGACGGGCACGAGAAAGATCACGACGAGCGCGATCACGTTCGCGGCCTTGTCGAGCACCTCCCCGGACAGGAACGACGCCCGCGCGGCGGGGGCCGCGACCAACGCGCCCAGCAGGGCAGCAGCGCGCGACCACGTCGCTGCGCACCGTCTCGAGGTTCCGGACATCGGTGTGATCCTCACGTCAGTAAGTGGGTCCGGCACTGCCCGACTTTACGGCAGGCGCGCGAATGTTTGCATCAGGAGGCCCCGACGGGATCTCGCGGACCGCCACGGCGTCCAGGCTCACCCACTCGTCGAGCAGCGTATAGGCCACTGCCAGCACCACCGGGCCGACGAATATGCCGACGATGCCGAACGCCACGAGACCGCCGATCACGCCGGCGAAGACCAGCAGCAGCGGCAGGTCCGCGCCGCGGCGGATCAGCACCGGCCGCAGCACGTTGTCGAGCAGGCCGACGACGATCGCCCAGACGAGCATGAAGGTACCCCAGCCGGCGCCGAGGCTGTAATACGCCCATGCGGTGGCAGCCAACAGTATGAGGATCGGCCCCAGTTGTGCAATGCACAACGCGAACATGATCGCGGTCAGGATCGCAGCGAACGGCACGCCCGCGATCACGAGCCCGATGCCACCGAGTGCCGACTGCACGAGTGCCGTGACCACGACACCAAGCGCCACTCCGCGGATTGCCTGGCCCGCAAGCACGATCATGCGATCGCCTCGCTCCGCGGCGAGCCTGCGTGCGAAACGCCGTATCCACGCCGCCCAGGCCTCGCCGCTGGCATAGAGGACCGCCGCGAGAATCACGATCAGCAGGAAGTTCACGAGCAGCAGCGCGAAGCCGCCGGCGTGCTGCGCCAGCCAGGCCGCGGCGGCGCGAAAGTACGGCTGTGCCTGCACCATCAACTCGGCGATGCCCTCGTCGGCCAGGTCGTTCCACGCCGCCAGGGCGCGAGCTCCTGCCAGCGGCACCTTGCCCAGCCACTCCGGTGCGGCGGGCAACCGTGCCTCCGGCAGCCGTTCGAGCACCGTGACGAACTCGTCCGCGTTGCCGACGACCGCCTCGATCGCGACGCCGAGCGGCACGATCAGGACCGCGAGTAGCCCGAGGGCCATGACGGCCACGGCGGGCGCGCGGCGTCCCCCGAACGCGCGTTCCACACGGCGCAGGATCGGCCAGGTCGTCACGACGATCGTGGTCGCCCAGATGAACGCCGCCAGGAATGGCGCAAGGATCCACAGCGAGCCCGCGATCAGGCCGCCGATGAACAACACCGACAGCGTGATGCGCGCCAGTTCGTAACGCTCGCCGGTCATGGGCGCGACGAGTCCACGTGCTTGTCCACGTCCTGCGACCGCTCCGCGATGGCCGTGGCTCTCAGAACCGCTGCTCCACGAACTTGTAGGGGTACTTCGGATCGCGATAGCCGCCTGGCTTCTGCCGCTTCGGCAGCTTCACCTTCTCCCGCGGCACGTCCCGGTACGGAATCCGGGCCAGCAGGTGGCTGATGATGTTGAGCCGCGCGCGTTTCTTGTCGTCGGACGGCGCCACGTACCAGGGCGCGAAGCCGGTATCCGTGGCGGCGAACATCTCGTCGCGCGCGCGCGAGTAGTCGTACCACCGACTGTAGGACTTGAGGTCCATGCCCGTGAGCTTCCAGGTCTTGCGACCGTCGTCGATGCGCGCCTCGAGGCGACGCGTCTGCTCTTCCGGGGTCACTTCCAGCCAGTACTTGACCAGGACGATGCCCGAACTCACGATCGCCTGCTCGACCAGCGGCACGGCCTTGAGGAACTTCTGCGCCTGCTCCTCCGTGCAGAATCCCATTACACGCTCCACGCCCGCGCGGTTGTACCAGCTGCGGTCGAAGATCACGATCTCGCCGGCGGCCGGCAGGTGCGGCAGGTAGCGCTGCACGTACATCTGGCTCTTCTCGCGCTCGGTGGGCGCGGGCAATGCGATCACGCGGAACACGCGGGGGCTCACGCGCTCGGTGATGGCCTTGATCGTCCCGCCCTTGCCCGCCCCGTCGCGGCCCTCGAAGATGATGCAGACCTTGGCGCCTGTCGCTACAGCCCAGCGCTGGAGTTTCACGAGCTCGACGTGCAGCTTCGCGAGTTCCTTGTCGTAATCCTTGCGTTTCAGTTTCTCGCCGCCTTCGGCAGCGGCCACCTCCTTGCCTTTGGCAATGTCCCTGGCTTTGACCTTGGTGTCATCCTTGCCCTTGCCCTTGCCCTTGCCCGCCTTCTTCATGACTCACCCCTTTGCTCGAATCTTTCCACCGCAGCCTGCATGTTGAGGAACATGCGCTCACGCCCCAGCGTGGTCCCGAACTTCGACCGCTCGACGACTTCGAAGACCGCTGGATTCAGCCCCGCCAACCACAGCTCGCAGCCGGCTTGCCGGAGCTTCTCGTCCACCTCGGCGAGGACCTTGAGCGCGGTGTACTCCACGTCGAAGATGGCCCTGCAATCGAGCAGCAGCACCCTTGGCGTGGACTGCTCGACCTGCGACCACAGGAGGTCGGCGACACGTTCCGCGTTCGCGAAGAACAGGCGGCCCTCCATGCGCAGCATCAGGAGCCCTGGCCACTGCTCGTCATCGCGGTGAGCCGCAGAGACGGGCCGGTAGACGGTCGTGCCACGCTTGCGCCCGAGCGCGTATAGGGGCGGGTTGTACGCCTGGCTCGCGAGCGACAGCAGCGAAGCGATGACGGCGACCACGATGCCCTGCAGCGTGCCGAGCACGACGACACCGGCGAACGCGATCAGCGCCCAGCGGAACTCGGTGGTCCGCACCCGCCGGATCTCCATGAATTCCGACGGCTTGATCAGGTCGAACGAGTAGACGATGACGACCGCGGCGAGCGCCGCCTTGGGCATCAGCGCGATGAACGGCGCGAGCAGCAGCAGGGTCGCGAGTGCGCCGGCAGCGGTGACGAGTTCGGACAGTTGCGTCTTTGCGCCTGCGCGGCGGTTGACGGCGGTCTGCGACGTGCCGCCGCCGGCGGGCATGGCCCCGAACAGGCCGCCGCCGGCGTTCGCGAGCCCGAGCGCGAGCAGTTCACGGTTGGGCAACGGCCGCGGCTCCTGCGGCTCGGCGAATGCGCGACCCGCGGCGATCGACTCGGTGAAGCTCATGAGCGCGATGCCGACCGCTGCCGGCCAGAGCTGCCGGACGATCTCGAGTTGCGGCGCGACGAATGACGGCAACCCGCGCGGCACCTCGCCGACCATCTCGACGCCCGCAGACTGCAGCCCGAGCAGCGCGGAAACGACGATAGCCGCGCCCACGGCCAGCAACGGCGCCGGCGCCTTCGGCAGGAAGCGCTCGAGGACGAAGATGAACACGATGATGCCGAGCGACAGCAGCACCGTGACGAGCGACGACTGCGGCAGGTGCTGGACGATCGCCAGCAGGTCGCGGAAGAAGCCAGTCTTGTCGATGTGGATGCCGAGCAGCTTCGGCACCTGGTCCACGACGATCACCAGGCCGATGCCGGTCTTGAACCCGGCGAGCACGGGTTCCGAAATGAAATTCGCAACGAAGCCGAGCCGCAGCACGTTGGCCAGGACCAGCACCACGCCGACCATGACCGACAATGTCGCGGCTGCGACCGTGAGTTCGGCAACCCCGCCGCCAGGCGCCGCGAGGGCCAGCGCGGAGGCCGTCAGGATGGCAATGGTCGTCGTCGTGCTGACGCTGAGCGGCCGCGACGTGCCGAGCAGCGCGTAGATCACCATCGGCACGAGGGCCGTGTAGAGGCCTATCTGCACGGGCAGGCCCGCGATCGTCGCGTAGGCCAGCGCCTTCGGCACGACGACCGCGGCGGCCGTGAGCCCCGCAAGCACGTCGGGCTGCAGCCACTCGCGCGGATAGTCGCGCAGGGCGGAACCGATCATGCATGCCCTCTTGCTCTCGCGGTCATTGCCATGAATGCGTCACTTCACGTTGGCCGCTTCCCACGCCCGTACCCTCGTGCGCGCCGTGTCAAACAGGCGCTCGTAGTTGCCCATTCGAACCTTTCGGCTCGCCTCCGGGGTCAGCAGCTTCCAGATCGGATCCCACAAGTCGTAGACGCGCAGCTGGGTCGCCTGGTCGGCCGGAGCGACGTTATCCGTGCCGAACAGGAATCGGTCCGGATACTTGTTCAGCATCGCCGCGGTCTTCAGGATGGCTTCCGGCGAGGACACGGCGTACTTCGCCACCTCGTCCCAGGAAATATCGAAATAGACGTGGTTCAGGGTCGGATCGCCTGCAATCGCCTCGACCACACCTGTGTGCGTCGGATTGCGCTCCGCCGTGTCGCTCGTAGCCTGGCCTTGCACGGGATGCACGACACGGCCAAGGCCGATGTGCGCCCAGATGATCGTGGTCCGCGGGTGCCGGCGCAGCAGGTCCTTCATCTGGCTCAGGAAGACCGGTTCCGCTCCGGCCTTCGCGAATGGCATGTCGACGTCGCTGTGCAGGATGACGACGAGCCCTGCCCCGCCCGCGAAATCGAGAATGCGGTCGAGCGCGGGGTCGGTCAGGCTGGCGATCTCGCCCGCAACCTTCGACGAAACGAACTCCTTGTGGATCGTGAACTCGCCGATGCCCGTGAACACGCCCGGGTACGTCTCGAGCACACGCCGAATGTGATCGACGGCGTACATGTCCGCCGGATTGAATCCCGTGATCATCGGGTCGAGACGCCTGCGCTGCTCCGGCGTCAGCTTCAAGTACGCGTTCGCAATATAGGCGTCAGTGAACGAGTAGTAGTACAGGGGCGCGTCGGACTGCAGGTAGTACGTCGGCGCGAAGTTGCCCGAGTTGTGGAACGACCAGGTCTGCTGCAGCGGGATGCCGAACACCGTCGAGCGACCGACCTTGTCGCCCATGATCTCGTCCACGTACTTGCCCATGTCCGTGCCTTTCTGCACGTAGTTGGTCAGGTGAAAATGCGAGTCATTGAAAAGGTAACCGTCGGCCGCCTTCGCATCGGGCGTCGCGACCGCGGGTCCGGCGAAGTAGGACGCGAACGCAGCCGCGGCCGCGAGCATAAGGGCGCGGCGCCGGAATTTGCGCTGATTTCGCATTGCAGATTCTCCACTCGACCAGCCTTCGACGTCAGTGACTTTCCGGCTGGACCAATTCCGTCTCAGAAGAACACCGAGAACGATGACGCGAGCGTCCACCCGTCCTGGCCGCCGGTGTAGTAGCCAAACGTGCTGCTGACGGGCGACCTGTTGACGTCCAGCAGTTGCATGTTGAGTCGGTGGTTGCGCGTCGGGAACGGGTAATAGTTCACGCCGACGCCGTATTCGGAGCTGTCGCCGAACCCGGCGTCTTCGTCGCCGTAGATCTGCGACGTGATCCCGTACAGCTCGAGCTTCTGCTTGATCGGGAAGAAGGACGCCTGCGCATAGAAGCCCGTGTCCTTGATGTCGCGGACCGGCAGCGCGCCGTCGGCGACGAAATTGTCGAGCCAGCGCTCGTAGTACTCGGCCTGCAGGAAGATACCGCGGTACTTCACGCCCGCATCCAGCGCAAGCACGCGGTAGTCCGCCGTATCGATCGTGACGCCCGGTGCGAGTGCGCCGGTTTCGAAGAGGTTCACGCTGTCGGCGAGGCGCAGCGTCGTGTTCTGCGCGCTGTTGCCCGAGTCGCGGAAGCTTTCCTCGGGGCTCGTGAACGCCGAGATGCCGAAGCGCGTCGCGACCTCCTCGTGCCACTCCCAGTCGCCGTACCCGCCCCGCGGACCGAACTCGTGCGTCGTCGGCGTCCACCAGAGGGTGCCGCCGTAGCTGAACTTGCGGTCGAGCTGGCTCGCCTTCACGCCGAGTGCGCTGTTGTTGTTCGAAACCACGGCGGTGTACCAGAGTCCCGGCAACGCTTCGCCGGAGACATAGATACCGGAACCAAAATACGGCCGGAAGAACTCGTCGGCCATGACGCGGTCGTGGCCCAGCCAGTACGGATGCGACCCGTTCAGCGACCTCGATCCCGGGTTGCCGGTCAGTCCCGCATACACGCTGAACTTCTTGCTGAACTGGTAGCCGAGGTTGGCGAAGATCGCGTCCTGGTCCGTTGCGTTCACCGTCCAGAGCGTGATGTTGTAGATGAGCTTCTCGCTGCCCATCCAGCCCTTCAGGAACACCATGATCCGGTGCGAGAAGATGTCGTTGCGCGCGTCGACCACGCGTTCGTTGCCGAGATGGTCCCTGAAGACGCCGTCGGAATCGTGTTGGTCCATGTAGCGCGCCATCGCGTAGGCGCTGATGTCGAGTTCACCGAAGCCGCTGCGTCCGACGACGAATCCGGTGCCCGGGTCGTAAACGCCCCAGGTTTCGACGGTGGGCGAGAACGCCGTCTTGTCCGGCACCTCGCCCAGAGTCTCGAGCGGCACCGTGCCAGGGCCGCCGGCCGTCGGTGCGGGTGGAGCGACAACGGGTGCGGTCGAGTCTTGATCGGCGGGGGCCCCTGCGATGACTGCTGGGGCTGAAACCGTCGTCGACCCCTGCGCCTGCAGCTTTCGCTCGAGTTCACTGATGCGGGCGTCGCGCTCCCGCAGTTGTCGCTCGAGGTCCCCCTGCTGCTGCTTCATCGCCGTCTGCTCGGCTTCGAGCCGCTGCAGGCGTTGTTCCAGAGTCGTGGACGTCGCCTGGGCGCCGGCGAGCGTCGCTGCAAGACCCAGCGCTGCTGCAATTGAAACCCGCAATACGATATTCATGCGATCCTCGATTACAGGCCGGGAAAATGGGCCGGAGCACTGCTGCTCCGGCCCGTAACGGCAAAGGGGGGATTTGCCGTTACATCTCAACCAACGGTGCGACGCCGCTTGCGAAGGCGGTGTGTCAACTCATTCCGGGTTCGG